>CAMKOM010000003.1 GCA_946414435.1 uncultured Bacteroidota bacterium
TTTAAGAACCCGCTCCCTTTCGGAAAGCGGGTGCAAAAGTACTCGCTTTTTCGTTATCTGCAATAGCAAAAAAATACTTTTTTCTGAATATTTTTAACAAAGTTACGGAAGTGCATGGTAAACAAAATGTTACCCAAAATGTTTTTAGCACAAATCCACGATATTCACAGATACTTATAGATTGACACAATCTATTCACAAAAATATGGTGGCGAAAAATTCTTCGTCACCATATATTATTTTACAACAAATCACCTATTAATAATAGGTATAGTCCTTCACCTATTGTTATTCACTTTATGAACAGAAACAACTTACTTCAGTCCCGCCTTCAGCGAACGGATGACTGCGCTGTTGAATCCTGCGTGATCCAATTCATTCAAACCTTTTATCGTCACGCCGCCAGGGGTGGTTACCTTGTCAATGGCCTCCTCAGGATGCCAGCCAGTCTCTTTCAGCAGCGACACGGCGCCCTGCATTGTCTGCAGCGCAATCTGCTTGGCTTGGGCAGGGTAGAAGCCCATCTCGCAGCCGCCTTCCATCTGAGCACGTATGTAGCGCATCACGTAGGCAATGCCGCAACTGGCCATCATCATTCCGGGGCCAACAAAATTCTCGGCCACAACAAGCGTGTCGCCAACAATGTCGTAAAGGCCTTTCACCTGTGCCAGAGCGGCGTCGGTAGCCGATTTGCCTTTGGCAATGAAACTCATACTTGCGCCAAACTCGGCGGCAATATTCGGAATCACGTAGAACAGATTTCCGTCGGCGCCAAGCGCTTCGGCCAGTTTGTCGGTGGTGAAGTTGGCGGCGTCCGAAACCACAATCTGGCGCTTCAGGTCCAGAGCCGGCTTAATCTCGCCAACAACCGTCGGCATCAGCCAGGGTTTTACCACCAATATAATAATGTCGGCGCCCTTTGCGGCCGCAATGTTGTCGGTTGTTGTGGTCAACTGCGGATATTTCGACTTGAAATTGGCAAGCAGTTGCTCGTTTTTGTCGGCAATGGTAATGCTATCAACCTTGCCACTCTTTGCCCAGCCGTGTATGAGCGCTCCACCCATATTGCCGGCACCAATCACCGTAAGTTTCATAGTTTTTTTTGTTTTTCAGATGCGCAAATGTAAGAATAAAACGCAAACTGAAAACGTAAACGCAAACCAAATCAGCAGCAACGACAATGGCCTGCGGGCAATCCTTATTCCATCTTCTGCGAAAAATGTGTTGTCGGGTCATCTGTCAACTCAATGCCAACTATCGGCATTTTAAATTCAGCGCTTTTAAAGAACCCTTGCAGGTCGTTCAAATATTTGACTGCCGACTCTGCCGTTACATGATATTTGCTTGATTTATAATCTTTCGGACAGGAGAACCCGTCAATACCGACAGCGGCAAACCACGCTTCCAAATCGCCGTCATCCTCCATCGCGATAAGCACGCTTTTAAACTGCAAATAACCGTAAACCGACACTTCCATCAGCTTCGAAGACCCCCATATTTCCGTGTACCAACTTTCAAACGTTTTGCCTTCGGGAACTGGGTTTGCGAAAGTTGAAAGTCTTTCCTCAAGTAACACTTTGAGTTTTGCAAGCTCATCGGCGAATCCAACAGATTCCCAATATTTTACCGCGAATTTGTTTGCAAGAATTTCTTCCTGCACACGGCCGACACTTTTGCCATAAAAGTCGAGAATGCAGTGCGAATACTCGTGGGCTACGTTATACCAATGGAAATAAAAATCGAACTTGTTCTGCACATCGTCCGCACCGAAAAACTGCTTGAATGCTTCCTGTTGCTCAGCATTACCTTTTTCGTATTGTCCGGTAAAAATCTTGTAATCCAGACTGTTGTCTTGTTTTTCTCCTTGTGCAAAAAGCAAAGCGGGAGCCAATAAAATCGCAAATGCTAAAAATGTTCTTTTCATAAAAAATGTTTTTAAATACAGCCGAAAGACGATGCAAATTGGCGAATGTTACGCAACTTAATACCTACCCCCCACCCCTTTTAACACAATGTTTATAACTCGTGCGATTTTCAGCAGTCACACAGAAAATCATATAACTCAAAATTGCTATTTTAGCCACTTGTTTATGAAACGAACAGAAATATGAAGTTTAGAATATTAGTCACAGGCGCCAACGGGCAGTTGGGAAACGAGATTCGTGATTTGGCAGCCAAGTATGCCGATTATGAGTTTGTGTTTACCGATGTGGCCGAATTGGACATTACGAGCGTTGATGCGCTCAACGATTTCTTTCAAAAGAACGGCAAGTTCGATTTCCTTATAAACTGTGCGGCCTACACCGCTGTCGATGCCGCCGAAAGCAATCAGGAACTAGCATTCAAACTGAACACTACTGCGGTTGATTTGTTGGTTGAAATGGCTGGCAAATACGGCTTCTTCCTTATTCAAATCTCGACCGACTATGTGTTCGACGGCGAGAAGAACAGGCCATACGACGAGGACGACGTGCCAATCCCCAGTTCGGTGTACGGCAAAACCAAGCGCGAGGCCGAGCACCTGATTCTCTATTCCGACATTAACGCCATTGTAATCCGAACTGCTTGGCTTTATTCAACTTACGGAAAGAATTTCGTTAAGTCGATGATAAAATACGGCACCGAGCGCGACGAACTGAATGTGGTTTTCGACCAAGTGGGCACGCCAACCTATGCCTACGATTTGGCCGACGCTATTCTGCAGATTCTGCCGCAGTTGCAGGCAATGCCGAAACCTTACACCGATTTGTTCCACTACACCAACGAAGGCGTGTGCAGTTGGTACGATTTCACGCAGCACATTCTGCGCCACGAGAATATCAACTGCCGAGTGAACCCAATCCGCAGCGAGCAGTACCCAACGCCCGCCCAAAGGCCTGCCTTCTCGGTGCTCGACAAGTCGAAAATAAAATCGAAATTCGGCATTAACATTCCGTATTGGACTGACAGTCTTGATGTTATGTTGAAGAAATTGAAAGAAAAAGGAGAGTAAAGGATAAAGAGTAATGTGTAATGAATGTTGAGAAAAGTTTAGAAGGTTTAGAAAGTAGAGAATTAAGCGACTCAACCTTCTCAACAGCGAAGCACTAAACTTATAACTAATAACTTGAAACTTAAAACTTTAAAATATGCAATCAGATTTATTACAAACCGTTAAGCAGCGCGCTCAGGCGTGGCTCAACACCGCTTCAATCGATGAGGAGACAAAGAAGCAAGTGAAAAATATGATGGAAAACGATGAGAATGAACTTGTTGAGTCATTCTACCGCGATTTGGAATTCGGCACTGGCGGCTTGCGCGGAATTATGGGCGCTGGCACCAACCGAATGAATATCTACACCGTGGGAATGGCCACACAAGGCCTTTGCAACTATCTGCTCAAGCAGTTTGCTGGCAAAGAGATAAAGGTGGCGCTGGCTCACGACAGCCGCAACAACGGTCGCACCTTCTGCGAGGCTGCCGCACGAATCTTCGTGGCAAACGGAATCAAAGTCTATCTGTTTGATTCTCTGCGTCCGACACCCGAACTCTCGTTCGCAATCCGCTACCTGGGCTGCCAGAGCGGCGTGGTTGTAACCGCTTCGCACAACCCGAAGGAGTACAACGGTTACAAGGTTTATTGGGACGATGGAGCGCAGATTATCGCGCCGCACGACACCAATATTATAAATGAAGTGCAGAAAATCACTTCGGTTGATGAGGTGAAATGGGGCAAAGGCAACGACGGAATCACCATTATCGGCGACGATGTCGATAAACCGTATCTTGAACGCATTAAGGCACTTACGCTGTCGCCAGAGATTATCGCCAAGCACAAGGATATGAAGATTGTCTACACCCCGATTCACGGAACGGGCGTGCGCCTTGTGCCCGCAAGCCTGAAAAACTACGGCTTCGAAAACATTATTCACGTTGATGCTCAAGACGTTAGCGATGGCAACTTCCCAACCGTCAAATCGCCGAACCCCGAGGAGCCTGCCGCAATGGCAATGGCTATTGAGAAGGCGAAAGAGACTGGCGCTGAACTGGTTATCGCCACCGACCCCGACGCCGACCGCGTGGGCATTGCAGCCAAGAACAACAAGGGCGAGTTCGAGTTGCTCAACGGCAACCAGACGGGCTCAATCCTTATCTACTACCTGCTGAACAAGTGGAAAGAGAATGGTAAACTGAAAGGCAAGGAATTCATTGTCAAGACTATAGTAACCACCGAACTGCTTGCCGCAATGGCCAAGGATTTCGGCGTTGAGTACTACGACGTGCTCACAGGCTTCAAGTTCATTGCCGACGCCATTAAGCGCAACGAGGGCAAGAAGCAGTTCATTGGCGGTGGCGAGGAATCGTACGGCTACCTTTGCGGCGATTTCGTGCGCGACAAAGACGCCGTTATGTCGTCGTCGCTCATTGCCGAGGCCGCCGCGTGGGCGTTCAGCCAGGGCAAGTCGCTGTTCGACCTTTTGGCCGAAATCTACGTCCGCTACGGATTCTATCGCGAGAAACTGATAAACGTTGTGAAGAAGGGCAAATCGGGCGCTGAGGAGATTCAGCAGATGATGACCGATTTCCGCAGCAATCCGCCCAAGCAAATTGCTGGTTCGGAGGTTGTTTGCATTAAAGACTACAAACTGGGCAAGGCCGTCGACCAAAAGACCAAGGCCGAGACCGAAATCACACTGCCAAAATCGAACGTTCTGCAGTTCATTACCGCCGACGGCACCATTGTTTCGGTCCGTCCGTCGGGAACCGAGCCGAAAATCAAGTTCTATATCGGCACAAAAATGCCATTGGCCAACGCGTCAGAATATCAAGCCGTTGCCAACAAACTGAACGACAAGATTGCGGCAATCTGCAGCGATTTGAAGTTGGCTTGAAAAGGTAAGGGGTAGAGGTAAGTGGTAAGAGGTGAGAGGGAAAAGGGAAAGGTAAAAGGTAAAACTTTAAACTTTAAACTTTAAACTTTAAACTTTAAACTATAAACTTTAACCTTTAAACTATAAACTTTAACCCCTTACCCCTAAACTCTAAACTTTTTTTTAAGCATTGCGTAAAGCGGAAATGTTTTTGGAAACTTAAAACTTTGGTGTTATGATTTACACTTTGGGCGAAATTGTTCTGGATATCATTACCCACGATTTCGATAATATGAGGGCGAAGCCAGGTGGCTCAATGCTGAACACAGCAATCACTTTAGGGCGTTTGGGAATGCCCGTCAACCACATTTCGTACCTGTCGTTCGACCAGAACGGGCGTTTGATTCTCGATTTCCTGGCCAAAAACAAGGTGGGCGCCAACTATATTTATATGTCCGACGCCATTCGCACCAATCTGGCCTTTGCGCACCTTGACAAGCAGAATAAGGCACACTACACCTTCTATAAGGATGATTTAGAGGATTATACGCTGATGAAGTTCCCGAACATTCACCGCGGCGACGTGATAATCTTCGGCTCGTTCTTCATTCTGAACAGCCGCGCCCACGAGGTGCTCAAATCGTTCCTGCAAAAGGCCAAAGAGAACGGCGCGTTCCTGGTTTACGACCCCAATTTCCGCGCGTCGGACAAGCCGCGTCTGGCTCAACTGATGCCGTATATCGAAGATTGTGTGCGACTTGCGCATTTGGTTAAGGGCTCTGACGAGGATTTCGAGACCATTTTCAAGACCACCGACAGCAGCGAGGTTTGGAACAAAGTGAGCGAGTTGGGCGCTAAATCGCTGATTGTGACCAAAGGAAAGAACGGCGCCGAGGAGTTTTCGATGCTGGGCAATACCCACATTAACGGCTGCGATATTGAGCCAGTGAGCACCATTGGCGCAGGCGATACGTTCACCGCTGGACTGGTTTACCAATTGTCGCAACTGTCACAGATTAAGAATGTTATCGATGGTCAGACTGTTGATTGGCTGCCTGTTTTGAAGACCGCCAACGAGTTTGCCGCGCAGGTTTGTATGAGTTACGAGAACTACCTATCGTGGGATTTCATAAAGAACCTGAATGTACAGTAAGGACGAGGCCCGTCAACTGATGACCGATTTCTGGAACGGCTTTGCCAACTACAGCCGCTGCCAGTCGGTCAGGTTGGGGCGGCCAGTCGAATGGATGCTTTACAAAACAGGAATCAAAGGGCTTGAACTCAAGTTCGACCTTGACTGCAAGTGGATTCGCACGGTGGTTGAGGTGAACGCCCGCAGCGAGAGCCGCCGAACCGAAATCTACAGCGAGTTGCTGAAGTATGCGCCCATACTCGAAACCGACCTGCCCGCACCGATGCATTGGACTGACAATCACAAACTTGACGTTGGCAAACCCGTAATGCGCGCCTACTGCGAGCGCACCGACCTGAACTTCCACAACCGCGCCACCTGGCCCGAGATGTATGAGTTTATGTTCAGCACAATGCTTCCCCTGCAAGACAATTTCAGCGATATTCTGCCTGTGTTGGAGGAGAAGTTTAAGTATTATTAATAAGTGGTGAGGTGTTTAGTGTAGAGTAAAGAGTAATCTGCATTCATAAATCAAAAATCAAAAATGGATTATTCCGACAACCCGCAACTGCAATTAGCATACGATTTTGTCCAGTACACCAACCGCAACGTGTTTCTGACGGGGCGGGCAGGAACGGGCAAAACCACTTTCTTGAAACGCATTAAACAGTTGACACCCAAGCGGATGGTGGTGCTCGCGCCCACGGGTGTGGCGGCAATCAACGCGGGCGGAATGACCATTCACTCGTTCTTTCAACTGCCGTTCGGGCCGTTTCTGCCAGGCTACGCGCAGGCCGAAGGCGGCAAAAACAAATACAAGTTCAGCAAGCGCAAAATCGATATAATCAGAACGTTAGACCTGTTGGTGATTGACGAGATTTCGATGGTCCGCGCCGATTTGCTCGATGCCATTGACGACGTGCTGCGGCGCTATCGGGGCAACCAGCAGCCTTTTGGCGGCGTGCAGTTGCTGATGATTGGCGACCTGCACCAGTTGACGCCCGTGGTCAAGGACGATGAGTGGGATTTGCTGCGCGACGCTTACCCGACGATGTACTTTTTCGGCAGCAACGCCCTGCGCCAGACCGATTACGTGGTTATCGAACTCAAGCAGATTTACCGCCAGACGAGCCAGCACTTTATCGACATTCTGAACCGCGTGCGCAACAACACCGCCGATGCCGCCGTCTTTGCCGAACTCGACAAGCGCTATCAGCCTGATTTTGAGCCAAAAGACAAAGACGGATACATAACGCTCACAACCCACAACTTCCAGTCGAACGACATAAACCAGAGCAAACTCAAGAAGTTGAAAAGCAAGTTGGTGAAGTTTGAGGCCGAAATCAGCGGAAACTTCCCCGAGCAGATGTATCCCACTGAATATCAGTTGGAACTGAAGGAAGGCGCGCAGGTGATGTTTGTCAAGAACGACCCGTCGCCCGAAAAGCGGTTCTACAACGGCAAAATCGGCCGCATTGTCAACATTGAGGACGGCAAGGTGTATGTGGATTGCGGCGGCGCTGACGATACCATTGAAGTTGTGCCAGCCGAGTGGACGAACGCGTCGTACAAAATCGACGAGCAGACGAAGGAAATCACTGAAGTTGTGGACGGTACGTTCCGTCAGTACCCGCTCAAACTTGCGTGGGCAATCACCATTCACAAGAGCCAGGGCCTGACCTTCGACCGCGTGATTATCGATGCCGCGCAGGCCTTCTCGCACGGCCAGGTTTATGTGGCTTTGAGCCGATGCCGCACGCTCGAGGGCATTGTGCTTTCGTCGCGTTTGGGCGGCAGTTGTCTGATTGGCGATGAGCAAGTTACGCGATTCAACCGCGAAGCCGAGCAGTCGGTGGTCGATGAGGCGGTGCTCAACCAATCGAAGGTGCGCTACGAGACCAGCCTTATCGGCGATTTGTTCGACTGCACCGAAATCTATCACGAGATGCAGCGGCTCAATCGTATCTTGCTGAAAAACAATGGTGTGCTGATTGGCAATCCCGCTGAAAAACTTGAGCCCGTTCTGCCGCGAGTCAACACCGAGATACTATCCGTTGCCGACAGTTTCGGCCGCCAGGTGGCGCAGATAATCGGCAGTGGCGTTGAAGGCAACAGCCACCTGCAAGAGCGCATTGGCAAGGGCTGCGACTATTTTGTGCCGAAAATCGGCGAACTTGTTGAGACCGCCGTCGATGCCATAACCATTACCACCGACAACTCTGACGTTGAGACCGAAGCCAACGACTCGCTGAAAAAACTTCGCGACCTGACGCTGCGCAAAAAGCACTGCCTGAACACGATGAAGGACGGTTTTGAAGTGCAGAAATATCTGAAAACCAGAGCAATGTCGGTGCTGACCGACCTTAAGCCAAAGAAAGAGAAAACCAAGGCCGAAAGCGGCACGGAGAACATTGCGAACGCGCGGTTGTTTGCGTCGCTGCGGCTGTGGCGCAACAGCAAGGCCGCCGAAATGAACGTGCCCGCCTACGTGGTTCTGCAGCAGAAGGCGCTTTTGGGCATATCCGAGACGTTGCCCGAAAACATTGCCGCGCTCACCAAGGTGAAAGGCGTCGGCAAGGCCATTGCGCGCCGCTATGGTGCTGATATTGTTGAGATTGTGCGTCAGTACAAGAAGGAAAACGGAATGCAAGTCGATGGCGATATTTTCGATAGCATTGACGAATTGGAAAAGAAACCCGCCAAAGCGCCGAAGATTGATACAAAGGAAGTTACGTGGCAGATGTTCACCGAAGGAATGTCGGTTGACGAAATTGCCAAAACGCGCGGATTGGTAATCTCAACCATTGTGAATCATTTGAGCCATTACGTCGCTCAGGGCCAGTTGGAACCGTCCGACATTATCGCCCCCGAGCGTGCCGAAACCATTGCCAAATATCTGAAAAACAATCCCCAGCACAGCCTGACAACCGTCCGCGAAGCACTCAACAACGAGTTTTCGTACGACGAGATTCGGTTGGTTATGGCGTGGATAAAATCAAATGGTTAAATTTGGGACGAAAATGAGACGTTTTCTTTACATATCGATTCTTGCAACGCTTTTCGCCGCCTGCGACAAATCCGACTCGTATCAGTTGCCGCCTGTGGAAAAGATTGAGTGCCAATATTTTCCGCTCGATTCGGGCGCTTGGCGCGATTTTTCGGTGGTCGAAATCAAAATCGATGAGCCGATTGCGCTCTTCGATACTCAGCAATACATTGTGCGTGAGCGCTTTGGCGGAATTTTTATCGACAACATTGGCGACACTCTGCGGCAGATTGAGCGTTTCCGCCGGACGAACGAAGGCGAGAATTGGCAGCGAATGAACACGTGGTTGGCATACGTCAACGGCACGGAAGTGATTCAGATTGAAGAAAATACGCGAATTATAAAAATGCAACTGCCGCTCGCCGTTGGCAAAACGTGGAACGGCAACGCCTACAACCGCACCGACACTCTGCAGAAGTATCAGTTCCGAGTGGACAGTATCGACTGCCCCGCCGTGGTGGGCCGTTTCCGGTTCGATTCGGTGCTCACTGTTTCTCAGAAAAACGAGTTGACGGCTATCAGCAAAGTGCTTGTCGCAGAGCGTTATGCCGCCGGAATCGGAATGGTTGAGAAGGTTCAAATCGACATATATTCAGACACTTACGCGCCCGAAATCGACATTGAAAACCGCGTAACGCAGGGCACAATGATTTACCACACACTTATCGGCTTTGGTAAATGACAGACAATCAAGCAATATCGCTTTTCGAACTTTTGCATAATGTCCGTGCGGAACTGAAAAATTCGTTCGCGACGCCTGTGTGGGTGGTGGCCGAAATTATTGAGTTCGGTCAGCGCGGCAACGGCCATTGCTATATGGAACTTGTTGAGAAAGACCAAGATACCGAACGAATGACGGCCAAAGTGAAAGCTACAATTTGGGCGAATGTTTATGCACGCCTGAGCCCTTATTTTGAGTCGGTTACGGGCGAGTCGCTGCACGCCGGACTGAAGGTGATGCTGCGCGTCACGGTCGAGATGCACGAACTTTACGGATTGAGTCTCAATGTGTTGGATATTGACGCACAATACACTTTGGGCGATATTGCCCAGCAGCGCGCAAAGGTGATTGCCCAACTCACCGCCGACGGGGTGATTGATATGAACAAGCAGATTCCGTTACCGCTTGTGGTTCAGCGCATTGCGGTGGTTTCGTCGGACACGGCAGCGGGGTGGGGCGATTTCGCCAATCAATTGGAAAACAACGATTTCGGCTACAAATTTCACGTCGAGTTGTTTCCTGCACTGATGCAAGGTGATGGCGCAGCAGAATCAATTATCGCTGCTATGGACAAGATTTTCAGTCAGATGGATGAGTTCGACGCGGTGGCGATTATGCGCGGCGGCGGCTCAAAATCCGATTTGAGTTGCTTCGACAACTACGAGTTAGCCTACTACGCCGCACAGTTTCCGCTGCCCATTCTCACGGGAATCGGCCACGAGCGCGACGACTCGGTGCTCGACCTTGTGGCCAACACCAGGCTCAAAACGCCAACCGCTTTGGCGGCTTTCATAATCGACCGCGCAGCAGCCTTTGAGCAGGAACTCACCCAGAAATGCGACTATGTGATTGACGTCGCCCGCCAGCGTATCGAGCAGAATATCAAGCGTGTTGACGATGATTATCACCGTTTTGTTTTGGGTGTCAGAGCCGTTGTCGGTCACTCGCAGGAACAACTGTCGGGACTCAACTTGCTCGCCAACAGCGCCGTACGCCGCTATTTCGACCTGCGGACAGCCCAACTCTCAACCTTCGAGCAGAAAATCCGTCTTTTGCCGCAAATCGGAATCGCTGCAGGCAACACCCGCCTTGCAACCATTGAGCAGCGCTTGCAGACAGCGCTCACCACTTTCTTTGAATCCAAGCAGCACCAACTCGACCGCCTTGAACTCGTCTGCCGCCAAGCCGACCCGCAGAACGTGCTTAAACGCGGCTACTCAATCGTCCGCTCGAAAGGCAAGGCCGTAACTTCGCCCGAGCAAGTGCAAACGGGCGACAGCCTTTCCATTCAGACTGCCGGCGGTGAAATCAAAGGTGTTGTCGGTTGATTTGGACTGCCATAAAACACGTAGAGACGCGGTGCGCCACGTCTCTACATATCAAATTTTAATTCCTAAATTCTAATTCAGTCCTTCAATCCTTCACGCATTCAATCCTTCTCAACCTTCAGCGTATCATACATTTTCCGAACCTTCTCTTTGGCTTCTTCAATCGAGTTGCCGCGAGCCAGCAGCACGGCCATACGGCGGTGGTCGTGAACTTCGGGCTTGCCAAAGATGCGCATTTGCGTGTCGGGCATTGCAAGCGTTTCCTCAAGGTTGCTGAACTTCACATTTTGGCTGTCGCCGAAGACCACCACGGCTTTCGATGCCGACGGGCCGTGGAAGGCGATGTTCGGAATGGGCAGGCCCAGAATGGCGCGCACGTGCAGCGCAAATTCCGACAAATCCTGCGAAATCATTGTCACCATACCCGTGTCGTGCGGACGCGGCGATACCTCGCTGAAAATCACGTCGTCGCCTTTGATAAACATTTCCACGCCAAAGATTCCGCGGCCGCCAAGCGCGTCGGTAATCTTCTTCGCAATGTCCTGCGCCTTTGCCAGAGCGGCGTCGGTCATAGGCTGCGGCTGCCACGATTCCTGATAGTCGCCGTCCTTCTGCCAGTGGCCGATGGGGTTCAGGAAACTTGTGCCGTCCTTGTGGCGGATGGTCATAAGCGTAATCTCATAATCAAAATCGATGAAGCCCTCGACAATCACCTTTCCAGCGCCAGCGCGGCCGCCAGCCTGCGAAATTTTCCACGAGCGGTCGATGTCGGCCTCGCTTTTCACCACGCTCTGTCCGTGGCCCGACGAACTCATAATCGGCTTCACAACGCACGGAATGCCAATCTCTTTGATGGCCGCGCGGTACTCGTCGTAAGTTGCCGCAAAGCGATAGGGCGATGTCTTCAGCCCCAGTTCCTCGGCGGCCAGACGGCGGATGCCCTCGCGGTTCATTGTCAGGAAGGTGGCGCGTGCCGTTGGAATCACGTTAAAGCCTTCTTTTTCAAGTTCGATGAGCGTTGGTGTCGCAATCGCTTCAACTTCGGGAATGATATAGTCGGGACGCTCTTTGTAAACAATCTCGCGCAGTTTCTCGCCGTCGAGCATTGAAATCACATACGAGCGGTGCGCAATCTGCATTGCGGGCGCATTTGCGTAGCGGTCAACCGCCACCACCTCAATGCCAAAACGTTGCAACTCAATAGCCACTTCTTTGCCCAGTTCGCCCGAGCCGCACAACAAGGCCTTCTTGCCGCCTTCTTTAAAGATTGTTCCAAAAGTTTCCATATACTCTTTTTTTAGTAGTTAAGTGAAAGTCAAATGTATTCAATAGATTCGGCAGATGTACCGCCCGCCAAATCAAGTTGTTGACAATTAGCGAACAGGCGGAAGATTGAAAGGGGTTAGGCATTAGGCACTAGGCATTAGGTGTTGGGTATTGGGTGACGGTTAATTATGAATTATGAATTATGAATTACGAATTCCGAATCATTACACATTACTCTTCAAACTTTAAACTTCAAACTTCAAACCTTAAACCTTAAACTTTACTCTTTACTCTTTACTCTTTACACCTTACTCGAATTTATCCGTCGTCTGATGTCTGAAGTCTGATGTCTGAAGTCTGATGTCCGTCGTCCAAATCCAATCCTTCCCCCCAAACTCTAAACTTTTTTATATTTGTGCCCGATGCGTGAAGTAATTACATTGACCGATGTTTTGATAGTGCCGCTTTATCTGATGATATTGTGGTGGATATCGTCGTCGGTTCGTCGCCGCCATATCGATGCCGAGCCTTGCTACCGTTATTTCACTATCGGCCTGATGCTCAAGATTTTCGCGGGCATTGCCTTCGCCATGATCTACACATACCACTACGGCGAAACCGACACCCACTATTACTATTGGGGCACGCAGTCCATTGAACGGCTTGCGCACAAAGATTTTGGCGCTTTCGCGAAAGTGATGGCAGGTGTTCACACGCCCGAAGTCCATTCCGCCTTCGACCGCACCACAGGTTGGCCCACCTATTGGCGCGACCCCAACTCGTTTGCCGTCTGCCGTTTCAACGTGCCGCTCTACCTGTTGGGCGCCAAGACATTTTTAGGCAATATCATTGTGCTCAATGCCCTGCTTTTCATTGGTTTTTGGAAATTTTACAAACTGATGCTCAAACTCTTCCCCAACAACGACCGCAACTTCGCCATAGCCTTGCTCTTCGTGCCGTCGGTGGTGTTTTGGGGCTCGTCGCTGCTCAAAGACAGTTGGTGCCTTGTGGCGTCGATGTTCGTTTTCTGCGCCGTTCACAGCCTTCTCATATCGCGCAAGCGGATTTTTATCAATGTTATCTTGCTGATAATCTGCAGTTATATCTGTATGAGCATTCGGCCGTATTCGTTTTTCACCACAATGGGCGCGGGCCTTGTTTGGATTGGTTTCACCTATGTCTATCGGATGCGGTCGCGTATGTTCCGAGTGTTGGTTTTTCCGATAATCGTGACCGTGATGTGGCTTGTGGGCGTGGGGCTGTTCTCGCGTTTGGGCTCGCTAGCCAACGAGCGTTATCAGTCGCTCGATGCCATAATCGAGACCGCCGTCATTATTCAAGATGACTTGAAAAAAGAGTATTACGGCGGCAACAGTTTCGACATTGGCGAGTTCGAGCCCACCATTGGCGGCCTTGTGTCGAAAGCTCCCGCTGCCATTGTGGCAGGTGTTTTCCGTCCGTTTGTGTGGGAATCGCGCAACGTGCTGATGTTCATTTCAGGGCTCGAAACATTTGCCCTAATGCTGTTAATCATTTATTTGCTTTTCAAGTTCGGTCTTCGCCGAATATTCAGTGTAGTGATGCGCAATCCGTTTCTGATATCCGCGTCGGTTTTTGTTGTTACCTACGCCTTTTTTGTCGGACTCACCACTGCCAACTTCGGTGCATTGGTCCGCTACCGTATGCCTGTCATTGTCTTTTTGGCGCTCATTTTGGCGGTTGTTTGGCGCTATATGCAGTTGTCCCGCCTGCTGACCGATGGCGACAAAAAATAACTCACGGCCGCAATTTATTGGCAATCATTTTATTACAACTTGTGCCACTAATATCAGCAAAAAGTTACGCATTTGTGTTTACACCATAAATAAAGTTGCTATATTTGCGGCAACAAAACCATTGTCGTGTAGTGTAATGGTAGCACCTCAGATTCTGGTTCTGCTTGTGAGGGTTCGAGTCCTTCCACGACAACACGAAAAGCCTTGTAAACGATTGTTTGCGAGGCTTTTCTGTTTTCAGCTGATAATTTACTGAAACATTATTTCAACCCACCTCACTTTACACATTCAACTTTACATTTTTTCTTAAAAAAACTATATTTGTTTCCGCATCCATTTGCACAGCATAATATTATAGTGGTGCAAGAGATGGAAATTTTTGAGTTAGTAAACTATTTGAATTTAAAACACAAAACAAACTGATATGAAAAGAATTATTTTATTGTTTGCATTGGCTTCATTGTTTACAAGCTGCGCAGTTGTCGATTCTTCAGAAGCAGGAATCAAGTTCAAAAAATTTTCAGTTACCGAACAAGGTGAGCTTCAGGCTGTTCCAATTACCGGCTGGGTGGTTTACAACCCCATCACGACATCAGTTTACAGCTATCCTGTTAATATTCAACGTGTAGATTATCAACCGTTTACCGTTACCACAAAAGATGCTGCCGTATTCAAGATGGACCCGAGGCTCGCATATCAGGTGCGCCGCGAAATGGTGGTGAAAATCTTCGCCAAATACCGTGTCGATTTGCGCAAGATTGAGGATGGCTATATGAAAACAGTTGTGTACGACGCTTACCGCATCTCGGCTAACCGTTACACGTCGGACGAGCTGATGGCCAGCCGCGCGCAGTTTGAGGCCGAAGTTCGCGTAATGCTCGACAGCGCTTTGCTGAAAGAGGGATTCCTGGTGTCGGAATTCACGTCGCAGATAACACCGCCGCAGTCGCTGTCGGCAGCCATCGAGGCTAAAAACAATGCCATTCAGGAGAGTTTGAAGGCCGAGAACGAAGTGAAAAAGGCTGAGGCTCAAGCAAAAATAGCCATCGCGCAAGCGGAAGGAGAAGCTAAAGCGCTGAAAATCAAAGCCGATGGCGAGGCTTACTATAACCGCACAGTGGCTGCCAGCCTTAACGCACTTCTGGTTCAGCAGTACGCCCTTGAGCGTTGGGACGGCAAACTGCCTGTTTATACCGGCGGCAACAGCATTCCTATGATAAACCTCGACACTAAATAGTTAATTTACAGAGGGTTGCTTAATAGTCTCCAAGCTGCGGCAACAGAAGCCGTTTTTTGCCAGGCTTTTGGGATTTGTTAATATTTCATTATCAATAAAATAGAAAAAAAATGAAGCATCGTGATTTATTAGCCGGGCTGATTCTGCTTATGTCGGTTTCCGCTTGCGATGACGATAATAATGGCGGGGTGATAGTTGATTGGGCGCCAGTTGGCATCAGCATTACCGCTACCGACAGTAATGGCAACGACTTGCTTAATCCGCAAAGCAACAGTAGCATTCTCGACGGTACGTCTCTCACTTTCAAAGAAAAAACATACGAGGTGAGTTATGATTTTATGAATCATTTCGAAGGTGCAAAAGCCTATATGCCACATATGTATGGGTTGCAGTTGGACACCGTGCGCACCAATGGCAATACCCTGTGCCGGATGTTGTTTGGCGAAATCGATGGCGGCGCTGATATGAATGAGGACCTTGTGATAAACTGGGGTGACGGCACTTCTGATGTCATTAACTACCACTGCTGGAAGCACAACGAGCGGAAACTCAGTTGCAATCGTGAGTGGAAAGTCAACGGGAAGAAGGTTGAAGGCGACAGCGGAAGTTTCGCGTTTGTGAAGTGAGTATTTGAAATATATCGCTGATATATAATTGTTTGACTATGAGAAATATTCTTGGCTATTTTTTAGGATTTCTGATTTTCATCGCGGGTATTCCTGCTTTGATGTGGTGGGCTTCCGGTCAGCCGCAACTGGCTGATTTTCCGCGGTGGAGGCTCATTGCCGCAGCATTTGTGGCCGTGGCCGGAGTGGCTGTGAGTGTGTGGAGCATTGTTCATATGCGCAAGGTGGGGAAGGGCAACCCGTTCGATGCGGTTGGTCACGAGGTTGCTCCGTGCACCAAGCACATGATGACCGACGGCCCATACCGTTTCAGTCGTAATCCGATGCTGACGGGCACCTACATATATTATATAGGTGCGGTGCTGGCGTTTTTCAGTTGGCAGTCGTTGGTGGTTTTTGCCGCAGTGGTCGCGCTGATGACCATTCAAGTGCTATCGGAGGAGAAACGGCTCGAGCGTGACTTTGGCGATGAGTATCTCCAATACAAAAAAACAACCGGACGGTTCATATAAAAAATTGCTATTATTGTATGTTGCTGACGAGTTGTCAGATTGTTTGTTAACTAACAACCCGAATCTATGTATCTGCTTGGTATACTATTGATGCTGTTGACATTGATTGTGACAGGATTCTTCTCGCTCATGATTTCGAGGCGCAGTCACGCAAGTTTTTTCAAACTGCTTGAGACTCACCTTTCAACATCAAAGTCGGAATTGCTCACCTACAATGTGAGGAAAGACAGATTTTTTGGCGCATCTGGCAACAATTCGCAGTATAACGGATACAATCTCAGTCAGTTCGCATATTGTTTTACCGACAGCGGAGTACTAATCGAGACCATCGACAAACTGAAAAGCAGAGCCGAATCAATGTCGAGTTTCATCGGGTTGGATGCAAACGGCGATAAATATTTCACGCTTAACATGCGTGCCGAGTGGTTGTTTGGCCGTCTGCATCACATCGACATCATTATGAGTGAGACAAAAGTCAGCACATCGCCGGCAAAGCATTTGTCTTTTTCCAATTTCCGCTCGATGTTCGATTTGGTATCGGCAGGCTTTGTCATTTGCGAGATGGACGGAACAGTTATCGATTTTAACAAGGCTACAGCAAGCATTTTCGGCATTCCCGACAAAGATGCCTTGCTCAGCCGCAAGTTCAAAATCTATGACAACCCCTACTACACCGGTCCTCAACCAGGTTCCGACATCAGCAACAATGGAGCCTTGTATATCGTCAATGTTGATATGTCAAAGGCATCACACCATTTTTTCGGGCGCAGCGGATTTGCATCACTCGCTTTCCGATACTATAAGATGAACGACAATGGCAAAGACTATCTTGTTGTAATCATCACCGACCTATCAAACCAAGGAACCCCCGAATTTGCAACCCTTCTCGACGAGCAGCAGACCATCCTAAAAGTTTCAACTGTGGGCTACGCCATTTACAATCTCGACGGTGTGATGGAATATGCCAACGACGCCTTTTTCAATATAATAGGCGTGAAAGACCCAAGTTATTATACGACACACAAACGGGTTATTTTCGACTCTCCCGTCCTGCCTGACGATTTCAAGCGCGCCATCGTGAAAAACGAAATGACCGAAACGGTTTGCCACTTTGCCATCACCGACGATGTTCGCGAATACTATAACTCAACACTGACAGGCTCGCTCGACTTGAAATTTCAGTGCCGCCGCGTGCTCTCGGCCGATGGCTCAAAGTTAAGCTACGTGTTGTGTGTCACCGATATAACTGAAGACGAGCGGCAACGGCGCATTATCGACGAGCTCGACAAGGACAAGGAAATGCTAATGCGCACAGCCGGCATATCAACATGGACCATGAACTTGCAGACATGGCAGCGCGAGCAAGTAAGCGGCGAAGTTATCTTCCCCGAAGGCATCACTCTCGACCAACTAATTAAGAATATACATCCGAACGACACGCATCTGCTTGATATCATACTTGATTCCATGAAAAAAGGCGAACTCAAAGAGTCGCTCAATGTAATCAGAATGAAAAAGACGCCTGACGACACCAAATACTCCTATTTTGAACTATCGTTAGTGGCGAAGGAAGAGAACGGAGTAGTTACAAAAGTTGGTTGTGCCATCCGCGATGTTACAAGTCAGACATTATACAAGCAAACACTAGAACAAGGGCAGATCCGCACGCAGCTCACCATGTTGGAATCCGATTTGATGCAGTTCGATTTCGATACCGACACCGACATCCTTACACTATATCAGACTGAGGGATTCCCCGAGTTACCGCAAACAGGGCCTATCAAGGCTCTTGCCGAATACGTTCATTATGAAGACAGACAGATGATGGTCGATTTGGTTAACCGGATGCGTTCACATGAGGATTTTACACAAACAGTTTATCTCCGCCTGAAAATCAGCCGCGAACACGACGAATGGTACAACATGCAATTGTTCGTGATTCCATTGCAACGTAACTCACAAGGCGATGTGACAATTTACACCGGTCTTGTACGTGATAACACACGATGGATAAAACTGATGCAGCAACAGGAAGAAAATAACTTGATGCTCAACACCTTCATCAATATGGTGCCATGCCTGTTCTACATGAAAGATGTCGACAATGATTTGCGATATGTGCTTGTCAATGAGGAAGCTTACAAATGGCCGGGCGTTGAACGCGAGAATATTATTGGTCACACCGATGCCGAGGCATTCAGCCACATTGAGGCCTTCGACATTGAGCAGGAACGCGCCCACGACTTTGAGACTATCGAAAAAGGCTATCTCGAGTACGACATCACCATCGATATGAACGGAGAGAGACGCACATGGCGCACCATCCGTTCTGTTATCAAAACGCCAACGGGCCACCGCTATCTGCTTTCTGTATCGCTTGATGTTTCGCAATTGCATAGCAACATCGAAAAACTCGAATCGACCATTAAAGAGACTGAGAAACTGAACGATATGCTATTCACGTTCATCAATTCGGTACCTTGCTTGTTCTTTATGAAGAGCGTCGATAACAATATGGCATACGCGATGGTGAACGACAAATTCTGCCAGATGATAGGAATGAAACGTGAGGAGATCATTGGTTTTAATGATACCGAACTTTTTCATAATGAGCTTCTTGAAAAGATTCAAGAGTCGGACAATCTGGCCGTCGAAGATGGCAATTACAGTTATAACATCACTGGTGCCCCTGTAGGCAATCGCGTTTATAACGTACACAAAACCAAGCTGACTCTCGATGGTCACAGTTACATTTTAGCTACCGCGCTCGATGTGACGGAACAGGCCGAGACATTCAAGGAACTGCAACGCGCCAAGGTGAAAGCTGAGGAGTCGGACCGGCTGAAATCGGCGTTCCTCGCCAATATGAGCCACGAAATCCGCACCCCTCTCAACGCCATTGTAGGATTTTCGGAACTGCTCACCAACACCGACGACCCCGTAAAAAAATCCACATACAGTCAATATGTGTCTTCGAATAGCGATCTGTTGCTCGGACTCATCAACGACATTCTTGACGTGTCGAAATTCGAAGCAGGGTATATTAATTTCAAATATGAGCAATTCGATCTATCTGCTTTGTTCCAAGAAATTTACGACACATTCCAAAAGAAAGTCAAGCCCGACGTGCTGTTTGTGTGTGACATTAAAAACGACAACTGCATTGTTGAGTTCGACAAGAACCGTACTGCGCAGATTATCAACAATTTCATTACCAACGCGAACAAATACACAAAAGAGGGCTTCATCAAGTTTGGCTATGTGTACAAGGACGGCGGCGTGCGCATTTTTGTGCAAGATACCGGCATCGGCATCCCCGATGATAAGAAGTCGAAAGTATTCAATCGGTTCGAAAAACTCGACTCGTTTGCTCAGGGCACCGGTCTTGGCCTGTCCATCTGCAAATCGATAGCCGAGGCTGCCGGCGGTAAGGTCGGATTTGAGTCGCAAGAGTGCAAAGGCTCGACATTCTGGGCTTGGATTCCGATGAAGATTGTCAGTCACAACGCCCCACAAGCCGCACTAGAAGCTACCCCCGCAGCATCAGAATCCGGGCTAAAGGATGTGAACATCCTAGTGGCCGAGGACAACGACAGCAATTACTTTCTAGTTGAGACAATGCTTTCGAACCACAACCTCGCACGCGCCCGCAACGGCATAGAAGCAGTCAAGCTAGCGCAGTCGAAGATATACAATGTCATTTTGATGGACATCAGGATGCCCGAAATGGACGGCCTTGAGGCCACACGCAACATCCGCAAGTTCGACACCAAAACGCCCATTGTGGCGCTCACAGCCAACTCATTCGACTCGGACCGCGAGGCTGCACTTGAGGCAGGTTGCACGGCCTACTTGGCAAAACCTGTCCGCCAAAAAGACCTGACAGCCTTATTGACAAAACTTATAAAACAATGATTGTTATATATTTTTAAATCAAAAATACTATGGTAAAACACGTTATTCTCTGGCAGCTGAAAGACGAACTTTCAGCAGAACAAAAAATCGCTGTCAAGGCTGAAATCAAAAAAGGTCTTGAAGGCTTGGCCGGCAAGGTGCCTGGGCTTCTGGAAATCAAAGTGAACACCAACGGTCTGCCAACATCGAACGCCGACCTGATGCTCGACTCGACACTCGAGAGCTTCGATGCCCTAAAAGGTTACGCCGTGCATCCTGCTCATGTGGCTGTGGCTGACGGCTCGGTGCGCCCGAACACAAAGCTGCGCGTCTGCCTTGACTACGAAATTTGACGCACTTTGTCGGAAAACATCGGTAATTGGTCGATTAAATAGCTAAAAAGCTCATCGACCTATTGCTATAATAGTTTGTAATATTGTATTTTGCGAGAAAAAAGTAAACGTATGTTACGCAAAATCCGCATCTCACTGGCAGTGGTGTTTTACACACTGATTACGCTTTTGTTCCTTGATTTTACTGGGACAATTCACACCTATTTCGGCTGGATGGCCGACATTCAGTTTGTTCCGGCGCTGTTGGCGCTCAACGTTGGCGTGGTGGTGGCGTTGCTTGTGCTCACATTCTTGTTCGGGCGTGTCTATTGCTCTGTCATCTGTCCGCTTGGCGTGATGCAGGATGTGGTGGCGTTTTTCGGCAAAAAGAGCAAGAAAAACCGCTATTCGTTTTCGCCTGAGCTCAAATGGCTGCGTTACAGCGTGTTGGTTGTATTCCTTGCAACGATTCTGGCACCGGGTGTAGGTTTTATTGCTCATCTGGTGGCACCATACAGCGCCTACGGACGCATTGCCAACAACTTGTTTGCGCCAGTCTATCAGTTTGGTAACAATGTTTTGGCCTACTTTGCCGAACGTGCCGGCAGCTATGCTTTCTATACAGTTGATGTGTGGATTAAAAGCCTGACAACCTTTGTTGTAGCTGCCGTAACATTTGTTTTGATTGCCGTTTTGGCATGGCGTGGCGGCCGCACTTGGTGCAACACTGTCTGCCCTGTGGGTACGATTTTGGGATTCTTTGCAAAATACTCGCTTTACAAGCCGGTTATCGATACCACAAAATGCAATTCGTGCGGCTTGTGCGGTCGAAACTGCAAGGCTTCGTGCATCAACTCGAAAGAGCACAACATCGATTACAGCCGCTGCGTGGCTTGCTTCGACTGCATCGACAAGTGTAACAAAGGCGCTATCAGTTATAAATTGCGTACTGTTTCGCAAAGCGAGGGAGCTAGTGTCGATGAATCGAAGCGTAAGTTTCTGACGGTGGGTGCGTTGATGGTTGCCGCTACGGCAGTCAAGGCGCAGGAGCAGAAAGTCGATGGCGGATTGGCCACCATTCTCGATCGCAAGGCGCCCAACCGCACTGTACAGCCAAAACCGGCCGGTTCGCTGAGCGTCCGCCATTTCACCGACCATTGCACAGCGTGCCAACTCTGCGTGTCGGCTTGCCCAAATCAAGTTTTGGTACCATCGTCTGATATCGAGCACTTTATGCAACCTGAAATGTCGTTCGACCGCGGTTACTGCCGCCCCGAGTGTGTCAAGTGCTCAACCGTCTGCCCGGCCGATGCCATCAAACCAATAACGACTGCCGAAAAATCTTCGGTATCAGTTGGTTATGCCGTTTGGCTGAAAGATAACTGTGTTGTCAAAACCGACGGAGTAAACTGCGGCAACTGTGCCCGCCATTGTCCGGTCGGTGCCATTAAGATGGTTCCTGAAGACCCGGAACAGCCTAACGGGCTAAAGATTCCGGTTGTGAATACCGAACGTTGCATTGGTTGCGGTGCCTGCGAGCATTTGTGCCCGGCCCGTCCGCTTGGTGCAATTTACGTCGAAGGCCGCGAGATACATAAAGATGTATAAAATAAGTCCGTTATTAATAATAAAAGCCCGACTGACGAGTCGGGCTTTTGTTATCTCGTATCATATATAAACGCCTATTTTCCTTCAAATACCGCACTGTCGGCGTAGTTTGGTGCATAGTCGATTTGGGCAGCTGCGGGTTGTGGAGCCGCAGTGGTGTCGACGGTGGTGCCGGCCGTTGGTGTGACGGGTTGCGAACCGCCAGTCGTCATCCACACCGCACTTGCGCCAATCAGCAGGGCCACCGATGCGGCCACAAGCCATATGCGACGGTTGCTCGGACGCCCCGACATCTGCTGTTCAATGTTTTGCCAAACCGATTCGGGCACTTCGGCTTCGTGGTTTTCGAGCCCGTTTCTGAAAATCTTGTCAATGTTGTTCGTTGTCATAATCTACCAACTAAAAGTTACACATTACTCCGGCGGCGTCCGTAAACGGCTTCCACCTTCTCTTGCAGCAAACATCTGGCTCGCGACAGGTTCGATTTCGACGTGCCTTCCGTGATGTTCAGCATCTTGCTGATTTCCTGATGCGAAAATCCTTCGATTGCATACAGGTTGAACACAGTGCGATATTGTGGTGTGAGCTGCTGCACCATCTGCATCAGCTCGTCAGCCGATATGACGCTCAGCACATCGTCGGGCGAGAGCTGAGTGTCGTATTCAGCGATGTCGTCAACGGCATATAGGCGGCTCTCGCGACGGTATTGCGACAACGCGCAGTTGACCATCACGCGACGTGCCCACCCTTCGAACGAGCCCTTGAAGTCAAACTGCCCGATTTTGGTGAATATCTTCACAAAACCGTCTTGCAGTATGTCTTCGGCCTCGGTCCGATTGCCGGCATAGCGCAGGCACACACCGAAAAGTTTGGGCGCCAGCATCTTATATAGTTTATGCTGCGCAACGACGCTTTTCTTCTTGCATTGCCTGACCAGTTCGTCGAAATCAATTGTACCAGTCATTTCAAATTTCAATCAGTTGCGTTAGTATGACTCTGTTGGGGCGCAGATGGTTGCGCGACATCAGATTTTTTCTGCAAAATCCATAATCCGGCAAACGTGAGCGCACCGTTTATCATCAAAAGTTCATAGCCCATTTTGTAGCCGCCAAGCAACTTCGGCGCAAGCCAGTTGAGCACGATGCAGATGAGCGGCGAGACCACAGCCACCAGCCAAACCCAGCGATCGCACACGGGCCGCTTGGTGAATAGCCCGAAGGCGTAGAGTCCGAGCAGTGGTCCGTATGTGTAACCAGCAATGGTGTAGATGGCGCTGATAACGCTGCGGTCGTTCAAGCGGTTGAAGATGATGATGACCAAGGCCACCACCGCTGCAATGCCAATGTGAACGCGCTTGCGAAGCCGCGTTTGCTGCTCGCCGGTGAGATTGCGGTGCTCAATTTCAAGAATATCGATTGAGAAGGCTGTGGTGAGTGCGGTCAGAGCCGAATCGGCCGACGAATAGGCCGCAGCCACCAGCCCAACGACAAAGAAAAGCGCCACAATCTGAGGCAGATAGCCCTGCGTGGCAAGCATCGGGTATAGATTGTCGGTCTGCTCGGGAATGGCAATGCCGTTGCGGCCGGCATAGATGTAGAGCATCGCTCCAAGCGCCATAAAAAGCAGATTCACAGGTATGAAGGCAAATCCGTACCAATACATATTCTTTTGCGCGTCCTTCAGGTTGCGGCAGCTAAGGTTTTTCTGCATCATATCCTGGTCAAGGCCGGTCATCACAATCACAATGAAAATTCCGCTTAGGAACTGCTTCCAAAAGAAGGTTTTCTCTTTCGGATTGTCGAAGAACCAGAGACGCGAATAGTCGGACTGGCAAATCTCATTAACAACACCGCCAATGCTCAACCCGAGCGAATTCTTGACGACTATAATAGTGATTATCAGCGCCGCAAGCATAAAAGTGGTTTGCAGCGTATCGGTGAATACAATGGTGCGGATACCGCCCTTGAAAGTGTAGAGCAGAATGAGCAGCATAATGCCAACCACCGTCAGCTCGAACGGAATGCCCCATGCATCGAATACGGCAAGCTGCAACACGCTCACCATCAGAAACAAACGAAACGAACAGCCAATGACGCGGCTCAGCAGGAAAAAAGCCGAACCTGTCTTGTACGATGTGCGCCCGAAACGGCTGTCGAGATAAGTATAGATGCTTGTCAGATTGTATTTGTAATAGATTGGCAATAAAACCTTTGCAACAATCCAATAGCCAAAGAAAAAGCCCAAGACCATTTGCATATAAGCAAATTGGTTGATGCCCACTTCGCCAGGCACCGATATGAAAGTTACGCCCGATATGCTAGTCCCCACCATCCCGAAGGCCACCAGATACCACGGTGAACGTCGGTTGCCAATGAAGAACGAACCGTTGTCGGCGTTGCGGCCTGTTATGTACGATATGGCCAGTAGCGACCCGAAATAAGCCAGCAGAACAATTATTATAAGCGTTGGCGACATAAACTGTTGTTTTCGGCAAAGCTATTGATTTTTAACGTAAACATTTAACGCAAACGCGAACAATTAACTGCAGCGCATTGTTTTTTGCTATTTTAAAAAGCAATAACAATCTTTGCATATTGGCATTTAGCATTTGTCCGACAATGATTATCAAAGAGATAACACAAAATATACGTATTTGGTTCAGAGCCTTCAAAATATGGCAGAAGACCGGTAATAGCATTTGGGTGAACACCCGCAGTGAACGCGAGCAGAAACGGCGCGGCTTCTTCCATGGCGCATTCGACAGCATCCCGTTCCTTAACGATGATGCCAAACGAACATTTATCCACCTCCTATTGCGCCCGGGCTATATGATTCGCGACTACATCAACGGCAAGCACGACATCTATCTAGCACCACTCGCATCGCTCATCATTTTCTATTCGTTTTTCACAATGATTTCGGCGATGGTGAATCCCGAATTTGGACAAAATGCCGGGCCGCAAATCAAAACCGACAGTGCAACCATCGTCTATGACGACACTGTCGCAATTAATCTCACGCCGGGAAGTTCAAATGACACCGCACAAAAACACAGCTATACATTCTCGTTCGACATTGGAAACGATGACGCTGTTTCCGACTCTGTAATCAGCGATTGGGGAAACCGCACCGGCAATATGATTTTGCGCGGCTATCAGCTTTTGCATCTCGACAAGTATCCCGATGAAGTCGATACACGGTGGAAGGCGTCGCTAGCGGCGTTCGAGGCCACAATGCGCAGCCAGGGAGTGACAATGTTCATCGGCGATTTGCTGCTTCTGTGGATGGCGGTTTTTATCGGTCTTCGCCGAAAGTACGGCGTCAGGCTGGCGGCGGCGGCCTCAATGGCGGGCTATATGCTATGTCAGGTCTGCTTCCTGAGAATGTTCACAATGATTTTTACTTTCGGACGCTCGTTAGATGCGGGTATTCTGCTCACAATGATAGTTCTGATGATTGATTATCACCAAATTCTGGGTGTCAGCTATAAGCGCAGCTTTTGGCTCACAATAAAAACCGGACTGCTTTATGCAGCTTGTCTGATGATGGTTATTCTGCTTTTGCTGGCCGTTGTGGCGATAGCGGTGAGGTGACATTTTTGTAATTGGATAATCAACGAATTGATAAATAAATAATTTTGTGAATATGAAAATGACTCTCAAAATCGACACTCTGGTAATTGGCGCGAGCATAGTGCTTGGTTGCCATTTCATCTACAGAGGTATAAACAATTATGCGCAGAAGGACCGCTGTGTGTCAGTCAAAGGTCTGGCAGAGCGCGAAGTGTTGGCCGACAAAGTGGTGTGGCCTCTATCGTTCAACGAAGTGGGCAACAATATGGGGCAACTCTACGAACTGATTGAAACAAAACAACACACCATTGTCAACTTCTTGAAAGAGAATGGTATAAAAGACGATGAGATTACCGTTTCGGCACCGTCAGTGCTCGACCGTCTGGCGCAGCAGTGGACGCAAGACAACGTGCGCGAGCGTTATCAGACAAGTTGCACCATCACGGTCATTTCATCGGATGTGCCTAAGATTATGTCGATTATGAAGATGCAGCAGGAATTGCTAAAAAAGGGCGTGGCCATTGGCGGAAATTCTTATGAGAATCAGACTGAATATCAGTACACAAATCTGAATTCACTCAAACCCGAAATGATTGAAGAAGCCACACGCAACGCCCGTCAGGTGGCCGAAAAATTCGCTCAGGACGCCGACTGCGATTTGGGCAGCATCCGCAACGCATCGCAAGGGCAATTCTCTATCAGCGAAGATTTTACAACACCGCACATTAAGAAAATCCGCGTGGTTACAACCATCGATTACTATTTGAAATAACGTAAATAAACGTACAAGCGTGCCTCAGCGCGTCTTTACTAATTAATAACTAAAAACTTAAAACAATGAAGATTAAAAGCATGGCATTAATTGCAACAACATTGGCAGCTACGGTTGCCTGCACATCGGCACCAAAGAAAGCTGAAACTGTACAGCCTAAAGCGCTGATTGTATTCTACTCGCAGAGCAACACCACACGCACGGTGGCTCAAGAAATTCAAAAACAACTGAATTGCGACATTGCTGAAATTGAGTGCGTTGAGCCGTACTCTGGCGATTTTGGACAGACCATCCAACGCTGGCAAAAAGAACAACAGGAAGGCACTCTGCCCGAAATCAAACCGCTTGACAAAAACATCAGCGACTACGACGTAATCTTCCTTGGTTACCCGATTTGGGGCGGAACTTATGCCATTCCTGTGGCCACATTCCTGAAAAACACCGACTTCGCAGGCAAGAAACTTGTCCCGTTCTGCACTTTCGGCAGCGGCGGTCTTAACACCAGCGTTGCTGCGTTGAAGCAAAGCGCACAAAACGCCGAAATCCTTGATGGCTACGGTGTTCGTCAAGCTCGCATTGCCGCAGCTCCGGCCGAAGTTGAGCAGTTCCTAATTAAACTCGGGCTGAAAGAAGGCGAACTCGAGCAACTGCCGGAATTCTCTGAGCAGAAGGATGTTACCGATGCCGAAAAAGAAATCTTCAATCAGGCTTGCAGCAGCTATCAAATGCCACTCGGCACACCTGTCACTGTTGGTTCTCGCCCGATAAAAGGCGGCACTGAATATCTCTTCACCGTTGAAGGTCAAGGCGGAATGAAGTCGCAGATTTACGTTTTGGCAAGGGAAAACGAAACACCTGAATTCACACAAGTTGTAAGATAATCCACAGACAACATAGTGGATTAAATAAAAATCCACGGAGACACAAGTGTTTCCGTGGATTTTTTTGTGAATAACACTCTGCTGCAACAGACAGCACAAATAATAATTATCTACTTATTATTCAAAATCTTATACCGTGCAGTCGCCTTCCCTTTAATCATTGCGTTCAGTTTGCCGCCAAGCATCCGACGGCGGATTGGCGAAATGTGGTCGGTGAAGACTTTGCCGTCAAGATGGTCGAGTTCGTGCTGCGAGATGCGGGCGCGCATACCGTTCCAAACTTCCTGATGCTCAACAAAATTCTCGTCAAAGTAGCGGATTTCAACCTTGTCGGGACGCCAGACATCCTCGCTGATTCCTGGCAAACTCAAGCAACCCTCGTTGAACTTAACTTCCTCATCTGTCGGAAAATCCAGAATTTCAGGATTAATGAGCGTACGCTTGAAATCCTTGCAGGCTGGTTCATCCTCGGCAAAAGGCGTTGCATCAATGATGACCAAACGAAGGCTCTGCCCAACTTGCGGTGCGGCCAAACCAACGCCCTCGGCGGCTGCCAAAGTATCGTACATATTGGCTATCAACTCTTTAAGACCTTCCTGGTCTTTGGTCACTGGCTGCGCTTTCTTGCGCAAAATCGGATTGCCGTAAACTGTTATCGGTAGTATCATTTTCGTTGTTTTTGTTCCATATACGATTGCAGGATAATTGTCGCACTCACAGTGTCAATCAATGCTTTATCCTGTCTTTGTTTCTTTTTCAAGCCGCCGTCAATCATCGATTGGAAAGCGATTTTCGACGTGAACCTCTCGTCAATCATCTCAACTGGCGTTTGCGGAAACGTCTCTGCAAGTTTCTTGACAAACGGCCGTATGTACTGCATTGATTCAGAATCGGTTGCATCCATCTGCTTGGCATAGCCGACAACAAACGTGTCAACCTGCTCCTTTTGCGTGTATTGCTTCAGAAAATCCATCAGTTCGGCTGCTGGCACGGTTTTCAAGCCTGTGGCAATGATTTGCAGCGTGTCAGTCACAGCGATTCCGCAACGTTTGCGACCATAGTCGATGGCAAGTATTCGTCCCAATCAGATTCCTGCTATTTGTTTGATTTCTGCCATTATACGTTGAGCCAGCGCATCAGCCGACTGCTCGTTTTTGCTCTCGGCGTAGATGCGGATTATCGGCTCGGTGTTCGACTTGCGCAGATGAACCCACTCGGTCGGGAAGTCGATTTTCACACCATCAATATCGTTAACTCGCTCATTTGCATAACGTTTCTTCATTTCAGCCAACACAGCATCAACATTCACTGCTGGTGTGAGTTGGATTTTGTTTTTCGAAATGAAATAAGCGGGATATTTTGCGCGCAGTTCCGATGTTTTACACTGACTTTTAGCCAGATGCGTTAGGAACAGAGCAATGCCAACCAAAGCATCGCGGCCGTAGTGCAGTTCGGGATAAATGACTCCGCCGTTGCCCTCGCCACCAATTATTGCATTGGTTTCCTTCATTTTAGCAACAACGTTCACCTCTCCCACCGCTGCAGCCGAATATTGTCCGCCGCGCTGCTCGGTCACGTCGCGCAAAGCACGTGTGCTCGACAGGTTCGAAACGGTGTTGCCCTTGGTGTAACTCAACACGTAGTCGGCCACCGACACCAGCGTATATTCCTCGCCGAACATCGAGCCGTCCTCGCAAACAATGGCCAAACGGTCAACATCAGGGTCAACCACAAAGCCCACATCGGCCTTCTGCTCACGCATTGCAGCCGAAATCTGTCCCAGATTCTCGGGCAGCGGCTCGGGCGTGTGGAAGAAATTGCCTGTCGGCTCCGTGTTCAAACCGACAACATTTGTAACTCCCAGTGCTTTAAATAGTTCAGGCAGAATAAGTCCGCCAACTGAATTGATTGAATCGAACACAACTTTGAAATTCGCCTTGCGGATAGCCTCAACGTCAACAAGCGGTAAATCAACCACTTGCGCAACGTGCTTGGCGTTGAACGTCAGGTCTTGCTCAATATGGCCCAACGAATCGACATCGACGAATGTATATAACTCTTTTTCAGCAATTTCGAGAACTCGGTTACCCTCTGCGGCGCTTAAAAACTCGCCGTTGCGGTTGAGCAACTTCAGAGCGTTCCACTGCTTGGGGTTGTGGCTAGCCGTCAGAATCAGTCCGCCATCGGCATTGTGGTGAGTAACAGCAAGTTCCGTTGTCGGCGTAGAGGCAAGGTCGATGTCGATAACATCCATACCCATACTCACGAGCGTGCCAAGAACAATGTGCGACACCATTGTGCCCGAAATGCGGGCATCACGGCCAACGACAATGCGCAAGCGACTTTTTCCTGCGTTCTGCTCCTTCACCCACTGCGAGTAGGCGGCGGTGAATTTGACAATATCAATCGGGCTCAAACCCTCTCCCACCTTGTCTCCGATGGTTCCTCGGATTCCTGAAATTGATTTTATAAGGCTCATAACTATCTCAATTTTTTGCTGTGCAAAAATACAAGAATCGCTCACAAAATAAATTTTTGATGAAACGAATGAATTTTTTAATGCAATAACTTGCTATTTAGAACCATCCATGCATCAAAAAGAGAAAAATCAAAAACGTCACGCACAAAAAAACGGAACCCCATAAGGCTCCGTTTTTCTTATTATTCAGCAATTTGCTTAAATAATCTTCTCAAGTTTCGATACGTTGCGGTCGATATCCTCCTGCGGCAACTCAAAGTTGGTCAGGTCACCGGCCAGATACTGGTCGTAAGCGGTCATATCGATGAGTCCGTGGCCCGAAAGGTTGAACAGAATGGTCTTCTGCTTGCCTTCCTCTTTGCATTTTTTAGCCTCGCGGATGGTTGCGGCAATTGCGTGTGCCGACTCCGGTGCGGGAATGATGCCCTCAACCTGTGCAAACAATGTTGCTGCCTGGAACGACTCAAGTTGCGGAATATCAACACCTTTCATATAACCATCTTTAAGCAACTGACTTACAATGGTTCCGGCGCCGTGGTAGCGCAAACCACCTGCGTGGATATGAGCCGGGGCAAAATCGTGGCCCAGAGTGAACATCGGCAGCAGCGGTGTGTAGCCGGCCTCGTCGCCAAAATCGTACTGGAACACGCCGCGCGTCAGTTTCGGGCACGATGAAGGTTCGGCGGCGATAAACTCTGTATTCTTGCCATCGACAAGGTTGTGGCGCATAAATGGGAACGAAATTCCACTGAAGTTCGAACCACCACCGAAGCAGCCAATCACCATATCGGGATACTCGCCTGCCATTGCCATCTGTTTTTCAGCCTCAAGACCGATAACAGTCTGATGCAGAGAAACGTGATTCAGCACGCTGCCGAGCACATATTTGCAGTTCGGGGTTTGCATAGCAAGTTCAACAGCCTCCGAGATGGCCGTTCCAAGACTTCCCTGATAAGTCGGGTTGGCGGTCAAGATGTTCTTTCCTGCGCGTGTCCCCATCGACGGCGATGCAATCACCTGTGCACCGTAAGTCTGCATAATCAGACGGCGGTACGGCTTCTGGTTGTAGCTGACCTTCACCATAAACACAGCCAAATCGAGACCAAAGACTTTTGCTGCATACGACAGAGCCGCACCCCACTGGCCTGCACCCGTCTCGGTGGTGATGTTGGTCACGCCCTCTTTTTTGCAGTAGTAAGCCTGCGCCAGAGCCGAGTTCAGCTTGTGCGAACCCACAGGGCTGACACTCTCGTTTTTGAAGTAGATGTGAGCCGGTGTGTCGAGTGCTTTCTCAAGGCCGTAGGCGCGCACCAACGGTGTCGAACGGTAGTTCTTGTACTGGTTGCGGACCTCCTCCGGAATATCAATCCAGCGGTCGGTTGTGTTCAACTCCTGCTCCGAGCAGGCGCGGTTGAACAGTCCCGACATCTCGTCAACCGTAAGCGGCTTGCGAGTCCCCGGGTTAAGCATCGGCAGTGGCTTGTTTTTCATATCGGCCACAATGTTGTACCATTGAGTTGGTATCTCGTTCTCCGTCAGGAAGAACCTCTTCTGTTTTTCCATTTTTTTGAATTTAAATTATGTTAAAAATCCTGTTTATCGATGATGACGGCGTTGCAAACAAAAACCCGCAAGTGGATTGCTTGCGGGTTCTATATGTCAGACAACAAACCGACGGGCCAATCCACTTTCTTTAGGACCGACGCCACCACCACTGTTTGCTGTTCAGATTGTTCACGTTGCTCATATCAGTTTTTCATCAAAACGATGCGAAGTAAAATGTTTTTTATGAAAATGCAAAAGGATTTTTTGATGACATATATAAATATACTCTCAGCCAACAGATGATACACTTATCAATCAAAACACACAATTCAAACAGGCTAAAAAACAAAGGTGGACTCAGAAACATAAGAAAGCCTAAAAACAAATCTTTTTATTTCTATCTTTGACTATCAGATGTTAGGCTTGTTATTAAACATGAGGCAAAAAATTTATGAGATGGTTGAGCACGACAGCGAAGGTCTGCTCGTAAGTAAGCTATATGATTTAATAATGCTTATAGTAATCATTATCAGCATTATACCATTGGCTTTCCGTGAAACAAATACACTATTCACCTATTTTGAAATTGTGTCGGTAACGATTTTTATTATTGATTATCTTCTTCGTTGGTTCACTGCCGATTACAAACTGAAGAAAGACAAAAAATGGAAATCGTTTCTGCTCTATCCATTTACAATTTTTGCCATTATCGACTTACTATCAATATTGCCATCGGTAGGATTGTTCAAACCTTCTTTCAAATTATTCAGGATCACCCGATTGATAAAAATCATAAGAATTTTCAAATTAGTGCGTTATTCGCGCCGTATCGAACTGCTTTTCAACGTCTTGAAAAAAGAGCGAGCAACATTGTTTACCGTATTTATGGTAGCAGTTTCCTACATAATAGTTACTGCATTGATTATGTTCAATGCAGAAGGTTCGATAGATGGCGAAAACGCTCATTTCCAAACCTTTTTTGACGCACTTTATTGGGCAACAACAACTCTGACAACCGTTGGCTATGGCGACATTTACCCTGCCACCAATTTAGGCCGATTCATAAGTATGCTATCAGCGATTTTGGGTGTGGCAATAATTGCTCTGCCTTCGGGCGTAATAACAGCAAGTTATTTGGATGAATTAAAAAATGATAAAATGAATTAACGTAATTCAACCTTGATACTACTAAACAATTATATATAAAAGTTTTAAGATATGGGAACAGAACTAAAAAAATATGGCAAAGGGTGTTTGAAAGTATTTGTGTGGATTCTTTTAATCTTCTCTATAATGATGGTTATGGGTGGTATACTGGCTATTAACGAACAACCTGCACAAGAAAAAGAAAATGCCGAAACAATGAATTCAGAAACGGTCGATAAAGTAGCTTCTGTAATTGCATTGTTATTTATGGGAGGACTTACTGTCGGCTGTATTTTTGTTCTTATTAAATTAAGAGGTAAGGGGCAATTAGATTATAAAATTATTGAAACACAAAAAGAAATAGCAAACAAAGAATCTAATCCCATTAAGAAGAAAATATTGAATGACCATATTGGTTTTTTAATTCAAAAAGATATTGAGCAACGACTAAAACCTTTGGTGAAAAAGTATGAAGATAAGGTTACAAAAAATCCCAAACAAGAATGGATTCAATTATTGCAGAAGTATGGTGAGGAATTAAATAAAGCTCAAATTGAAGTTGAAAATCTTCGTTACGACATAGTGGCTGAATTAAGCGATAGTGAGAAAGAAAAATACAAAGAATTATGCGATTCATTCAAAATTTTGCAGAAGAGTAAAAGAATTTGGGTTATTAAGAACTCTGACAAAACATCTTGTTTTTTCAAATGTGGTTCATACAAAGAATTATCGATACCTTACGATGTTCCCAAAATGCCATTATATTATAGAAAGACACTTTATTTTTATCCTAGATATGTAATTGTTGATGAAGGTAAGACTTTCAACGCTTTCCCGATTTCGAAAATTACCTTAACACACGCCGCGGTTAGTATTCCTGAGACAGGATTTGCCCCTTCGGATGCAGTTAAAGTTGGTACAACATACAGATACGTAAACAAAAAAGGAGAACCTGACGGACGCTATAAAAACAATCCAACCATACAAGTTATGCAGTATGGCGCATTGGATTTCACCCCACTAGATATTACACTTGTTGTCAGCAATAATAACGCTGCTGAAAAATTTGGGGAAGCATTTCAATTACTGCAAGATGCTACTATGAAACAACAAAAAATCAATATTTCCCCTAATCGTGTATCTCGAACACTATACAATAATTATAATTCTGTCGTAAGTCAAATTGTAGAAATGGCAGATTGGATGAAAAACAGTGCTGAATTTAAAACAGTTTTAAAGAAGCAGAACATAAAATTAACGTACAATGAAAAAAACACTACAAGAACAAGTGATTTAGTTAATACGCTCATTGAGATAGACTTCTTAAATTGCTTCTTAAAATTGGGGAAATATTTGGACTTCGATGATAGTGAGTGTTTCGGCTTATTTATGTTGTATGCTGCATTAAACAATCAAATTACTATTGATTATGGTCAAATAGATGCATATAAAGACAAGTATAGTTCTACTGTATCAGACATTTATTTCCAATTAAAAAATGCCATAGAGCATAATCCAACGCCCGAAGGAGGATTCGTAATTTCTCTTTTGCTAGGTGAGACCGACAAGAATATGCAACATAAATATTTGATGGCATTACACCTTTTTGCTACATCTATTGCCAATATTGACAATAAAATATCCGATGAGGAACAAAAGGGTTTGGATTTTGTATCAAGCAAATTAAATGATGCTGATATTTCTGATAATGAAGGGAATGTTGAGTCGGAAAAAGAGTCTAAAAAATTTAAGAAAAAAATTGATATAGATAAAGCCTGTGAGGAGTTGCAAAAATTAATCGGATTACAATCAGTAAAAAGTGAAATAGAAACCCTTGCAAACTTTATTAAGATTCAACAGACTAGGGCAGAAAAAGGCATTAAGACACCTTCGGTATCCTACCACTGTGTATTTACAGGTAATCCTGGAACAGGCAAAACTACTGTGGCTCGTATTGTTGCAGGAATCTACAAGGAACTCGGAATTTTGAAAAAAGGGCATTTGGTTGAAACCGACCGTTCTGGACTTGTTGCAGAATACGTAGGGCAAACAGCACCAAAAACCAATAAGGTGATTGATAGTGCATTAGATGGCATCTTGTTTATTGATGAGGCTTATTCGTTGGTTAGTGGAGGCCAAAATGATTTTGGTATTGAGGCAATTGCCACGTTGCTGAAACGTATGGAAGACGACCGAGACCGTCTTGTTGTGATTTTGGCTGGCTATTCAAATGAAATGCAGACATTTATAAACGCCAATCCAGGCTTACAATCAAGATTCAACCGTTACATCGATTTTCCCGATTACTCAGCAAGTGAACTGATGCAGATTTTCGAGTTCAATTTAAAAAAGAACGAATACTGCATTTCGGATGAGGCGCGCACCGCACTAGCTGAATATCTGCAAAAATGTGTCAATGAGAAAGATGAGCGTTTTGGAAACGGACGTTTCGTTCGCAACTTGTTCGAGAAAACAATTGAAAGACAAGCAAACCGATTATCGCAAGCCCCGAACCTAACTGCCGAAATGCTTACCACTATTGAAGTTGGGGATTTGCCGGAATAGACTGAAACTGAAACTAGTACATTAAGGAAAAAACGTTATTTTTGTCATAGCCGCGAAACGCCAAAAGCTATGGCAGAAGAACTTATACCACATAGGGGCAACTACAAAAAACTGCTTTCGTACCAAAAGGCGGACGTGATTTATTGCATCACATACTATTTTGTGGATCATTATCTAAAACGTGGTGACCGCACTTGCGACCAAATGATACAAGCCGCGCGGTCGGGTAAACAAAATATTATTGAAGGTTGTGCGGCAAGCAGCACAAGTTCCAAAACCGAAATAAAACTTGTGAACGTTGCCAAGGCTAGTTTACAAGAGCTGCTTGAAGATTACGAAGATTTTCTGAAAACTCGCGGGTTCAAACTATGGGAAGAAGATTCTGTTGAGTTGAAAGCAATGCGCGAGTTAGGGCGACAGCACAACGATGCCCCATTTTTTATGGATTTGATTCAAACACGACCGCCTGAAACAATTGCAAATATGTGCATTGTGCTCATCAAACAAGCTGATTACCTGCTGTTCAGACAATTGCAACACCTGGAAAAAGATTTTCTCAAAAATGGCGGGTTCTCAGAGCGAATGTACCGAATCAGGTCGGACAAGCGGAAGTCATAGCAAGGGCTAGTGGGTTGTCATTGGCGATGGGCAGGCTTCGTAAGAGCGAGTGGGCAGCCATCGGGGAGACAGACCTTAAGGACTTTAAAGACTTTAGGGTCGTTAAGGTCTTTAAGGTTTGTGGGAAAAGAATTACCACCAACAACGCCCGCTTGTCGATAAAAAATCAAGGCTCAAGGGCGGTTTGGCACAAAATATGTACTGAAAAGGTGGCTAAAACAGGCCTTTGCGCCATGGTTTAAGCGTAAAAACTTGTTTATCAAGAAATAATCAACATAAAAATGACAAATAAAGACAAAATCGGCGGCTTAATTAAAAAACGAGCCGAAGCCAAACTGGGCGGAGGAGCCGCACGAATCGACAAACAACACGAGAAAGGTAAACTGACCGCTCGCGAGCGCATCAACCTTCTGCTCGACGAAGGCAGCTTTGAGGAGTTCGATATGTTTGTGAGCCATCGCTGCACAAACTTCGGGATGGAGAAACAATCGTTTATGGGCGACGGTGTTGTCACCGGCCACGGCACCATCGACGGGCGCGTGGTTTACGTTTACGCTCAAGACTTTACGGTTTTCGGTGGCTCGCTGTCGGAGACAATGTCGAACAAGATTTGCAAGGTGATGGATATGGCTATGAAGGTGGGCGCACCGGTAATCGGCATCAACGACTCGGGCGGCGCGCGTATTCAGGAGGGCGTGAACTCGCTCACCGGCTTTGCCAACATTTTTGAGCGCAACATTCTGGCATCGGGTGTAATTCCACAGATTTCAGCCATTTACGGCCCTTGCGCTGGCGGCGCTGTCTATTCGCCGGCCATCACCGACTTTGTGTTTATGAACAAAGACACAAGCTATATGTTCCTAACCGGCCCGAAGGTTGTGAAAACCGTTACGGGCGAAGTTGTTAACGAAGAACAACTTGGTGGCGCCCAGGTACATACATCGAAATCGGGCGTTGCCCACTTTGTTTCGGAGAATGAGGAGGAAGGCCTTATGGCTATCCGCCGCCTGCTCTCGTTCCTGCCGCAGAACAACCTTGAGGAGGCGCCGCTGCTTGAGTGCAACGACCCAATCAACCGCCTTGAGGACTCGCTCAACGAGATTATCCCCGACAACCCGAACGAGCCGTACGATATGAAAAACGTCATTCTGGCCATTATCGACAACGGCGACTTTATGGAGGTTCACGAGAATTTTGCCAAAAACATAATTGTAGGATTCGCACGGTTCAACGGCACATCGGTGGGCATCATCGCCAACCAACCTGCCTTTATGGCCGGCGTGCTCGACAGCAACGCTGCCCGCAAGGCCGCCCGCTTCATCCGCTTCTGCGACGCCTTCAACATTCCGATTGTGACGCTTGAGGACGTGCCCGGATTCCTTCCAGGCACCGGTCAGGAGTACAACGGCATCATATCGCACGGTGCAAAACTGCTCTACGCCTACGGCGAGGCCACGGTGCCAAAAATCACCGTCATCCTGCGCAAGGCCTACGGCGGCGCCTACATTGTTATGGGCTCGAAAGGCCTTCGCGGCGACATCAACTACGCATGGCCGTCGGCTGAGATTGCCGTGATGGGCGCAAAAGGCGCGGTGGAGATTCTGGAAGGCAAGAATATCAGCAAGATAGAGAATCCGGAAGAGAAAGCCGAATATGTAAAAAAGGCTGAGGACGAGTATGTGGAGAAATTCTCGAACCCGTATGTGGCCGCTCAAATGGGCTACCTCGACGACGTGATTGAGCCGCGCAACACCCGCTTCCGCGTGATTCGCGCTCTGCAACTGCTCGCCACAAAGAAAGATTCGATTCCTGCTAAAAAACACTCAAACATTCCATTGTAAATGAAGCCGATAAAAATCATAACACTGCTATTGACGCTGTCGGCTTGCGGTCTGGTTTCAGCGCAAAACGCAACCGACCTGCGGATTAACGAGGTAATGGTTTTCAACGATTCGAACGTGGTTGACGACTACGGGAACCACGTGGGTTGGATTGAGATTTACAACACGTCGTACAACACCGTCAACATTGGCGGCCTGTTCCTGACCGACGACGCGCAGAATCCAATCAAGAGTATGATTGCGAAAAACCATCCGCAGGCATCGATTCCGCCGCGCAGCCATTTTATAATGTACGCCACCGGCGACAACTCAACCGGACTCAGGCATCTGACATTCAAACTCGAATGCGGAAAGACGCTCTATCTGTTCGACGGCAACGGCCGCACACTGCTCGACAGCGTGAAGCTGCCCGCCTCAATGAAGGCCGACATCAGCTACGGGCGCGAGACCGACGGCGCCGACAAGTGGGTGCTGAACGAGATTGCCACTCCGGCCATCAGCAACAACCACACATCGGCCGCAGCCGAAATTGACGAGTTCAAGAAACTCGACCCGTTCGGCGTTGGAATGGCCGTCATTGCAATGACCATTGTATTGAGCTCGCTGGCAACGCTTTACTTCTGCTTCAAGCTGGTGGGCAAAATCGCGACACGCAAAAAGAAACATCCGTTTACGGCCAAAAACGCCCAAACCGGCGAGGCCGCGACCGACGAAGTTAACGCCGCGATTGCTTTGGCACTATTTTTGCACAGCAAACAAGAGCACGACGAGGAATACACCGTTCTTACAATGCGCAAGGTATCGAGGAACTACTCGCCGTGGAGTTCAAAAATTTATGGAATGCGCAAGCGTCCGGGAGGTCTAACATCTTATTAACGAACAAATTATTGAATTATGGAAAAGTTCATTTTTACAATAAACGGCAACAAGTACGACACTGAGATTCTCGAAATCAACGACGACAAAGCCCAAATTCAGGTGAACGGCATCACTTACAATGTCGAAATCGATAACACGAAAAAGAAAGTGGCGAGCCCCGTGGCAAGAGTGGCCCGCCCCGCAGCCGCACAAACATCGACAGCGACGCAAACCATTGTGAAACCGCGCGCCGCGGCCAACGACAACGCCATTACGGCTCCGCTGCCGGGCGTTATCCTCGACGTGAAGGTGAACGTGGGCGACACAGTTACCGCCGGTCAGCACCTGCTCACTCTTGAGGCTATGAAAATGGAGAACAAAATCGACTCACCGAAAGACGGCGTGGTTAAAAGCATTGCCAAACACAAGGGCGACTCGGTTATGGAAGGTGACGCACTAATTGTTGTTGAATAATGGAAAACGGATTCATATCGTTTGTGCTTGAGCACATAGCACAATTCTTTTCATACACCGCCTTTGCCAATATGACCATCGGTCACCTGGTAATGATTGCCGTTGGTTTGGTTTTCATCTATCTTGCTATTGCAAAGGAATTTGAGCCAATGCTGCTGTTGCCAATCGGTTTCGGCATCATCATTGGCAACATTGCCTTCGCCCCGGGCCTGAAAATTGGCATCTACGAGAGCGGTAGTGTGCTTAACTACTTGCATTTCGGCGTTTTACAAGGCGTTTACCCGCCGCTGATTTTCCTTGGCATTGGCGCAATGACCGATTTTTCGGCGCTCATCTCGAACCCGAAACTGGTTTTGGTGGGCGGTGCTGCTCAGCTTGGTATTTTTGGCGCTTACGCGATAGCCTTGGCGCTCGGATTCACATCGGCTGAGGCCGGTGCAATCGGCATCATTGGCGGTGCCGACGGCCCGACAGCCATCTTCCTTTCGTCGAAACTGGCCCCCGACCTTATGGGCGCCATTGCAATATCGGCCTACTCGTATATGGCGCTTGTGCCGGTGATTCAGCCGCCTATTATGAAACTGCTGACAACAGAGAAAGAGCGCACCATTAAAATGAAACCGCCTCGCGCCGTTTCGAAAACCGAACGCATTATGTTCCCAATCATCGGCCTGCTGCTGACTTGCCTTCTGGTTCCGTCGGGTCTGCCGCTGCTGGGTATGCTGTTCTTCGGCAACCTGCTGAAAGAGAGCACTGTAACCAAACGTTTGGCCGACACTGCAAAAGGTCCGCTCATCGACATTGTGACAATCCTTATCGGCTTGACCGTGGGCGCTTCAACACAAGCAACCACTTTCCTGACAGCCAAATCGATAGGCATCTTCGTGCTGGGCGCAATATCGTTTGTGATTGCAACGTGCGGCGGTGTGCTGTTCGTGAAATTCTTCAACCTGTTCCTGAAGGGCGACAACAAAATCAACCCGCTCATTGGCAACGCTGGTGTTTCGGCTGTGCCCGACAGCGCACGCGTTTCGGAAGTTGTTGGTCTTGAGTTCGATAAGAGCAACCACCTGCTGATGCACGCAATGGGCTGCAATGTGGCTGGCGTCATTGGTAGCGCCATTGCCGCTGGTATCTTGCTGAGTTTCTTGAGTTGATGCGAAACTATCTAACTAACATAAAGTTATTTGCAAAAAGGATACTTCTGATATTCGTCTTTATGACTGCCACAAGGCTGCTGTTCTATGCAATGAATAGCAGCCATTTTTGTTTGTCATTCAGCGAGTTAGTCTTGCATTTGCTCTACGGGCTGCATTTCGATATGGTGTCGGTTGCATTGGCCAATATGCTGTTTGTGCTGATGAGCGTTGTTCCGGTGAGCCGGATTTTAGACAATAGCATTTATCAGAAAATACTGAAAATCATCTTTTTAATTACAAACATCGCCATTCTTGCGTGCAATTTTGTGGATTGTAAATTCTATGAGTGGGAAGAGAAACGGCTCACGGCCGACATTTTCACACCCGAATGGATGGGCGATGATTTTCTGACACTGCTGCCGCGATTCTTCACCGACTATTGGCCACTGTTTCTGCTATTTGCGGCCACGGTGGCGCTGTTTGTCTGGCTTTATCCCAATCACAAGCCCGTTGAAAGGCAACGCTGCACACCGCTCGAATACGCCATACAAAGCATTGTGGCTCTGCTGATTATAGCAATTACCGCAATAGCATCGCGCGGCAGTTTTGGCGAGAAACCGCTGCGCATTATGGCGGCTGCCAAATACACCACGCCCGAACGGATGCCGCTGGTGCTGAACTCATCGTTCACAATCTTCAAAACATTGGGCAACAGCACGTTATCACAATATAACTACTTCACCGAAGATGAACTCGAGCAGATTTACACACCACTTCACGCGCCCGGCAGCACTGCCGTTGGCAAGGGCAAGAATGTGGTTATCATCATTTTAGAGAGTTTTGGCCGCGAATACAGCGCACTGCTCAACAACTCGAAAACCGGCTACACGCCTTGCCTTGACTCGCTGATGCGCCAAGGTCTTTACTGCACAAACGCGTACGCCAACGGCAAACGCTCAATTGAAGCAATGCCGTCGGTGATGGCGTCGCTGCCGGCACTGCTCGACAAGGCGTTCATCACATCGACATACGCATCGAACCAAATTGACGGCATCGCCACCCTGCTTGGCCGGCAGGGCTACACATCGGCCTTCTTCCACGGCGGCGCAAACGGCACAATGAGCTTCGACTGTTTTACGAGCCTTGCCGGATTCGAGCGCTACTACGGCTTTAACGAGTATCCCGACAAGGGCGATTCCGACAACTATTGGGGCATTTTCGACGAACCGTTTGAGCAGTTTATGGTGAGAGAACTTTCGACTTTCAAGCAGCCGTTTGTGGCCGGGCTGTTCACCCTGAGCTCGCACCACCCCTACACCATTCCCGAGCAGCACAAAGGCCGTTTCCCCAAAGGGCATCTAATTAATTTAGAGAGCATTGGCTATGCCGATTACGCTCTGGGGCGATTCTTTGAGTCGGCCGCGAAAACCGACTGGTACAACAACACGCTTTTTGTGCTGACGGCCGACCACACAGCGCAGTCGGAATCGGAATTCTACCAATCGACAGTGGGGCATTATGCTGTGCCACTGATATTTATCTGCCCGTCTGACAGCGCGATGCACGGCGTCTACACCCGCACCGCGCAGCAAATCGATATTATGCCCACCATTCTCGACTACTTGGGCTGCGACGAGCCGTTTGTGGCCTTCGGCAACAGCCTGTTCGACAGCGCCGCACCACGAGTTTCGGTGAGCTATCTGAACGGACTTTATCAGATTATCGACGACGAACGGTGCGTGATTTTCGATGGCGATGAGTTCACAACATCGATGGAAATCAAAAAGTTACATCAGAACGACGGCATCGACCGCTACGCCAACGGATACCAATTTGTTTCCATCGGCGAAAGCCTGAAACGATACAAAGCCGAAGCCGATGAACTGCTGCGCAATCGCAATACGTATATGTCTAAAAACAAGACAGATGAGCAAAATCTGCAACTTTTGAAAGGCATCATTCAGCAGTACAACACACGGATGCAAAACAATGAGTTGTCGGCAAAACGAAATAAAATTCGTTAATTTGCAGAAAAAAAATGGCCGAAGAAATTCTTTTCATAGTAAACCCCATTTCGGGAACCGGAAAGCAGAAAAAGCTGAACAAAAATCTTGAAAAGACATTGAATTACAGCCTTTTCAACCCAACAATCGTGTACACACAACACGCCGGCCACGCCACCGAAATGAGCCGCGAAGCCATTGGGCACTACAAATACGTGATTGCCGTGGGCGGCGACGGAACGGTGAACGAAGTGGTGAAAGGTCTGACGGGCAGCGAAACCACAATGGGCATCATTCCCGTGGGCTCGGGCAACGGACTGGCGCGGCATCTGAACATTCCGATGGATATGGACGAAGCCATAAAAGTCATCAATAAGCAGCTGACCGAACGCATTGATACTATGAAGATTAACAATGAATTATCGGTCAACGTGTCGGGCGTCGGATTCGATGCGCACGTGGCTCACAAATTCGCGAAAAACGGCAAGCGCGGCTCGATTCCGTATGTAAAAATCGCCGCAACCGAGTTTCAGCACTATAAAACGCAGGCTTACAAGATTGTGGCCGACGGAAAACCGATGTTCCGCAACGCTTTTATGATTAGCCTTGCCAACTCGGCGCAGTTCGGCAACAACGCGCTCATCTCGCCCGAAGCAAAGATTGACGACGGCCTGGTTGACATCTGCATTCTGTCGGAATTTCCGAAAGTTGAAGCACCGGCTGTAGGCGCGCGGCTCTTCAACCGCACAATGCACAAATCGAAATTCATTGAGATTATCAGGGCCCGCAAAGTGGAAATCGACACCAACCACCCGATTATCGCTCATATCGACGGTGAGCCGGTGATTTTCAACGATATGCTAAACATCGAAGTACAGCCGGCATCGCTCAGCATCATCTACAACGACGAGATTCAGAAACCGATAATAACGGCTATCGAGAAAGATTTTGTGAAACTGTTCGGCAAGGCCACTGGCGGCATTTTCAGTAAGAAAAAGAGTATCAGCGAGTAATGAAAAACGTAATTTTTGACTTGGGCGGAGTTGTCTTTTCGCGCGACAAACGGTTGTGTTCCAACGATTTGCTTGCATTTTGGAAAATCATTCACGCCACCCCAACCCCGCATTTCTGGCTTGAGTTTGACCGCGGCACGCTCACGTGGGAAGAGATGGTTCTGACTATGACTGAAGTGATGCAAATGCCTTATAATCACTGCGATGAGATTCTGCACGAAGCCATTGCGCAAACACGGCCCGTGGCAGCCACAAGCGAGCTGATTGGACAACTGAAAAAGGCTGGTTACAAACTGTTTGTGCTGTCGAATATGTCGTTTGAGTTTATTGCCGATTTTCGCAAATATCCGATTCTCAAAGAGTTCGACGGCGAAGTGATTTCGTGCTACTACAATCTGATTAAACCCGAACGTGCCATCTACGAATTGATTTCCAACAAGTTCGGACTCAACCCCGCCGAAACGCTCTTCATCGATGACAAACCCGTGAACACCGTTGCGGCCACCGAATTCGGGTTCCATACATTCGACTTCGACCGCGAGAATCCTGAAAAAGCGTGCGATGAGTTGCGGAAGATGCTGATTTAGTCTGTCTTTAACACTAACACAAAGGCATAACATATTGATATAAAGCGATATATGCTCACGCAAAACAATAGACAACCGATTAATTTCTTCCATCTCATCAATCGGTTTTATCAATGGAAATCATAGAAAAATACCATAATCAATATATGATAAATGGCGTTTGAAGCACTACTTTTGCGGCCTGAAAAAAAGGTATAAAAGTACATTGATATGTTTGCAGTTATGATTTTGGTGTTCGTGCTTGGCTACATTGCCATTGCAATGGAACACCCGTTCAGAATTGACAAAGCCGCGCCGGCGCTCTTCATTGGATCGGCAATGTGGGCCATCTATGCGCTCGGAGCCGACAGCATCTTATCGCTAGGTCACAGCGCCGCTTGGAACAAATTCTCGCTAGGCCTTGAGGGGGGACTTAATAGCGAAAACATTCACTCATTCTTTAATTATGAACTTGTTCACCATCTAGGAGATACGGCCGAAATCCTTTTCTTCCTGCTTGGCGCGATGACCATTGTCGAAATCGTCGACCGTCACCGCGGATTTAAAGTCATAACCGATAAAATTGAAACCACGAATAAAGTTAAGTTGCTGTGGATATTAAGTATACTGACGTTCTTTATGAGTGCCATACTCGATAACCTGACAACTACGATTGTGATGGTTGCACTGCTTCGCAAATTGGTCGACAACCAGAAAACACGCTGGTTATACGCCAGTATGATTGTGATTGCTGCAAATGCCGGCGGCGCGTGGTCGCCAATCGGTGATGTCACAACCATTATGCTTTGGATTGGCGGGCAGGTGACAACCGAAAAAATTGTTTTCGAAGTCTTTCTGCCATCGCTCATTTGCTTGTGCATTCCATTGCTAATCCTGAGTTTTACGCTCAAAGGCGAAATCGAGCGCCCAACCGATCAGTCGATGGACAAAGACGACTGGGGCACATCGCCACGCACCCAAAAGGCAATGCTCTGCATTGGTGTTGGAGGCCTATTGTTTGTACCTGTGTTTAAGACAGTTACTCATCTTCCACCGTACATTGGAATGTTGTTGAGCCTCTCGATTGTATGGGCCATAACTGAGATTATCCACAAAAACCACGCACCGGCAGTCCAGAACAAGCTGCGCCCGACATCAATCTTGAAACGTGTCGATTCGCCCACCATATTGTTCTTTTTGGGCATTTTGTTAGCCGTTTCGGCATTACAGTCGGCCGGACATCTGGCGCTTATGTCGAACGCACTCGACAAGGGCTTCAAAGACATTTCGGGCGGCATCTTCATCATCGACATCATTATCGGCTGTCTTTCGTCGGTTGTCGACAATGTGCCGCTTGTGGCTGGCGCAATGGGAATGTATCCTGTCGAGGCCGCCGACGCCGTGGGCTACGCCGCCAACTTTGTGCAGAACGGTCCGTTCTGGGAATTCCTGGCTTATACCGCCGGCACGGGTGGTAGTATGCTCATCATCGGCTCTGCTGCTGGCGTTGCCGCTATGGGCTTGGAGAAAATCGATTTCATTTGGTACCTGAAGAATGTGTCGTGGCTTGCTGCCATCGGTTACCTTGCCGGTGCCGCATTCTTTGTCACAATGTGTGTAAGCACGTTATAGAATTTATTACCAATAGTTTAGGGTTATACAAGAAGTGTAAGAATAAGGCTCATCCGACAGGTTGAGCCTTGTTTTATTATTGAAAACCAATAAATTGATTAGCATTATAGTATTGCTTCAGTAATTTCGTTATTTCCAATTTTAAACTACCTTTGCTGCCTAACTTTCAACGGTGGCAGGCATCGCGCTAGCGCCAGCAAAACCTTTGACAGATATGGATATAGAAGAAATCGACAACTACAGCTACCAACGCCACGACGACTACAATAACGCTCAAACGCAGGCACTGACCGACCTTTACCGTCAAGTTCTCATCAACATTGGCGAAAATCCTGAACGCGAAGGGCTGAAAAAATCACCCGAACGCATTGCAAAAGCTATGCAGTTCCTGACTCAAGGATACTATCAGGACCCGAAAGCCATTCTCGAAAGCGCGATGTTCAAAGAGCAATACTCGCAGATGGTGATTGTCAAGGACATAGAAGTGTTCTCGTTCTGCGAGCACCATATGCTGCCGTTCTTCGGGAAGGCGCACGTGGCCTATATTCCGAACGGCTACATCACCGGCTTGAGCAAGATTGCCCGCGTTGTCGATGCCTACTCGCGGCGGCTTCAGGTGCAGGAACGGCTCACCAACCAAATCAAAGACTGCATTCAGCAGACGCTGCACCCGCTTGGCGTGGCGGTGGTGATTGAAGCGCAGCATATGTGTATGATGATGCGCGGCGTCGAGAAACAGGAATCGTGCACCACCACATCGGCTTTCACCGGATTGTTTATGAAAAGCAACGCCACCCGCGCCGAATTCATCAATCTGCTCGGCAAAAAACTGCATTAACCGCCCTTTGGCACAAGAATTGTGTTTCGATGTTTCGAGATTATAAGTAGAGACGCGGCACGCACGTCTCTACAGTTTGTTTGGAATCTCAATTTGAAACTTCGAAATTTTAAACATATTACATTGAAATGAAAGCATTTGTATTCCCCGGACAGGGGTCGCAATTTGTGGGTATGGGCAAGGACCTGTACGACAATTCGGCTTTGGCCAAAGAACTTTTCGACCGCGCAAACAAGATTCTCGGCTTCGACATTACAAGCCTAATGTTCAGCGGCACCGACGACGATTTGAAACAGACAAAAGTAACGCAACCCGCCGTTTTCCTGCACTCGGTGATTATGGCTAAAGTGCTTGGCGACAAGTTCAAACCCGATATGACCGCAGGCCACTCACTTGGCGAATTTTCAGCTTTGGTGGCTGCAGGCGCTCTGTCGTTCGACGATGGCCTGACCTTGGTTTCGAAACGTGCGCAGGCAATGCAGAAGGCTTGCGAACTGAATCCTTCGACAATGGCCGCTATTATTGGTATGGAAGATGCTGTTATTGAGCAAGTTTGCTCTGAAATCGACGGCATTGTTCCGGCCAACTATAACTGCCCCGGACAGTTAGTTATTTCGGGCACCAACGAAGGCATCGACAAGGCTATTGCACGATTCACTGAAATGGGCGCCAAACGCGCGCTGAAGTTGTCGGTGAGCGGCGGTTTCCACTCGCCAATGATGGAACCTGCCCGTGCCGAACTCGAGAAGGCAATCAACGAAGTGTCGTTCTCGGCACCTGTTTGCCCTGTTTACCAAAACGTTACAGCAAGTCCTGTGACCGACCCGGCTGAAATAAAGAAAAACCTTGTGGCCCAACTCACATCACCGGTACGTTGGACACAGACAATTCAAAATATGATTGCCAACGGCCTGACTGAAATTGTTGAAGTTGGTCCGGGCGCTGTTCTTCAGGGACTTATGCGCAAAATCAACCGCGACATTACGGCCACTGCAGCACAAAGCTTGATTGAACAGGCATAAAGCATTTGTAAACAAACACATTAGATAGCGAAGCCCTTGGTAGCAACCGGGGGCTTTGCTGTTTAATAGGGCAGAACTATTTTCCAGAATTTTAGCACAATCAAGAACAATTGTCTATTTTTGCATCCGTAAAGAAGATAAATTCTGACAATTATGGCATACACATTAGACGAAACCGATTTGCAGATTCTCAAAACTCTGCAAAAAAACGCAAAACTGACCACCAAGGAACTAGCCGACGCCGTGCACCTGACACCAACACCGGTGTTCGAACGGCAAAAACGGCTTGAGCGGCAGGGGTACATCAAAAAATATGTGGCCATTCTCGACCCCGACAAGCTCAATCAAAGCCTGCTAGTGTACTGCAAGGTGAAAATGGCGCAGATAAACAACGCCATTGCCACCGCCTTTGCGCGGCAGATTATGCGTATGCCCGAAGTGACAGAGTGCTACAACACATCGGGCTCATACGACTATCTGCTCAAGGTGCGCGCCACCGATATGAAACAGTATCAGGAATTTGTGCTCAACAAGTTGGGCGTTATCGAGAATGTGGCGTCGGTTGAGAGCACCTTTGTAATGGGCGAAATCAAGCAGGAATACGCGCTGCAACTTTAGGTTGCATTGGACTCAAGCGGATTCTGAAAATAGGGCAACAGAAGCGCGTCAATGAGTGCAGGCAGAAATCACTTTCTGCGCACAAAAAAAACGGATTCCTACGATTCGGGAAATCCGCTTTTCAATGAAAAAGAAATCTTTTAGGTTACTCTTATACTCCAGCACCGTCAGAAAACGATTCGGAAACGGCGCGCTGCTGAACAATCTTCGAGTGGGGTTTGACACTCTCTGTGAGCCAAATATTGCCGCCGACAATGGTGTCGTGGCCAATGGTAATGCGTCCCAGAATCGAAGAATTTGAATAAATGGTAACATTGTCCTCAATAATCGGGTGGCGCGGGGTGTTCACAGGTTGACCGCTATCGTTGTAGGTGAATTTCTTCGCGCCAAGCGTAACGCCCTGATATAGAGTTACGTGATTGCCAATAATACAAGTCTCGCCTATCACCACACCTGTTCCGTGGTCGATTGAGAAATACTCACCGATTTCGGCGCCAGGGTGAATGTCGATACCCGTTGCCGAGTGGGCCATTTCGGTTATGATACGCGGCAGAACGGGCACTTTGAGTTTCAGCAGTGAGTGAGCCACACGGTAGTGAACCATAGCCTGCATTATGGGGTAGCAGAAGATTATCTCGCTGTAAGCCGTCACTGCGGGGTCCGATTTGAACATCGCCTCAATGTCGGTGTAGAGCATCCGTTTGATTTCGGGCAGATTGTTGACAAACTGAAGCGCTATCTGCTCAACTTCATCGTCCGATTTTCCTCCGTTGAAACAACTGAAACTCAACGAAATCTGTTCTTCGATTTCTTCAATCAGTTTTTCCATATTGATACCGACGTGGTAAAAACGGCTCTCGCGGCTGCCAACGCCCGAACCGAAGAATCCAGGGAAAAATATCTGTTTCAGCAATTCGATTATATGCCGTACGGAATCGATTGAAGGCAATTGGTCTCCCTCTGTACGCATCTTCTTCTCTTCGTCTGATATGTTTGACAGCAATACAACATTACGCGATAATACTTCTTTTCTATTCATTGCCAATAATTTAAGGTTGGGTTTGAAACTACGGCGGCTTTGTCAAATTTCATATTCAATTTGAAAGTCGTTCAATATTTTGTCCATAAAATAGACGATTTGCTTGCGCCACCAAGCCCAGTCGTGAGCCGAGTCGGTGCCCCAGTAGTCGACCCAGGCGGGCACGTTTTTCTCGCGCAGCAGGGCGTCCATTTGGCGGGTGCTTGCCAGAAGGTCGTCTTCCCACGCGCCCTGCCCGACGCACAATATTATCCGCCGACGACGGTATTCATTCCAATAGTAATGATTGTCAGGCATATAGCGCAGAAAATCGTATGGTGAGTTTTCGTAAATCAGGCTGTCGTTGTAGTTAGGGAAGAAATATCCTGCGTAGTACAGACCGCTCAAGGCGAGCAGAGTGTCGAACAAATCGGGGCGGCGGAAGAAAAAGTTCCCCGCGTGGAATCCGCCCATACTGCACCCCGTAACTATAAATGTTTCAGCATCGTGGCGCACTTCGGGAATCAGTTCGTTCACAATGTAGCGGTACCAGCGCTCGTGAAGGTCAATGCGGTGGTGGTAGTCGCCGCCCGTTTGCGACCACGTCTCGCGGTCGATACTGTCGACGCAAATCAGGCGAATCCGCCCGCTGTCGATAAATCCCGACAGAACGCCCACCATATCGAAATCCTGATAATCGTAGAACCGACCGTCCTGCGACGGGAAAACCAGAACGGGGTGGCCGCTGCTGCCGTAGGTTTTGTATTCCATATCGCGGCCAAGATTGTGGCTGTATCTCTTTATATATTTGATTTCCATCGGCTTAAAACTTTTCGTGCACAAAATTGACAAATTCTTTCACGTCGGCAAAAGTATCAAGTTTAGCGGTGTACATTTGCTGTCCCATTGCCGCCCAGAACAGTTCGGGCATACGCTCGCACATTACAATGCGTCCGCCGTAGCGCTCAAGAATTTCGGCGTGGCTGTGGCGGTAGCGGTTGAAGTCGCGGCGGCTTGCAAAGGCGCAGTAATACTGATTGTCGGCCTCGGGCGTGCGGTTCTCGTCGAAGGCCACCATATCGGCCCAAATCTTGTAAACATCGGTCGAGTGCGCGTAGTTTATCATATCGGGTGTGTAGCCGCCAGCGGGCCGCATATTCACCTCAAGCGCCACAAATCCGCCCTTTTTGCCCAAACCAGGGCGGTCGGCGTCGAGACGGAAAAACTCAAGGTGCACAAAACGGCTGAAAATGCCGAAAGCCTTCACTGTTTTCCTGCCTAATTTGCGCAAAGCCACGGGCATTGTCTTATCGACATAGTATGAAAGGTCGAGTTGGCGGTTGACAATGTCCATTATCGACGGCGGCCACACGGTCATCGACTCAAAGAGCGGTTCGCCTTTTGAGTTGATAATGGCGTCGTATGAGCAAATTTCGCCGCTGACAAACTCTTCGGCCACATAAAACGGATAATTGCTTTCGGTTTCAAAGAAGTTTTTCAGTTCGGCTTCATCGCCGATTTTGTAGGTGCCATTGGCGCCCACGCCCACGTCGGGCTTCAGAATAATCGGGTAGCCAGTGGTTTTCGCGAAAGCGCTGACGGCGGCCAAACCGTCGGCTGCCTTTGCCTGACGGGCTGTCGGGATACGGCCTGCGACGTAATGTTTTTTCATTTCCGACTTCTCCTTAATACTTGCAATCTTGTCGGATTTTATGCCTGTGCCAATGTTGAAATCGGTCCGCAGCCTTGCGTCCTGCGCCAGCCAGTACTCGTTGTTCGACTCAATCCAGTCGATTCGCCCGTAGCGGAACGCAAAATAGGCCACACCACGGTAAACCTCGTCGTAGTTTTCGAGCGACTCGACGCGGTAATACTCCGTCAGCACCTCTTTAAGTTCCGCGGGCAGATTGTCGTATGGCGTGTCGGCCAGAGCCAGCACGTTCACACCGTTCTGCTTCAAACGCATACAAAACTGCCAATAGGTGTGCGGGAAATGTGGTGAAATGAAAATGCAGTTCATTAAGTTCTTGTTTTTCAATTATTTGCCCCAACAATTTTCCGCAGCGCAATCACCAGACGGTCAACCTCTTCGCGGGTGTTGTAAACGGCGAACGTGGGGCGAACCGACATCTCATAGCCCAAAGCCCGCAACGCAGGTTGGGCGCAATGGTGGCCAGCGCGCACGGCAATACCTTCTTTGTCAAGCATTTGACCGACTTGCGGCGCAGGAATGCCAGGAATGTCGAACGACACAACGCTGACGCGGTTTTTGGGGTTGCCAATGAGCGTTACGCCAGGAACGAGCGCAATCTGCTGCCGCGCGTACTCCGTCAGGTCGTGCTCGTGGCGCTCAATGTTGTGAATGCCCACGCTGTTGACAAAATCGAGCGCATAGCCCAGCCCAATGGCGTCGGCAATGTTGGGCGTGCCAGCCTCGAAGCGTGCGGGCGGTTCGTTGAACTCGGTACGCTCAATGGTCACGTCCTTAATCATATTGCCGCCACCCTGCCACGGCGGAAGCATTGCCAGCGCCTCTTTTTTGCCGTAAACCACGCCAATGCCCGACGGGCCGTAAATCTTGTGACCCGAAAAGACAAAGAAATCGCAGTCCATATCCTGAACGTCGATTTTTGTGTGAGCCACCGACTGCGCGCCGTCAATCAGCACGGGAATGTTGTGAGAATGAGCAATTTGTATGATTGACTTCACATCGTTGATGGTGCCGAACGTGTTGTTGACATGCCCCACGGAAATGAATTTTGTCCGCGGCGTGATAAGTCGTTCAAGTTCAGGTAGAATCAAGTCGCCGTTGCGGTCGATGGGGATGGCCCGCAGTTCGGCCTTGCGCTCCTTGCACACTTGCTGCCACGGCACAATGTTGGCGTGGTGGTCGAGTGTCGAGACAATCACATTGTCGCCCTCGAGCAAATATTTGCGTCCGAAAGTCTGCGCCACAAGGTTGATGCCTTCGGTTGTTCCGCGCACAAAAACGATGTTGTCCACCGATGGTGCGTTGATGAACCGCGCCACCTTCTCACGCGCACCCTCATACTGGTCGGTAGCACGTGCGGCAAGCGTATGCGCGCCGCGATGGATGTTTGAGTAGTCGGTCTTGTAGAAGTGGCTCAAGCCGTCAATCACGCGCAGCGGCTTCTGTGTCGATGCGCCGTTGTCGAACCACACCAAATCCTTGCCGTTGACCTTCTGGTCGAGAATGGGGAACTGCTTGCGAATCTCAGTCTGGTCAATGGTGTCGGCCTCCTCATAGTGCAGGTTGTGCACCAGTTCGGTTTCGGGAATGCCGATTCCGAACCCGTTGTCCTTCAGCATACATTTCCGACGGTCGGGCTGCACGTCGTCTTGTTTGTCAGACGGTTGCAAGTCAGGTTCGGCCTTGGGCGCGTCTTCGGAAAAATATTTTTCGACCACGCTCTTGAACAGCGTCTCATCGGCATCCGAAAGTTCGCCTGTGAGCGGAACCTTCGGCATTGCGAAAGCGCTGAAATCGGCCTCTGGCGCTGGCTGCGCCAATGTCGGACTTGCGTCGGGCACGGGTGCGTCAGCGTCGAACCTGAACTGCGGAATCTGCCCCAGTTCGGGAATGTCGGGCCTGAAGTTATCTAATTCATTGGCATACATTATTTTTCGATTTGGTTACGGTGTTGGTAATCGTGATAGTAGCCCACCTCAACGTTCTCGAGCACAGCAATGGCATCGTCGGTCAGGCTGGCGAGCGAGAAGTATTTTGTGAGCAGGTAACTTGCCACGCCGTATTGGTCGAGTCCCATCAGTCGAGCCGAAAGTGACGGCGCAATCTCGCCTGGAATGCCAGCCTGGTGCAGGCCCACAACGCCTTGCTCCTTCTCACCTGTGCGCACTAGAATAATGTCGGTGGTGCCGACGCCGCGGCTGGTCAGGTACTGGCCTTTGATTTCGACCTTGTCCGACGGAACAATGGGCACGCCGCGCCACGTAATCACCTTTGTACCAAACAAATCGATAGAAACAGGCGGCACTCCGCGCCAAGTGCATTCACGCTCGAAGGCGGCAATGGCGCGCGGGTGGGCAATGAAGAATGCGGGCTCTTTCCAAACAAGCGACAGAAGTTCGTCAAGGTCGTCGGGGGTTGGTGCGCCGTAGCGTGTACTGATTTTGTAGCCAGGCGCAGCCTGTGCTAGCAAACCAAACGTTTTGTTGTTGATAAGTTCCCACTCCTGACGTTCCTTAATGCTCTCGATTGACAGACGAAGTTGTTGCTCCAACTGATTGTAAGGCGCATTGTATAAGTCACTTACGCGAGTGTGGACGCGCACAACCGTCTGCAGTGTGTTGAGCGAGTATTCGGTCGGTGTCTCGTCGTAGTCAATGTATGTTTCGGGGATAATGTTGTCCTCCTCGTGGCCGCTGACAAGGTCGATATGCTTCTCACCGTGGTCGTTGACTGTGGCCTTCAGGCGCAGGTGGTCATCGACAGCGTTGTTGAACTGCTCGCGGAAATTCGGTTTTTCTTTGATAAGTTTCTCAAGCACAGGCGTTTCCAACTGAAGGAAAGTTGAGTTTGTGAGTGAGCGTACCGAGACGGTTGAACTAGCGGCGCTCAAAAGGTCGGTCTCGCCAAAATACTCGCCAGTGCCAAGCAGGGCAATGCGCAGTTCCTCGCCGTGGATACCCGTGCTGATAACCTCAGCCTGACCGCTTGCCACAATGAAGAATTTCTGCTTGTCTTTGCCTTGAGTGATAAGGTTTTTACCGCGTTTCACCTCAACGGGCACAAAGTTGCGCGCCAAATCCGAAACAATCTCCTCGTCGATGCTGGCGAAAAGCGGAATCTGACGCAAATCCTTCGCGGTGAAACTTGCCACGCCGTCGAAATACTGAATTGCAATTCGGTCGGCCTTTTTCAATTCAACTTTAGTGCGGTTGACGCGGTAGGTGCCACTCTCAACCTGTGTCCACGGCAGCAGTTTCAGAAGAAGCCGCGGTGTGATTGACCCCATTTGCGGTGGGGTTTTGGTAGTATTCGCAAGTTTGCGAGCCGTTGCAGTCGTAATGCTGCGTTGAATGTTGCTGTCTGCCATAGTTTTAATGCTTTTAAAAAGTTAATTTTAAATTATTTAGATAATTATCAATCTCGTTTTCTCTTTCTCTAAAATCTTGATTCGCGCACACACAATCTATATCACCATAGTTCTTATCAACCCATCATTTTAATAGGTTTATTCTTGATAAAAAATGCTATCTACAACACATTAATTCTGATGCAGATAGCACAGATTTCTGATTCGCTCTATCTCAAATTCACCTTTTCCTTCACCTCGCCGTCGGCAATCGCGAAAGCGTTGAAAACGGGCTGCTCACCAGCGAGCGAGAGAATGAAATACAATATGTTAGGGTCGAAGGCCAACCGAATGTCCTCTGCCGACGGTCGCGACGGCGACGCAGGGTGGCTGTGCCAGTTGCCGACAATCACAAGTCCGTTCTGCCGCGCGTATTTGACGGCAGCAAACTGCTCGCGCGGGTCGAAACTGAAATGCTCCTCCGAATGGTCGATATTGCGCATCGGGTAATTCATCGTAACCGTTTGACGGTCAGGACCAAGCAGGTAGCCGCACGACTCCACGGGCGCATCGTTTTGCGCCTGTGCCAGAACACTCTGATAAGCCTCGTCGGTAATTGTCAGTTCCATCTATTTCTGAATGGTTACTTTGTGAATATTTCCTTCGACGTGCGTGATACTCAGCACGTTATAGCCTTGTTCAACAGCCGTGCGCGGCACGTTGGTGAGCGGTTCGCCTTCGGTGAGCAGCACCTCTAGAATGTCGCCTTCAGCAATCTGCGACAGTTTGAGTTTCGTCCTGACAAATGTCATCGGGCAATGCTCGTTGGTAATGTCTAATGTGTGTGTTGCCATAGTTATTTAGGATTTTGAATTTTGAATGAACGCAGATAACACAAATTTAACAGATTAACGCAGATTTTTTCTACAAAGCGGTGTCGCTTCGCGAGAAATTCTGACAAAATTTTGTTTTAAAATTTTATAAAAATTTCCGCCCGTCAGGGCGCACCCCGAATCATATCCCTCTACCTTCATTGCTCATTTTTAATTTTCAATTTTCCACTTTCAATTTTCAATTGTCAAATAAACATCGTCCGTCCGCCTTCGGATATTTCAAGGAACGACGCCACGCCGAGTGTGTCCTTCACCTCGTGAATGAAATCGGACTGCTTGAGCCCCAGAACGTGCATCGCCATCTCACAGGCGTACAGGTTGACGCCGAGCGCCGTGGCCGCCTCAACAAGTTCCTCAAGTGTGGCCACGTTGTTTTTGCGCATCAGTTTGCGGAAAATGCGCGGACCAGCGCCGCAGAAGTTGAATCGGCTTGTGGGTGTTGCGTGCAGGCCGCCCATCATAAAGCCGAATATTTTTGTGAGCCAGTTGCCGCCCACAAAGGCGCGGCCGCGTTTCTGCTTGATTGCGTCGAGCCCCCAGAAGGTGAAGAAAATGTTCACCTCGTAGCCCACAGCCGCAGCGCCTGTTGCCAGCGTGAACACGGCCGTCAGTTTGTCGAATTCGCCCGAAAAGGCTATCAATGAAAGTTTCTTTTTGTCTGCCATAATCGTTTTTTTTTAAGTTTAGTCGCTTCGCTGTTGAGAAGTTTAGCGCTTCGCTGTTTAGACTCTAAACCTTCTAAACTTTCTCAACTTCATCAACCTTCTCAACCCTTTTTATGTGCTGCCAAGTCGCAAACACCTTGTTCATAATCAATCAGTTCGGTCACTGTCGGATTGGTGCCGCAGAGCGGACAACTCTCGCGCCGTTTGACGTTTATCTTTCTGAAATCCATTGTTTTTGCGTTGAATGTCAGCAGTTTGTCGGTCAGTAGTTCGCCCACGCCGATAAAATATTTGAGTGTTTCGGCAGCCTGAATTGTGCCCAACATTCCCGCAATGGCGCCCAGCACGCCAGCCTGCGAGCAGGTGGGGACGGCGTTCGGCGGTGGCGGTGTCTTGAACATACAACGGTAGCAGGCGTGGCCAGGAACGTAGGTAAACGTCTGTCCCTCAAAGCGTAAGATTCCGCCGTGGCTGAACGGTTTGCCAGCCATCACGCAAGCGTCGTTGATTAGGAATTTGACGGGGAAATTGTCGGTTCCGTCAACCACAAAATCGTAGTCGCGAATAATGTCGAGCGCATTGTCGGCACGCAGAAAATCCTGATATGCAACCACTTTCACACTCGGGTTGATTGCCTGCATCGTCTCTTTGGCCGACTGAACCTTTGGCCGACCAACATCGGGCGTGGTGTGGATAATCTGCCGCTGAAGGTTGCTCAGGTCAACCACATCGCCATCGACAATGCCAATGGTGCCAATGCCAGCGGCCGCCAGATACATCGCCACAGGCGCGCCCAGGCCGCCAGCACCAATCACCAGCACCTTCGCCTCGCGTATCTTTTCCTGCCCCTCAACACCCACGTCCTTCAGCAGAATGTGGCGCGAGTAGCGGGTTAGTTCTTCTTCTGTATAATCGAACATAGCAATTAATGAATTACGATTTTTGGTTTTTGATTTTTGAATTACGAATTACGAATTCTCAATTTTCAATTCTCAATTATATTGCGCCGCCGCCCATAAAGTACAGAAAATCAACTGCATCGCCATCGTTCAGAGTGGTTGTGCCGTAATCTTCTCTTTCAACAAACTCTTCGTTTATCTGCACGCTGACCATATCAGGCTGAGCCACATTGTTTTGCTTTATCAATTCCGATACTGTTATCGGCAATGCGACTTCCTGCTTGTCGCCGTTTACTGTAATTGTTGCCATAATATTCTGATTTTTAATATGTTAATCTTTAAATAACGTTGTTGACAGATAGCGTTCGCCAGAGTCGGGCAGCAGAACGACAATGCGCTTGCCCTTGTTCTCGGGACGCCGCGCAATCTCAATGGCCGCGTGCAGCGCCGCCCCCGACGAAATGCCCACCAGCACGCCCTCGCACCGCGCAATGTAGCGGGCGGCCTCGAAAGCGGCGTCATCGGTGACGCGGAAAATCTCGTCATAGACGCGCGTGTTGAGAATCTTTGGTATGAAGCCCGCGCCAATGCCTTGCAACTTGTGCGGTCCAGGCTTGCAACCTGACAGCACCGCGCTGCCCAGCGGCTCAACGGCCACCACCTTGATTTCGGGATTGAAGGCCTTCAGTGTCTCGCCAACGCCAGTAATGGTGCCGCCCGTGCCCACACCCGCCACAAAAATGTCAATCTGCCCGTCGGTGTCGGCAATGATTTCCTGCGCCGTTGTTTCAATGTGCGCTTTCGGGTTGGCCTGATTCTCAAATTGTTGCGGAATGAACGCATCGCCAATCTGCGCCGCCAGTTCTTTTGCCTTGCGGATTGAGCCAGGCATACCCTCATAGGCAGGCGTCAGCACCAGTTCGGCACCCAGAGCCTTGAGCAGGGCACGGCGTTCGAGACTCATTGAGTCGGGCATTGTGAGAATGAGCCGATAGCCGCGCGTGGCAGCCACCACGGCCAGACCAATGCCTGTGTTGCCGCTTGTGGGTTCAATAATCACCGTGTGCTTGCCAATAAGCCCTTTGCGCTCGGCCTCGTCGATTAGTTTCAGCCCCACGCGGTCCTTCACGCTGCGTCCAGGATTCAGAAACTCGAGTTTGGCCACAATCTGCGCCTTCGTCCTCTGCTCTTTCTCGATTTTGGTGAGTTCCAGAAGCGGCGTGCGGCCAATCAGTTCCGTTATGTTGTTAGCAACTTTTGCCATTTTTTACATCTATTTTTTATGACTTTGCAAATGTAAAAATAATTTTCTATTACCCACCATGTTGGTAGGTTATTTTTTCTAAAATGTTCTGTTTAGAAAGATTTTTAGTTCAAAGCCATCTTCTCTTTCTTATTGATTTTGCGATAGAAACGAATGGCGTTGGGGTTGTTTCGCGACGCGCGGTTGACGGCACGCACGCGGGCGGCGAGTTTGCGGAACCAGTTTTTCGGAATCAAATCGGTTTGGCCAGGCACAGAGCCGTTTTGGTCGAGTTGGCGAAGGCGGACAAGTGCCGAGAAAGCCGTTTGCGCCACATCGATACACGACTGCCCAGGACCAGCAATGCCGTACAGATAGCCCGACGCGGCTTGTATGGCGGCATTGAGAACGGCCGAGTCCTCGTCGGCTGACGCCCTAATGCGGCGGAAAACCGCGTAACGGTGCCTTTTCAAGCCGTTGATAATGTCGGCGCGGCGTATGGCTTGGCGCAGATTGCCGACCGCGGCGCCCGAAGTGTCGGTTATCAGAATGTCGCGGTCCGCCAGGGTGTTGAAGCCCCACGGCTTGGGCATTCCTGCGGTTCCGTTTATCGAGACGTAATGCCAGCCGCGCTGCTCGTCGCCAACCATCACGGCAATATGGCCGTTGCCGAAAGCCGCCTTTTTATCGAGCACAAAAACAATGTCGCACCACGCGGCACAGCCAAGGTGCAGTGCGGCTGCAAAGAAAACGGTCAATGGTAATCTAGTCTTAATCAATGGATTACTATTTGCTGACGCGGCACGTTCCTACAAATGTCCGCCTTTTATACGTATCGATACACCGTCACGCGCTCACCGTTTCGCCCCGCAAATCCTTATCGGTCATTGCGCAGACGCACGAGTCGGACCAGACGTTTTCGGCGGTTTCAATCATATCGATAATGGTGTAGAACGGCAGAATGACGGCCAGAACGCCTATCGGGGCACCGACGCCCGACATCAGCGAAAGCGTCAGGAAATAGCAGCCCATCGGGACGCCCGCATTGCCAACGGCCGAAACAACCGAAATCAACAGCCAAAGTGCTATGGTTGAAAAGGTTATAGGCGTGCCGCCGTTTTGCATCACAAAAAGTGAAGTGACCAGAATGAAGGCCGCGCAGCCGTTCATATTGACGGTGGTGCAGACGGGCAGCACAAAGCGCGCCACGGTGGGGCGGACGCCAAGCCGACGCTCGGCCGAGTCCATTGTCACGGGCAGGGTGGCCGCGCTGCTTTTGGTGAACAGGGCGGTCAGGACGGCGGGCGCCATTCGGCTCAGAACCGTCAGCGGATTGAGCCCGCGCACAAGCAAAAACAGCGGCAGAACAACAAAGAACTGCACCACGTTTCCGCCCAGAACCACAAGCAGATACTTGCCCAACGAGCCAGCCACAACGCCTGCGCCAAGTTGTGCAGTGAGTTGCGCCGCAAAGGCCACAATGCCAATGGGTAAAATCTTGATTATCCAGCGGATAAGCAGAAAAAGCAGTTCCTGAAGGCCGAGAATCAGACGCACCACCGCCGCCTTGTTGTCCGACTCGGGCAATCGCGACAATCCAATGCCCACGACAAACGCTATCAGCAAGAGCGACAACACGTTACCTTCGAGCAACGGACGCAGAAAATTGTTCGGCACAACGCCAAGAATATGGTCGGCGTAGGTGAGCGTCTGCGCCGACGGCTCGGCAGTGGCGGCAAACGCACCCGCGGGAATGTTTTCGGGCTTGACCAGCACAAAAAGCACCGCACCGACAGCGGCCGCGGCCACCGTGGTGAGCAGCGTGTAGACGACCGTTCGGCGGAAAATCGGCCCCGAGCCCTTCGAGCCGAAAGTGGCGAACGTACTTATCACCACAAGCAGAATGGTGGGCATTGCCAGCAGTTGGAACAGCCGCGTGAAAACGGTGGCCACAAAATTGGCAACGGCGTCAATGGCGCCCACGCCCAAAATGCCTAAAACCGCGCCCAAAACTAGCGCGCCAATCCAGATAACTAATTGTTTCATAGTCTATTTTGTTATTTAAGTTGTATCGCTTCGCGAGAAATTTTAAGAAAATCCTATCGAAAATTTATAAAAAATTGATTTCTAGTTTTTTGTTTCTAACCAAACGAACCCGAATTTATCCGAGAACATTTTTGGTTTTGGTTTGGATAAGTTTGGTTAGACATTGATTCTGAACAATATTGTTTAAAATTTTATAAAATTTCCGCCCGCAAGGGCGCACCGCAAACAAACTCACATTTCAACCGTCAAATTCACAAAAACATTCCGTCCCTTTTGCGGAATCTCGTTCCAATCGGCATAAGTGGCGTAACGCTTGTCGAGCAGATTCTCGATTCCCGCCCTGACAGTCAGCCTTCTATCGCCGACAGGCTTCTGCCAGAGTGCCGACAGGTCGCAGACGGTCCACGCGGGCGTTTCGGTCTCGCCGTATTTGGCCGCAAAGTGGCTCTGACGGCCGTTTCCGCGCAGAACAACCTGCGCCTGCCACTGCCCGTGGTTCAGCCCGATTTGCGTCTGCCAACCCAGGGGCGCAATGAGCGGCAGCGGGTCGTTGTCGGCGTCGCGGCCCGAGCCGATGCTCAATTTGCCGTTCAGGTTCAGCCATTTAAGCGGCTGCCATTCGGCCGTTGCCGACGCGTTGGCAATGGTGGCGCGGCTGATGTTGCCGTACACCTTCACGCCTTCAGCGCCAACGGTCATTGGCGAGATGCGCTCTTCGAGATGCCCGATGATGTAATCGGCAAAACGGAAGGCGCTACCGTCGATGCCCACCTGCAAAGTCGCGCCCACGCGCCATTTCAGAGCCGCGTTCAACTCAAAAGCCGATTCGTTTTTCAAGTGCGGATTGCCGATGTAGTCGAATTGGTCGAACGTGTTGTTCAGATAGTATCCGTAGGCTTCGGTCACCGTTGGCGCGCGGCTTCCCCAGCCAGCCCCAGCCGACAGTTGCAGGCCGCCCAACTGCACGCGGTAACTTGCCGCCACGCGCCCCGTGGTCTGATAGTAGGCGTCGGTCATTGCGGGAAAAAACACCTTCAGCGCGTGGTAGCCTTCTTCGTTGTCGAGCCGCTGATGCTGCCACGCAACCTTTGCCGAGAGCCGCACCTGTTGGTTTTCGGTCAAGCCGATATTGTCCGTCAGCGCCAGCCCCGTGTTGAGCGTCGCCACGTCGGGCCAGGTCACCATATACATTGGCGCCGCGCCGCCAGGGTACATTGTCATATCGGCAAAGCGGCGGTTGTGGTAAAGGTCGTAGTTCAGAGCCAGGTCGTGGCGCTTCCGCGATGCTGTGAGAAGGCTGTAGAGCCCCGCCGTGCGGCTGCGTCCAGGCATATCCATATGAATCTCGACGTCGGGCCGCTGCGTGTCGTCCATTTCGTGGGTGATGTGGTTGTAGTAAACCTTCGTTTCCCAACTCGCCCAGCCGAACAAATGCTTGACTGACAGCGATGTAATGATGCCGCGGGCCAGCCCCACGTCCATATTCAGGGCGGGATAGCCCACGTCGGTGGCGCGGTCGAAGATGAAGGTGGCTTCAAGGGCGTCGTTATCCGTCAAGCGGAAGCCTAAATTGCTGAAAACATTCACTTTGTGGAATTGCGAGAACTGCAGCCGCTCGCCGCCGCCAATCTTGTAATTCTCGGCCTGACGGTAGAAGGCGCCAATGTTCGCGTAAGCGCGATGGCCGCTCAAAGCCGCGTCGGCGCCATACACCTGCACGTGGCCGTTCCACTCGTGCCCCGCCGACAGGTTCACCCGCAGCGGGTCGGCGTCGAAACCAGCCTTCCGCAGACGCAAATCAAGGCTTCCGCCGATGTTGCCCGTGGCCTGCGGATTGCCGTCGAGACCGCTGTTAAGACTGATAGTCTGCAAGTTACCGCTCTCAACATACGACGTCACAGGGTCCATTTTGTCGGTGCAGGCGTAGAAAATCTTCATTCCGTCGATGGTTGTCGAAAGGCGCTCGGTGGGCATATTGTTCACCACAGGTTCCCACGCGTACGAGCCGCGCCGCACCATTGCCACATTGCGCAGGTTGCCAATGTGCTCGTCGATGCTTGCCGCCTGCCCCTTCACCGCCCGCCGTCCGCCCTGCGACGCAGTGGAAACGATAACCACTTCGTCCACAGTCAGTTCGCGGGCCACCGTGGTGTCGGCGGCGGTGGTCAGTAATGTCGATATAATCAGTAATGATACCATTTTCTATCTCTGTTTTAATTTTAGTTTGATGGCGCCGACTTGCCTGATTTCGTGAGATTTACCAAATCAAATTCCAGTCTGCGCCCTCGTCTTGTATGTTTTAATGATGGTGCAAAGATAAATATTATTTTCTACCAACCTGTAGGGTTGATAGGTTTACTTTATAAAAAGTATGTGGGGTGGGTATTTTTAAAGTGAATCGTATTGGGTTAGTAAGGATTATTGATTTCTTGATTTAAAAATCGTTTAAACCGTTTAAATCCCCTTGTTCTATAATATTGATTATCCAAATAATAACAAAAGACGACTTGTTTATTATCTTAAAAAACCGTTTAAACCGTTTAAATTTTCAATTACCAACAGCCGTCTTTAAACTCAATTTTTTCAGCACTGAGCAAACCTTCAATTGTTGCATTTAATTACAGCAGACTAAACGAAACAATCCGCCAGCCAATCATATCTCCAAAAACTTTGCTGCATTGTTGTAGAAGATGTTTGCCTGACCTTGCTCGTCAACGCCGCAGGCTGCAACTTTCTGAATCTCAACCGACGGGGGGCTGAAAGGCGAGTCTATGCCGAACATTACGCGGTCGTGGCCAACGGTGTCGTAGGCATTTTTTATTTGGCAACTCATTGAAGTTCCCGACGTTTCGAGCCAGATGTTGTCATAGCGTCGCGCCATTTTTATCGCCGCGTCAACATACACCCCGTGTGCGTGCCCCATATGAATCATAACCACGCGCAAGCGCGGGTGGCGTTCGGCTAGAAGCCCGATTTGCCACGGCAGTGCGAACGGCTCGTGCCCCGAATGAACGAACAGCGGCTTGCCGTATTTCTCACAAATGTCGGCGACGGGGTCAACGCAAGGCGCGTCGGCGGTGTAGCCGTCAAACAGCGACTGCAGTTTGGCGCCTTCAAAATGCTCGTCGCGCAAGTAGTGCTCAAGCAAATCGTATGCTGACTGCCCCTGTGCGCAGTTAACCCACATAAGCGGGACAATCTTGTCGGGGTGAGCCTTGAAGGCCGCCAGCGTGTCGTCGTTCGAGTAGGCACTCGCCGAGCAGAGCACCGTCTTCTCAATGTTATATTCCGCCATTTGCTCAAGCAGCCGTTCCGTGTTGAAATCGATGTTGAATGGACTGCCGAATGCCCCAATGTGCGTGTGGGCGTCAATCTTTTTAAATTTGCCGAATTGATTCATTTTGTTGTATTTTAATATTTTATGATTTCTAATAATGATATGTCTTTCAAATAACACCACACAATCGTTTCAGTCTTTTATTCAGACTTGCGCCAAGTCTTTTACCATAAAAATGCTTGTCGCCGTATGCCCCGAATTGCCAAGACGGTGCGGGATAGCGTGGAATCCATATTTCTGATACATTGCCACCGCCGATGAAAATTCAGGGAATGATTCGATATATAGATGGCTATACCCCATTGATTTTGAATTATTTACAACCTTATTCAGAAGTATTCCGCCAATACCTTTACCTCGCGCCTCTTGTCGCAGATAGAATTTTATCACCTCTGCATAACCTTTCGGAAGTCCTTCGGTAGGGTAAAAACCACAGCCGCCGAGCAGCACATTATCTTCAATATACACATAATAATCAGATAATGAATTGATTATGGTATCACAAATAGTGAATGTGCGCGGGTCGTCGTAAACCGTGTTTTTGAGCGGCGCCGAAAATTCTAAAAAGGCATTTCTGACAATCTGCGCCACTGCGATTTGGTCTTGCGGCTCTATCTTCCTGACACAGAATGTCTTTTCCAACATAATGTCGCACCTCTCATAAGTGTTTCCTACGATTGGAATCTCTCTGAATCCGTGCTTCTTATACAGTTTTATCGACTCTTCAAGTTTTGTGTTGCCAATCAGGAATACCCGCCCTGCACCAATTCTACGGGCGTGGCGAAGCAGTTCGCCAACCAACCGACTGCCAATTCCGCGCCCCTGAAATTCGGGCGCGACGGCCATTTTCGCAAGTTCGAAACCGTCGCCGCCGTGGTTCACAAGCGCGCAGCAGCCCGCCGTAAGGTTGCTTTCCTTATCAATGGCGAAAAATATCTGTCCGCCTTCGGTAATGATTTTTTCAACATTTGCAAATGTCTTTAAATCAGACTCTTCGATGCGGAAATACTTCTCAATCCATTGCTTGTTGAGTGCAATGAAATCGTTTTTCAGTTCGGGTCGGAATGTCGTTATTTCAATCATTATTATAACTGGCGAATAATCAATTTAATAAACAGTTTGGATTCCAAAACCGCAGAATTAACGAACGGGTCCGTGTGAACCCGTTCGTCAAAACTCGCAACTTCGAATGCAACTCATTGCATTCAAGCACTTTAATTAGCAAAAGAACTTTTCTACGATTCGTATAATTTTTAATAACTCTTAATTCTACATTCTGAATTCATAATTCTGAATTCTAAAGTGTTACGTCCCAGAAGAGTGAACTGTAGCCGTCGCTCAAATCGTCGCCGCCTGCAACCACGTTTCCTTCCGAGTCCTTGACAGTCAGGTGGATACGCCACAGGCCAGTCATTGTCAGATTGATGGTGCCGCGGTTGCTGCCGTCGTCCTGACGGGTGAGAGCCGTGTTGTCGGGCGACGTGTGGTTACCCATATCGGGCATACGCGGGTCAATCTCGATGGTGAAGCGCTCTGCGGCCAGCGCATAGGGCGTGGTGGCTTTCGCACTTTTCTTCGACACGTATGCGGTGGCAGCGTTAGTGCCTGTCTTCCAATTGGTTGGATTGACAATCGAAAGGTAATATGTGTCGTCGCCCACCTTGAAACTCTTAACCCAGGCCTGACCTTCGGGTAGTGCGTTCACCGTAATGTCGATGGGGCCAGTCTCGCCAGTGGTTCCGAGCACTTTGGCATTGTAGGCCAGCGCCCACGTGCCGCCGTCGCTGCTGCTCATTATATACGACACCCAACCGCGCTTCACAGCCAGAATGCTGCTGTCGAAACTCTCGACGGCGCCCACAGGCGTGCTGTGGTACATATCCATTTTAACCATATGCATTAGCGGTGTCAAATCGCTGATTTCAAAATTCTTGATGTAGTTTCCAGATATTTTTTTCGTGGCCACGAAAAAGATTTCGTTGTAGCCCGTGTGAAACCCGCCAGCGGCAGCGTAGGCCGTGATGTCGTATTTTCCGTCAATCGAGAGCGACAATTCGGGCAGAATCTTCACCGTTTGCAGGAACTTGTAAACCTGCAGCGCCTCTTCGGCCGAGCAGCAGTCAATATCGCCGTCGAAGGTTATTCCTGGAATCTCAATGTCGGGGGTTCCGTCGTCGTCGTTTGAGTTGCAAGACGTGAAAGCCGCAATGCCCGCAATGGCAAAAATGACCAATAAATATTTTCTTATAGTATTTTTCATATTCAGTAATGGTTTAAATCATTATTAAAGAGTTTGATAAAGGCCGATGCACATTTTCCGTGCACCGTGCCTTGACTTTAAAACTGTATTGAAAATGCTCACAAAATCAATATCCAGGATTCTGACTAAGTTTATTCCCAAACAGGGCGTATGCTGCGTCCCCATTCCCTATTGTTCAGTGCCCACTGCGGCGCAAATCCGCTTCCGATGGAAACGTAGTTGATGTCGTCATAAGTGGTCCAACCCATAAGTGATGAAGAGAGCAGGACGATTTTTGTACCAACGTTGTATGTTTCAGTACCGTTCTGATAACCAGCGGCAGGAATGAAAATACTGTTCCCGTTAGGTCCAACAATTTCGTGTCCGTTAACGCCGTTCACACTCTTCCATTTCCACGTGGTGTTTTTAATGAGTTCGAGAATCTCCCTTTGAGTTGGGGTGCGCCATTTGCCGCCCCAGTTGACACGTGCGGCGTCGTCGTCAAGTTCGAGAACGCGACCGTTCTGTACCGAATTGTCAACCGATGACAACTGATATTTGGTCAGCGTTTCGGCAGTGCCCCATTTGTAGGTGTCCCAAGTGTAATTGTCTTTTGGGGCCGTTTCTCCGAAGACAAAATACTTGCCGAAATCCTCCTGCGATGCCGCTCCAAGGTTTTGGCTAGCCCATTTGACCGACAATCCAAGGTCAACAACCTCACCCACTGTGCCACCTATGGCAACGTGCTCACCCGCATTGTTGGCGACTTCGTCCTCGTCGTCGTCGCTGCACGCCGTGAAAGCCGCAATGCCCGCGATGGCAAAAATAACTAATAGATATATTCTTGTAAATTTCCTCATACACTTAATTATTAGTTCAACAATCTTTTAAGTTAATCGGATTGAGCGCCTTGCTGTTGAGAAAACTGAGTGCCCTTGCGCTGATTCTCAATTTCCCCAACAACAATGCCCAAAACCTAACTATTTAATAACCAAACTCTAAACTTCTAAAATCCTAAACTTATAAACCTTAATATCCAGGATTCTGTGCGATTCCCAAATCCTCGCCCTTCAGGCCTGTCGGAATCGGCTGACGGTAGTGGCGGCCCTTCACGTTGTTGTATTTGGCCACAAGGTGGTTGTGGATTTTGGTGAAGTAAGCCTCTTGGTCGGCGGTGTAGGTGTTGCCGAGCGATGTTTTCCAGTCGTCGGCAAAGTGCTTGTAGTTCTTCACTTTCTGCACCGACGAAATCAAATCTTTCCAGCGATAAGAGTTGAGAACCGAGAATTGCTCATAGGTGAACTCGTAGTCCCACTCGCGTTTGATTTGGTCGAATGTTGGTGCGGCGACGGTCTCAATGCCAGCACGTTGGCGCAGTTGGTTGAACGGCTCTGCAGCCTCGCTGTTGCGGCCAAGTTGCACAAGCGCCTCAGCCTTGATGAGCAGCACTTCGGCGTAGCGGATCTCGATGCGATCAACTGAATTGTAGGTGATTTCGAGGTTCTCAGCGTTTTCGTAACTTTGGTCAACACCCTTGCCGTTGATTGGTGTGTAAACAGGCGAGTAGTAGTTGTAGGTTTTGCCGTCCTCAGGGTTCACAATCTTAGTGAAATAAGTCTCGGCCAGACGCTTGTCGTTGGGCTGCTCAGCAAACCAGTCGTCGTAAAGGTCGTCGTCCGGCACCTCAGTGTGGTTCTGGCTGTAGCCCTGACCGTTCTCGCCGTTCTGGTATGGGAAAGTCCAAGAGCAGTGCGTCTGGTGGTTGCCCTGAGCGTCGTAGGCGTCGCCGTCGTGGGCAATGGTGAACAGATGCTCGTTGGTGCCGCGCTTGTTGCTCTCATACTCGCGTCCCCAGAGTTTGTTGTATTCGGGGTCCAGAGCCAGTTTTCCGCTCGAAATCACCTTGTTAGCATATTCAACGGCCTTCTCAAGACGAGCGTCGGTTTTAGTGAAAGCAGGGTCGGTTTGCGTTGCCGCGATGGCAGCCACCTCGCTCTGTGACAGCGGGTTATCGCCCCAAACCAGATAGGCGCGGGCCAGCAAGCCCTGAGCGGCCTGTTTCGACGGAATGCGCGGGTCGCCGTTGTAGTCGTTCAGCAACTCTTCAGCAGCAGTGAAATCGCTGACAATCTGCTCAAAAACCTTGTCGATGCTCTGACGCTCGGTGGTTGAGCCGCCCTCTTCGGTGAACACAGGCACCTCGCCCCAAAGTTGGGTAAGTTTCAGATAGGCCAGCGCGCGAAGGAATTTAGCCTTGCCCACGGCGGCGTCGTAGCCCTGCTGACTTATCTTGCCAGCCTTCAAAGAGTTTGATACTGTGGTAATTGCCTCGTTCGCTTGCGCGATGCCAAGAAACAGATGGTTGAAAATTTTCACCTGATACCAGGTTGTCGGATCCTGCTCAAAGCGGCTGTTCACGGGGCCAGCCTCGCTCTCTTCGCCCTCAAACGAAGTCAACTTATTGGAATTCAGTTCGATGATGAACGAGAACGATGACGAAAGCGGCTGCCAGTGGCTGTAAACGCCGTTCACAAGCGAAATGGCGCTTGCGTCGTCGGCCACAACGTTCTCTGTATCAATCTGATTCTCGTCGTCGTTATCCTCTTTGCACGACGAAAATCCTGCCAAAAGTGCTGATGCAATAACTGCTAAAAAAATTCTCTTATTCATAATTTTAATGTTTTTAAATTGTTGATTTATTGTTTTTTAATTGCTTTATTTTAAGTTTTTCAAACCTCTGCTATGAACCACCCGATTCTAAACCGCCGATTCAATTTTACTATTTTCATTTCCTTGATATTTAATATTTTAAAATTGTTTGACTTTCTGTTTTATTGTTTAATTGGTGAATCGTTGAATCGTTCTGCCGTTTGTCTCTTCGGACGCGGCACGCCACGTCCCTACCAACACCCAAAACCTAACACCCAATACCATTCACCCCTTTTCATTGTTAATTATTAATTGTTAATTGTTAATTCCGTGTCAATCAGTGTTATCTGTGTTATCCGTGCGAAAAATCCACGTTCAAATCAAAGTGTCAGTTTCACCCCCGCAATCACGCTTCGCGAAGCAGGATAAACGCCTGAATCAGTGCCACTTGCCACTTCGGGGTCGTAGCCCTTGTAGCGTGTGGCGGTGAACAGGTTGCTGCCCGTGGCAAACACCCGCAACTGCGCGTTGTATTCCTTTGGAAGCGGCACGTTGTAACCGATGGTCAGTTCGCGAAGTTTCAGATAACCAGCATTTTGCACATATCGGCTGTCGATGTGGGCGAACGGCCGCGGACGGCTTGCCAGCGGCAGCGTGTTGCCGCCGTTTTCGGGTGTCCACGAGTCCTTGACGGTTGCCAGAACATTGTACGAATCGCCCGTCAGTTCGAGCCTGCGGCCCAGCGCGTTATACACCTTGTTGCCCACGCTGAACCCGAACGATGCCGAAAAATCGATGCCTTTCCAGTTCACTTGCGTCGAGAACCCGCCAGTCAGTTTCGGTTGGATGCTGCCCAGAATCACGCGGTCGTTGCCGTCGATGCGGCCGTTGCCGTCGATGTCTTCAAACTTCAGGTCGCCAGGCTGCGGCGTCTGACCGTTGATGGTTGGCAATTTGGTCACGTCCTCGCCGCTCTGCACAATGCCGCCGAACTTCAGCCCGTAGAATGCGCCCAGCGGCTCGCCCTTGCGCAGAATCTGCTGATTGTCAGAACCTTGAATCACATTATTGGTCGTTCCCATATCGGTGATTCGGTTTTGGTTCAATGCGGCGTTCGCCGATGCCGTCCACGACAGCCGTTTGCGCTCAACCAGCGTTGTGTTCACGGCCAGTTCTACGCCTTTATTCACCACATTTCCAACATTTTGCAACTGTGTTGTCACACCCGTCGAGAAGCCCACAGGCACGTCGAGCAGCAGGTCGCTCGTTTTCTTGTAATAGATGTCGAAAACAAAGTCTAACTTATTGTTATACAGTCCCAAATCGAAACCAGCATTGTAACTTGCCGTTGTTTCCCACTTCAAGTTGTCGTTGGCCGTGTTCTTCTTTGCGTAACTGCTCGAACCGCCGTAAGAGCCTGTGGCATACGAAGTTGTGAAAGCGTAATCGCTGATTTCCTGATTGCCCACAACGCCGCCCGTCAAGCGGATTTTCAGGTAGGTCACCTTGCTGAAAGTGCTCATAAACGCTTCTTTATCAACGTTCCACGACAGTCCGAGCGATGGGAAATAGCCCCAGCGGTGGCTGTGCGCAAAGCGGCTCGAATTGTCGGCGCGGAAAGTGGCCGTCAGGTTGTATCTGTCACTCAATGTGTAGTTTACGCGAGCGATGAGCGAATTCAGTTTCGCCTCGCTGATGCCCGTTTGCGGCGTGTAGATGCCCGAGCCGTCGCCCAAATTGTACTGTTTCAGCACCTCGTTTGTGAAGTGATTGGTGCGCACAACGCTGTTGGTCGATGTTGATGTCTGACGTGTGAAACCTGCCAGAAAATCAATCGATTGGCTGCCGCCCAAATCCTTCTGATAGGTGGCTGTGTATTCCTGCTGCCAAACGTCGGTCTGACGGTTGCCCGTGCCGCCCACGCCTTCAGTGGCAAGGCCCAGCGACGTGTACGCACCCGAAAAAGTGTTCTGCGTCAAGTGCTCGCTGTTCAGCCCGACCGACGCTTTAAGTGTCAGATTGCCAACCGTATAACTACTCCAAACATTCGAGAGCAGATAGTTGTTCAGGTTTTCGGCCACGCTTTCGCGAAGGTCGTAAACAGGGTTGGCCGCGTGGTCGCCGATGGCGAAATAGGCGTACTCGTATGGGTTGCTGAAATTGTAGTCGCCGTTGGCGTTATAAACCTCAACCACAGGCGGCATAAGCAGCGCATAGACGAAACTGTTGGTGATTCCTGCCGAGAATGGCGACGAGTTGAAAACCTGCTTTTCGGTGGTCGTCAGGCCGCGCTGACGGATGCGTCCGTAAGTTGTGTTCACGCCGAAGCGCACCTGCTTGCGCGGTTCCCATTCCACGTTGGTGTGGAAGTTATATCGTTGAAAACCAGAGTTCAAAACAATGCCGTCTTGGTCGGTGTAGTTGGCCGAGAAGGTGTAGCGGCTCTTGTCGCCCGCACCCTTCACGCTCAAGTCGTGCACCTGCTGAACGGCTGTCCGCAGAACGGCGTCCTGCCAGTCGGTGCCGTTGCCCAGAGCCGCAATCTGCTCGTCGGTGTAACCGCCCTTGTTGCTGAAATATTTCTTCTGAAAATCAGCCCATTCACGCGCGTTTAAAAGGTCGAGTTTGTGGCTCACGCGGCTCAAGCCGATGCTGTAGCCATAGACAATGCCGCCGAATTTCTCGCCCGCCTTGCCCTTTTTGGTCGTTATCAGAATCACGCCGTTCGCACCGCGCGACCCGTAAATGGCTGTCGCAGAGACGTCTTTCAGCACCTCAACCGACTCAATGTCGTCGGGGTTCACCGTCGAGAGCGGATTCAGGCTGCCCTCAATCGAGCCCAGACCCGTGCCCGTGTTGGCCGCGTCCTTGAAATAGATGAAACCGTCAATCACGTAGAGCGGCTCGTTGCTCGCATTCACCGAGTTGCCGCCGCGGATGCGGATGTGGCTGTCGGCGCCAGGCTGTCCGCTGCTTGCCGTAACGGCCAGTCCCGCAACCTTTCCGCTCAACGCCTTGTCAACCGATGGCGCCGCCGTGCGGCTGATGGCTTCGGCCTTGACCGTGGCCACACTGCCCGTCAGTTGCGTGCGTTTCTGCGTGCCGTAGCCCACAACAACCACCTCGCTCAACTTGTTCAGGTTCTCTGTCAGTTGAACCTCAATAGGTTCCGATGCCTCGTACACGTCGATTTCCTGCGAGCGGTAGCCCACAAACTGAATCAGCAGCGTGAGCGGAAGTTTCACTTTTGTTTTGAGCGTGAAGTTGCCGTCAAGGTCGGCCACCGTGCCCAATTCGTTGCCCGTTGTCGGCACAATGGTTGACCCGATGAGCGGGTCGCCCGTCCGAGCGTCGGTCACGCGGCCAGTTATGGTGGTGGTCTGCGCCGACGCCGAACTTGCTGACACAAAAGCAATTATAATTATGAGTAATATCTTTTTCATAGATAAAATCCGAGTGAAAGGGTTGCGGACCGAGCGGCCCGCCCCTGTATTCAAAAACTTTTATGATGTTGGTAATCAGACTATTCCTGTGCCAGGTCTTTCGATGGTAGTTTCAGCAGGCCGTATTGGTGCAGATACTGCGCGCCGTTGGTCAGGGTCCACTGCACAAAATTGTTGAGCAGCGCGTTCGAGTGGTCGTAGGCGAAAGCCGCATTGCCCACAGGAATCTCGCTGTAGCGTGCGTGCTCGAGCAGAGTCAGAATCTCGTCGAGTTGGCCGTCGGCCAGCACCTGCTCACCCTGTTTGTCAAGGTCGAGCGGCAGCAGAGCGATGTCTTTCTTCAGTTGGCGGCTCTCAAGGTCGAAAATATTTGACAATGTGCTGATTGTGACGCCCCACGGGTCGCGGCTCACGGCCACAGTCAGGTAAGAGTCGTCGCCCGAAATCTTCTTTCCGCGATAGTCGGCAGCCGCCTCGTCGAAATGCTCGGCATAGAACCGCGACACCGACTGTTGGCCAGTTGCGGTGTAGATGTGGATTTTCTGCTCGGTGGCTGTCGGCTCGTCGTCCTCAAACAGGTCCTCAACAAAGAAGAGCGCCTTAATCCGTTTTGCGTTCAGGCGGCGACCAATCAGCCCCGCCGCTTCCGACTCTTTGGCCGAAACGGGCAACACCGCGTAGCGCGCAAAGTTCACACCGTCGGCGCTGTTGCTCACAACCGAAAGGCTGTTCTTCTCGCCAGCCTGCGCCTTGCCAGCCTTAAACACAAACTCAACGCCCGTGTTGGTTTTGCTGTATTCGTCGGCCCACTTCTCAACAAGCGGTTTGACCGAATTTGGCACGTGCACCGTAACTTGTTGGCTTTGAGCCAAAACCGATGCCTGAAATCCTAAAACTATTGCTACTGTATATATTATCTTTTTCATTGTATTTTCGTTTTTAAAGTATTGATATTGTATTTATTAAAGATTGTTGTGGCCTTCGTTTCTACAGCGGCGCCACGGTCCGCACTTCCAATCTCACTCGTTGCAACAGCAACACATTCGCATTCGTTTTGTCATTTCCATTGTTTTAATCCGTTTCATTTCTCTCATCACATTTTTGACGATGCAAAAGTGCAATGTTTGGAAATATCCACCAAATAGTTTAATTATAACGGAAAATATAACTACAAAATCCACTTTCATAGAATCTAATTCTTTGCACCCCCTCAAATAAGGCGGGTGCGTAGAATAATATTCTACCAACACGGTAGATTGGTAGGTTGATAGAACGTTTTTTGTGGTGTTTTTATTGGGATTTTGTAGGGTTGCACAGCGCGGTTTGTAGGACTGACGCACAAATTATGTAGGGCTGTCACACCGTGGCAGCCGCAAATTGCAAATGCAAACCGCAATTTATCGCAATCAACCATTCATTACGCGGCTGCCGTAATACGACAGCCCTATAGCCCGGATGATAATCAATAGTTTAATCCAAAAGCCCAGAGCGGCACAACGTTGCCTGAACCATATTCAATGTCGTCTTTCACCACAAAACCATCGTTCACACTAGCAATCTGCCGCAGCCCCTTACTCTTGCCGCCGACTTCGAATGTAATATTATCTATTTTGAAATCAGCAACTTCCGATGCTGTAACTTTATGATTGACTCTCATCTGATTAAAGAAAATCGTCTCTCGGACATTGCCGATGTATGTTGCATTGCCGCCCAAAACGTATGCTAAATTGGTGTTATCCAGATAAATTTTCTCAACCTTGCCCAACCCGATTATTCCGCCTGTCGCATCGCGCAACTGACCAATCATTCCGGCGCGTTCCATATAGTAGAAATAGTTGCCAACGTCGTTACGGCTCACGTTTATCATTTTCGAAATCTTGTCCAAAACCGGCTTGAACGGCGAGCTTTCGGCAACAATCGCAAGTAGTTTTTTCAGCTTCTGCCCTGTTGCAACGTTCATTTTGGCAAACTGCGGAATGTCCACTTCCATAGTAAAATTTATCACTTGATTCAGTTCAACATCGAACCGGCTGTCTGTGGCAAACGGATAGTAGCCGCGTTGCAGATAGTCGCGGAACAGTGGCAGCGGATGACGCTCGGCGGCTATCTCGGCGCGATTTGCAAGAATATCTTCCAACTCGTATTTCGGAACCGTAATCTTATGAAACATAGCAAGATACTCACGAAACGACAGACCTTGCATATAATACATTGGCGCACGACGGCTTAAGTCGGCCTCACCTTTGTTGATGTCGAGTATCGACGAGCCTGTGAAAGCGATTTTCAAATCGGGGTGAGTGTCGTAAATCTGCTTCAGTTCTCTCGACCAATTCGGATATTTATGTATCTCATCTATAAACAAATGCTGCCCGCCCTCGCGGCTGAACTCATCGGCAGTATCGACTAACGAATGAGCGGCAAAATAGGTGTTGTCGGCCGAAATGTAGAGAATCCGCTCACGGTCGAAGTTTTGCTTGATATATTGCAGAAACAGAATTGTCTTGCCAACACCGCGCGGCCCAACCAAACCGAAAAGTCGGTCATTCCAATTGATTCGCTCGTACATATATCGCTGAAAATCAACAGGCACATTTGCCAACTGATTCCTCATATACGTGATTAGGTTCGTATCCATAGCATTAGTTTTTTTGCAAATATAAGCGATATTGCACTTCGTAGGTGCAGTTTTGTATAATAATTTGCACTTCGTGGGTGCAAATTTAAGAGAAGATTGCACCTTCCGGGTGAAATTATTAGGTTTTACTTACGAGAACAACGCTTATTTTGGAACACCAACCGCAAATTAACGCAATCAACCATTCATTACGCGGCTGCCGTAATACGACAGCCCTACGGCCGCGAATGATAATTACAACCAATCCGTAGGGTGTCACACCGTGGCAGCCGCACACCGCCACAACGCGCCAAAATTGGGAACATTGCCATCAATTACCAACATTTCACACCGCCAAACGCCGAAGGCGTGACATACCACAGGCCGGGGTGTAAACCCCGGTTGGGCGCCAGCGCATAAAATGAACGCCGAAGGCGTGGCACGAAATCATCGGCGGCATTAAACACGTAGAGACGCGATTAATCGCGTCTCTACACACATTATCAATATTTTGCCGCTTTATACAGATTCACAAACACCCAGAATAAGGCAATATTATATCTCGTTCAATATTATCTTAAGTTCCTGACTATTATTGTTTTCAATCAGTTGCTCTTTCCAAACTTCAATTTTATTATTTTGATTTACTGCGCAATTCCAACTTTCCGCAAGTTTGTCTGCATTAAACTGACATAGCATTTCTTTTATGTTGTTCAAGTTCATATACAATCGTAAAAATATTTGTGGAACGTTATATAGTCTTTGGTCATTGATAATAATATCGGACTTACCACCTGCAGTGAATTGGTCTCGAACATTCGGACAAACCACACCTTTTTCCATTGCCAACCACATTGCTAAACGATTGAACTTGTCACCGTGATAACCAAACATTTCGGGGAACAAACAATATGCCTGTAATTTGAGATTTTCCTTTTCTTCTTCTTTTAGATAATTCCACAAACGTAGTATAATGTTGCTTGCTTGTTTTTCTTGTTCATCATCATCATCCCCCATCCACCATAGGCGTTCCCCTTGTTGAAGTTGGCTTTTGTAAAACTTAACAACAGTTTTTATTGGGTTGTCTTGCTTCCTTAATTCATCGTACGGTACGTGTATTTTATCGAAGAACGTTTCACCTTGCCCAAGTTCCATATTTATCAAATACCGGGGTGAGTGGGTTACAACAACGTCAGACAAACATTCTTCATAAGGGCGACAACGGAATTGTATCGGGTCGCACATTTTACCGAACAACATATAAATTCGTTCTACACTATCTACTCTTGTTCCCTCCGCCACGCTACTACCGGTGCTTCGCCAATGGTTTTCTTTTGTGGTCTTAACTTCTATTCCATAAAAATCGTTCGCAACAATGTCAGGAAATCTTTGTCCGGAAATCAATTTAATTGAATTTTCAAACGGTGTGTGCAATGAGTTTTCTGTCAAAACATCCAAAACCTCATCCTCTAATTTGTTTCCCAATAATTTGACATATTTTTCCGGTTTCTCTGTCGCCCGTCGGTGTAATGTCAACAGAGAATCGTTTAGCAAACTTTCAAAAGCTTGTTTTTGGGGTTCCGGATTAACTGAAACTATCATTCTTCACCAAAATAAAGTGGCCAAACTTGTTGTAAGCGACGCGCTATGTTGTATGCCAAAACAGGCGGAACGGCATTCCCAATAATTTTGTAGGCGCCAGAAGGGCTGACTGCGAATTTTTTCCCATTGTATGAATTAGAAAAGACGAAATCGTAATCGGGCGGAAATGTCTGTATCATAGCGCATTCGCGCGGTGTCAAACGGCGCTCTGATTTTCCTGCTTTCAATTCGTCGGTATATTTGCCTCCGTGTTCAGCGGATAATCTGCGGTATTCAATGTTGCCGTGGTGTTCGGAACGAATTGTCGGACCAATGTCGTCAAGATTCACTTCATTTTGCCCTTGACAATGCGCCCCCATATACTTGGCTTGCGAATAGTATTTTTGAGAATCGTCATTTGAATCCGATGGCTCATCTAATGATTCAAAAACATTCCTAACAGTCTGAAATTGAGCCAAACGTTTGTCTTTTATATGGTAGTTATGCGTTGGCTTTGGGTAAGGATTGTATTTTTCGGGTATACTTTCTTTTTCAAGATTTTTTAATGCAGTTGGGTTTAACAAATCCTTACGGATTCCTATAAATATAACTCTCTCGCGAGACTGCGGCACACCATAATCGGCGGCGTGCAATACTTGTGGCGGCAAAACAATATAATCGTTCCCTGCTGCAGAAGAAAAATCCTTTTGTATAATATCTTTTACATTGCCTAAATTTGTAAGTCCTTTAACATTCTCTGCAACAAATATTTTCGGCCGAGTAATATCAATTACTTCCTTCATCCAAAAATACAATTTGCCACGAGTCTCTTCTGTTGCAATCTCGCTAGTAATATAATTCCCGTTGTGGTCTTTGTGCGATTCAAAACCCCTTCTTTTGCCAGCCACACTAAAATCCTGACAAGGGAAACCGCCTGTTACCACATCAATGTTTTTAGGGAAAATATCATTGCAATCACGGTGCATTTTTACCAAATCCACCACACTTTCTGTACGATATATACCGTCATCGTCATTTGATTTGGAAAAATAGTGTACCCAAGCAGCCCTTGCATCAGGCAGAATATCGTTTGCAAATACTGTTTGAAATATTGTAGGGGTCAGCCTTACAAAATCGTTGTCTAAATGTTCCGCAACAAAATCGGGACACATTTTTTCATTTACGCTGCCCTTATGAGTAATAAAGCCGCCTTCAAAGCCCAAATCCATTCCTCCGCATCCAGAGAAAAGGGATAATACTCGTAATTTTTTGCCTTCCCCTAGTTTAATATCCTTGCTGAAAGGATATGAAAATTGTGGCTCCTCAACATTGTTTTTTGATTCGTCTTCCATTTTTGCGCTAATGCTTTTTGCGCTTGCTTATCTGTATTCAGGTACAAACGGACAATCCAAAACGGCAAAAAAATGTGGACTTGAACTTTATCCACATCCTAGGCCGTCAGAATTGCCCGTTATCACAGATAAGTCAAGCCCACGCAATAGCGCAGGCATCTTTTTTGACTTATTCGTGTGATAACATTTCTAAAATTTCTGACGTTTTAGGATATGCCGAATTATCAAAGCAAACGCTTGATTAATAATATGTTATTTAAAAATTACTTTCTGTTTCTTACAGTTCGTTTAATGTTTTATATCTCTTTTAATTTGTTTTCAAATAGTTTTTTATCAGGCAGTTGCAATTGATATTGCGCCACCAGTGTTGGCGACAGGCTTCGTGATAAAGCGTACTCCACAACTTCGTCGTCTTTGTCGTGGCACAAAAGTATGCCAATACTTGGATTCTCGTGCGGTTTCTTTACGTCGCGGTCCAATGCTTCAAGATAAAAATCCAATTGGCCAAGGTATTCAGGCTTGAATTTGCCAACTTTCAATTCAAATGCCACCATTGCGCCAATGCCTCGGTGAAAGAACAGCAAATCGACGTAAAAATCCTGGCAGCCTACTTGCAACCGAAATTCTTCCGCCATAAATATGAAATCGTTACCAAGTTCAAGTATGAACTGCTTCATATTCGCAACCAATGCTTTTTGCAATTCAGATTCGGAATGCGATTCGGGCAGCCCCAAAAACTCAAGCACGTATGTGTCTTTAATATCGGGCACGTTCATTTCTCTCACCGCTGGTGAGAGTTTTGCCGATGTCAGGCTTCTCTCATATTGAGCCGCATCAATCTGCCGTTCCAATTCTCTCTTTGTCAAATGATTACGACGGCACATATCAATGTAAAACAACCTTTCCTCGTCGGTTTTACATCTCGACATAATAGTGATATTATGTGTCCACGACAATTCTCTCACCGCTGGTGAGAGTTTTTCGTCGGAACTATACAACTCATAGAATTGCTTCATACGCCAAAGGTTCTTGTCGCTAAATCCTTTGGCATCAGTAATTTCAGTTGCAATGTATGCCGCCAATTGTGTTACAACTCCTTTTCCCCAACTGGCTTCTTTAACTTTTATGCTTATCACCTGCCCAATCTGCCAATATAAATCAACAAGCGTTCGATTGGCCACTTCAAATACCGTCTGCCGCGCGGCTCGAATTCGTTGCGCCAGAAATTCAAACACATCTTTTGTCGTTGCATCGATATTTGATATTTCAGTGTTCATAGTTGGACTTTTATTCCTGCAACTGCTCTAATTTCTTGAGTAGTTGATTATTAGGATTTACTTTCTGTTTCTTATACTATTCGTTTAATTATTTATGCTTCTTCAACTATTTATGCTAATTGCGAAACTGTCAGTTTCGTAATTGATTCCTAATTTTTCAATATTTTACTAAAACCCTGCAAGTTATATCTAAATCAATTTCGTTATCATTTCATCGGCTTGCAACTGCATCTTGCAGAAAGCAAACCATCGCTTTCCCAAATCCTTGATTGAAGCGCCAATGTGGTACACATCGCTATCGATAATCAGGAACCTGTCGTGCGACTTGGTAAAGATACACAAATCTATTGGTTCGTACTGCTTATTGTGCTGCGCCAGCGCCACATTTAATGACGGCGAAGTCTGTTGCGTGTAGATTTTGGCCGTTACATTTTTGGCGCGCTCGGCCAACCGCAGCAAGACTGTTTCATCAACATAGTTATCTATCAGCACAATACGTTTCCTTGCCGAGCGAATCAGATTGTTGACAAAAGCGAACGGCTCAAGCATCTGTCCATCGTAAAAAATTCCCTCGACAGGCGGCAGCGAAGTGCGCACAAAGAAGTCGATTTTGTTAGAATGCTCTTCAAGTATTTTTTGTTGTGTTTCAAGTTGGCCCTCAATGTTGGCCAGTCGGTTGTTAAATGCGTATCCTCTTAAAAGATAATCTTTTAATATACCTGTTGCCCATATTCTAAATAGTGTGCCTCTCTGACTTTTAACACGATAGCCAACGGAAATAATTACATCGAGATTGTAATATTGGGTTCGGTATTTTTTCCCGTCTGCGGCAGTTGTCAAGTAATCCTTGACAACTGAATTTTTATCTAACTCTTTCTCTCTGAATATGTTATTAATATGAAGGCTGATATTTTGTTTTGTGGTTTCAAAAAGCACAGTCATTTGTTGCTGTGTCAGCCACACAGTTTCCTCACTCAACCGCACTTCAAGCTTTACGGCATCGTCGGGTTGGTATAATATGATTTCGTTCCCTGTCATAAAATGCTAAATCTTCGCCTTAACGCGAACTACCAAGTTTTTATCGGTAGTTGATATTTAGTTTCGCCCCACACAAAAGGCTACCAAATATAGAAACAAAATGAAAACAAAAAAGGCCCGCAACTTTCGCCACGAGCCCGTCAAAACACAGAAATTAACATCATTTCAAGGCTAAAGCAATTCTTTCCAGAGCCTCACGCAAAACAACGCGCGGCGTGGCCACGTTGAGCCGCATAAATCCTTCGCCGCCGGGGCCGAACATTTCGCCGTCGTTCAGGGCAAGGCGGGCGCGGTTTATAAATAGGTCGTTCAGTTGGGTGTGGTTGAGTCCGAGCTGTCGGCAGTCGAGCCAGACAAGAAACGATGCCTGCGGACGCAACGGCCTGATTCCCGGCAGGTTATAGGCGCAGAAGTCTTCAACCAGGCAGATATTATCTTCAACATAATCAAGCATTTGGCGGCGCCACTCTTCGCCTTGCGCGAAGGCCGCAATGGTGGCAATGGGCGCAAAAAGCGTCGGTTCGTCGAACTCGTTGGCCGACATCCACTTGAACAGCGGGCGGCGCAGAGCCGGGTTGGGCACAATGGCGTATGAGCTCACAATTCCGGCAATGTTGAACGTTTTCGACGGCGCGCCAAGCGTGATGCTGCAACGCGCGGCAGCCTCGGACACGGTGGCAAACGGAATGTGGCGGTGGCCGAAAAGAGCCAGGTCGCAGTGAATCTCGTCGCTGATGACGATGACGTTGTTGCGGTCGCAGATGTCGGCCACGCGCTCAAGCGTTGCGCGGTCCCAGACAATGCCGCCGGGGTTGTGCGGATTGCTTATCACCAGCATCCGGTTGCGCGGGTCAGCAGCCTGACGCTCAAGCAGTTCAAGGTCCATACGGTAGCCGGTGAGCGCGCCGTTGGCGGTTACTTCGCAAAGCTGATTGTTCACCACTTCGCGGCCGTTGCCAAGCGTGGTCAGGCGGAACGGATGATAGACCGGCGGCTGAATGATGACGCGCTCGTCGGGTTTCAGCAAGGCATTGATTGCCATACCGATACCTTTCACAACACCCGGCACGTAAGTCAGCCATTCGCGCTCAACCTGCCACTGATGGTGGTCCAGAATCCAGCGCTGAATCGACGTCCAAAGCTCGTCGGGCGTGGCGGTGTAGCCGTAAATGGGGTGCTCAACGCGTCGCCGAAGAGCGTCAACAACAAAAGGCGGCGTGGCAAAATCCATATCGGCCACCCAGAGCGGAAGCAAATCGGCTCGACCGTAACGCTGCTGCAAAACGCTGTGTTTAAGGTCGTTGCTGCCCGCGCGGTCAATCACTTCATCAAAATTATATTTCATCCCAAAGCCTGTTTAATATCTTTAAAAATGTCGTTAACATCTTCAAGACCAACGCTTAAGCGGATGGTTGTCTGCTTGACGTCCACTTCGCTCAGCTGCCTGTTGGTGAAGTTTCCAAAGATAGTTGATGCCGGGTGAATTGCCAGCGTCTTGTTGTCGAACAGGTTGGTGGCGCGCAGAATGAGCTGCAGGCGGTTCAGGAAGCTGAAACAGGCGTCGCGGTCGGCAAGGTCGATGGTGAGCATTGCGCCGCCCGTCGGGCCAAACTGCCGTTGCGCCCGCTCGTAGTACGGATTGTCGGGCAAACCGATATAATTTACTGATTTTATGCTTTTTAACTTTTGCAGTTTCTTTGCAAGTTTAAGCGCGTTGGCCGACTGCACACGGTAGCGCGCGTCCAGCGTCTCAAGGCCGAGAGTCTGCATATAGGCGGCGTGCGGAGTCATATACGAGCCCAGATTGAACAGAATCTCGTACGCAATCCGCTCGTGAAAGCCGGGAACCGTGCCATAATCGATGACCAGTCCGCCGAGCGATGTGGCGCCACCCGAGACATATTTGGTGCTCGAAACCAACTCAATATCAACGCCGAAGTCGGCCAAGTGCGTCTCGGTGAACGGAATGGCCGTGGAATCGACAATCAGCGGAACATTACACGCGTGAGCCACTTGCGCAATCTGCTGCAAGTCAGCCACTTCGAGCTGCGGATTCGACACTGCTTCAAGAAAAACGCAGCAGGTGTTATCGTCGATTTTAGAGCGCAGCTGTTCAACATCGTTCATATTACAGACGCGCGCTTCAACGCCAAATCGCGCCAGCGTGCGGGTTATCAGGTTGAAAGTGTTGCCGAAAAGGTGTTTCGACGCCACAATATTCTTCCCATTCCCCGCAAGGGCGATGAACGTTGACGCGATGGCCGCCATACCCGAATTGAAAGCCGTCACGTGGGTCGCCCCGGTGATTGCCTTCACCTTCGACTCGAAGTAGGTAACTGTCGGATTTTCAACGCGCGAGTAGTCAGGTGCTTCAATGCGGCCGCAGAACGCGTCGGACATTGTCTTGGCGTCGTCAAACTGATAGGCCACCGTGTTATAAACCGGCATACTTATTGCCCCGTAGGCGTCGCGCCGCGCAAACTGCGTATGTATCGCTTTTGTCTGTCTTTTAATAGTTTTCTGTGACATATTTTTTCTGTGTTTTGACAGGCAAAAGTACAATGCGACAGAAATATCCACCAAACAACAATTCAATTATGGAAAATACAACCACAATTAGCCTGATAATAGAATTTATATCTAAACCACCCCTAAAAATGCCTTACGTATAGAATGACATTCTGCCTACCGAACTTTTTTCGGGCTAAAATCGCCGAAAAGTTTTTAAAGTTAGCCGCCTATAGGTATCTTTGGCCGCCGATTTTTTGAATAGTGACCGAGCAAAACGGTTGCCAACAGAAAACCGACTTAAAACTTATAACTTCAGAACTTAAAACTTATATAAAGATATGGAACTCAACGAACTGACAGCAATAAGCCCCATTGACGGCCGCTATCGCTCAAAAACCGAATCGCTCGACAACTATTTCTCGGAATTTGGACTCATCCGCTACCGCGTTTTGGTTGAATGTGAGTATTTTATAGCACTTTGCAACATTCCGCTCAAGAATTTGGCGGGCGTTGACAAAAACTGCTTCGACAAAATCCGCAAAATCTACAACAACTTTTCGTTCGACGACGCACTGCGTATCAAGGAGATAGAGAAGACAACCAACCACGATGTGAAGGCGGTTGAGTATTTCCTGAAAGAGAAGTTCGACGGCCTTGGATTGGCTGATTACAAGGAATTTATCCATTTCGGTCTGACATCGCAGGACATCAACAACACGGCTATCCCCTACTCGCTGCGCGATGCGATAAAAGATGTTTACTATCCGCTCATCGAGCAGATTATCAACACTTTGGCCGATATGGCCGAGCAGTGGAAGCACGTGGCAATGCTGGCTCACACTCACGGTCAGCCCGCTTCACCGACGCGACTTGGCAAAGAGTTGATGGTGTTTGTTGAAAGACTCAACAAGCAGTTGGAACTGCTCAAGAGCATTCCGTGCTCGGCAAAATTCGGCGGCGCCACAGGCGGCTTCAACGCCCATATGGTAGCCTATCCCGAGATTGACTGGGTTGAGTTCGCCAACAATTTCGTGGGCAACATTCTGCATCTGGAACGTTTGCAAACAACCACGCAAATTGCTCATTACGACGACCTTGGCGCCATCTTCGACAACTTCAAACGCATCAACACCATACTCATCGACCTTTGCCGCGACATCTGGACATACATCTCGATGGAGTATTTCAAGCAGAAAATCAAGGCGGGCGAAGTTGGCTCGTCGGCAATGCCGCACAAGGTGAACCCAATCGATTTTGAGAACGCTGAAGGCAACCTGGGCGTGGCAAACGCTGTGTTTGAGCACTTCTCGGCCAAACTGCCCATCTCGCGTATGCAGCGCGACCTGACCGACTCGACCGTTCTGCGCAACATCGGCGTGCCGCTCGGCCACACCGTCATCGCACTCAAATCGCTGCAGAAAGGCCTTGGAAAACTGATACTTAACGAAGACAAACTGAAGAGCGACCTTGAAGCCAACTGGAGCGTGGTTGCCGAAGCCCTGCAGACCATTCTGCGCCGCGAAGGCTACCCGAAACCTTACGAAACGCTCAAGGAACTGACGCGCACCAACTCGAAAGTTACCGAGCAATCGATTCACGAATTCATTCAGACACTGAACGTTAGCGATTCGGTGAAAGAAGAAATGATGAAGATTACACCGCACAACTACACTGGTATTTATTTCTAAAAAGCTGATAATGAAAGGACTAAAGCGAATACTGCAATATGTTTTTCCGAAATACACAGGGCAAGCCATATTGAATTTTCTGTTTGTCGGCATATCGGCCATAGCCGGATTGTGCTCATTTACAATGGTTATTCCGTTTCTGAATGTGCTGTTCGACCAGACAATCGAGACGCCCGAGCTTGTTGAGTTCGACTGGACCGGCGAGTCGGTTATAAACATATTCAACTATCACTTAGTCAATGTGATAAACACCTACGGCAAGTCAACGGCGCTGCTCTATCTGTCGGCGTTTATTATGGCGGCCATCTTCCTGAAAACCGGATTCTGGTACACATCGAAACTGGCGATGATAAACATCCGCTACGGCATCATCCGCGACCTGCGTAACTCGCTGTATAACAAGATTACACGCCTGTCGCTCGGTTTCTATTCCGATGAGCACAAGGGCGATGTGATGTCGCGAATGACCAACGATGTGAACGAAGTTGAGACATCGGTTCTGCGCTCGTTCGACGTAATTTTCAAAGACCCGATAACGCTGATTGCATCGATGGTGCTGCTCGTTTATATGAGCCCCAAACTCACCATTTTTGTGCTGATTATGCTGCCAATTTCGGGTGGAATTGTTGGCCGGATAGGCAGCTCGCTGCGCAAAAAATCCACTGTGGTTCAGAGCAAGTTGGGCAGCCTTATGTCGCTGATTGAAGAGACTTTGGGCGGTTTGCGAATCATCAAGTCGTTCAACGCGCACGACAAAGTTTACGGCAGCTTCCGCGAAGAGAACCGGCAGTTTATCTACGAATCGAAGCGGATGATGCGCCGCCGCGACCTTGCCGGCCCAATCAGCGAGTTCCTTGGCTCGCTCATTCTGATTATTGTTCTGTGGTTTGGCGGAAGCCTTGTGTTGAGCGGCGACAGCACCTTGTCAAGCTCGCAACTCATTGGTTATCTGGTAATTTTCTCGCAGATGATTTCACCGGCAAAGCAACTCATCGATGCTTGGTACGGCATTCAGAAAGGTCTTGCTTCGAGCGACCGCATTGACGCTCTGCTGAATGCCGAAATCGCCATCCGCGACAGCGAGAACCCGAAACCGATAGCCAAATTCGACAACGACATTGAGTACCGCAACGTATCATTCAAATATGTTAACGAACTGGTTCTGAAAGACATAAACCTGACCATCAAGAAGGGGCAGACGGTTGCGCTCGTTGGGCAGTCGGGCTCGGGCAAATCAACAATGGTTGACCTTCTGCCGCGGTTCTACGATGTGGTGGGCGGCGGAATCTACGTTGACGGCACCAACATCAAAGACTTGAAAATCGTTGACTTACGGCGGTTGATGGGCATCGTGGGACAAGAGAGTTTCCTGTTCAACGACACCATTTTCAACAACATCGCCTTTGGCGTTGAGCACGCCACGATGGAGCAGGTGATTGAAGCCGCCAAAATCGCCAACGCGCACGATTTTATTATGGAAACGCCCGACGGCTACCAAAGCACCGTGGGCGACCGCGGCGGCAAGCTCTCAGGCGGTCAGCGGCAGCGCATCAGCATTGCGCGTGCCATCCTGGCCAACCCGCCGATTATGATTTTGGACGAAGCCACTTCGGCGCTCGACACCGAGTCGGAAAAACTGGTTCAAGACGCGCTCTTCCGCCTGATGGAAAACCGCACGTCAATCGTCATCGCCCACAGGCTCTCAACGGTTGTGAACGCCGACCTGATTTGCGTTCTGCAAGACGGCGAGATTATTGAGCGCGGCACCCACGCCGAACTGATGGCTCTGGGCGGCCAATACAAGAAACTGCACGATATTCAGACATTTGCGTAAAAAATCTTTATATTTACAAACAACTAATATTAAATCGAAATGAAAACAAAACAACTTTTGGCAATATGCCTGATGATTGCGACAACACTGACCGCAACAGCACAAAAACATCAAACTTTCAAAAGCGTACCCATCGACGGCAAAACAAGCACCTTCATCAATCAGCTGAAACAGAAAGGTTTTAATGCGGTTGACGATTCAGAAACACTAACCGGCACCTTCGCCGGCTATGACGATTGCGAAGTGACGGTGCTCTCATCGGCGCAGACCAATAATGTTTACGGCGTCAGGGTGAAAATTCCGATGTGCGCGCCACTATCGATTTATGCCGAATACAAAAAGCTGCAAGCTGCACTGACCGAAAAATATGGCGAACCGCTGAAACCCGAAAATGAGCAAACGACTAAAGAAGATGACTTTATTACAGCACTTTACAAATTGATTGCCGATGTGAAAGAGACTTTCGAATTCCCGTATAACAGCGTTTTCGACACCGGCAACGGCAATGTTCTGCTGAATGGTGCTTGGATTGCATCGGAATGCGGTGGCGGTTACATTATTATGACTTACATCGATAAAGTCAACAACGACTTGCAACAGAAAAGCATCTACGACGATTTGTAGATAAACCCCTATCCTCGCCGCTGATTCTTCACAAACGCATCAAAAAACTCGTCTCTAAAACTCTCGCCGATAGCGATTTCGTGCGGGCCAATGTAAATGTCGTTGTTGTCGAAGGCATCGATATGGGTGGTGTTGACAATGTACGACTTGCTGACGCGCATAAACATCGACGGCGGCAGCAAGGCTGATATGCCTTTCAGGTTCATTCGGGTGATAATCTTCTGATTTTCAAGTTGAAGCACCACGTAATCCTTCAGGCCTTCGACAAACAGAATGTCGGCAAAGCAGACCTTGCAATACTTGCGGTCCGACTTGACGAAAAAGTAATCGTCGGCACCTGGCTCAATGTTCTGCTTGTCGCCCTGCGTGAGCAGTTTGAAGTAACTGACTGCCTTGTCGACAGCCTTCAGAAAACGCTCTTTTTCAACTGGTTTTACAAGGAAATCAACGGCATCAACCTCGTAACTGTCAATAGCGTATTCGGAATAGGCGGTGGTGAAAATCACGAGCGTCTGCGGCGAAATGGTGCGGGCGAACTCAATGCCCGTCAGGCCTGGCATCTGAATGTCGAGAAAGGCCAAATCGACCTGCGTCTGCGACAGGAAGCGCTGCGCCGCCAATGCGCTGCCGAACGTCCCTACAAGCGTCAGTTCGGGCGCCGACTCAAGCAGAATCTCTATCGCCTCGCGGGCAAGGGGCTCATCATCAACTATTATGCAGTTCATTGTGTGTCAGTTTAACAAGTTGAACAGGTTGATACATATTTATTTGGACGTCAGACATCAGACTACAGACAACAGACTTTTCACTTCTGCCTTTTAACTTATGCCTTTTATCTAAATTGTTCATTGTCAATTTTCAACTTTCAATTTTCAATTCAATCGTCAACCTCACCGTAAATATACCATTTTCATCGGTAATGGAAAGCGTGTGCCGATTATTATAGAGCAGTTCGAGCCGTCGGCTGATATTTTTCAGGCCAATGCCGCTGGCTTTGGTGGGCACGGGCGCAACGGCGGGCTTCGAGTTCTGGCATACAAACGTCAGCAAACCATCTGCAAGACAGAAACTTATGTTCACCCACGAGCCGTTTTCGCCATCGCTGTTGTGCTTCACGGCGTTCTCGACAAACGGAATGAAAAGCAGCGGCGGCACCTCAACGCCATCGGTAATACCGTCAGTATCAATCTTATAAGTGAAGCCCGTGCGGCGCACCTGCTCAAGGTCGAGAAAATCGCGAAGGAACTGTATGTCGGTCAGCAGGTTGACGCGCTCGCGGCGGCTGTCGGCAAACTGGTAGCGAATTAGGTCCTCGAGCCTGTAGAGTAGCGCCGACGCCTGCGCGGGCTCGCGGCGCACAAGCACGTTGACGTTGTTTATCATATTGAACAGAAAATGCGGATTTATCTGTTGCTTAAGCATTTTCAACTCCGTCTGCGCCGTGGCGGCCTGCAATTCGCGGTTGCGCAGGTTCTGCAGCGCCGTCCGTCGGAACAGCAGCAGACTAGTTGGCGCCACCGACAGCAAAACCATCGACAGAAAACTCGACGCGACGTTTATTGAACTTATAATCAGCGAATTATGAACGGCGTAATTCACAAAAACTTCCGACAGCACCTTCAAAACGCCGAACGGCAGCGAAAGCAGAATTGTGGAAATGGTGAATTTCAGAATCTTGTCTTTGAAGAAGAATCGTGGTGTGAGTATGTAAATATTTACGTACCAACACGTTAGCAGATAGGCGTACATTATCAGCCACTGCGGCACGTTCTGGCGGCTGAAATCGAAAATCCGTCCGTCGGCGGCACCGAATGCGTTGAGCGACATCATAAATATCGGCAATTGGAACAGCAAATGTCTGACAATCCGATACTTGCCACTGAAAAGCACTTTGTTGAAGAAACTGTCGAAGGTGGCCATAACTAACGGATTGGAATTGTTAGACAAATGTGTGCGGGACTGATTGTCAGCGAGTAACGGTCGGCATAGAGCAGCGACAGACGCTTGCGGGCATCGGCAAAATCGGCATCGGCGCGACCATCGGCAAGCGTAAACCGCAGATTATCAGCATCTACCGTGAACAGGCAATCGATATTGCCAACTGGCTGGCTGTACTGCATCAGCGACGTGAAGACGAGCGGCGGCACCATAACGCCCATTATCGAGCCTTCGACATTGATTGTGAACGATTTACAAACGCCATCGAACTGCAGGACGGCGAGATATTCGCGCACGAAATCAATCTCGCTCTTGAGCAGCGACCGCTCGCGGCGGCTGTCGTAGAGTTGGTATCGCAGCACCTTGCTGAACTGCAGCAGCGCGGCCGACGTGGCTTCGGCATCGCTTTGCGTGCGCTGCCCGCAGGTGTGAAGCGTGGTGCAGAGCATTTCGGGCGAAATCTGCTGTTTTATCAGCGCCGACTCCATCTGCGCCTGCTCCGCCTGCTGCTGCTGGCTGCACTGTTGCTCCTGCGCCATTTGCTTTATGCAAAGTCCTAATAATACGCCAATTACAACTATAAACCACTGCATATTGAGCACCATCGCGTCGAGCGCAATGTAGTGCAGCGGGGCCGAGTAGCGCGACGCAATGTGGCTTTGGGCGCAAATGCCGCCTTCAATCACATACTGCAGCACCACAAACACCGTGGAAACGGCTATCAGCGTAATGGTGAACAGCCCGTAGCGGCCGCGGTTGAGAATGCGCGGCACAAGCACCTCGACAAGCGCCGCAAGCAGCGCTACCTTGCAAAGAAAACAATTGCTAATCAGCAATATAACGACAAATCGGTGGGCCGCGTCGCCGAGCAGCATACTGTAGTTGAACGTTATCTCGGAAACGCTGAAAACGAGCATCGCAACGCACAGGCTGGCGTACCGCAACCAATGGAAGCGGCGGTCGAGAAGCAGGGCGGTGATTATGGAATTTTGTGTTAACATTTCAATTTCGATTCAGACAAATTTAGTGTTTTTTGTCAAGCAACAACCTCACGCGCCTTCAGTTATTCAATCAATCAGTCCTTCAATCCTTTAAAACTCAATCTTATAAGCGATATTCGGCAACGAGAGTTTCACGGTGTACGGCTCAATTTCGTGGGTGCGCAGGTTGCAGACGTGGTCGTAGTAGCCCTTGTTGTTGGTCATATCGATAACGAAACTGTGCGACACGCGGCGCTTGTTGATTGTGAGACGGGCCGAGTAGTTGTAGGCGATTGCCGTTCCGTACTGCTCGCTGAAGGCGCGGGTTTCGTCAAGGCGGGCGGCGCCATCAATCGAGTGGATAATCTCGTAGGGCGTCACATCGTCGGCCACGGGCGCGTGGCGGTCGCCACCCTGGACGGTGACTTTCGCGCTCAACGCAAAAACGTTCTGTTTCTCGCTTCCAAACATCCATTCCTTACCGCCTAACACATTGATAACGTAGTTTCTATCGTAGCGCGAGTGGTACCAATGACCGTCGCCGCCGCGGTAGCGCGAACTGAAAATGGAAGCCGTGGTCATTCCGTACCAACCATTATTCAGGTAGCGCTCAAGGGTGACATCAACGCCGTAGTTTCGGCCCAAGCCTTTGTTAACCAACGCTTTGTCGATATAATACTCGATATGGTTGAGCACCGAGAACGACGTGCCTTCCTCAACTGGAACATCGAACAAATGCTGATAGAACGGCTCGATTTTGAGCAACGAGTTCTCGGTGAGTTTCAGGCTGTACGACAGCATAAAGTGGTGTGCGCGAGTGAATTGCAAATCATCGTTGACAAGTTCGCCGCCGATTTTAACGAAATAGACATCGGTCTTCTCGCGACGGCTGTGAAGGCCGTAGGCAGCGGCAAAAGTTGAGCGCGCGGTCGGCTGCCAACGCAGTCCCACGCGGGGCTCAAGGCTGACGGCACCGTTCAGGCGCAGGCTCTCGAGATTCAGTCCCGCGGTGAGCGTCAACTCGTTGCTCAAACTCAACTGGTGGCTGGTGTAGGCCGACAGCAAACCCGACGCGCCATCGGCTTCAAACACCGTGTAGAGCGGCTGGCCGATAGTGTCGCCGCGCTGCATCTGAATGTCGTACAGAAAATGCGTGTAGTGAACGCCGTTTTTCATTGTGTAGCGTGCCGACACCTTGCGGCTATGTGCCACATCCACAATCAAATCGGTGTACGTTGTCGACATTTCAACCGCAGGAAGGTCGTAGGCGTTGGTGCTGAAATTGTACGCTTTTCGGTCGGCTTCCATTGTGTTGGCGGTGGCGGCCAAAGTGGTTGTGAGTTGCCCGCCGCGCGGCAGTAAAATATGGTGTTTCAGGCCGATAGCACCCATTTTCTGTTTCGATTTGCCTTGATTTATGTCGAAACTGGTTTCCCATTCGGCGGTGTCGGAAACGGTTTTCTCATCGCTGTCGATAAGCCCCGTGCCCCAAACAGAGAACGTTCCCGCCGATTTTGTGGGCAGATTCACCTTGAAGTTTATATCCTGATAATCAACCACTTCGCCGCCCATATCAACCCAATCCATTTTCGACGCCAAACCAAGCGACGAATATCGGTAATTGATTATGTATGAAGCATTTCGATCTTTGCCGATAGGGCCTTCCGAAGCAAAATCGATACCCAACGTGCCGAACTGGAAGGTGTGCTCATATTTCTCGTTGTTGCCTTGGCGCATTTTCATATCGAAAACACCCGAAACAGCGTCGCCATACTCGGCAGGGAAAGCGGCTGTGAAGAAATCGGAATTGCCTAACACAAAAGCACTTAGCGATGACATCAGTCCGCCGCCCGCCACCGAAATGTCGGCAAAGTGGTTCGGGTTCGGAATCTCGACGCCCTCAATGCGCCACGAGAGCAGGCGCGGCGCGTTGCCGTGGATTGAAATGCCGTTGGTGCAGCCGTCTTGCGACACGCCCGCAAACGAACTTGCCAAGCGCGCGGGGTCGCCGAAACCGCCTGCATAGCGGCTTGCTTCCTCAATCGAGAGCATCCGCGCGCCCGTCGAAGCCATCTTGTTGAGTGGCTGTTGCTTGTTGATTTGTGGACGGACGGTCACCTCGCCCAATGTCGTCACCGACTCGTGCAAGCCTGCCTCAACATAGGTCTCTTTTGCCGACGACACCATCAACTCTTTCATTATCAGAGGTTCGTAGCCGACAGCCTGCGCCACAACCGTATGGCGGCCAACGGGCACGTTCTTAATCACAAACCGTCCGTCGGCATCGGCTGCGGTGCCCTGCGTAGGCTGGTCGTCAAGGAAAACCGTGGCAAACGGCACTGGTCCGCCCGACGCCGCGTCGAAAACCAACCCCCTAATGTTCTGTGTGAACGACTGCGCTTCAACCAACTGATTCTGAAGCAATAAGCAAACTGCAAAGATTAAAATCTGTTTCATATCCAATTGTTTTTAAGTTTCTGGTGCCAAAAGTAGGTTGGCCGCCATCACCAATTTTTAATTGTATACGAAACGGGGTGTGCTGTATACGAAACGGGGAATTTTGAGAGAAATGAATATATTGATGGAATATGTACTAGACGGAAACACAAAGGGCGAATTGAGATTCGCCCATATTTTAAATTCGCATTATTTTTTGTCTGCGACCAACTAATCGTTCACTACCCAAAATCCGTTGCGCTTGCCGTTTATACGGCGAATGATGCCAAGTTTTGCCAAACGAACGGTGAGCGTTTTCACCGTGCGCTCCGATTTGCCAATTTGTTCTGCTATCTCTTTTTGTGTGGCATTTGGCTTCTGCTTAATAATTTTCAGAACCGCCAATTCGTCCAAAGTGCAATTTTTGCACTTTGAAAATAGTTTTTCATCAGTTTTTGCACTTTGAATTGCACTTTGGAACATTTTTTCGTCCCAATCAACGTGTAACTCACGATTCGACAACGGATTGTGCTCATCTAAAAGCATATTGCGGAAGAAACGCACAAGAAAAGATATGTCGAAATTGATGTTTCTCAGCACGTTGGTATAATTTGCCCTTACGAGTGCGTTCCGGAAGAACCATGAATTATCTGCAAAAATAACGTTGTCAGCATCAAACCCCAATGTCCGCAGATATTTTATAATAAACACAGCCGTAGTGCGTGTGTTGCCTTCACCAAAAGGGTGAATCTGCCAAATGTTGCTGCAGAATCGCGCAATATGCTCAATTGCGGCAGCAATATCAACCATTGAATAATCGAACGTCCGTTCTTGCTCAAAATCATATTCGAGCGTTTGCCTGATGACATCGGCGCTCGCATAATAAACTGATTCGCCATTGAGCACCCACTCGCGTTTGGTGATATTATAGTCACGGATGCGTCCTGCGAATTTATATATGCCAAAGAACAGATGTTTGTGAATTGCAGTGAGTTGCGTTGGATTAAAGGTGAATGTTTGTTCCGACAGTAATTCAGCAATCCGCACCGACACTTTGTCGGCTTCTTCGGTGTCTTCTGTTTCGCTGCCATGACGCTGTTGTGCTGATTGGTAATAACTTTCAATCAGTTCGTTAGCTTTACGAATGGTAATATTTCCGTCAATATGCTGACGCGCAGTTTCAAGCAGATAATCTGACGTGTGCAAACCGTCAACCTGTTGCAAACCAATAGCAGTTTGCCATATACGACCGCGCTCCTGCTGAGCTGGCTCTCTTTGGCGGATATATTCTTCAAGATTAAACGTTTGTTTCAGATTGTCAGTCATCTGCAATATTGTAAAAACTTTTGCCTAAACCGCGCAAAAGCATCGTAAAGATACGAATAATTTGGATTTATCAATTCCCAAGAAACCGCCTGATTTCATCGATTTGCGCTAATGCAATGCGGCGCCCTTCGTCGTAAACTCTCTGCATCTCGTCGGGATTTTTTGACGTACGGCTGATGTTGAGCGGCTTGTCGGGACAGATGACGAGCACATCTCCCTGCGCGGCACGCTGGCGGATGGCCGCCGTGGTGCGGTTATACTCGATGTGGCGATCGCGCATAGCTTTGATAATCATCGGATAACGCCGCAGAAACAGGCGCATCAGCCACATAAGGCGGTTGGGGCTCTTGCGGTAGGTTTCGGGTTGCGTCAGCACCACCACGTTGCGGTTGTAGCCGATGCTCTCGAAATAATCCAACGGAATGGAATCGGTCATTCCGCCGTCGAGCAGATGGTAGCCGTCAACTTCCACAATGCGGCTTGCAAGCGGCATCGAAGCACTGGCGCGCATCCACGCCAAGTCTCGCTCGTCGCAGGTGTCGAGCCGCTTGTAGACGGGCTTGCCGGTCTCGCAGTCCGACGCCACAACCCAAAATTCCATCGGGTTCGCACGGTAAGTGTCAAGGTCGAAAATGTCGAGCTGATGCGGCAGAACGTTGTAGCAGAAATCGGCACCGTAAAGATCGCCGGTGGTGAAGAGTGAGCGAAGTGAGCAGTAGCGCCAATCGTGTGAGTAGCGTTTGTTGTAGCGGATGGCGCGGCCCGGCTGTCGCGATTTGATGTTGCAGCCGAATGTCGCACCGGCCGACACGCCAATGGCACCGTCGAACTCAATGCCGTTTTCCATCAGCACATCGAGCACACCCGACGTGAACATTCCGCGCATTGCACCACCTTCGAGAATCAAGCCTTTTTTCATTCTTTTTTATGACATCAGACAACAGACTAAAGACAACGGACGGATGTGGTTCGTCCCCACTATAGCCCGTCACTTTCCTATAATGTCTTTCAATTTTCAATTTTCAATTTTCTGCATTTACTTCTTCACAAACTCAACCTGAAACACTGCCGGCCACAGCTTACCGGTCACAAACCAACGGTTGGTTGACGGCTGATAGGCGATTCCGTTCAGTACATCAACCCTTTGCGTGAGTTTCGACATATCGAGCAGATTGCGCATATCGATGATTTTCAAAACCTTGCCCGTTGCGGGGTCGATAGCCACAATGTTGTCGGTGCAGTAGATGTTGGCATAAATCAGACCATCAACATACTCAAGTTCGTTCAGCGCGGTCACGGGGCCTTCGGTGTCACACACTTCAATGCGGTGGTGTTCCTGCATTGTGGCGGTATCGATGAAATGGATTGTTTCCGTTCCATCGCTCATAATCAGCCATTTGCCATCGTTGGTCAGGCCCCAACCTTCAGTTGAGTAGCTGAATTCGCCCAATCGGTTGAGAGTCTGTTTGTTATAGATGAATCCGATGCAAGTGCGCCACGTGAGTTGGTAGAGTTTTTCGCCCATGATGGTGACGCCTTCGCCAAAATAGTTGTTGGGCAGATTGGTGTTTGTCAAAACGGTTTGCCGCTCAAAATCAATCTTGTATATTGCCGATTGCCCTTCAATTCCGGTGCCTTCGTAGAGCGTGCCGCCGTCGAATTCAAGCCCCTGAGTGTAGTAGTGGCTGTTATGCGGCAACTGCTTTATCACTTTGTAAGTCAGCCGTTCAGGCTCGATGTCCGACTTGATGCTGAAGCGCGCGCGTCCTTCGGCCACCTGTCCGCCGCTGTGCCAAGCCTTTACTGCGACGACCTTCTGCCCTACCGTCAATCCGGCTGTTTCAATATCGGTTTGCGCCGAGCCCGCACCAAACCGGAATTTGCGGCCATCGATGGTAGCCACAGCCGAGTCGGGCACAGCATTGTCGGGCGCGGTGATTTTCAGGCCGATGGTTTGTCCCGATGTGATTTCAGCGCCACAAGTAAGCTGAACCGTCAGCTTATCCGCAACATTTTGAGCCGTCGGTCGGGTTGGCGTTGGCTGTCCGCTGCAACCCACCATCACAATCGCGGCCGCTATAAGTTTGAATTGCTTCATTGTGTCAGAATTTTTGCGCAAGGTGCGAAATTTTGGCGAATTCCGACCTTCAACTTTAATTTGTCCGCAACAATTATTATTGTAATTTTGTCTCAATAAATCAAGCAATTGACAATGCCGACCCAATGGTGGCAAAACGTTGCTGCAAAACATTATTCTATGAAAACAATCAAATTTATTGGCCTGATGGCTACAATTGCGGCAATGACCGCACTATTCAACTCTTGCGACCTGCAGAGTCTGCTCGACGAAGCCAACGAAGAAGAAGAAAGCGAAGGCTACTCTTACACTTTCGACAACGACTACGGCGGGAAATCAACCTACTACAGCAGTGCATCATGGGCCACGCTGGCCGACAAAGCCGCGTTTATCAACAAGTTTGAAAGCATCGGCGGCAAGTTGAGCGAGAGCGTTGTATCGAACGGCGTGTATGAAGGCGACAAGGTGGAAGAAGTCCGTTTCAACCACGCAGCAACCGATGACGAAGCTTCCGCCTACGTCAAAAAAATGGCTGCCGACGGCTATATTTTTTCATACGACGATGGAATGCTGACCGGATACAAAGTTGAAAGCGATGGCATCAAATATGAGTTTATACTCGACGGGAACGACTACTGCTACCGCAAAACTGTAATCAGCAGTCTCAAGAAGGAAGAAGCGCTGAAAGATTATGCCGAAGAGTTGAAAGGCGCGTCGCGAATCAAAGTCTACACCAACTGGACTCAAACCAAAACAACATCGCCTTGGATACAGGTATTCCCCGAAGTGGGCGGCATCTACAAAGTTGCAACCACTGATGTTGCCGGCAACATAGTCACCATCTACGGCGTGAAATACGATGACCTTGCCAAACTGGCTGCAAAAGCCGTGGCTGAAGGCTTTACTGATGACGGTTGGTCATACAGCGATTCGTTCGAGAAGGAAATCAACGGCAACCGCTACACCATGAGCATCGACTACGACGGCAGCGTAACCTTCCAACGCTATCTGAAAGATGGCAGCGATGGCAGTGGCGATTACGTTGACAGACCTTCATCGTCTGAAAATCAAGAGAACAACAACGAACAGAACCAAGAAGCGCCTGTTGACAACGGCAATCCGGGCGAAAATGAGAATGAGAACAATAATAACGGCGGAAACGGTCAGGCAGTCTCGGCCGATGACTTCAACGCTGACGGTGACATCGACTGGCGCGACAAATTTTATAAGCTGGTAGCAACAAGCGGTGTCAGCACCAAAACCCGCAAAACCTATGATGGTGAAGTTTCGCTCTATAATTTCACTTCGGTTTACGGCGCAATCCAAGTTTATGACTCGGCTGCCGGGTACGAACCCAATCAGTATTACTACGACCTTTCGGTCAATGGCGGACTGATGTACCAATATGAAAACGGTGCATGGCGCTACAAGAGCCGCATCTACAAAGACCGCAACAAACCGGCCGACGAAGGCTTTAAGAGCCAATTCAGCACTTTGGTTTATTTTGCGCCACCATCATGGGGCGTGGCTGACATATATTTGGGGACATCGTTTTTCACTAAAGTAGGCAGCAAAACTTATGCTGGCCGCCAATGCACTGAATACACCTACAATGACTATCGGTATTATATTGATAACGAAACCGATGTGTGCCTGTATTACAATGGCGCCGGTGTCGAGTTTGAGACATTGGACTTTACGGTTGGCGCGAAACTGTCGGTTCCCAACTACCGCAGATATCAAGCCGATTTCCCCACTAACGTGCAAATCATATCAACCGAAACTACTTTTGGAATGACTTCCAATCTGACTATTACAAAAATAGGCAACGAATGGATGTGCACCAACGGCAAGGGAACATATCAGTATTGGAAGTTCGACAGCAACGGCGTGACGCTTAAAGCCATGGTGAAAGATGATGGTGACGAAAGCTGGACATCGGTTTTGGACGACAGCCATTGGCAGGATTTCGACTACTTCGCGCAAAAATGCGATTTCAGTTTCATTTTCAGTAACTCAACACCCAAAGGCACATGCTACAGCGAGTGCAACCCAACGAGCGAGACGCTTACAGTTTGCGGCGTTGAGTGCGTTAAATATGATGGCACAAGTGTTTTGAACACAAGTTACGAGTTCTACGTCAACGAAAGTAACAATGTGGTTTACAAGGCGAAAGACATTTCGACAAGCGAGATAACCGGTTGGGATACATCGGTTTCGAGTTTTGAGATTGCCGCACCAAACTAATAATTTGAAAATGACACGATAAGATGGATTACATTCTTCTAACCCTTGGCGTTTTTCTAGCTTTGGCGGGATTTTTCGGCTGCTTTGTGCCGGTCATTCCCGGACCGCCATTGAGTTTTCTGTCGCTGCTGATGCTGCAATTCACACGATGGGGCAATTTCAGCACTGCGTTTATGGTTACCATGGCTGTGCTGGCTGTGGCCGCCGTGGTGCTCGACTACATTGTGCCGGCATGGGGCACAAAAAAATTCGGCGGAACCAAGCGCGGAACCTGGGGCGCCACAATCGGTGTTTTTGTGGGGATGTTTTTCGGTTTGCCCGGAATTGTGTTCTGCCCGCTCATTGGCGCTTTCATTGGCGAGTACACCGGCAACAATGACACTGACCGCTCGTTGTACGCAGCTATGGGGTCGTTTGTCGGCATAATGACCGGACTAGTTTTGAAACTCATTCTGTCAAGCGCGATGATTTACTATTTTATAAAAGAGTTTCTTGCAAACATTTAGCCGTCCGCAACCGATGCAAAACCGCAATCCGCTATCGCCAAAAGAGTTATCGCTGCTCGACCAAATGCAGCGGCTTCGGTACAGCCAAGGGCTGATAACCATGGCGTTGTCCATTCTCAAGCAATCGCGTGAAGCGCAAGACGAAATGCTGCTCTACATGTACGAGAAACACCCGTCGGAACGGAAATTTGTGGAACGGCTGGCGGCCATCTGCGCCACCGACCCCAATATGCAAAAAACAAATTCATTTTAGGCCGACTGACAATAATTTATAGATTTGCAGGTTTTTTAGAAAAAGGGAAAAACGATGTCTAAAAAAATAGCGCTTGGCCTGCTGCTGATGGTCTGCTCGCTTGTTAGCACGGCACAGCAGAGTGTGGCCCGGAAAATATACCATATCGAAGGCGAAGCAATGTCGGCGACAACACAGATTGACCCCGGCGAATTCTACCCCAAGCTGCTCGACAGCATCATCATCGACCAACTGAACTTCATTCTTGACGAGCGCGACTGCGAACCGCTGCAGTTCCGTCAGCTGATGTTCTCGGTGGCCAACGAGCAGTCGGAATATATGGCGATGATGGCCAAAGACGACCCCAACGCCAAACTGGAACAACCCGTCGGCAACCGCATGCAGGCTTTCGGCGGTTCAACCGAAGCAGCCGAGATTACCGCAAAAATCAATGTAATCAAAGGCAAGCAGGAACTCACCTACTTCCAAATGGCCGAAGAGCTGGTTTTCCGATGGATGTCGAACAGCAAGATGGCCGCAATGTTCGAAAGCACAAACTATCAATACATTGGTGTGTCGTCACACATCGATTTCGACGGCAAGCGCGTCTACGTGACCGTGGTTCTTGGCAATTTCCGCTCGTTCAACGAAGGAATGCGCAACCGCAGCCAACTGAAAGTGCCGTACACCGAGAAAAACATGGGGCTCGACGTCTACGACCCCGAAGTGTGCAAGCGCGTGAACCGCATGACCAACCTGCACGAGTTCCGCGACGCGCTTGTGATTGAAGACAGGCAGGTTTACATCGATATGGAAAACGCCAAGCCGCTGCAAAAGCTGCTGCGCAACAACACCGACGCGCTGGCTCTCGACATTCTGCAAAAAGAACAATACGACTGCAGTCTCGAACGCAACATTCTGGATTACAACCGTTTCAACCGCGGCGTGCTGACCAAGCCGGTGAAAGCAAAAAAACTTTTCAAGAAGAATCTGGCAGCCAAAGAAGGCCGGCCAAAAGCCATCAAGACGAAAGTTGCCGATTTGCCGCCCGAAGTGGATTTGGCCAACAGCGAGATAAACCTGCTCATTGTGCAGGATGGCGCAGTTTGCACAAGTGTGCCGAAATCGTTCATCTACCCGATTAAAGGCACCTACAAAAACAACGTGAAACTGCTGGCCGACACCATCTCAATCAACTCGCGATTCGGCGGCTACAAACCCGTGCCCGACAGCGCCGACCTTGAGTTTGTTATCCCGTTCAAAGGCAACAAGGCCGATTACAACGAAGCTGACATTGAGCCGTTTCTGGAAGCACTCGAGCAACGCGACTTTAAAATCCTGAACATGAGCATCACGGCCTACTCGTCGGTTGAAGGCAGCGACTCGGTGAACCGCAACCTGCAGCGCCGCCGCGCCGAGAGCATTGTGAAGGCTCTCGAGAAAAGGCAGATGGACTCAACCGAAACCGAGATAATAACCGACTATAACTGGGACGATTTCGCAGCCGACATCAAATCAACAAAATACAGTTATCTGGCGCACATGAGCATTGAGCAGGTTCAGGACACCATTCTGAAGAAGAATCTTGCAAAAGAACTTGAGCCGATTCTGCAGAAACACCGTTTCGCGCGCATTAGCATGCGAATTGTTTACGATGTAACCGGCAAGAACGAGCGTCCGTTCGTACTGCGCAAGTTCAGCGAAGCGTGCGACTCGTCGGACCGCGTGCTGGCGCTGTCGATACAAAAACTGGTTATGAAGCGCATTCTGACCGGCGATTACACACCCGACGCACTCGATGAGATGCGGATTCCGGCAACACCCGAATTTGCCGGCCTGGCCATGAACGACCTTTGGCTGCGCCATAGGCTGGGACTGGTAAAGGATGCCGAGCTGAAAGAGAAAATCAGCGCTTTGGCCGAAATGAGCCCCTACAACGAGTACATCGCCTTCAACGACTTGCTGATGCAAATCACCTACCCCGACGGACTGTTCAAAGACATCGGCAGCCGCCTGCAATCGGGCATCGACAGACTCTACTCAACAACACTGAAGAAGGAAACCATCGACAAGCTGAACCTTCGCCTGCAACTCAAAACCATCAGCGAAGTGGACTCGGTTACGCATGTGCGCTCGGTGAAAACCGCCTGCGTCGACCGCATAAAAAAGATTGTTGATGTAAAAACAGAGTCGATGGACAACAGCCTGAAACTGGCGGAACTGTTTCTCGACAACAAAGACTACATGCTGACAATCAAAACATTGGAACCATGGGTTGGCAGCACCACCAATATGCAGATTCTGCTCACATACGTGTCGCTCTGCTCGCTTTTTGAGAATTTGATGCACACAGCGGCCTTCGATACAGCCATGTCACGCATTCAACAGATTGAACCCGAGACATACTGCAAACTGTTGAGCGACAAGGGCGAAGGATTCTCACTTCGCGTGTTCGAGAATGAAAATATCAAATCGGACTACTGCAAATACTGCACAGGCGCAAAACAATAAAGTTTGATTTATAGTCTCACATGGCCAATTTCCGGCAAACCGGAAGCCGTGACACATATTAACCGTGCTGTGTCAATAAAATTGAGAAATCAGAAAAACTTTTTTTTGAGTTTCGCATGATATTGCAATCAGTTAATCTGCACAAAAGTGGAACAATATCTTAACTCGCTTGACCAATGGCAACTGATTGTGCTATTGGTGTTTGCTTTCGCTCTACTGATTCAGGTAGTGTACTATTTGAGTGTCGGGCTGCGACCTGTCTGCAACAAACAGCCGCAACCGGGCGACAATCTGCCACCGGTGTCAGTCATCATCTGCGCCCGCAACGAAGGCGAGAATCTTAAACAGTTTCTTCCGAAAATCCTGACACAGGACTACCCCGATTTTGAAGTTATTGTGGTGAATGACTGCTCGGAAGACGACACGCTGATGATTCTGGCAGAAATGGAACTCACCTACAAGAACCTGCGCCACACAAGCATCGAGATTGACCGCAAATTCTCGCATGGCAAGAAACTAGCCGTCACTGTTGGCTTGAAATCGGCAAAAAACGAGCATGTTGTGCTGACCGACGCCGACTGCTACCCTGCTAGCAACCAATGGCTTGCTAATATGATGGCCTGCTACACCGACGGCACTCAAATTGTTCTGGGCTACGGCGGCTACGAACCGCGCAAAGGATTGCTCAACAAGATTATACGCTTCGACACACTGACTATTGCAATGCAGTATATGGGCTGGGCCAAAGCCGGCCACCCCTATATGGGCGTGGGGCGCAATATGTCGTACACCCGAAGCATTTTCTTCGAGAAAAAAGGCTTTCAGTCACACTACTACCTGATGTCGGGCGACGATGACCTATTTGTGAACGAACGCGCCACAAAACGCAACACACGGATCGCCACATCAAACGAAAGCCGCACACTGTCAATCCCTTGTGAGAGCTTCGCACAATGGGTGAGTCAGAAAAAACGCCACCTTTCAACATGGACATACTACCGGCTTGGAACAAAAATTATTTTGAGTTACGAACTGATGAGCCGACTGCTATTCTATGCGGTTTTGATTGTGGCAATATACCCGTTCGGCCTTTACATTGAAGCCGCAGCGGCATTCGGATTTCGTTTGCTGATTCAGTTACTTGTTTACAAACTGAATATGCGCAAATTCGGAGAACGCGGTTTTTTATTTTTAATTCCTATATTTGACATCGTTTTGCCAATTTTGCAAACGGCATTCAATATATTGATTTTGAGAGATAAACGCAGCCAATGAACGCGAATCCTGATTTTTCGGACAAAGCCAAACGCGACTATGCGTTAGTTGAACGTGCCCAAAGGGGCGACGAGAAGGCATTTGCCGAATTGCTTGCCATTTACAAGGATTCCATCTATTTCACGATTTTCAAAATGGTGAAGAGCAAAATCGATGCCGAAGACCTAACCATTGAAGCGTTCGGCAAGGCTTTCCGCAACATCGACCAATACTCGCCCGAATACGCCTTCAGCACTTGGCTGTTCAGAATTGCTTCGAACAACTGCATCGACTTTCTGCGCCGGCAGAAAACCCGCCAAATCGACATTGTAAGCACATCGTCTTCAGACGAAGAGAACCGCATTGGCGATGTATTTGCAAAAGAAGCCACAATGGCATTGAAATACGACGCACCCGATCCCGAAGAGAGCATCATCCTTCAGCAGAAGCACGCTATGCTGCGAAATGTGGTGGCAAATTTGAAACCGCGCTACCGTGAACTTGTTCAACTTCGTTACTTCGATGAACTATCATATGAAGAAATTTCCGACAGGCTCGGCTTCCCGTTAGGAACTGTCAAAGCGCAATTGTTCAGGGCTCGCGAGATGCTATACGAGATGCTGAAAGACCGCAACGACCATTTAGTATGACCATAGATTGCATTCTCAAATACTTCCCGGACTTGTCAAACGGCCAAATTGAGCAATTCACGAAATTGCAACCGCTCTACGCTGAATGGAACGCCAAAATCAACGTTATATCACGAAAAGACATTGATAATCTGTATATCAACCATGTTCTTCACTCGCTTGCCATTGCCAAAGTTGTGAACTTCGCTGACGGCACGCGGGTATTAGATGTTGGTACAGGCGGTGGATTCCCTGGCATTCCGCTGGCCATTATGTTTCCAAACTGCCAATTCAAACTTGTCGACAGCATAGGCAAAAAAATAACCGTTGTGAATGCCGTTGCCGATGCGCTTGGGCTGAAAAACGTTGAAGGTGTACACACCCGTGTTGAACAGGTGACCGACAAGTTCGATTTTGTGGTAAGCCGCGCCGTCACTCGTCTCGACACTTTCTACAATATGACAAGGAAATGCGTGGCGCCCGGCGGCGCAAACTCAATCGCAAACGGAATCATCTATCTGAAAGGCGGCGATTTTGACGATGAATTGAACCGAATAAACAGAAAAAACAACATCTACAATATTCCCAACTTTTTTGACGAACCTTTTTTCGAAACCAAAAAAGTTGTTCATTTGGAAATGTGATTTGGATAATTGAACAGATACATTATAATTGCAGTGTCAAAAAAATAACTGAGATGGAAACTAAAGACATAAAGGAAAAGGTTGAACATTTGGAGCATCTGCTTTTCAGAGCCACACTTGAAGAATACCCGCAGCTGGCGCGCGAATACTCATACTGGGCCGAGAAACTGGCCGAACGCGAGAAAGTTTCAACAAAACGACGTCTTGACGATGATGATGACGAAGATGATGATGAAGAAAAGGATAACGATGAAGAAATAACCGACAGCGACGATGATGATGAAGACGGCGAATAATCTGCCGCAACCAACCATAAAACACAAAGGCTCAGACGAATAACCGTCCGAGCCTTTATTTTTTAAGCACACCATAAGCAGAAAAGCACAACCGATTCAGAAAAACACTATCTTGCAAAGTAATGTCTCACTAAAACTAAATGAACATGACACCTACCGAAATCATCACTCTCATTGTAGTCGGCGCATTGGCCGGCTGGTTGGGCAGCCTGCTTTTCAAAGGTAAAGGCATGGGGCTCGTGGTTAACTTCATTGTCGGCATTGTCGGCTGCTTTTTCGGCGGCTGGCTGTTCGATGTTTGCGACCTTAGCCTAAGGCTGTTCAAAGGCGACTGGAAATGGCTGAACAACGTCATCATTGGCGCTATCGGTGCATTTATCATTCTGCTTGTCATCAATCTGGTTTTCAAAAAAGGAAAAAAGAAATAACAGGCAACCGATTCAAAAAAAAGGCCGGACAACTCGTTTGGCCTTTTTTAATGGACAATGGACAGTTGACAATGAATAATTAACAGTATATCAAATCAACACCCAATGCCTAGTACCCAACATCTAACACCAATGTCAATGACCATTACAGACCAACTCTTTACCCTTCAAGATACTGCATACGGTGATTTTCAAGCCAAACTGATGCCAACCATCGACCGCGGCACCATCATAGGTGTACGCACACCGGCTCTGCGGACGTTGGCACGCAAGATTGCCAAAACCGAAGCAGCACAGGAATTTATTAAGCAATTGCCGCACCGATATTTTGAGGAGAACAACCTGCATGCTTTCATCATAGCGCAAACATCTGATTTTGAAGAAGCTATGCGGCAAACAGAACTATTTCTGCCACATATCGACAATTGGGCAACTTGCGACCAATTCACGCCCGCGGTGTTCAAAAAGCATCCCGACAAATTGTTGATAGCAGTTAGGCGGTGGATTGAAAGTAGCCACACATATACTGTCCGTTTTGCCATTAAAATACTGATGACATTCTATTTAGACAATCTTTTCAGCGATGAATATCCCAAAATGGTGGCTGCAGTAAAATCCGATGAATACTACATTAAAATGATGATTGCGTGGTATTTCGCTACTGCATTAGCAAAGCAATACAATGCCGTTGTAGGCTACTTGACAAGCCCTCGGCTCGACACTTGGTGCCATAACAAGGCCATCCAAAAAGCTATTGAAAGTTACCGTATTACGGACGAGCAAAAGGTGTTTTTGCGATCGTTAAAGGCTAAAATGTAAGGGTGTGGCACGTGTAAGAACAAGTATATGCCCAATATCTATTCCTCGGCAAAATTCAACAACACCTTGCGATACGCAGTGTAAATCTTTGATTTTGAAATATATCCCACATACAACCCATTCTTGATGACAGGCAGGTTCCAAGCTCCCGATTTCTCGAATTTCTCCATCACAACGTCCATCGTATCGGTAGTTTTCACGGTGTCGGGCGGCATTACCATCAGTTCATAAATATATGTGTTGTCATACATCTCGGTGTTGAACATTATCTGGCGGATGTCGTCGAGCAGCACAATTCCCATCAGTTTACCTTCCTCGTCGACAACGGGGAAAATGTTACGGCGCGAGTGCGAAATGGCATTCACAAGGTCGCGCAGAGTTTGGTCGGGGCCCACTTCGGTCAGGTCGTGCTCAACTTCCTTCTCGAGTCGCATCAGCGTCAGGGCGGCGCGGTCTTTGTTGTGGGTTATCAGGTCGCCGCTTTGCGCCAGACGCTTGGTGTAGATGCTGTGCGGCTCAAAATAATAGATTGTGACATAAGCACTTACCGAAGCCACCATCAGCGGGACAAACAGATTGTAGCCACCCGTGATTTCGGCAATCAGGAAGATGCCTGTCAGGGGCGCGTGCATCAGTGCCGACATAAAGGCCGCCATCCCGACAAGGGCAAAGTTCACTTCACTTACATTAATGAATCCCAAGCAGTTAAGCATCCGAGCCATCATATAGCCAAGTATTCCGCCCATAAACAACGATGGCGCAAACACGCCGCCAATACCGCCCGCACCGGTTGTTGCCGATGTGGCTATCACCTTGAAAACCAACATTAAAGCACAATAACCGACCACAATCCAGACACCGCCGCCGAATTGGCCAAACATCGAGTGGTCGAGAATATGTTGTCCGTTGCCTGTAAGTATCTCGCGCAGAGCATCGTAACCCTCACCGAAGAGTGGTGGGAACAGCCATATTAGTATGCCCAGAATGATGCCGCCAATGGCGATTTTCTTCCACGGGTTCAGAATCTTACTGAACCATTTCTCCATTCTCATCGATGTGGCTGTGAAATACCAGCCGATGAGCCCCGCGGCAACGCCCAGAATCAAGTAGAGCGGAATATTGTGCAACTCGAATGTTGGCGGTTGCGGAAGTGTGCAGAGCGTGGCATCACTACCGAGAAAAAAGTATGACATCAGCGTGGCTGTGACGGCCGAAATGAGCAGTGGTGCGAGTGACGCCATTGTCATATCAAGCATCAGGACTTCCAAAGTGAAGACCAAGCCGGCTATCGGGGCCTTGAAAATGCCTGCCACCGCACCAGCCGCGCCGCAGCCAATCATCAGTATAACTTGCTTATAATTAAGTTTGAGCAACCGCGCCAGATTGCTGCCAATAGCCGCTCCTGTGAGCACTATCGGAGCCTCTGCTCCCACCGAACCGCCAAACCCGATGGTGAGCGAACTGCCCACAATGCCGGTGTAGGTGTTGTGACCTTTGATAATGCCGTTTTTTCTTGATATACAGAATAATACGCGGGTTATTCCGTGTGAGATGTTATCCTTTACGTGATATTTTATCCAAATGGTCGTCAGCAAAATACCAATAGCGGGAAGCGCCAGATAGATGTAACTTCCAAAGCCCGAATTGATGGCCTTGAGCACTAGCGTGTAAGTCAAATGAATGGTGTTTTTCAGAACCACTGCGGCCAGTCCACTCAACAGGCCTACCACAAAACTCAAAACCAGAATAAACTGATTTTCAGTAAGGTGTATGCCACGCCAAATGTGAAGCCGTCCGATCAGTGGTATCTTGATTTTCATTTTCGCTTCTTTTCAACTGTCCATCCGAATTTACCGATCCGCTCGCCTAACTTGTAATATTGGCCGTGCATATAAGCTATCATATCAGCCGCGCCAAGGTCGAAGGCGCCGGTTTCGGGGTTCATATATTTTTCGTCGGCGTTCACGGCCACCACGTTGGCAATGAACATATCGTGTGAGCCAAGTTCTTTAATCTCAACCACTTTACACTCAATATTGACTGGCGATTCCTCAATCATCGGGGCGTCAATCTGCGTGGCTTTGACAGGTGTCAGCCCCATTGCCTCAAATTTGTCAACCTCGCGTCCCGATTTCACCCCGCACCAGTCGGTGGCTTTCGCCAATTTGCTGTTTGTCAAGTTAATGACAAACTCGCCGGTCTCTTTAATAATATTGTATGAGTGGCGGCTCTTGCGAATTGAAACGTAGCACATTGCCGGGTCGGAACAGATGGTGCCCGTCCACGACGCGGTGAAAACATTGCGTTCGCCGTCCATTCGGCCGCTGCTCACCAGCACCGCCGGCAGCGGATAAATCATTGTTCCAGGTCGCCAAGTCTGTTTCGCCATTTTTGCTTTTTTTGTTAGAGGTTGCAAATATAATTTCTATGGTAAAAGATGAAAGCGAAAAGTTGGATGAGGTGATTAGCTGAAAAATATAAGATTGAATTCTAATGTGTTGAAAGAAAGATTTTACTAGGCGATTAAACTGATTCATAATGAATTTTAATTTCATTAATTCTCAATATCTAGTCGAAGACAAAAACAGAATCAAATATTAGTGATTTACCACGTAATGTGCGCAAAAATCATTTCTCCGCTTCTCCTGAAAAATCTATTGCCGCCGACCTACGCTGCCAACGTTCTTTGGCGAATTTCTGCATATCAATCTGAGTATCAGACTCATCGGTAATTTCCATACCAAGCAGCGTTTCAACCACATCTTCCATTGTGGCAATGCCTTCCATACCGCCATACTCGTCAATCACAAGGGCAATCTGCTGCTTGCGGGTTATCAGAATGTTGTAGAAATTGTAAATCGACGTGTTCTCGTAGCAGTTGATAATCGGTCGGCGCAAGTTCTTGAGTTTCACGTTCTTTTTTCCATCGGCAAGATATAGCAGAATGTCCGACTTGAGTACAAAGCCTGTGATGTCGTCGATTGAATCTTTGTAGACTGGGATTCGCGAGTAGCGCAGATTCTCTTTATTGCTGAAAAAACGCTCGAGAGTGGTGTTCTCGTTGGCGGCCACAACCACCGTTCGTGGCGTCATCACGCTCTTCACTTTCAGCGATTTAAGTTTCACAAGGTTGTTGATAATCTTGCCTTCGCTCGACTCGAAAACACCTTCGCGCTCACCAATGTTGGCCAAAGCCGCAATCTCTTCGCGGCTCACCGTCTGTCCGCGGCGGCGCGCGAAAAGTTTGGTCAGCGACTCCGACACAATCACTATCGGATAGATGATATATATCAGTCCCTGAATAACATACGCTATCGGGACGCAAAGTTCGCGCCAATAGTTTGAGCCGATTGACTTTGGGATTATCTCTGAAAAGACCAAAATCAGCACCGTGAGCACGCCCGAAGCGATGCCGAAAAACTCGCTTCCAAACACCGCAACCGCTTGTGCACCAACGCCTGCAGCGCCAATGGTGTTGGCAATGGTGTTGAGCGACAATATGGCCGCCAACGGACGGTCAGTGTTGCGCTTGAGTCGCACCAAAATGCGTCCGCCCCTGCCCTTGTGCGCCACTGATTCGGCATAAGAAATTGATGTTGAGAGTATTACCGATTCCGATACTGAACACAGAAACGATACCAACAGCGCAGTTGAAAGATAAACTATAAGCAGAAACATCTGAATATCAACAAGAAAACTTTCCTATGCCTGAGCCGTCAGTTTTTTAAATTCGAACGGCACTTTCACAATCTGCTGATAATCACTGCCCAAATCGAGCATGTCTTCATCGGAATAGTACCATACAATTGTAACATCGGCACCTTTTTCAAATAAAAGTTCAAACTGTTGCATAATTTGAAGCAGATATTTCGATGTACTGGTGTTAAAATATTCAAGCTCCATGTGAAACTCTGTTTTTTCAGCAGGATTCTTAATGTACTGTTCAATCCACTTTGTTATAGGCTCATAAAAACGGATGGAATTTTCAAGAATTGAACGCCCCAATAGCCTAAACTGGCCTGTTGCGGCATTAAATATAACTGTAGGGCGGCTTGTGTTGCCCTCTATCTGAAAAACGGTTGCTGTTATTGTATCCATTCTATAATTATTTCGACAAAAATACTAAATATTGCAACATTTCAAACGTTTGCATAAATTGATTACGGAAAAAAATCTGTTTTGTTTCAAACAATTCGCCATTGCACACAAACATTTCAAAAAAAAATTTCGCAACATACATTTATCACTCAAGATGTCTATATTTGGCTACGATTTTTCGTGATAAACACAAAACAATGAAACACAATTTTTTATTTGTTGCAATGGCCGCTTTCGCATTTGCTGCGTGCGGTGGCAACGAGCAGATTAAGGTGGCTTGCGTGGGCGACAGCATCACCGAAGGCCACGGCATCAAAATCCAAAGCCGCGACGACTATCCCGTGGTGCTGAACCGCATTTTGGGCGACGGCTACAGCGTGCAGAACTGCGGAAAAAGCGGCACTACGGTGCAAAAAGATGCCGATTATCCGTACTGGATTTGCAAGGAATTCTCGAACGCCGTGGCGCTCAACGCCGACATTGTGGTCATCAAACTTGGCACCAACGACACCAAGCCGCAGAACTGGAATGCCGAGCGTTTCAAAACTGACTATCAGTCGCTTATCGACACTTTGAAAACGAACGGACGCAATCCGCAGATTTTTGTCTGCACACCCGCGCCCGCGTTCAGCCACGGCTGGGGCATCAACGACTCGGTGATTGTGGCGGGCGTGATTCCGGCTGTGACCGAAATCGCGAAAGCAAACAATCTGACAATCATTGATTTGCACAAGGCTTTCGCCGACAAGCAGGATTACTTCAAGGTTGACGGCATCCATCCCGACGAAGCCGGTGCGGCGTTTATGGCCGAAGTAATCGCAAAAGCAATAAAAAAAGACTAACAACTTAATACAATAAAGTAATGAAAACCACTATTTTATCAGCAATGGCAGCCATCTGCCTGACAGCCGCTACACAAACGGCAAACGCGCAGTTCCCCGGGCAACCCGCACCGAAGGAACCCCAAAAAATCATCGACCTTTGGAATGGCAAGATTCCGGGCGCAAAAAACGTTGACGCAAGCAAACTCGACGAAGTAAGTACCAAATCTTTCTTTGCGAGAGATATTAAGGTGCCGTCGATAGCCTACTATCCTGCCGACGAGAACCCGACAGGCACGGCTGTTGTTGTCTGCCCCGGCGGCAGCTATGCAGGTCTGTCGTACGCTTTTGAAGGCGTCAACCAAGCAGCCTGGCTCAACTCTATCGGCATCTCGGCTTTTGTTTTGCGCTATCGCATGCCAAAAGATGAGTTTATGGAAAAACGCTGCGACGGCCCGCTGCAGGACGCTCAGCAGGCTATTCGCTACGTGCGCAGCCACGCCGCTGAGTACGGTATCAACCCTGACCACATCGGCATTGTGGGCTTCTCGGCTGGCGGACATCTGGCTTCGGTGGCATCGACTCACTTCAACGACGAAGTGTACAAACCGGCTGAAAATGTGAGCGCAAGACCCGATTTCGCAGTACTCGTCTACCCTGTCATCACCATGGAACCGAGCTACAGCGAAAAAGGCACGCGCGAGTCTCTTATCGGCCCCGACGCTGACCAAGCTTTAATCGATCGTTTCTCGAGCGAGAAACAAGTTACCAATGAAACTCCGACGACGTTCCTGGCTCACGCTATGAACGACAAACTGGTGCCTTACACAAACAGCGTCAATTACGCCAACGCTTTGCGCGAAAAGGGCGTTGAGTGCGAGCTGCACCTTTATGCCCGCGGCGATCATGGTCTTGGCGCAAGAAACCCGATTGAAACTCAAGCCTTCTGGCACGACGCATGCGAGAAATGGCTGCGTATGAACGGATGGACGAAATAAGGTAGAAGTTAGGAGTTAGGAGTTAGGATTTAGAAGTTAGAAGTTAGGATTTTGAAAATTGAAAAACTCTGTAGGGACGTGGCGTGCCGCGTCCGTTGTTAGGATTTAGAATTATACAGAAAAGGTCGGAAGATTATTGATTTTCCGGCCTTTTTTGTGGTGTTTTCAATATGCAGTTTCAGCATGCATTAACCTATCAATCAACCCATTGCAAGCGTCATCGAGTAAATCGAGCACAAGTTCAAAATCGCTGTCGCCGCCATAGTACGGGTCGGGCACGGAATTGACTTTATGCGTTTTGCAATAATCGCTCATCTTACTGATTTTCTGGCATGATTGTTCATCTGGTGCAATGTCGAGCAGACGGCGGATGTTGTCGTCATCCATACCTATAATATAATCGAAGTGGCTGAAATCGGCGGTGGTAATCTTCCGAGCGATGCTGGTGATGTCGATTCCGCGTTTGGCGGCGTGATGGCGCATCCGCGGGTCGGCCTTCTCGCCTGAATGATAACTGATTAGCCCCGCCGAATCAATCTCAAAATCGGATTCCATACCGCGTTGAGCAACAACTTGTTTCATCACGGCTTCGGCGCAGGCTGAGCGGCAGATGTTGCCCAAGCAGACAAAAAGAATTTTCGTTTTACCCATCGATGTCAGATTTTGCGGCAAATTTCAATAAAATCGGCATAACCTTGCTGTAATTCGAAGCAAAAAATTACTTTTGCGCCGCGTTTGCCGATATGGCTCAGTTGGTAGAGCAACGCATTCGTAATGCGTGGGTCGCCGGTTCGAGTCCGGCTATCGGCTCAGGCAAAGGCTGAACCTGATTGGGTTCAGTCTTTTGTTTTTTTTGCGCGTTCGGTTTGCTTGAGAGCCGATTGTTTTGTATTTTTCCACCATAAAAATTCGAAGAAAAAATGGGAAAATTGGTATTGATACGTCATGGCGAGTCGGTGTGGAACGGCCGCAGTTTGTTCACAGGTTGGGTTGATGTGCCGCTCACGCAGGCTGGAATTGTTGAAGCTTCTCGAGCAAGCCACAAAATTGCCAATATTGATTTCGATGTCGTTTATGCATCGGCACTCATCCGCTCACTACAGACAGCATTCATTGTTTTGCTCAGCGACTCACGCCGCCGCACCCCCTATCTGGTTCACTCTTCCGATTTTTTCCATCGAAAATGGTATCATACGTTCAGCCACACTGAGCAGAAAAATATGATTCCCGTGTACCGCTGCTGGCAGTTGAACGAGCGTTTTTACGGTGAATTACAAGGTCTTAGCAAATCAAAGATTGCCGATATTTTTGGTGTCGACAAAGTGGTGAGCTGGCGTCGCGGTTACACTGAGCGTCCGCCAAAGGGCGAGAGTCTTCAGGACACATCACGCAGAGTTATCCCATTCTTTAACAAAGAGATAGTCAAGCAATTGGAAGCCGGCAAAAACGTTCTTGTATCGGCGCATTCAAACACTCTGCGCTCAATTGTGATGAATATTGAACAAATGGATGAAGCGCAAGTGGTTGGTTTGGAAGTGGATACAGCAAATTTGATAATTTACGACTATAGTGGTGGCGAATACATTCGCGAAACTTTGCCCGAAATGCCAATAGAAATGCCGAACGGTCCAAGAGATGGAATGTCTGGCAAACCAAACGATGAAATGCCCGAGCAGAATTAAAATACAAGAAATCAAAGGCTAAAAAAAACAAATAGACATTCATTCTCGCATTCAGTTAATCAATCCATCAGTTAATCAATCCTTGTAATGTGCGGAATAGCAGGAATTTATGCGGTTACCCCCGAAGGGGCTGAAAAATTTCCGTTAGTGAACGATGCCGTGCGGCTATTGTCGCGGCGCGGCCCCGACTGCCAAAAAGTTTATACCGACAAGCGCATCTGTCTGGGACACGCGCGGCTGTCGGTCATCGACTTGAGCGAAAAAGCCAATCAGCCGATGCACGATTCCACGGGGCGCTACACCATAGTATATAATGGCGAAGTGTTCAACTACAGGCGTCTGCGCGAAAAACTCATCGACAAAGGATACAAGTTTTCATCTGAAAGTGACGCTGAAGTTGTTTTGTACCAATACATTAACGACGGCCCGAAATGCCTTGACAAGTTTGTGGGCTTTTTTGCCTTCGCCATCTACGACAAGGTTGACGACGTGCTTTTCATTGCCCGCGACCGCATGGGGCAGAAACCGCTGCTCTACTGGCAGGGCCACGACCGCATTGTGTTTGCGTCGGAAATGAAGGCAATGATGGCGCTCGGCGTGCCACGAAAACTTGACATGACTTCGCTTTTCGCCTATCTGCAGTTCAATTATATCCCGTCGCCCGACACCATTTTTGAGAACGTGAAAAAACTCAATCCTGGGCATTACCTGATGGTGAGCAACGGACAGACGAAGGAAGTCAGATATTACTCAATACCATACAATTACAGTAATCTGGAAGTGATGGATTACGAGCACGCGCAGCGGATGTTGCGCGAACTCATTGAGCAGTCGGTGGCAGAGCGTCTGGCGGCCGATGTGCCTGTCGGTGCGTTTTTGAGCGGTGGCATCGACTCATCGGTGATTGTGGCCGAAGCATCGAAGCACGTTGATCAACTCGACACATTCTCAATTGGTTATGCCGATGAGCCGTTCTTCGACGAGACTCGCTACGCGCAACTGGTGGCCGACAAGTTCCACACCAACCATCACGTTTTCAAACTCACCAATAACGACCTTTTCGAGTGCCTTTACAATGTTCTCGACTACCTTGATGAGCCGTTCGCAGACTCATCGGCCATTGCCGTCAACATTTTGAGCCGCGAGACGCGCAAGCACGTAACGGTGGCGCTTTCGGGCGATGGCGCCGACGAAGTTTTTGGCGGCTACAACAAGCATCTGGCGCATTACAGAGCGCTCAAGGGCGGTCTTGCAAACACGCTTGTCAGGATGGCAGGCCCGCTTTACGAGTTGTTGCCGCAATCGCGCAACACAAAGTTCAGCAACAAGATACGCCAACTGAACAGATTCGCCAAAGGTCTGAAACTCAACGAGCAGGACCGCTACATGGCGTGGGCGTCGCTGATGGACGAAGACACCGCATCGCGAATGCTAAACCGAAAAGTGTTGATTCAGAACAATAATCGCCGCAAGTTCAACATTATCAGTTGTATACGCGACGACAAACAGATTGGCGACATTCTGTACGCCGATATGCAACTGGTGCTGGTGAGCGATATGCTTTTCAAGGTTGACATGATGAGTATGGCCGAGAGTCTCGAAGTGCGCAGTCCGTTCCTTGACCATCGATTGGTAAATTTTGCATTCTCGCTACCTTGCAACTATTTGGTAAACAGTCGAAAACGCAAAATGATTCTGCAGGACGCATATCGTCAGCAACTGCCATACGAACTCTACAACCGTCCGAAACACGGATTCGAAGTGCCGCTGCTCAACTGGTTCCGCGGCGAGTTGCGCTCAACCATCGAGACTGATTATCTGAACGATGACTTCATCCGTGAGCAGAATATTTTCAACCCCGAAATGGTGCGGCAACTCAAGGAACAGATGCTTTCGAAAAGCCCTGCCGACTCGCAGGCACACATCTGGGCGCTCATCGTCTTTCAGCATTGGTGGAAGAAATATATGCTTTAGTCCATTTTTGGTGGTTTGCCATAAAATAAAAGTCCGCGGCAGACGCAAAAAATGCAGTTTTTTAGCAAATTGCGAAGCATTTGCACGAAAAACGGGGGGAAGATTATGCCGCGTATTTTGAGAATAATAAACAGGTTTAATTTGGGTGGACCGACATACAATGCGGCATATCTATCGCGCTATATGCCAAGCAATTACGAGACACTACTCGTGGGCGGCATCAAAGAAGACGACGAAGAAAGTTCGGAATACATTGTGCGGGGGCTGGGCATTGAGCCGATTGTGATTCCCGAAATGCGCCGCCAACTGAACGCACAAAACGATTTGGCGGCCTATCGCAAAATAACGGAACTGATTCACGACTTCAAACCCGACATTGTGCACACGCACGCGTCGAAGGCGGGAACAGTCGGGCGTTTGGCGGCCATCCGCAGCCACGTGCCCGTCATTGTCCACACCTTTCACGGACACGTTTTTCACTCGTATTTCGGCAAGAAACAGACGAAAATGTTCCTGAACATTGAACGCGGGCTGGCCGAACACACGTCGCGCATCATCGCCATCAGTCAAAAGCAGAAAGATGAGTTATGCGACACCTTCAAAATAGCACCGTCAGACAAGTTCAGCATTATTCCACTTGGTTTTGATTTACAGCGGTTTACCGAAGATAAGGAACAGCGCCGACGCAAGTTCCGCTCAACATTCAATCTGGCCGACGACGAAGTGGCCATCGGCATTGTGGGGCGACTGGCGCCTGTCAAAAACCACAAACTTTTCATTAATGCCATCGCGAAAGCGAAACAGCAGACAACGTGCAAGTTACGTGCATTCATCATTGGCGATGGCGAGTTAAAGGCCGACCTGATGGCGCAGTGCGCCGAACTTGGATTGAGCACGGCCACAACTGACGGTTACGAGTCTGCCACGGTGGCCGATGTCACCTTCACGTCATGGATTCGGAACGTTGAAGTGGTCTATCCTGGACTCGACGTGGTGGCAATGACATCGCTCAACGAAGGCACGCCCGTGAGCCTGATTGAAGCGCAGGCGGCCAACGTGCCGATTGTCACCACTAATGTTGGCGGAATTGAAAATATTGTAATACAGAACGATACAGCCGTGCTCGCGGCCAACGGCGATGCCGATGATTTTGTCGAAAAACTGCTGCCCGTGGTCGAAAGCGCCGAAATGCGCCAACGAATGTCGGCCAACGGATGGACTTACGTGAAAGACAAATTCCACTACACGCGGCTTGTGGCCGATGTGGACAGGCTATATCAGGAACTGCTTGCCGACGCCGAAAAACAAAGCAAGCGGCAAAGGCATTTTTTTATAAATTCGCAACCTGAATGAAACGTTTAAAATCAATATCGCTAATTGTTGCCGCGCTTTGCGGATTGAACCTGATGCAAAGTTGCAAAGTATTGTATCCCAATCAGATGCTTAAAACCGATTCGGGCTACAATTTCGACGATGTTGAAGAGAACCAACCCGAATACGTCATCAATCTTTACGACAAACTCGATGTGCGCGTCTACACTAACAATGGCGTGCAACTAATTAATACAGAACAAGGTGGCGGGGCTGTTCAGCAGCATACAAACACTGTGGGCTATCTGGTCGACAGCGACAGCACTGTGAAACTGCCAACCATCGGACGCGTGAAAGTGGCGGGAATGACCGTCACTGCCGCCGAAACGCTGCTTGAAGGAATGTACAAGCAGTATTATCAGGAACCATTTGTAAAAGTGAACGTTACCAACCGCCGCGTGATAATTTTCCGTTCAGGAAGCAGCAGCGGCAGCGTGCTCAACATCAACAACGAAAAGTTCACCCTGATTGAAGCACTGGCACAGGCTGGCGGCATCGACGACTTGGGCAAAGCCTACAGAATCAAGGTTTTGCGTGGCAATCTGAAGAACCCGAAAGTCTTTCTCTACGACATTTCGAGCATCGAAGACGTAAAAAAATCGAACCTTGTACTGCAATCGAACGACATAATCTACGTTGAAAGGCGTCCGCGATACGTCAACCGCACCCTTTCCGAAATAATGCCATACGTGTCGATATTCAATACGGCGATACTTATCTATCTGACAGCAAAGAATTTATAATAAATGAAACAAACACGCATACCGCTGATTAACGACAATTTCGACTTGTCAATCTTTCTGCAGATTCTGCGCAAAGGCTGGTGGGTGTGCGCTGCGATGCTTCTGCTGTCGGGCACGGCCGCATTCTTGTATATGCGCTACACAGCGCCGCTATACGAGTCGTCGTGCGTGATTCAAATCAACGAAGAAGACCGCAACGCAAGTATGCTCAACTTCTCGAATCAGTACAACAAAACCGACCTGTCGAAAGTGCTTGAGTTGATGCGCTCGAAAGAGTTTCTGAAAAAGGCTCTGAGCGAGTTGCCGCTTGAGATTTCGTACTTCAACGAAGGCACATTCATGTCGTTTGAGATGTACCCCGACACGCCTTTCAAAATTGAACTGGCATCGCATAATGGCGACCTTTACAACAAGCCGTTTTATGTTGATTTCGTTGATTCGCTGTCAGCAAAAATCACTTTTAAAAACGCAAGAAATGCTGGTTCACAAACAATTAAACTCGATGAGTGGGAACAAGTGGGCAACACCATGCTCAAGTGCTCGGTGAACAACCGAAAGGCCATCGACGAGCACGCATCGCGCCTTGGCGAACGCTATTTTGTGATTATCAACAACCCGAACAACATCATCAGCGAGCATAGCCGCAACCTTGACATCACGCTGCTCAACTCGGCCGCGCAGACCATCAAGATTACCTACGCAAGCCACAACGCCAACAAAACCTGGCACATTGTGAACACCATTGCTGAAGAGTATCTGAAATACGATGTTCGGAACAAGCGCGAGAGTTCGGCTAACATTCTGGCTTTCATCGACGAGCAACTGAAGTCGATTTACAGCAGCCTTGACGAGACCGAAAAGCAGATTCAGTCGTTCAAAAAAGAGAACAAGATTAAGTCGCAAAACGGCCCCGCAGTGAGCGCATCGACACAGAAAATTGAGAGCCTTGAAGAAAAAGTCAGTGAGATTGACTACGAACTGCTTGCTATTGAGCAAATTAAGGCAAAACTTGAAGCGGGCGGCGACATCAACACCTACGAGATGCAGGCGGCGCTGGCTGGAACCAAAGCCGCACAGACAATGGGCAACATCCTGGCCAATCTGCAACGCATAATCGACGAACGTCAGCAACTGCTTAACAGCCTGACAATCGACAACATAAAGGTGAAACAAGTTGAGAAGCAACTCGACAATCAGATTACGCTCACCATCGATTTTGTGAGTACCATTCTCACCCGTATGCGCGAGCAACGCGCTGAATATCAAGTGCAAATCAGCGAACTTGAAAAATGGCTGTTCAACGAGAAAAACTACGACGAACTTGAATACGCACGTCTGCAACGGATGTACGATGTGAATAAGACCTACTATAACCAACTGATTGACAAGAAGGCAGAGTATCTGATTTCGCAGGCGGGCTACATCTCGCGCAACACCATTCTTGAATCGGCCACAATGCCTGTTGAGCCTATATCGCCCAAAGCGGGCAGCATCTATCCCGTATTCATTCTGCTTGGGTTGATTATTGGTTGCATCTACTTGATTATCCGCTATTTAGTATACAATGAAATTACATCGGCGAGCATGGTGCAAAACTACACCAAGGCACCGATTCTGGGTGTGATTCCGCAATATGAAAGCCCCGTTGAAGTGTCGCAACTGCTGGTGATGAAAGACCCGCATTCGCCTTTCTCTGAAGCATTTAGGTCGATACGGTCGAATCTGCAATTCATTTCGCACGGCGCCGAAGCCAACATCTTGACCGTGTCGTCGACCATCTCGGGCGAAGGCAAGACGTTTGTGGCCATCAACCTTGCGGGCATCATCGCCACATCGGGCAAAAAGGTGGTTCTGCTCGACCTTGACTTGCGCCGCCCGCGCATCCATCAGGGTTTCAAAGTTGAGAACCTATGCGGCATCAGCACCATTCTGATTGGCCGAAACAAGATTGAAGATTGCATCCATCACACTGAAATTGAGAACTTTGATTTCATTACGGCTGGACCGATTCCGCCCAATCCGTCGGAGCTGGCGGGTAGCAAAGAGATGGACAATCTGGTTGACGAACTTCAGAAAAAGTACGACATCATCATCATCGATACACCGCCTGTGGGCATTGTGTCGGACGCTGTAGTTAGTTTGCACAGAGCCACTTACCCGATTTATGTGATGAAAGTGGGCGTGTCGAAACGGCAGTTTATTGAGAACGTGAACCTGCTGCGCACCGAAAAAGGAATGGAATATCTGTCGATAATTCTGAACGGCGCCAACATAAAAACGCATTCCTACAACGGTTACGGATACGGCTATGGTTACGGATACGGCTATGGCTACGGCGAGACAAAAAAGAAAACTCGGCACTTGTTCGGTGCCAAAAAATCGGTTTAGCGGACTATGACTTTGTATTTTATCATATTTTTTCTGTCGGTTTTTTGTTTGACAATGGGCGTGCACGCTTTTTTCTTGTCGCGTTCGCAACGTCAAAACATTAAGAAACACAACATTACGGGCGAGCGATGGGCGTCGCAGCGCAAACCGATGCTTGGCGGCGTCGGTTTTTTTGCGGGCTTTGCGATAGGTGTCCTGGGATGGATTAGCTTTGGCTCTCGTTCGGCGCAAACGGTTGACGGGCAACTGGTTGCTGGTATTTTGGCGGCTGTCAGCCTGGCGTTTGTGATGGGGCTGATTGACGATGTTTTCAACACTTCGCCAATGTTCAAGTTTGCGATGCAGTTTGCCGTGGGCGCGATTTTGATTGTGTGCGGAATCTATATTCAGATATTTGATAATCAGTGGCTTAATTATGTGTTGACGCTGTTTTGGATTGTCGGCATAATGAACTCGCTCAATATGCTCGACAATATGGATTCCGTCACCAACACAATGTGCGTGATTGTGCTTGCGGGCATTCTGGTGATGCTTCTTTCGCCTGTGCGCGATATGTTTTTTGTTCTGCTGATTTTGTCCACACTTGCTTCAATGATAGCCTTTTACAAGTTTAACTGGCATCCGTCGAAAATGTATATGGGCGACAACGGCTCGCAGTTTTTGGGCGCGTTTATGGCCATTATGAGCATCCGCTACCTGTGGAATCCTGCGGCAGCCGAACTGTCGAACCCCGTTTATCCGTTTCTGATTGTCTATCTGGCATTTCTGGTGCCCATCACCGATACCGCCACCGTCACCATCAACCGCCTGATGCGCGGTCAGTCGCCGTTTGTTGGCGGCACCGACCATACCACGCATCACCTGTCGTACCGCGGCTTGAGCGACCGTCAGGTGGTTTGCCTGCTGGGCGCCATCAACATTGTTTCGGCGTCGGTGGCAGTGTGGTTCCTGCTGATGCCGCCAAAACAAGCGTGGCCGCTGTGGTTGGCAGGCTGCGCCGCAGTTGTGGTGTCGGGGTTGCTTTATGCCAACACAAAGGTTACCAAACCCAAACAGAAAAAATAATGTAGGGACGCGATTCATCGCGTCCGTTCGTGCAATTCGCAAATTATGAAAAATCAGATAATTACGATTATAGTTTCAGCATTGGTTTCGGCCGCCGTGGCGTTTGCCGTGGTGCGGTTTTTCAATACGCCCAACGAGTTCACCGTCAGTCAGGTTACCGACGCAGTGCCAATGCCTGACAATCTGACTTTTATGGGCGAGACGGTGCCAATCCACAACTTCGACACTCGCGAGAGTCTTGACCGCGAGTTGCAGGTGAACCGCCTGTGGCACTCGCAAACCATTCTGATGCTCAAGCGCGCTCACCGCTATTTTCCTGTCATTGAGCCAATTCTGAAAGAAAACGATGTGCCCGACGACCTGAAGTACATTGCCGTTATTGAGAGTTCGCTGATGAACGTGGTGTCGCCGTCGGGCGCCAAAGGATTCTGGCAGTTTCTGGGCGGTACGGCAAAAGATTTCGGCCTTGAAGTGAACGACGAAGTGGACGAACGCTACAATCTTGAAAAATCGACCATCGCCGCAATCGCGTACTTCAAGCGGATGAAAGAAAAGTTCGGCTCGTGGACAATGGCCGCGGCGTCGTACAACATCGGTGGCAACGGCCTGGCCAAATTCGCGGGGCAGCAGAAGAGCAACAACTACTACGACCTTGTGCTTGGCGAAGAAGCGGGGCGCTACGTTTTTCGCGCCATCGCCATCAAACAGATAATGGAAAATCCTGAAACATACGGATTTGCAATGCCCAAAGACGAACTCTATCAGCCGATTCCCTACTCGGTTGTGGAAGTTGACAGCACCATTGCCGATATGGCCGACTTCGCCTTTGAGCACGGCACTAACTACAAGATGCTCAAACTGATGAACCCCTGGCTTCGCAGCACAAAACTCACCAATCCGAAGCGCAAAACGTACTCGATAAAAATCATCGACCCGAAGTATCGGATTGTTGAAACTGACACGTCGCTGTTCGTCTTGCCGCAAGACATCGAACTGAATTAGCCCCGATTTGGCGCCCGCCGCCGCCGAACAATGCCCCAATTCATCGAAAAAAATCATCGCCACGCGCTATAAACGATTGATTTTTTGACTAATATCGCCAATCGATTTTCTAATCGAAAAAACAGCGCTTATTGATAAATAGTAAAAAATACAATTTATATTTGAGTGGCTGATTTTCGGTTACGAGAGTCGGATTAAAAAAAAACAAACGTTTGCTTTGGCAGACACAATTACTACTAAACTAAATACTTTTAAAATGAAAAAGGTTTTATTTGCATTGAGTGCCTTGGCTATGGTTGCCTGCACTTCGAAACAGCAATGCCAACTTCCGCTTGCCGACAAGGCGAATTTCGCGAAAGAAGTTGACGGAAAACAAGTTAGTTTGTTCACCATTAAGAACGATGCTGGCGTGACAGCACAAATCACCAACTACGGCGGACGTATTGTCAATCTTTTCGTTCCCGACAAAAACGGTGCTTTTCAGGATGTTGTGATGGGTTTCGACAACCTTGACCAATATCAGTCATCGAATGACGGCCTTTACTTTGGCGCGCTCATCGGCCGCTACGGCAACCGCATCGGTGGCGCATCGTTCAAGATTGGCGAAGAAACTTTCAATGTTGACGCCAACGAACGCCGCAACTCGCTGCACGGTGGCAAGAAAGGTTATTTTGCAGTGGTTTGGGACGGCAAACAACTCAACGACAGCACTTTGGAACTGTCTTACCTGTCGGCTGACGGCGAAGCAGGATTCCCTGGAAACCTGAACGTTAAGGTTGTCTACACCATCACCAAATGCAACGCCATCAAGATTGAGTACTTTGCAGAGACTGACAAACCGACTGTTTGCAACCTTACAAACCACTCATTCTTCAACCTTTCGGGCGACGCTTCGACAACAATCAACGACCACGTGCTGATGATTAACGCCGACAGCTACACTCCGGTTGACTTCTTCTTGATTCCGACTGGTGAAATCGCATCGCTTGACAACACACCGCTCGACTTTCGCACACCGACTGCCGTTGGTGCCCGCATCGACAGTGTTCGTGGCGGTTACGACCACAACTACGTTCTTAACGACTATGCAAAATGCTGCAAGAGCGGTTTGACACTTGCTGCCACAGTTACAAGCCCTGTTTCTGGCATCACAATGAAGGTGCTGACCAACGAGCCGGGTCTGCAATTCTATGCAGGTAACTTCATCTCTGGCAAGGAAACTGGCAAATACGGCAAACTCTATCCGCGCCGCGGCGCTCTCTGCCTTGAGACTCAACACTTCCCCGACAGCCCGAACAAAGAGAACTTCCCGTCGGTTGTGCTGAATCCTGGTGAGAAATACTACAGCGTCTGCGTTTACGCCTTCTGCAACAAAGAGTGCTGCGAGAAAGACGGCAACAAAGAATGCTGCGAGAAAGAAAATTGCGAGAATAAGTAAATCAACAATTTACAATACGTAATAATCAAAACAATTTTTTATGAGACAAATTTTAGACAGTTTGGCTAACAACGGTTTCGCGGTTGCCGACTACGCTGTGTTCATCGTCTACATTTTGATTCTTGTGGGCTGCGGCGTGTTCATCCCGAAATGGATGGCCAAAAAGAAAGGTGCCAACGGCGCCGAAAACTCAAAGGACTACTTCCTTGCAGGTAACTCATTGACTTGGTGGGCGGTAGGTGCTTCGCTGATTGCAGCCAACATCTCGGCTGAACAGTTCATCGGAATGTCGGGCTCGGCTTACGCATCGGGCATCGCCATTGCGGCTTATGAACTGATGGCCGCCGCAACTCTGCTTGTTGTGGCCAAATTCCTTCTGCCTGTGATGATTAAAAAGAACATCTTCACCATCCCGCAGTTCTTGAGCGACCGCTACAACTGGGGCGTTGGTCTGGCGTTCTCGTCGTTCTGGCTGTTCCTTTATGTGTTCATCAACCTGACATCGGTGGCTTGGCTTGGCGCTTTGGCAATCAAACAGATTCTCGGTCTGCCGACAATCATCGGAATGTTCGGAATGGATATGACGCTGGTGGGTATCATCCTGATTCTCTACCTGATAGCAGGCGCCTATTCAATCTACGGCGGTCTGGCTTCAGTTGCCTGGACCGACGTTATGCAGGTTACCTTCCTGGTTGGTGGCGGCCTTATCACGGCTTACTTCACACTCGATTTCATTGCACCTCTTCTGGGTGCCGACGGCGCAGTTTCGGCTCTTGGCGCGGTTATGGACAAACTTGGAACCATCGAAGGCGACAAGCACTTCAACCTTGTGGTTGACCGCAACAGCGCACTTTATCCGAACATCACCGACGACCCGTACTTCACACTGCCTGGTCTGGCTCTGATTATTGGCGCGCTCTGGCTGACTAACATCGGCTACTGGGGCTTCAACCAATACATCATTCAGAAAGGTCTGGCAGCAAAGAGTCTCGACGAAGCAAAGAAGGGCCTTTTGTTCGCCGCTTTCCTGAAGATTTTGATACCGTTCATCGTCTGCATTCCTGGTGTTTGCGCATTCCTTATCTGGCAACATCCCGACTTGCTGAGCGGCTCAATCGACCTGCACGGAACCATCGAACGCTCTGACGACGCTTATCCGTTCCTTATCCGCAACTTCACGCCTGTTGTTGTGAAAGGTCTGTCGTTTGCCGCATTGACCGCCGCTGTCATCTCGTCGCTGGCTTCAATGTTCAACTCAACATCGACCATCTTCACAATGGACGTTTACAAGAAGTTCATCAACAAGGAAGCATCGGAACGCAAACTCGTAAGCGTTGGCCGTATCACTTCAATCGTGGCTCTGCTGCTGGCTTTGGTGGCTGTTTACCCGATTATGGGCGGTGCCGACCAAGCGTTCCAAATCATTCAGGAATACTCTGGATTCGTTTATCCTGGCGTAGTTGTAATCTTCGGACTTGGCCTGCTGTGGAAACGTTCGTCGGGTCCTGCCGCTGTTGTGGCAGCCATCGGCACGTTCTTCTTCAGCATCCTGTTCAAGTTCATTATGCCTGAAACGCCGTTCCTGCTTCGTATGGGCTACGTGTTTATGGTTTTGGTTGTTCTGTTCATCGGAATTTCGATTTTCTGCAACAAGAAGAACGAAGTTGCCGCTGCCGAAATGGACGGTCAGACTGTCGAAATGCAGCGCACCTGGTCGAACATTCTGCTCGGTGTTGGTGCTATCTGCCTGATACTCGGCATTGTACAGTTGATTGCTAAAATTGAATTCCTGCAGATTTACGGCTTCGAAGCCATCTTCTTCCTTGCCGCAATGCTGCTCACGCTGGGCTTCTACCTGCGTTCGAACGCCAACGACTCGGTTCAGGACCACAAGGCTGTTGGTACCGACCTTGAACTGTTCCACACCGACAAGGTGTTCAACATTGGCGCTCTGGCAGTTATAGCAATTTTGGCTGTTCTCTACATTGCTTTGTGGTAGAATTGGCCCGACTTATTGTTGAATAATAGTGACTGCTGTTTTCGATGTCGCAATGTCGGGAACAGCAGTCTTTTTTAAGTGGAATATACTTTTTGCAAGATGTTAAGGATGAGAAAGTTAGAACAGTTTAAAGGTTTAGAAAGTTGAGAAGGTTGAGAGAGTTGAGTTGTTTAGAAAACTAAACAGCGAAGCCCCCGATAGTTATCGGGATAAACTTCTTAACTCTAACCCTTTTAAACATCGAATCGCTCAACCTTAAAATCTTGCATAACAAAAAAATGACGATATGTTAGAAGAATTAAAAGAAAAAGTGTTCAAGGCCAATCTCGACCTTGTGAAACAGGGACTCGTGATTTTCACCTGGGGCAACGTTTCGGGCATCGACCGCGAAAAAGGCCTTGTGGTTATCAAGCCTTCGGGCGTGTCGTACGATGAAATGAAGGCTTCAGATATGGTGGTTGTCGATTTGCAGAGCGGCAAGGTTGTCGAAGGCGACTTGAATCCGTCGAGCGACACCCCAACGCATCTGGCTCTGTACAAGGCTTTCCCGAACATCAAGGGTGTTGTGCACACACACTCAACCTATGCTACAGCGTTTGCGCAGGCTGGCCGCGACATTCCGAATATCGGCACCACTCACGCCGACTATTTCTACAAGGACATTCCCTGCACCCGCGATATGACAAAGGCCGAAGTTGAAGGTCAGTATGAGTTGGAAACAGGCAATGTGATTGTTGACGAGTTCTTGAATATCAGAAAGATAAATCCCGACCACACGCCTGGCGTTCTGGTCAAGAACCACGGTCCGTTCTCGTGGGGCACATCGCCCGACAACGCCGTTTACAACGCAAAAGTTATGGAACAGTGTGCTAAAATGGCGTTTGTAGCGTTCTCGGTGAATCCCGAACTTACTATGAATCCTTATTTGATTGAAAAGCATTACCAAAGGAAACACGGACCAAACGCTTACTACGGACAGAAAAAACATTAAAATATTAGTTATAAACAATTTAAATAATCAAAGAAATGACATTTGAAAATCTTGAAATCTGGTGGGTAACTGGTGCGCAGTTACTGTATGGTGGCGACGCTGTTGTTGCAGTTGACGGCCACTCGAAGGAAATGGTTGAAGGCTTGAACAAGAGCGGCAACATTCCCGTGAAAATAGTTTATAAAGGCACGGCCAACTCTTCGAAGGAAGTTGAAGACGTGATGAAGGCCGCCAACAACGACGCAAAGTGCGCGGGCATTATCACTTGGATGCACACTTTCTCGCCCGCAAAAATGTGGATTAAAGGTCTGCAGGCGCTCGAGAAACCGCTGCTGCACTTCCACACACAGTACAACGCCGAAATTCCTTGGGACAAAATCGATATGGATTTTATGAATCTGAACCAATCGGCTCACGGCGACATTGAGTTCGGACATATCTGCACCCGTATGCGCGTGGCTCGCAAGGTGGTTTGCGGCTATTGGAAAGATGCGCAGGCTCAGAAGCAGATTGCCGTTTGGGCGCGCGTTGCCGCTGGCGTGGCCGACGCTCACAACGTCCGCTGCCTGATGTTCGGTATGAATATGAACAACGTTGCCGTTACCGATGGCGACCGCGTCGAGTTCGAGCAACGTCTGGGCTATCACGTTGATTACTATCCTGTTTCGTCGTTGATGGAATACTTCAAGAAAGTAACCGACAAGGAAGCCGACGAACTTGTTGAAGAATACAAGAAACTGTATACCATTAAGATAGACGAGTCGGGCGAAAAGGTTTACTGGGAGAAGGTAAAGAACGCCGCTAAAGCCGAAATCGCTCTGCGCCGCGTGCTCAAAGACGAAGGCGCAACAGCCTTCACAACCAACTTCGACGACCTTGGCGACGCCAATATCGACGACCCGAACTTTGTCGGCTTCGACCAAATACCTGGTCTGGCATCGCAGCGCTTGATGCAGGAAGGTATCGGCTTTGGCGCTGAAGGCGACTGGAAGACAGCCTGCCTCTGCCGCACTCTGTGGGTTATCCAACAGGGAATGCCGAAGGGCTGCTCGTTCTTGGAAGACTACACGCTGAACTTTGCTGGCGACCGCAGTTCGTGCCTGCAGAGCCATATGCTTGAAATCTGCCCGCTTATTGCTGTCGACAAACCGAAATTGGAAGTTCATTTCCTCGGCATCGGCATCCGCAAGCAGCAGACAGCCCGTCTGGTGTTCACATCGAAGACAGGTCGCGGCATCAAGGCCACCGTTGTCGACCTTGGCAACCGCTTCCGTCTTATCAGTCAGGAAGTTGAGTGCATCGAGCCGAAACCTATGCCCAAACTGCCTGTTGCATCGGCCTTGTGGGTTCCGCAACCGACATTCGAGATTGGCGCAGGCGCCTGGATTCTGGCTGGCGGCACGCACCACAGCGCATTCTCGTACGACATCGACGAAGAGTATTGGGAAGATTTTGCTGAAATGACTGGCATCGAGTATGTCCGCATCAACAAAAACACCAACCTCGGCGACTTCAAGCAGACACTGCGCAACAACGAAGTGTACTATATGCTGAATAAATCACTGAAATAGTTCTCTAATTGTCACCGAATTGAACGAATAAAACTAATATTTGTTCATTCGGTGATTTTTTAACGAATGCGCTAACGCGCTGACGAATCAGGCAAATAGTTATGGAAAGTGTTTTGTACAAGTCCGAATCATACAACATTGTTGGGGCATTGTATGCTGTCCATAACGAACTTGGTTGCGGTTCCTCGAACCCGTTTATCAAGAAGCACTTGAAATAGAATTACGTTCGCGGGGAATACCATTTGAAAGAGAAAAGGAATTCGATGTTTTCTATAAATCGGAAAAACTCGACAAAAAATATAGGGTTGATTTTTTATGTTACAACAAGATAATCGTTGAGTTAAAAGCCGTTACAGAGATGCGTCCCGAATTTCAAGCGCAGACGCTTAATTATATGAAAATGTCGAAAACCAAACTGGGCTTGCTCGTTAATTTTGGTTTGCCAAAATTGGATATTCAACGTTTGGTTCGTTTGCAAGGTTGGTAGTTTGCCGATTCGTTCAATTTGTCATATCCGCTTGCGGATATTCGTTAAACAGGAATAAGAATTTGTTAAAATTCGTTTAATTTGGTGATTAAAATATAAGCAATGGATATTGTAATGGATAAAGAAAATCCTAAAATGGATGATGCAGCAGTCATTCAATGGAATTTAATTACTAATAGTGAACAAAATATGGGTGCTAAAAATACAATTGAGCAAGGAAAAGCCATCTTGGGAATTGAATTTGGTTCCACAAGAATCAAAGCCGTACTGATTGACGGTGACAACAAACCTATCGCGCAGGGCTCGCACGAGTGGGAAAACCAACTCGTCGACGGTCTGTGGACATACAGCATCGACGCCATTTGGGGCGGATTGCAAGATTGCTACGCCAACCTTCGCGCCGACGTTAAGCAACAGTATGGTGTTGAGATTGAGAACCTTGCGGCCATCGGCATTAGTGCAATGATGCACGGCTATATGGCTTTCGACAGCAAACAGCAGATTCTGGTGCCGTTCCGCACTTGGCGCAACACCAATACTGGTCAGGCGGCTGCCGAACTGTCGAAGTTATTCAACTACAACATTCCGCTTCGCTGGTCGATTTCGCACCTCTATCAGTGCATTCTGAATGGCGACAAGCACGTTTCCGACATCGATTTTCTGACCACGCTGGCTGGTTACATTCACTGGCAACTCACTGGCGAGAAGGTTCTTGGCGTGGGCGATGCGTCGGGAATGATTCCTGTCGACCCGAAGACCAAAACCTACGATGCCACAATGGTTGAGAAGTTCGACAAACTGATTGCACCGAAGAAATTGGGCTGGAAATTGCTCGACATTCTGCCGAAATCGCTCAACGCTGGCGCTGATGCCGGAAAACTCACCGTCGAAGGTGCCAAACGTCTCGATCCATCGGGACACTTGAAGGCAGGCATTCCACTCTGCCCGCCCGAAGGCGACGCAGGAACGGGAATGGTGGCCACCAACGCCGTGAAGCAGCGCACTGGCAACGTTTCGGCTGGAACATCATCGTTCTCGATGATTGTCCTCGAAAAAGAACTCTCGAAACCTTACGAGATGATTGATATGGTGACAACCCCCGATGGCAGCCTGGTTGCAATGGTTCACTGCAACAACTGCACGAGCGACCTGAACGCTTGGGTGGGCCTGTTCCGCGAGTTTGAAGAGCTGATGGGTATGAAAGTTGATATGAACGAGCTCTTTGGCAAACTCTACAACAACGCGCTCACTGGCGATGCCGACTGCGGCGGACTGCTCTCGTACAACTACATTTCGGGTGAGCCCGTTACTGGCCTTGCCGAAGGACGACCGCTGTTTGTGCGCTCGGCAAACGACAAGTTCACACTTGCCAACTTTATGCGCGCGCACCTTTACGGCTCGGTTGGCGTGCTCAAACTCGGCAACGACATCCTGTTCAAGCAGGAGAACGTGAAGGTTGACCGCATCACCGGTCACGGAGGTTTGTTCAAGACCAAAGGTGTGGGCCAGCGTGTGCTTGCAGCCGCTATCAACTCGCCAATCTCTGTTATGGAAACTGCTGGCGAAGGTGGTGCCTGGGGTATTGCCCTATTGGCCGCTTATGCCGTCAACAATGCTCAAAACCAAACACTTGCCGACTGGCTCGATGCAAAAGTGTTTGCAGGAAACACTGGCGTCGAGATTGCCCCGACCGCCGAAGATGTTGCAGGTTTCAACCGCTACATCGAGAACTACAAAGCGGGCTTGGCCATTGAGAAAGCCGCTGTTGAGGCGAAGAAGTGATTCTGAAGAAACACTGATACAAAAAAAAGCAACCCCGGCTTCGGGGTTGCTTTTTTGGTACAACAAACTATAATGACACAAAAAAAGCCGTCCTTTCGGGACGGCTTTAGTATTATATTTGACAAGGATTAGGCGATATTTGTATAAACAGCCTGAACGTCATCGTCTTCTTCAAGCTTATCAATCAGTTTGTCGATGTCGGCAATCTGCTCTTCAGTGAACTCAACCGGATTCTGCGGGAAACGTTGCAGAGTAGCTTTCTTAATCTCGATTCCGGCTTTTTCAATGGCCTGGGTGAGATTGCCAAATTCGGTGTATTCGGCGTAAGCGTAAACGGTGTTCTCATCAACATCGAAGCTTTCCAAACCTGCGTCAATCAGTTCAAGCTCAAGGTCTTCGAGATTGATGTCCGGCTTTTTCTCGAACTCAACCACAGCCTTGCGTGAGAACATAAACTCGAGCGAACCTGTCGGAACCAAGCCTCCGTCGTGCTTGTTGAAGTACGATTTCACATTGGCCACGGTGCGGGTTGTGTTGTCGGTCATGCACTCAACAAACACCAATACCCCGTGCGGGCCTTTGCCTTCGTAATTGACTTCGGTGTATGCGTCAACATCCTTGCCTGCAGCACGTTTGATAGCGGCATCGATGTTGTCTTTAGGCATATTCTCAGCTTTGGCATTCTGGATGGCAGTCCTCAGTTTCGGGTTCATATCCGGGTCCATTCCGCCTTCTTTTGCTGCGGCAGTTATCTGTTTTGCCAATTTCGGAAACATCCGCGACATGTGTCCCCAACGTTTCTCTTTGGCGGCTCTACGGTATTCAAACGCGCGTCCCATATTGTATTCTGTTTAGATTTTGTAATTTTTTTTGACGGCGCAAAAATATATTTTTTTAGAAAAAACCGCAAGACCACACGCATTCAATCCGTCATGCATCCATCCCGATAGCTATCGGGGCTTCATTTTATACCACAAACTGTATGATTTGCCGCACTACAACTGAATAGAGCACCCCTAACAGCATCACCACCTTCAACAATGTGCTTATGCGATGGTAATGCTTGACATCCTGCGCCGTGAGCGTAAGAACAATGGCCAAGACAAGTGGCACAATCAGGAACACGCATATATAAATGAAGGTGAGTGACTCGTGCAGATAAAAATCATAAACGGCCAATAATGCAGCTATTGTCAAAGCAATCAGCGCGACAACAACAATCTTTGAAACTCTCATTCCGAATGCCATTGGCAAGGTGTTGCAGCCGCAACTAGCATCGCCTTCAAGGTCTTCCATGTCCTTCACAATCTCACGTATCAAGTTGGTTATGAATGCGAAAAATGCAAATCCAACCATCCAATACATTATCGGCATGAATGACAAGCTGTTGAGCAGCATCTCATACCCATATTCGCGCGTAAGCGTAAGATACTCAAACAGCCCCACCTGAAGCGGAATGGTAGCTGTGACGATGGCCACAACCAGATTGCCAACAAGCAATTGCCGTTTGTATGTAGTTGAGTATAACCAGAATATGCCTGCAATCATCATATAAAGCAACACTATTGAGAACAACTTTAGATGCCAGGCGAAAATGACAGCCAGCACAATGGCGGCGGCATTGAGCGCCCAATGATAGATGATGGCGTGGCGCTGAGGAATCGATTTGCCGACAATTACGCTCTCAGGATGGTTCAGTGTGTCGATACGGCGGTCGTAATAATCGTTGATGACATACCCCGCCGCCCCAAGCAGCACATTAATCATCACTAGAATAAGGAAATAGCCGTCCGACAACTGTAGTCGCAGCTGCGAGCCTAGTTGGATGGAAAACTGATAGTCGAGCATTGGCTGCACAATGCAGTAGCGCATCAAATACATGGTGAGCGGCACCATCAGCAGATTCGGCCATCTGATAATTGACAAATACTTTCCCATTGCATATACAATTATTTAGCACAAAAATGCGATTTAAAGAATACAAATGCAAATGCTGACACTGACGCGAACGTAAACCAATTGTTATTGACACACAATCCCGCAACGAACTAAAAATCGTCAATGACTATGCATCGATTATCCCCTGCGAATTGCCAACCATCAATTGTTAATTAAAAAAATGTTTGTGGTATGTTATTTTTTTTACTTTTGCAATTGGAATGACAGTGTGGTTATTCTAAATGTGTTATTAAATAACCAAATAAAAATTAAACATTAAATTTTCAAAGAGATGAAAAAGAGTTTTTTATTGATGGGTGCTCTTTGCGTGGGTGCCGCATTTGTATCTTGCGTTGACGATTCTGAGTCAAGCGAAGTAAAAGAGTTGCGTCAAGTTCAACTTGACACCAAAAAAGCTGATTTGGACAAACAGTATTGGAACTTCTACAACGATGCTGTTGCCAAAGTGAAAACCTACCAAGCAGATTTGAAAGATCAGCAGACTTATTTGGATGCCGCAAAAGACAACAAACTTACGCTTGAAGCCGGCAAAGCAGCTGCCGTTGCTTACCAACAGCAAGTAATTGCCCGCAACCAAAAAGACATTGAAGACTTGAATGCTGAAATTGAAGCTCAAAAATCTTTGTCAGGCAAAACATATGAAGAGATTCAAGAAGCAAAGAGAAAAGCAGCAAACGCTAAAGAGGAAGCCAACAAAGCTGCCGCTGACTACTGGATTGACCTGACCAGCAAAGGCTACAACAAGAACTACGATGGTAATGCTGTTGCACTGGGCTCACCTGTAAGCAATAAAATTGACATGTTGCTTAAAGATTATTCTACTGGCGTTAAGTACAACAACAACAAACTTGACGAGCTTCCGTTTGTTAAGGCTATGAATGCTATTTACAGCAATACCAAAATTTGGTATGAGTTTGAGGGCGAACAACAGAGCACTAGCGTTTATGAGTTTACTAATAGCAGTTCTGACAACTACAAAGCAACAGAAATGTTCAAAACCAGCACATACGTGCTTGAAGATGCAAATGGCAAACAAATCACCACTTATAAAGTATATCAATTCAGCAATCGTGCATTGAAGAAAGCTGGTTCAGAGACTTTAAGCTACACCGCCGCATTAAACGAATTCATCACCAACGATCTTTCTGACGATGCAGACAAAGCACAATACAATGCTTTGAAGGGCAAAATCGGTGAATTAACTGCAATTTTGGGCGATGAGAGCAATTACAAAGCTTACACTGATCTTATCAACGAGTATGCTGAACATGTTAAGAAGCTCTATGCTTTGAACGCTGAAGCAACTAAAGCTACTGCCATTTCAGATGCTTATGCCGCTTACACTGTAGGTAACAACGAGAATACAATTGCCGGTCTTCAGGATAAGATTAAAACTAATCTCTCCAATATTGATAATGCCAACAAGGCTATCAATGAGACTATCAACAACGGTATTACCGATGATGAGACTTTGATCGCATACTACAACAATCTGATTTCAGAACTCAAGAGCGCCATCGCAGCCAACCAAGCAGTTGCTGACAAATATCGTGCACTTATCGCCGGCAGCGAAAGCAGTTCTAACACTCAACAGCAAGCACCGGCATCGGAAGAAACTGCTGAATAATCTACTAATCTTAATAAATTGTTATGATTATGAAAAGATTATTGTCAGTAGTTGTTCTGTCGATGTTTGCCATGGCAGGTACGGTTGTCGCTCAAGACAGCCCGATATACCTTGGTGTAACATTAGGCTACAACAACTTCCTAAATGCCAATGCAGCAAACATCCCTGCTGCAGCTGAGGCAGCATCGCCAAGCTGGACCGACAAGGGCGCTGTCCTTGGGTTCGAGGCTGGTGCTTACTTAGCTCCAGAAATAAGGGTGATTGCCGGTGGCGGATTCAACCGCACCGTGAAACCGGGGCATGCTTACTCGCCAGCCATCTACGACAATGCAGGTAATTTGCTTGTCGCTGGCTATGGAGAGACTCCTAACCGCAAAAACATGAACTACATGTTCTTTGTTGGCGGTGATTTCTGCCCGAGTATGGGTGGCAATGTGCGTCCGTACGCTGGTGCAAGATTCCGTGGCGCTTATTGTCTCAACACAGAGAAGTACGTATTCGACAAAGCAGCTGACATCGAAAACAGCGAGAAGAAGTTTGCCGAAACTTGGAACCTTGGCGGCGCCATCGTTTTTGGTGCTGACTACTCGTTCAACGGTGGACTCATTATTGGTTGCCAGTTCGATTTGTTCTCTTACACCTACGCAGCCGTGCAATACAAATCGCAGGGCGGTGTTAAGCCCAATGCAGGCAAATGCAACAGCATAGGCTTCATTGCAGCACCAACACTTCGTGTAGGGTTCAACTTCTAAGCAATTAAAAGTTCGTAATAAAAAAGGGCCGTTCTATTGAACGGCCTTTTTTGTTATATTTACATCCTAAACAATCAATCCGATGAATGCACACAAAACCGCAATCATTACCGCAATACTGTTGACTGCATCGACCGTACAGGCACAAAAGTCTCTAACCCTTGAGAACACCGTGCCCGGCGGCAACGAATTCTACGAGCATCATAACTACTATGTCCGAGGGCAATTCATACGCAATAGCGATTTTTTTATTGTCTCCGATAATGACGGCTACCATATAGGAGATAGCATTATAACACGGCAGCAGATCAACCGCATTCTGGCACTGTGTCAGAAACAGCCCGTGTCGTACATTGAAGATTGGATTGATACCGAAACAGCCTGGGGTTATTCGCCCAAAGCTGAAGCTGCTTACTGCATCAATCTGAAAAAAAATACCGTGATTGATTCAATAACATCGCTGCCTGCCGATGCCAAAATCGATTTTGCACCCGGCCTACACCATGCCGCCGTCAGCCAGTACCCAAATCTGAGCGTATCGGGACCTGATGGCAACCAAACCATCGGCGAAGGTGGCAACGGCATTGTGTTCGGGCAATCGGTTCACCGCGAAGAGTTTGGCATTGAAAAAGGCACGTTCTGGTCGAAAAGCGGGCGGTTACTGGCTTTTTACCGCATGGATGAGAGCATGGTTGCCGAGTACCCCATTGTAGACATCACCGAGCACGAGGCCAAAGCAAAACCTGTCCGCTACCCCATGGCCGGTGATACAAGCCACGAAGTACAGATTGGCATATACAATACAGAGAGCCAAAATGTTGTTTATCTAAAAACCGCATCACCTATAAACCGGTATTTCACCAACATTGCATGGTCACCCGACGACAAACTGCTTCTGGTAGCCGAGATCAATCGCGAGCAAAACCACATGTGGATGAACTCTTACAATACAACCGACGGCTCACTTGTCAAGACTCTCTTTGAAGAAGAAAACCCCGAATGGGTAGAGCCGTGCATTGCACCATTGTTTGTCAGCAACAGCCAGTTTGTGTGGGTTAGCGAGCGTGACGGCTTCAAACATCTTTACCTTTACGATACAAACAAACCGGGATGCAAACAACTCACCCACGGCAAATGGTGTGTAACCGCCCTTTACGGTTTCATTCCCGCAACTGGCGAAGTGATGTTTCAAGCCAATGCCGAAGGGTATCTCACCCGCGACATATACAAGGTGAGCCTAAAAGGAAAATTGACTCGTTTGAGCCACGGCTATGGTGTCCATTCAGCACGATTGAGCAATGCCCGCGGACACTACATCGACAATTTCTCATCACCCGACCAAGCCACACTGAGTACTCTGCACAATGCAACCAACGGCAAGGTCATCGACACCTTAAGAAACATCAAAAACACTTACGAGGGCTACACTCTGCCCAACATCAAACTTGTAAAACTGAAAAGTGCCGACGGACGGTTCGACCTATACGGACGGCTCATCCTGCCATCCGATTTCGATTCCACAAAAACCTATCCGGTCATCGACTACATGTATGGCGGTCCGCACTCACAGCTTGTCGATGCCAGCTGGTTCTACGGCGCATCGGCATGGAAGATGTACTTCGCTCAACAAGGCTACATTATGTTCACAATGGACAATCGGGGGACCGAAAACCATGGCGCTGAGTACGAGCACTGCATCCACCGTCAACTTGGCCACTGCGAGATGGAAGACCAGATGGTTGGCATAAACTACCTGCGAAGTCTACCTTACGTTGATACCACACGCATCGGTATTCACGGCTGGAGCTTTGGCGGATTCATGACCATATCGATGATGCTTAACCATAATACCATCTTCAAGGCTGGCATAGCTGGCGGCCCTGTGTGCGACTGGCAGCTCTACGAAGTGATGTACGGCGAACGTTACATGGACACACCGCAAGAGAATCCCGAAGGTTACAGGCAAAGCTGCGTAATCAACAAAATCGGAAATCTGAACGGCCGTCTGCTGGTCATTCATGGCGACATTGACTCTACTGTTTTATGGCAAAACAGCCTTCGTTTGATGCAAAGCGCCGTCGATGCTGATGTAATGGTTGATTATGCCGTATATCCACAACACGAGCACAATGTGATTGGTCACGACAGGGTGCATCTATTCAAACGAATTCTGCGCTATTTCGACGATTTTCTGAAGCCATAGCCATCTTGTACTTAATCAATATCGCCGAAAAGCATTTTTTATCATTTTTTTAATCCAAACGCAAACAAACTATCACAATAATTCATAACTTTAAGAAAAATTAATCGGGATTCTCAGGGCTTACCTATCGCGATTGTTTAAAATTTGCGTACGATGGATTTTGAAGGCAAAACACCTGAAGAAGTTTTTTTCGACAGTTTTAATTACAAATTGTCATCGTTTTTTCACGATGACTATACTGAAATTGACAGCATTGAAACACCTGCCACTTTCATGATTGTGTATGAGAAACACCTTGCACAAAAAGAATTCAGTTTGTTCGACCGTCTGCAATTCCGCATTTTTTACGACAAAGAAGTGATCACTGGCTCGAACCCTGTCAATGTCAAGTTCCTATGCGACAATTACACACCTGAAGCCGTAATGCAGCTTGCCAAAATGATTTCAGGCATTTTCGGCCTCGACGACTCGGGCATTTGCAGCAATTCCGACATCAAATTCTACTCAACCGATGAGTTCGACTTATTCTGGACAATCGGCGATGGCGAAAGTTTCATCAGCATCGAAAAGAGCCCAAAAGAAGGGCTGTCGCTAAACATATTGTTCTACAACAATTTGATTGGGCACAACGTTGGTGATTTGCTAAAACCGGAAAAGCAGGTATAAGAAAAATTCTATACTTTTGCGGCTCAAAAAAATTAGGTTTTGGCCGAATACGAATATCATAGGTTAGCAAACGGAATACGTGTAATTCACAGTCAATCAAGTACTCCTGTAGCGCATATGGGTGTGGTAATAAACACCGGTTCGCGCGATGAGCTTGAGAATGAACACGGCATTGCCCACATGATTGAGCATGTGATTTTCAAAGGTACGCGCAAACGCAAGGCTTACAATGTAATCAGCTGTCTTGAAAATGTCGGTGGCGAGATTGACGCCTACACCACTAAAGAGGAAACTTGCGTTTACGGCACTTTCCTGAAAGACTACTACGACCGCGCGATGGAACTGTTTGCCGATATCATCTTCAACTCTACTTTTCCAGACCACGAGTGTGAAAAAGAAAAAGAAGTGATTGTGGATGAGATAAATTCATATAAAGATTCGCCTGGCGATTTGATTTTTGATGATTTTGAGGACATTATTTTTAGTGGACATACCATTGGTCGGAATATTTTGGGCACTCCGGAATCGATTTCCAAATATAATCACACTGACATTCTGCGCTTTATAGGCCGCACCTACAACACAGACCAAATTGCCATCTGCTCCGTAGGGCCAGTCGAATTCAAGACTATCGTACGACTTGCCGAGCGCTATTTCGGTCCTATCGCCACAAAAAAGCGCGATTTCAAACGGATACCAGTCGGTCCTTACACTCCGCATATGCTTGAAGTTGAGCTCGAAACGCACCAGTCGCACTGCATTTTTGGTAACCGCGCTTACCCAACCGACCACCAAAACCGTTTGGCTTTTGAACTGATAAACAATACTTTGGGCGGTCCAGGAATGAATTGCCGCCTCAACCTTGCACTGCGTGAAAAGCACGGCTACACATACAACATTGAATCGTTCTACACTCCATACTCCGATACAGGAGCTTTTGGTATCTATTTTGGCACTGATTATGAGAAAATTGAACGTTGCCTAACCATCATCCGTCGCGAGTTACGTCGCCTTCGCGAAGAGCGCATGGGCGTTCTACAACTCGATCGCGCAAAAAAACAAATGATTGGACAATTGGCCATAAGCACCGAAAATTACTCAGGCCTAATGCTAAATTTTGGCCGCAGTTGCCTGCTATTCGACACCATCGACCCGCTAAACGAAATATGCGACAAAATCAACCGTTTCACCAGTTCCGACCTACTTGAAGTAGCCAACGAAACCCTTGACGACAAGTATTTTTCGACGCTGATATTTAAGTAATTATTGCCGGAACCAATCTAAAACAGCGTCCGAATTTCTTCTTTCAAATAATTGATGGCCTTTGTGGTAGGGTCAAGGTCACGATCCATTGTATTTTCCAGAATCAATTTGCAGAGTTGCAGCGAGTTGTCCTCGGGCTTGGTTTGCAGAGCCGTTTGGTTGATAAACTTGATGCAGTCTTCTTTGGCCATTCTAACCATTTCCCACGCCTTATCGCTGATGTAGAGTTGGTGCGCCATATTGTGCTCAAATTCAGAGCGTATGGTCTTCAGCAGAGCCGATTGCAGTTCCTGATTTGTGATATTCTGCCGTTGCGTGCGCATAATGAGCGATTGCGGCGATATGCGTTCCATTAGCAGCACCATTCGCTCGTAGGCCTGCAGTCGGATTGGGGTGATGAATTTCTGGTTGTTGAGCACGTTCTCGGCTTTCAGGCGCAGTTGCTCGCTTTTAACCATTTTGCTCATAACAAGATAAGTGGCCAAAAAGACAAACAACGCAGGCAGTGTGTATTTCAGAATTTCGGCAATCATAGCAAATTATTGTAAAAGTCTGTTTTTCAATTCAGTATAATCCGCTTTAATCTTCACCGTCTGTTTGGTGCCTTCGGCAAATTTCTGCAGACGTGCGGGAATCTCGACGCGCTTGCCAGTGTATTTCTCAACCGTGTCGATAAACTTGGCGGGATGGGCCGTCTCAAGGAACAGGCCAAGTTCGCCAGCGTTCAGGTGGTCGCGCAAAGCGGAATAACCCACAGCGCCGTGCGGGTCGAGTTCGTAGCCTGTTGCTTTCAGCACTTCGGCCATTGTGGCGCCAATCTGCTCGTCGGTGTAACTGTAACTGCTGATTTCGGCGCGGACATTGTCAACCGACTTGCCGAACAGTTCAATCACGCGCGCAAAGTTGCTCGGGTCGCCCACGTCCATTGCGTTGGCAATGGTGGCAATCGATTTCTGCGGCTTGTAAACGCCCGTCTGCAGGTAATCGGCAAACACGCGGTTGGCGTTGATGGCGGCAATGAACCGCTTGACGGGCATTCCCATTCGCCAGGCCACCAGTCCTGCGGTGATATTGCCGAAGTTGCCGCTCGGAACGGTCATTACCACGTCTTTCCAGCGCTCTTGCGGAATCTGCGACAGCGCGTATGCGTAGTAAACGCTCTGCGGCAGGAACCGCGCCAGGTTGATTGAGTTGGCCGACGTCAGTATCCGCTTTTGGTTCAACTCTTTATCCATAAAGCACTCTTTCACCATACGTTGGCAGTCGTCGAACACGCCGCTGACTTCGTAGGCCGTAACATTCTGTCCAAGAGTGGTGAACTGCAACTCTTGCAGGCGGCTCACCAGTCCCGACGGGTAGAGAACGTGCACCTTCACGCCCTTCACGCCCAAAAATCCGTTGGCCACGGCGCTGCCCGTGTCACCCGATGTGGCAACAAGGACATTGATATCGCCTTGATTGCTTGCAAAATACGACATTACCCGCGCCAAGAATCGTGCGCCCACGTCTTTGAACGCCAGCGTCGGACCGTGGAACAGTTCGGCGGTGCTGATGTTCTCGGTGATTTTGACCACGGGCACGGGGAAGTTGAACGCGTCGTCAACCATTTTGCGGAACGTATCTTCAGGAATATCAGGGCAGAAATACGGCTTGAGCAACTCAAAACCAATCTCGCCCATTGTCTTGCCAGGAATGTTGTTCCAGAACGATTTGGGAAGTACGGGTATCGATTCGGGCATATAAAGTCCCTTGTCCGAAGCCAATCCTTTAAGAACCGCTGTCTTTAAATCAGCCGTGTTCGTTTTATCGTTTGTACTGTAGAATATCATTGAATATCAGTTTAATAATCTGTGTTATCTGTGCGAAAGCCGCTACATATTTGCCAGCCTCATCATATCCGCAAACACGCCCGAAGCCGTCACGCCAGGACCAGCGCCAGCGCCCTTAATCACGAGCGGTTGGTCGTGGTAGCGGCGGGTGTAAAGCAAGATGATGTTGTCCATTCCGTCAAGGTTGTAGGCCGGGTGGCTTGCGTCGACGCTCTGCAGGCCCGTCACGGCCTTACCGTTGTCAAACTCAGCCACATAGCGCAGTTTCTTGCCAGCGGCGGCCGATTCGGCACGGATGGCCTCAATCTTCGCGTCGTTCTTCTTCAAATTGCCCAGAAGTTCGTCGAAGTTATTGGCTTTCAATTCGTTTTCAGGAATGATGTCGTTCTTCAGCACGTCGTCAAGTTCGAGCATATTTCCGCCCACGCGCGCCAGAATCAGAATCTTGCGGCGAACGTCGAGACCGCTCAAATCGATTGCGGGGTCGGGTTCGGTCAGGCCCTTCTCACGCGCCTGAACCACGGCCTGCGAGAACGGAATGTCGCTGCTGATGGTGTTGAAAATGTAGTTCAGACTGCCCGAAAGCACGGCCTGAATCTTGATGATTTTGTCGCCCGAAGCCACAAGGTCCTCGATGGTCTTCAGCACGGGCAAACCCGCTGCCACGTTGGTCTCGTGCAGGAATTTCACGCCGTAGGCCTTCACTTCCTTCTTGAAATTCAGATAAGTATCAAGCGGCGACGACGCCATAATCTTGTTCGACGCCACAATCGGGATGCTCAATTGCGCCACGCGGCTGTACATTTTCGGCAGTTCGTGCGACGCCGTGTTGTCGATGAAGATGCTGTTGCGCAGGTTCAGCGTTTTGATGTTCTCGATGAACGCAGGCAGATTGGCCGCTTCGTCGGCGTTGGCCAGAAGGTCTCGCCAGTTCGTCAGGTCGATGCCTTTGCGATTGAAAATCATTCGTTTAGAGTTCGAAATGCCCACCACGCGGATGTCGATTCCGTACTCATTTTTCAAGAAATCGGTTTGGTCGCGCAGTTGGTCGAGCATTGTGCCGCCCACAGTGCCCACGCCCACCATAAACAGGTGCACGCGTTTGTATTTCGACAGGAAGAAGCCGTCGTGCAGCGCGTTCAGAGCCTTCGCCACCTCTTTTTCCTTGATAACTATCGATATGTTGCGCTCGGTTGCGCCTTGCGCGATGGCTCTGATGTTGATGCCGTTCTCGCCCAGTAGGCGGAAAGCCTTGCCAGCAATGCCCACCTGCTCGCGCATTTTGTCGCCCACCACGGCAATGATTGCCAGGCCGTCTTCCGACTCGATGGTGTGCACAATCTTGCGCTCAATCTCAATCGAGAATTCCTCGTTGAGTCGGCTGCAGGCCGCTTCGGCGTCGGTTGTGTAGATGCCGATGCAGATGGTGTGCTCGCTCGACGACTGCGTGATGAATAGCACGTTCACATTCGCGGCGCAAAGAGCCTTGAACGCCCGCATAGCCACGCCAGGTACCCCAATCATTCCGCTGCCCGATACGGTTACAAGCGATATGTTGCCGATTGACGAGAAGCCCTTAACCGTGGCGTCGCCGTGGTTCGGGTGCTCGGTGATGAGCGTGCCCTCGTCGTCAGGCGCGTATGAATTTTTTATGCCGATGGGGATTTTCTTCTCAAGCGCGGGCTGAATGGTTGGCGGATAGATGACCTTCGCGCCAAAGTACGAAAGTTCCATTGCCTCTTCGTAACTCATTGATTTGATTGGATATGCGGCCGAAACAATGTTCGGTGCGGCCGTCAGCATACCGCTTACGTCGGTCCAGATGTCGATGAGCGACGCGTCGAGATAGTTGCCCAGCAGAGCGGCCGTATAGTCCGAACCGCCGCGGCCCAGAGTCGAAGCCTCGCTGTCGTGCGTGCTCGAAATGAAGCCAGGCACAACGGCGATTCCCTTGAAGTTTTTGAATTCGTTGCGCGTTTTCTGTTCCGACAGGGCGTGGTCCACATTGCCTTGCAGATAGTTGCTGTCGGTAATGATAATGTTGCGCGAGTCGACGAGTATGTTCTTCAGTCCCAAATTGTTAAGCGACGCGCTGATGAGTGTCGACGACATTCTTTCGCCCATTGAGAGCAATTTGGCGCGGGTGCGGTCCGAGCATTCGTCCAGAAATTTGATGCTTTGGCAAATCTTGTTGGCCTCTGCGCAGCGGTCCTTGATGAATTCGGTCATTGCGTTTTTTTGGTCGTCGGCCACCAGTTCGTTGATAATCTCAATGTGGCGGCGGCGAATCTCGTCGATGAACTCGGTGTACTGTTCCGAGCCTTCGAGTGCGGCTTTTGCGCTGTTTTCCAGCAGGTTGGTAACGCCCTGCAAAGCCGACACCACAACCACCAAATCCTGTTTACCGTATCGGCTCACTATTTTGGCCAGTTGTTCAATGCGTTCGGCATTGGCAACCGATGAGCCGCCAAATTTTAATATCTGCATAATAAATTGATTTTTAATAGATTAGTAAAATACTTGTAAAATTGCTGAAACCACATATCACATTCGACCCCCGCAAGGGGTAGTGGTTGTGGTCGAAGGAATATAGGCGATTGTGCACCGCGTCGATGGTGCGCCCGTAGTGGAAATCCCTCTGTTTATGTTGTTTAGTACAAGCATTTATTCTCTCTTTTTTGAGTAGCGCAAAAGTAGAAAATTGTTGGAAAAATGAAACATTGTTGACTGCTATATTTTTAGATGGCTCGATTGCCAATTTTGATGTTGGCGAAATTCAGCAAAAAACACTTATTATATTATTCGAAAAATAATTATCGAAAAACGATAAAATTTTTCTGTTTTTTATTGCGAATATCAAACTTTAATTATTTTTGCGCAGTAATTATTTATCGTTTAACAATAAAAACTTACTACTATGAACAAAAAACTAAAATTCTACTCTGGATTGTTTCTGTTTTCAATCCTGTTTGTTGTTGGATTTGCAGTGTTCACACCCACAGACAAGCCACACTATTCACGCCTCTATATCCACGATAATGTCGATAGTATGCCGACTGTTGAGCGCGATGCCAACCCGTTGGTTACAACTAAATCGGACACCACCTATCAAGTTGTTACCGATTCGTTGGGCGAAATTGACACAGTTGATGTATCGATAAGCAGGAATTGGCGCCCTATGTGGTTCGACGTGAATCTGCGAAAACGTAGCCACACCAACTCACCGATTATTTACGCGACCAACTCAACAACTATGGGGTTGATGTACATTGATAAAGCTCAAATCCACTTTCGGACGACACGAAATTTTTTTGTCAAAATGTCGATTTTAACTGTAGTAGTTGCCATAGTTTACCTTATCGGTTTGGTATGGGTTATCCGACTGATTGTAAGGGTGATTAAAAATATTCGCGAGGGGAATATCTTTGTGTCGCAAATGACGGTTGACCTTGAGCGCTTGGGCATTTTGATGACAATATTCTTTGTTGTCCGATTCATTTGGCAGATATATGGCTACTTTATGACTTGCGGTATCCAATTTGATGATTATCAGGTGGTTTTCGGCCCGATAAATGGTCGCGCGTGGCTTATAGCAGGCACGGGTCTTATGCTTTTGTCGCAGATATTCAGTATGGGCAAAGACCTGAAAGAAGATGTTGATTTAACCATTTAACTTATAAAACTTACTACTATGAACAAAAAACTAAAAATCTACTCAGGACTGTTCCTGTTGGTTGTTACTTTTTTAATTGTGACAAGCAGATTCAACATAGATTATGCACCACCAATTTCACGCTGCCCACCAGACTATCAAAAATTAGAATATGTACTTTGTGACCAATTGCGTGATTCAGTTTATATTTTAGACACGATATATGCTGGCGGTTTTTCATTCAATTTGAAACAATTCTATTGGGGAATTGAAGTTGCACCTAGTTCGATTCATTACAAAGCTCTTCTCTCTACTGTGGCTGACCAGACTTATTTGGTCAAAGTGAATGAAGTGAGTCTTTATGTTCCTACTGGTAAAGATCCATTACCTAATTTGAAGAAGTTGTTCTTTATTACCGAAATACCTCAGGTGATAATCGGTATTTGGATAGTTTTATTGATATTCAAATTCATTCGCAAGATTCGCAAAGGAGATGTTTTTGTTTCGCAAGTTTCCGAATATCTTGAACGCACAGGATTTCTTCTTATAGCCTACTACGTTGTCGTTTTTATTAGATGTATATGGTACGCTTTTTATATGGCAAATCATGTCTATTTGGCTGGTTTACACGTTGTATTCAGAAGTCATGGTAACTGGATGTACATTGTTTCGGGATTGGGCTTGCTAATCATTTCGCAAATCATTATTATGGGCAAAGACCTGAAAGAAGATGTTGATTTAACCGTTTAACTGATTGATATTATGAGCATAATAGTGAATTTGGATGTGATGATGGCCAAACGCAAAATATCGTCGCAGGCGTTGGCGGAACAGATAGGCATTACACAGGCAAACCTATCGCTGCTTAAGACGGGCAAGGTGCGGGCAGTCCGATTCTCAACTCTCGATGCTATCTGCAAAGCCCTTGATTGTCAGCCAGGTGACATTCTTGAGTACAAAAACGAACCTGTTGGCTAAAGCACTTTAAACAACTAACACACGGAAAGCACGGAATTGTATAGCATTTCGTGCTTTTTGCGTTTATCCGCCAACCACCAAATCCATTGGAATGTCAGTTTCTTCTGTCGGTATCTGGCTGAAAATCTGACAACTGTATGCGGTACCGATTTTGTAAGCCCTTGAGTTGGCAAGCAGACGGTCATAGAAGCCGCGGCCGCGCCCCATACGGTTGTTTTGCAAGTCGAAGGCCACGCCAGGAACAATTATCAGCCCGATTTGCGCCACATTGTCGAGTTGCCGCCCCGTTGGTTCCAGAATTCCGAACGCGCCCGCAGTCATTCGGTCAGTACCTTCGAATTGTCTGAAAATCAAATCGTCACCCACAACCACGGGCAGCCAAATCCGTTTCTGCTTGAACCATTTTTCTATGAAACGGTGAGTGTCAATCTCGTCGTCGAGCGACCAATAGACGGCAATATCAGTGGCGGCTTTAAATTGCTGAAGTTGTTCAATTTGCGCGAACACTGCATCGGCTTGACGCTGCTTTTCGCAGTCGGTCAACAGTTTCTTCAACTGCCCCACCATTCGCCGCAGCGACGGTTTGTCCAAAATCGTAATCTGACCATTCATTGCCTGTCGGTTTTGGTGGTGAATGTAGTAAATTTTCACCATCGGTCTTTTCAGATACGGTCTTTCACCCTCTATTCACCCCCTCAAGCATCGGCACAAACATACAGTCGCCGAAATCCTCTTTGGTGAAGTCAGTTTCGTTCGTGCGGACAATGCGGAACATTCGCTGCTGCTTGTCGCCCACGGGCACAACCATTACGCCGCCAACCTTCAGTTGTGGCAGCAGTTTTTCGGGTATTGACGGTGCGCCAGCCGTAACCAGAATTTTGTCGAACGGGCCGTAGGTGGGTTTGCCAAGGTAGCCGTCGCCGTAGAAGAATTGCGGGTGGTAGCCCATCGGCGGCAGCATCTGCTGTACTTTATGGTACAATTCGCGCTGACGCTCAATTGTATACACCTTTGCACCCATCTCAAGCAAAACCGCTGTCTGATAGCCTGAGCCAGTGCCAATCTCAAGCACCTTGTCGCCCTTTTTCAGATTTAGAAGTTGCGTTTGGAAAGCCACCGTAAATGGCTGACTGATAGTCTGTCCCGCGCCAATTGGGAATGCCTTGTCGGCGTAGGCAAAATCGATGAACGCGCTGTCCATAAACACGTGGCGCGGAATTTTGCCAATGGCGGCCAGCACGTTTTGGTCGGCAATGCCTTTTTTCGCCAGTTCGGCAACCAGTTGGCTGCGAAGCCCTTGCTCACGGTAACCGTCTGATTGCATAACTATTGCAGTTGCAATTTGTGCAGGTTGGCCTTGTCGAGTTTCGATTTGGCGTAGTCGAGCGTAACGGTGAACTCTTTCACCTTTTCCGACGGCATTTCAAACATTGCGTCGTTCATAATAATCTCGCAGATTGAACGCAGTCCGCGCGCGCCAAGTTTGAACTCAACTGCCTTATCCACAATGTATTCGAACGTCTCTTCGCTGAATGTCAGTTTGATGCCGTCAATCTCGAAGAGTTTCACATACTGCTTGATGATGGCGTTTTTCGGTTCTGTCAGAATATTGCGTAAAGCAGTGCGGTCCAGCGGGTTAAGGTGTGTAAGAACAGGTAGACGGCCGATAATTTCAGGAATCAGACCAAAGGCCTTCAAATCCTGCGGCGCCACATATTGCATCATATTCTTGCGGTCGAGTTGGGCAGTGCGGGCGCTATTGCCATAGCCAACAACCTGAGTGTTAAGGCGTTGCGCAATTTTTCGGTCGATACCATCAAAGGCGCCGCCGCAGATGAACAGTATATTTTTTGTGTCAACAGGAATCATTTTTTGGTCGGGGTGCTTGCGGCCGCCCTGTGGCGGAACGTTCACAATCGAGCCTTCGAGCAGTTTGAGCAGGCCTTGCTGAACGCCCTCGCCGCTCACATCGCGCGTTATCGACGGGTTGTCGCCTTTGCGGGCAATCTTGTCAATCTCATCAATGAAGACAATTCCGCGCTCGGCCGCTTTCACATCATAGTCGGCCGCCTGCAGCAGGCGCGTCAGAATGCTTTCAATGTCCTCGCCCACGTAGCCCGCCTCGGTGAGCACCGTGGCATCGACAATGGTGAACGGCACATTCAGCATTTTGGCAATGGTGCGAGCCAGCAGAGTCTTGCCCGTGCCCGTCTCGCCAACCAGAATAATGTTCGATTTCTCAATCTCTACATCGTCCTTCGTGTTAGGCTGAGCCAGACGCTTGTAGTGATTATAGACGGCCACCGAAAGGTATTTTTTCGCATCGTCCTGGCCAATCACATACTGGTCCAGAAATTCCTTTATCTCTTTCGGTTTCAGTAGTTTAATATCATTCAAATCGAATTTCTGCTGATGCTGGATTTCGTCTTTGATAATCTCGCTAGCCTGGCTCACGCACGATTCGCAGATGAATCCGTTCAGTCCCGAAATCAGGATTGCCACCTCTTTGCGCGAGCGTCCGCAAAACGAGCAGCGGTCGATTGTTGTATTGTTTTTCAATATATTGAATATTAAAAAGTTATCGTAAAAATCTAAATCTTAAATCCTAAATTCCAATTCCTAATTCCTAAATCCTAAATCATTAAAAACGAAATAGATTCTCGGCTGGCCGAAAATCTATTTCAATATGCTCATCGGTTCCGATTATTTTTTCTTCGGTTCCAGAATCTCGTCAATCATTCCGTATTCCTTCGCCTCGGCGGCTGTCATCCAGTAGTCGCGGTCGCTGTCGTCCCACACTTTTTGGAATGGTTGGCCCGAATGTTTGGCGATGATTTCGTAAAGTTCCTTCTTCAACTTCTGAATCTCGCGAGCCGTAATTTCGATTTCCGAAGCCTGACCTTGCGCGCCGCCCATCGGTTGGTGAATCATAATGCGCGAGTGCGGCAGAGCCGAGCGCTTGCCTTTGGTTCCTGCGGTCATCAGCACGGCGGCCATCGAAGCGGCCATACCTGTGCAGATGGTGCACACATCGGGCGCCACAAGTTGCATTGTGTCGTAGATGCCCAATCCCGCGTAAACCGAACCGCCAGGCGAGTTCAGATAAATCGAAATATCCTTGGTGTTATCGACCGATTCAAGGAAAAGCAGTTGAGCCTGAATGATGTTTGCCACGTCATCGTCAATGGGCACGCCAAGGAAAATGATGCGGTCCATCATCAAACGCGAGAACACGTCCATCGAAGCCACGTTCAGTTGGCGTTCTTCAATGATGTTCGGCGTGATGTAACTGTTGTTAATCGCCGAAGTGAAGCGGTGGTAGGTCAGGCTGCTGATGCCAGCGTGTCCGACGGCATATTTCCTGAATTCGTCGTTCGGAATCATATTGCTATTACTTAAAAAGTTCGTTAAACTCTTGAGTTGTAACCTCTTTCGACTCAACTTTCACAGTCTCTTTCAGCCAGGCGGCAATCTTCTCGTCGAGTTTGCGGTCGTGCAGATGCTGACGCTCTTCCTCTTTCGAGAGTGATTGTTTGGCGAACTCTGTCAGTTGCTCGTCGGGCAGAGTTGACAGGCCGTACTGACGGAACTGCGACGAAATTTGCTCTTTGGCTGCGTCCAGAAGGTCGTTTTCCGAAATCTCGATGTTGTTTTCAGTGGCGATTTTGCCCTTAATCAACTGCCAGGCAAACTCTTTGCGCATTTCGGGGTACGATTTCTCGACGTCTTCTTTGGTGGTCTTCTCGTTAGCCACAACAATCCAGCGTTTCAGGAACTCGTCGGGCAGTTTCATGTCGGCCTTCTCAACCAGTTTTTCCTTCGCGTCGATGATGAACTTGAAGTCGCTCTGAATGGCCAGTTCCTTGCCGAATTCCTCTTTGATTTTTGCGCGATACTCGTCAACCGAGTTCACAACGCCCTTGCCGTAAATCATATCAAACAAATCCTGATTCATAACGGCAGGCTCGTGACGGCTTATATCGTTGATTGTCAAGCGGAAGTTGCCAGTGAGTTTTTCGGCAGCAGCCGCTGTGATGCGCAGCATTTGAGCGCGGTCAGTATTGTTGGCAAACGCTTTCGCGATGTCGAAATCGATGATGTCGCCCTTCTTTGCGCCAATCACCAGTGCGCGAACTGAATCCTCGCTGATGCGGTCGACAGCAAACAGAGCGTCTTCGGCCTTAACGCCGCCCTCAAGCACGCTGCCGTCGTCGGCCAACTGCTCGAAAGTACCCTTCACAAGGTCTTTTTCCTCAACCTTGTCAGCGCTCACGGTCTTGCCGAAGCGGTATGAGTTGCTTTCTACCATTCCGTCAACCATTTCTTCGCCGACTTTAATCTGGTAGTAGTTGATTTTGTCTTTCTTACTCAATTTCAAGTCGAAAGCAGGTTTCAGACCAAGGTCGAAAGTGAATGTGAACTCTTCTTTATTCTCCAAATCGATGTCGGCGTCGCGCTGTGTGCTCGGCAGCGGCTCACCCAGGAAGTCAACCTTCTCGTTCTTCAGGTATTCCATTAAATTTTTAGAAACCAAGCGGTTAAGTTCATCCCAAAGGATGGCTTTTCCGTACATTTTCTTTACAAGGCCCATAGGCGCGTTGCCTGGGCGGAAACCGTTGAGGTTCACTCTTTTGCGGTAATCTTTCAGTGCCTTTTCAACGTCTTCGGCATAGTCGGCTTTTGCGACATTCAGCGTTACCACGATGTTTTGTTCATCGATGTTTTCTCTTGTGATGTTCATTGTTTCTCTTTTTTGAGAGTTTATCCAGATAAATTAAAAAAACCGCCACCGAATCGACGGAAGCGGTTGAGACAACTGTGCGGATGAAGGGACTCGAACCCCCACGCCTCACGGCACTAGATCCTAAGTCTAGCGCGGCTACCAATTACGCCACACCCGCGGCAAAAAGCGGTGCAAATATATACTTTTTTCGGAACCAACTTTCCTGTCGATCGAAAAAGCGTGATCATTTCGTCTAAATTTTTATCTGTATATTTTGTTGCAATGGACGTAACATGCTTACGCCGTGTATTTGCCGCCTCTCATAGTGTTGACAGCATTGCCCTAAAAGAATCATTGGGTACGAAACCGGCTTCGTCGTCGGAATATTCGGGTTTTAGGCGGTTGACGAAATACATATCTATTTCGCCTTTGTGTTTTGCTGCAATTTTGCCGCGATACTCACATTCAAAATAGTCCTTAATCACATCGTAAGTGCTTTTCGATATGTTGATTTTTCCTGGTTCGCACGCCGATTCCAGACGGCTGGCCGTGTTAACCGAATCACCCCATATGTCATAAACAGTTCGTGTCTTACCCACAACGCCCGTCACCACCGGCCCCGTATGGATGCCAATACGCATCAGCCACGGGTCGCCACCCGCGCGAGCACGTTTCTCGTCAAGCGCTCTCACTGCATTTTGCAACCCAAATGCCGCCAGCACAATATCGAACGGGTGGCTGTGGTTGGGCATCGGAAGGCCTCCAGCACACATATAGGCATCACCAATGGTCTTGATTTTTTCAATGAAATTTTGTTGCAACACGTCATCAAAAGCAGAGAACAGCTCCTGAAGTGTATCGATTAACGTGGTTGGCTCGAGTTTTTCTGACCACTGAGTAAAGTCCTTTATATCGGCAAAAAGCACAGACGCGCAACCGTAAACACGAGGTTTTGCTTTGCCACTCTTCTTCAGTTCCGCCACAATATCCGACGGCAGCATGTTAAGCAATAACTCGTCAGAACGTTTTTTCTCGCGCTGAAGCTCCATTTCCGCATTCTTCACGTTTGTGATGTCAAGTTCAGATACCATAAAATATGTTTCACCTGTTGCATCACAGTTTTTGTTCACATTCACTTGCTTCCACACTTTTCGTCCCCTTTTTCCTTCCGATTTTCCGACGAACGATATGCCTCCATTGCGGCTGTAGTGCTGTTCTCCTGACCATTTAAGGTAATCGGTCAGTGTTTTACCGACTTTTTGAACGTATGTATCGAATGTAAAACCATATAAATGGCAGAATGCGGAACTCACCGACGTCAATTCTTCAAATTTGTCGAACACCAAAAGGACGTTCGACTCATTTATGGCATTCAGCATCTGTGTCAAATGAGCGTTTTCTTTTAGCAAACGCTTTTGTACGCGTTGTCTTTTCCGCAATACGACAATAATCACTGCACAAGCCACTGCGACTGCACAGAGACACATCAACAAAACCATGTTGTGATTATTGGTCATATTGCCGGTAGTTTTTTGCGCTATTTAGCAAATGTTTGTTCAATTGCAAAGTTTTTTTTACGAAGAATATGGTTGGTTGGGCTAATTGGCGTTTTACCCAGGATTATTCATTCACACACTTTTGTTTTCTGTCTGCCACTAATACCGCAAACAGCGGGCTTGGTCATAAATAAAAGCGGATTCTTTCGAATCCGCTTCTTTGCCAAATCTATAAAGCATGAATAAAATTTACTCGTCGTCTGGTTTTGAATCGATTCTAACCTTGAGTAGGAAGAAATAGTTGGTTTTGTCTTCCAACGGCAAGAATTGATAGTCGAGTTGGCGTCCTGTTTTGCGGGCAATATCGATTAATCCTAGTCCAGCTCCACCTTTATCCGACAACGAGCCTTCGCGTATTTGTTTTTTATACAATGCGTTAAGGTCGTCTTTGTTCAAACTGTTGATATTGTCGATTGCAGCCTTAAGGCCATCAATTTTCTCTTTCAAAATCTTATTGGCTGTGATGACGCTCCAATAGCCGTCTTTTTTACCGACTATGAACAATCCATTGCCGACACCATCGCTACGGTCAACATCATCGGAATGTTTGGTCATATTCTGAAGGCATTCCACCATCACATGGAAAACTTTACGTTTTACAGATTTGTCTTCATTCGATTTGTCCATATCGCGCTCAGCCATCGATGTAAACATCTTCATAACTTCGTGGCTGAATTCGCCTTCATAAACCAATGAAAAACCGTTGCTCGCCATCTCGTCGTGCAACGAAAGAACTGATTTAATAAGATTTATATCGGCACTCATAAAAACTTTTTTTGTCTTGTTCGTATTTGTTTAACGACTGATAAAAATAGATTTTTTTTATATCATCACAAAAAAAATTCCATTTATTGGGCTTTGTTGCCACTTATTTTTTCTTGGCTTTCGCAAGTTTCTGAAAATCTTTTGCCAACATACCTTCTTTTGCCTTGTCGCTAATCATGTGCCATGCAAAGTAGTAGAGGCGGGCATCTGATGCACCAACAATAACTTTGTAGCATCGTACATCTTTTTTGCGTGTTCCTTCCGGCCCTACTTTGTGCAGCAGGACAACGTCGGGGTCGCGGCGGTCAATGGCGTCTTCAACTTCCTTTCTCGAAACAATTTTGAATTTGTAAGGATACAAGGCCTTGATTTTTGCTTCGGTGTTGAGATCGGGATTCAGCTCTTCTTTAACAAGATAGAGTGTTTTGTCGTGAATGTCGGCCATCTGTGAGTTGTAATACTTCAAGATGTTCTTGCTTGTGAGTTTTGGATTATCGGTTGTCAGTTTGATGTGGTTCTGCAGAAAGCGGCAGAGCAGACCGAGTTTGTAGCCGTACGACTCTTCGTCAACACCACTGTAGCAGATTGGCACCGAAGCAATGTCGGGCATCTGACGGATGTATTCGTAGTCACCGCCAAGTTCAACGCACAAGTAGTCGAATTTCGATTTTGTCTTGTCTTTGTCGTTGTAAACGGTATTGCGGACAAGGAACGATTTTGTTGAATCCATACGAGCTTTCTCAAACTCTGATGTTGAGAATGTTATGATTTCATACTTGCTAATATCCCAATGTTTCTCAACAGTCTCTTTGATTTTGAAGTTGTATTCGAGCATTGGGTTGTTTTCAAGCACAACCATTGTTGTTGTGTTTTTGAAACGTTGCAGAGTCTCGGGGCGACCGACGGTCTGTTGTGCTTGCGCATTGTAGAATAATGCGCCTGCCAAAAGCATAGCAAATGTTTTTTTCATCGTATTATATTTTTTCAATAAGGCTACAAATGTAAGAAATATAGTTAGGTGGCTTTCATAAAAACTCATGTTTTTCGATTTTTTGTTGTATGATTTGTTCAGCAGCTTGATTATCGGTTATTTGCGACCCTGGATGGGTTTTTTAGTCACATGATTTGCTTTTTTCGCGTAATTTGATTGTCAACACACGGCAATCAACAATAAGATTCTTACTTTTGCGTTCACAATATATAATATGTAAGGCTATGAGAAAGATTTTGCTTGCAGGCATTACCGCACTGCTGACCATTACAGCATTTGCACAGACAAAAGGACCGATTATAAGCTGGGATGAAGCATCATATAATTTCGGTGATATTAAGGAATCCGATGGTCCGGCCACCCATAAGTTTGAATTTACTAATAAGGGTGATGCGCCTCTAGTGGTCACTTATGTCAAACCATCGTGCGGATGCACCACTTCTGAATATACGAAAGAGCCGGTGATGCCAGGCGCAAAAGGTTTTGTGTCGGCCACATATGACCCCAACGGACGTCCGGGGCCGTTCAACAAATCGATATCTGTGACAACCAACTGCACACCCGAAGTGACAACAATCCGATTCTCGGGCAAGGTTATTGAGAAAGAGAAGACGTTGGCCGACCTGCACCCGCGTACCATTGGCGCATTGAACGTTGAAAACAATCACATTTCGCTGCTGAAGGTGAAAAACACCGAGGTGCGCGAGGATAGCACAAGCATTGCAAACCTAACAGACAAGCCGCTGACAATATCGTTCCGCAACGTGCCAAAGCATATTTCGGCTGAGGCTGTTCCTGCGACTCTGCAACCGAACCAAAAAGGCAAGATTGTGGTGAAATTCGACGCAACGCAACGCAGCGATTGGGGATTTGTAATGGACAAGGTGACTGTGGCCATAAACGATGACACAAACAACAATAAGAATCTGTTGTCGGTGAGCGCAACCATCGAAGAAGACTTTTCGAAGTATTCGGACGAACAGCTTGCAAACGCGCCGAAACTTGTGTTCAATGAGTCGAGTTTCAATTTCGGCAGCATTACCGAAGGCGAGAAGGTCAACCACACGTTCACTTTCCGCAACGATGGCAAGCAGGATTTGATTATCAGAAAGATTTCCACCTCGTGCGGTTGCACCGTTGTTGACAAAAAAACAGACATTATCAAGCCGGGCGAATCATCGTCGATTGACATCACCTTCAACTCGGCAGGTAAGTCGAACCGTCAAAACAAAAGCATCACCATCATCTGCAACGACCCGAAAAACCCGCAGCAGATTCTGCATATTGTTGGTGATGTGAAAAAGAAACAATAACGAACTTACAAACAGAAATGTGGCGCGCGCTGTCGGCAACGACAACGATGCCACATTTCGCTTTTTATAACGCATCCCGATGCCGATAACAAGATTTCTGCTTACCGCTGTTTTTATGCTGATGGCCGGCCTCGGTTTCGCACAAAGCGACATACTCAACATTGAAACAGACATCAGCACATCGGGAAAAACTCTGAAAGAGATTATTACAGAAATTGAACGGTCGAGCGGCGTCAGGTTCTCGTATTCCGACAACTTGCTGCCCAAAAAGCGATTTAACGCCATCGACCCAAAGCAGACTCTTGGGCAGCTGCTCGACAACCTGATGCACAGCAACGGCATTGACTACAAAGTCATCGACGGACAGATTGTGCTGTTCGAATCGGACAAAAAAGGCAATAACTGTGTTTTGACGGGTTTTATCGTCGACGGCAAAAACTCTGAAAGCATTATCAACGGCTCGGTGTATGCGGCCGACATCGGAATTGGCACCATATCGAACAATTATGGTTTTTTCACTCTTGAGCTGCCTGAGGGACTGCATCATATAAAATTCAACAGTCTTGGCTACAAGCAAGTCGACACCATTATAAATATAAGCGGCACACGCACTATGGTGATGCGGCTCACTCCGATATCGTACCAAGTGAGTGAAGTTGTGATTAGAGAGAGCGGCAGCAATGATTTCATGGAATCGGCGATGAGTACCATCATCAAACTGAACAATAAACAGTTGAAAGAGATGCCAAACGTTTTAGGCGAGCACGATGCGCTGCGAAACCTTGACATGCTTACCGGTCTGCAAATAAGCGAATTCTCGAAAAGCAACATCAGTGTGCGCGGCGGTACAGGCGACCAAACAAGTTTCTTGATGGACGAAGCCAATCTGCACACAGCGTCGCACTTGGGCGGTTTTTCATCGGTTTTCAACCCCGACATTGTGAACCACATCCGCGTTTACAAGAACGACCTGCCGGTGAGCGAGACGGGGACATTGTCGTCAGTTATCGATGTGCGCCTTCGCGACGGCGACATGCAGCAATGGCACACTTCGGGCTCAATTGGCCTGCTGACGGCGCGAGCCACCATCGAGGGGCCGCTGAAGAAAGATAAATCATCGGTGCTGCTGGCTGTCAGACGGACATACGCCGACAGAATTTTCAATCGTTTTTGGAAGAACCACAACTTTGCGCTGGACTTCTATTTCTACGACATCAACTTCAAATTCAACTACAAGTTCAACCCTCGCGACAGGCTCTATGTATCGTGGTACACAGGTGCTGATATGCTCGACCACTCGATGTACTTGAAACGCAACGATCATGTGGCCAATATCCGTTGGAACCACATTTTCGGAGAGAATCTGTTTTTCAACCTGTCGACAATAGGCTCGTTCAACAATACGCGGATGTCGAACTTCCACAACTATGGTGCCACGAAATGGCAATCGGTGTGCTGGGACGCAAAGGTGAAACTTGATTTCTCGCATTACGTGAGCGACCGCATCAGTCTGAAATATGGCATACAAAGTTCATACTATAGCATCGAACCATACGATTTGTCGCGCGAAGAGGTTGAAACTCAGTATAAATCGTGGCGCATTCACGCGCAAGCTGTTATAAACCACGGCATCTATGCCGAACAAACCTGGCGGCTAGGGGCGCGGCTCTCGGCTAATCTTGGGGCACGGTTGAACGTGAACAGAGGCCCAACCGACTACCAAAACAATGCCGATTCAATAATTTTTTATCCTGAATGGAACGCCACGCTCAACATCAAAGCCACCGACAAACTTCTGTTGCGGCTCAACGGCTCATCGAAAACTCAGCCGCTTCATCAGATGCAGGTGAGTTCGTACGGCATCACCATCAGCCGCTGGATGCCAGCAAACGCACGGTTCCTGCCCGAACGCAGCCTTAATTTCTCGGTAAGCGCCGATTTCGAGTTAACCGACTGGCTCAACGCTTCGGCCGACATCTACCACCGACAACTGAATAATCTGATTGAGACCATGCAGGAAATGCGTCTTGTGTATGAGATAAATCCTGAGAAGTACGCCAAGCACTCGTCGGCAAAAGTTAACGGCTGCGAAGTTTCGGCCAATGCCACTTTCGACAACTTGAAAATGGCGGTATCGTACGACTACACCGACTCACGTTGGCTGACACAAGAGCTGAACAACGACAAGAGCTACCCAGCATCGTTCATCCGCAAGCACACCGTCAGGATAACCGGCACCTATGCGCTGAGCGAGTTCGTACGGCTTTCGGCATCGTGGCAGATAGCATCGGGCATACCCTACACAGCTGCAGTGGGCAAATATGTGGTTGACGGCAAGACAACACTGCAATTCGATGACAACCAAATAAACACAATGCGCTTGCCGAGTTACAACCGGCTCGACATCAGCATGAACATCGAAAATAAAAAGAACAAAATACGGCGGTGGCAGAGTTTTTGGGATTTTGCCATTTACAATGTTTACGCCCGCAAAAACCCGCTTGGTGTGGCATACTTCACCACCGATGAGAACAAGAACTACGTGCTGAGGCCCGGCTACTACTATTTCTATCAGTTTGTGCCTTCGATATCGTACCGATTCAGGTTTTGAACAAAAAGTTGATAACAATTTAGGCATATTGCCAACGGGGACTTTTTTCTAAACTATTTTGACTATATTGCCAATCATTCTGAGATAAAAAACACACAAGTGATGGCAAAAGAGATATTAGAACTTGAATACCATTTCAACACATCGTCGAAAGTTCTGTTTCCGCGATTGAGCACCGCTATTGGTCTAAACGAGTGGTTTGCCGACGAGGTTAACGAGAAAGACAAGATTTTTACATTTCGTTGGGACAAAGAAGAACGCAGTGCCGAACTGCTGGCAGTGAAAGAAGGAAGAAACGCTAAATTCCATTGGACCGATGACGATGACGATGAGTCTTACTTCGAATTCAACTTATCGACCACCGAACTGACCGACGACCTCGCACTCAGAATCATCGATTTTGCCGAACCTGGCGAAGCCGCTGAGATGAAAGAACTTTGGGATGCCCAAATATCTGATCTTAAACGTGTGCTCGGAGCTTAAGAATCATTAAGTTGAAGGAAGATCCATTCGAGTTAAACGATTGTGAATTCTGCATAAGCCTGCCGATGAAAAGTTAGTAATCAGACGCCCCAACTTTTCTTGTCATCGACCGGCTGTTACGCCTAAAAAAAAAGTAATATTGCGGATTATTAGCGGCTATCGTTTTCCGCGGCTAAGCGTCAGAAAGTGAAAAAATTAAACAAGTTCATATTAAAATCATACATCGGGCCGTTCATCCTGACATTTTTCATATCGATGTTCATACTGCTAATGCAGTTTCTGTGGCGTTACCTTGATGATATTGTCGGGAAAGGACTTGGCGCCGCCGTGATAACGGAACTGCTAGTGTACGCAAGCAGTAATCTGGTACCGATGGCTTTGCCTTTAGCCGTGCTGCTCAGTTCGATTATGACTTTTGGCAACCTTGCCGAACATTACGAACTTATGGCTATAAAATCGGCCGGAATATCACTAGTTAAAATCATGCGGCCATTGATAGTGTTTGTGATAGGTGTAAGCATTTGTGCGTTTCTATTCTCGAACAATGTGATGCCATACACCAACCTAAAAATGGCCACGCTGCTCTACGACATCAAACATCAAAAGCCCGAAGTGTCGATTACCGAAGGTGTTTTCAGCGACGCCATCGAGGACTACAGCATAAAAGTTGGGCGCAAAAGTCGCAAAGGCCCAATGCTTTACGACATAATGATTTACAACCATACAGAAGACAACGGCAACCGTGATGTGACACTGGCCGACTCGGGCACAATGATTATCACAAAAGACAAGCGGTATATGGTCATAACACTCTACAACGGGACAAACTACGTTGAGGAAGTTGAAAAACGCCGCCGCTGGAACGAGAAGGAATATCCGCAGCGAACAACCAGTTTCAAAGAAGAAAGGTTTATGATTGACCTTTCGGGGATGGATTTCGAGCGGTCGGACGAATCGCTCTACAAAAACGGTTCCGGGATGTTGAACCTATCGCAGTTGCAATACGCAACCGACTCGCTGATAACAAATTACAACAATTCTGCCAACAGCTATCTTTCAACCCTTGAACGCGCACACTATTTTAAAAAGATAGATTTCCGAAATGAGGACAGCCTTTGGTATAAGAAAACAGAATTGCCCACATCAGTCGATATCAACATCGACTCAGTGCTTGTGGCAATGTCACAAAGCGATAGGGCTGGCGTGCTAAGTTACGCTGTACAAAATGCGCGAGAAGCCAAAACCTATATTTCCCAGTCTGCCTCAGATTTCCAAAGCCGGAGGAAAACAATCAAACGCTACGAGATTGAGTGGCACAAAAAGTTCACACTCTCCATCGCATGCCTACTGTTGTTCTTCATCGGGGCACCACTTGGCGCCATAATACGCAAAGGCGGCATCGGCACACCAATTGTAATTTCGGTGCTGTTCTTCGTCATCTACTACGTAATAAACATCAGTGGCGAAAAGGCCGCCAAAATGGGTTCCTGGCCGGCATGGCTCGGTATGTGGCTTTCGCCGATGGTGTTCGCCCCGATGGGCGCGTTCCTCACCTACAAGGCAGTAAAGGATGCCACATTCCTCGAACTCAGCACCTACACCGATTTCTTCCGAAAAGTGTTCGAAAAGATGATGAAGAACCGCACATTTGCCGCCATTGTCAAATTCTTCATGTCGGAAGAAAAAAAGGCAAAAGCCAAATTGGCTGCCGAATTAGAACGACGCAAACAAACGCTTTTCAATTCTTTCAATTCAAATAACAGCAATGGGAACGGTTGAAAATCAACAACGATCGCTGCGCATACTTGTTTTATGCAACAAGATGCCCTACCCATCAAATGACGGTGGCACAATTGCAACCCTCAATATGATTATGGGAATGGCAGCGCAAGGCAATATGGTTGATGTACTTGCAATGCAGACCCAAAAGCATAATTTCCCGCTTGAAAAACTATCGACAGAACTTAAACAAAGCATCAATTGGCATTCGGTATGGATTGACACCGAAATCAGTATCGGCAAACTGCTCAAAAACCTATTTTTTTCACGGTTGCCATACAATGCCGAAAGATTTGTTTCGGAAGAATACAATTCGAAACTAATAGACCTGTTAAGAAACAATTACGATATCATCCAACTTGAAGGACTATACCTGACAAGCTATATTGACACAATTAGAAAATACTCAAAATCAACCATATCGCTACGAGCGCACAATGTTGAGCGGCTGATTTGGGAACGGATGGCCGAAACAGAGACCAACCCATTGAGAAAACTATACAAACAGATTCTCAGCCGCCGCATTGGGAGACTTGAGTCACAGACTTTAAGCAAGATAGATTTACTTGTGCCAATAACCCAAAATGATGCCGCACAATTGCCATTCAGCCCCGAACGCACATATATTGCGTCTACTGGTATCGAGCCACAAAAATTCTCTGCCTACAAGGAACCCGCTGTGCCAAATTCAGTTTTTTATATTGGTGCACTAGACTGGGAGCCAAACCAAGAGGCGGTTTTATGGTTTGTGCGCAATGTCTGGACCTACGTTCACCAACAGTGCCCTGACTGGGAACTGCACATTGCCGGACGCAACGCCCCAAAAAAATTTGCCGCCGAATTAACAAATTATCCGGTGATATTCGATGGGCAGGTTCAGAGTGCGCAAGAATTCATTGAGCGACACAACATTATGGTTGTACCATTGCTTTCGGGAAGCGGAATGCGTATAAAAATCATTGAGGCAATGGCGCACTCACGATGCGTAGTTACAACCCCCGTTGGCGCCGAGGGTATCAATGCGGAAAACGGCCGACAAATTCTTATCGGCGAAACACCAAACGAACTTAAACAACTGATTCTAAAAGCCATATCCGATGCCGATTATACACAAAAAATAGCCCGCGAAGCATTTGAATACACAAACATCAATTTTAACAATCGTCAAATTATCAGCGGTTTAAACAACTTTTACAAGCTATGTCTGCAGCGTTGACCATATTGTTTTGGATAATGATTGGTATAGTGATATACACATACATCGGCTACCCATTGCTGATTGCCGCCATTGCAGGGCTCAAACGACACGAGCCGCACCCGTCGCTGCCCAAGCCGCTACCACACGTAACTCTCTTTGTGACAGCATTTAACGAAGAACAGTTTGTTGATGATAAAATTGCCAACTCACATGCACTGAGCTATCCTGCCGACCGTCTGCACCTCGTGTGGGTCACCGATGGCTCTGACGACAACACCAACCAACTACTTGCTAATCATCCCGATGTGAAGGTGCTCTACGAACCTGAACGCCGCGGAAAAGTTCACGCAATGAAACGTGGTCTTGAGTTTGTCGAAACTGATATTGTGATATTTACCGATGCCAACACAATGCTTTCGCCTGAGAGCGTAACCGAGATTGTGCGCCTGTTCGAAAATCCGCGTATCGGCTGCGTGGCGGGCGAGAAACGCATCAACCGCGATAGTCGCGAGAATGCCGCTTCGTCGGGCGAAGGGGCCTATTGGCGTTACGAGTCGTGGATAAAACGCAACGATGCCATTGCCGGAACAGCCATTGGCGCGGCAGGCGAGCTGTTTGCAATGCGCAAGAGTCTTTACCAGCCCATCAGCGACAACACGCTGCTCGACGATTTTGAAATCTCACTTCGCATCGCGCTGACAGGTTACAAAATAGGCTACTCGCCCCTAGCCTGCGCTATTGAACGGCCATCGGCCAACATCGGCGAAGAGATGAAGCGTAAAGTGCGAATTGCAGCAGGAAGTATTCAAACAATGTTGCGGCTTGGCGGATTATTCAACTTCTTCCGCCACCCGATGCTCACGTTCCAATACGTATCGCACAAGGTTCTGCGCTGGGTTGCCGTACCCTTGGCGATGGTGCTGATAATACCGATTAACATATACCTGAGTGCTATTAACAATTTCGCACTCAGTAATATATACACTTGCACGCTTATCGCGCAAGCACTATTCTACTTTGCCACCTTTGCGGGATTTGCATTCCGGAACCACAAACTCAGCGCCAGCTGGCTCTACATTCCTTACTATTTCTATTTGGCCAACAAGGCCATGTGGATGGGGTTCTGGCGGTTCTGCCGCAATACACAGAGCGTGAATTGGGAACGCGCAAAAAGGGCTTAATTTTTTATATAGTATCAAAACTTCGGTAGGACAGCCACTTGTGTTTATCAACCTACCTAGAACTTAATCTTTCTGAACACTTCCCAAACCACAATTCCCGCGCTGACCGAGATGTTGAACGAGTGCTTGGTACCTACTTGTGGAATCTCGATACAGCCGTCGCTGGCATCGACAACATCTTGCGCCACACCGTTCACCTCATGGCCGAAGATGAGCGCATACTTCTGCCCCACTGCGGGGACAAAATCCTGCAAGGCGATGCTGCCCTCGGCCTGCTCAACCGAAAGAATTGTGTAACCTTCGTCGCGCAAGGCGGCAACAGCATCCTTTGTAGTGTCAAAATGCTGCCACTCAACCGATTCAGTGGCGCCCAAAGCCGTTTTGTTGATGTCTTTGTTGGGCGGCGTGGCCGTGATGCCGCACAAAACAACCTTTTCGGCACCCAGACAATCTGCCGTGCGGAACACCGAGCCCACATTGTTGGCGCTGCGCACATTGTCGAGCACAATGGCCACTGGCATTTTTGCGACGCGGCGGTACTCCTCAACCGTCAGCCGCCCAAGTTCGTCGTTTGTGAGTTTACGCATTTTTATCGTTTAAGCGGTGAATTGGTGAATCGTATAATCGTGTGTTACTAAGAGACTTAACACACAAATCGATTCACCGATTATCCAGTTCAACAATTCAACATTATCTGCCCCATCGCCATCGGCGCAAAGGCGCACAAAAATAGTAAAGTTGAGATTATGGCGTCGGCAAGAATGAGCGGGCGGCGTTTGTCGGTGCAGAAAATGTAAATTGCACTAAACGCAAGACGCATAATGAGTTGCAAGACAAAAAACACAAAAATGCCGACTGAATAACGGTTGAATTGCAAGGCCGCGTCCAGATTTCCGCGCATCAGTTCCGACAAGGCGCGCTGCAAGCCCGTGCTGGTGAGCGTCCCTGGCACAAGGGCGTGGACGGGGTAATCGCCATCGGACGAAAAAATGCCGAAGTAGGCCAGCAAAGCTGACAATACTACGGCAAATATCAGATTACAAATAATATATGGTTCGCGCCAAGCGTTACGCATCACTTCTTCTTTCGTGTGGCGATGTCCATATTCATTTTTTTCCCGTTCTCGTCGGTTATCGACATTTTGACAATAGTGTCGTTCGGGGTTATATCGAGATGCACGCTTGCAGGATTGTTCATGCTGTCGAGAATGGCGCCCAGGCGAACCATTGTGCTGTCGGTGCCTTCAAAAATCTCTTCGTCGGTTTCGATTCGCCACTCGAAATTGTTTTTAAAATTGTTCAGGATATCTTCAGAAAAGTTCGTTTTGGCATCGTTAACGCCGCGCCCGATGACCACAATCCACGCAACGCTCAAAATCAACGCCATAATGGCCGTCACCACGCCCGCAATCGCCATTCCCATTGCGCTGTTGCTCTCGTTGGCCTTGATTATCGAAATAATGCCGAACACTATTGCCAAAGCCTCGAGCGGAATGGCCAGAATGCCCACACACGGCACAAACGCCACAAACAAGGCTAAAATGCCGCAAACTAATGATACTATGCCAGATGATGACCCGTTTTTGTTCTCTTTTGCTTCCATAGCTAATAATTTTTTGTTCAAAACCGATATAAAGACGAAGGGGAATTTTAAATGTTACAATTGGTGTGGAAAAAAATCATTTTTCTTCCGCTACACCTTTCTCCCCCAACCTCTGCAGCAGCTGCAGCGCCTTCTCCACCGTTTTCACACCCTCGAAGGTAAGTGTGAGTTTGTCGTTTTTCTCCTGCATCTGACAGGTGTTGCGGAAACGTTGAACGTTGTGCAGAATGATGTAGAACAGCGGTGACTGATAGAAAACCGACTGTTTGTCGGTGACAAAAAATACAGTCATCTTGTTGTTTTTCAGCAGAATCTTCTCAATTCCAAGGCCGATGGCAATCCAGCGCAGACGGACAACCTGAAGCAAATCCAAAATCGATTGTGGCACAGGACCGAAGCGGTCGGTAAGCTCGCTGGTGAAAGTGGCGATTGCGGCCTCGTCTTGCAGCGAATCGATGCGGCGGTAAAGGTTGATGCGCTCCGAAATGTTCTCCACGTAGCTGTCGGGAATGAGCAGCTCCATATCGGTATCGACGTGACAATCAGCCACAAAGCGCACATCGTTGAACCGCTCGTCAGTTGATTTTTCTTCGGCGGCGGCCATATCTTTCATCTCCTCCTGCAACTCATTTTCTTTCAATTCGATAAGTGCCTCGTCGAGAATCTTTTGGTAGGTTTCGTAACCCAAATCGCCAATGAAACCGCTCTGCTCGGCGCCCAGCAGATTGCCCGCTCCGCGGATGTCCAAATCCTGCAACGACAGATTCAGTCCGCTGCCCAGCTCGCTGAAATCCTCGATGGCCTTCAGGCGGCGGCGCGCCTCGTCGGTGAGCGTCTCTGGCGGCGGTGCGAAGATGTAGCAAAATGCCTTTTTGTTCGAGCGCCCCACACGACCTCGCAACTGGTGCATATCGCTCAAGCCGTAATGTTGTCCGTTGTTGATAATGATTGTGTTAGCGTTAGGTATATCGAGCCCCGACTCAACAATTGTGGTTGAAACCAGAACATCGTATTTGCCCTCCATAAAATCGAGCATAATCTTCTCCAGAGCCTGCCCCTCCATTTGACCGTGAGCCGTGATGACACGCGCCTGCGGCACCAGTCGGGTGATTGTTCCCGCAATGTCGGCCAGCTGCTCGATGCGATGGTTGACAAAGAAAACCTGACCGCCGCGGTTGAGTTCGTAACTGACGGCCTCCTTCAAGATGCCCTCGTCGTATGTGTGGACCTCGGTCAGAACGGGTTGGCGATTTGGCGGCGGCGTGCTGATGACCGACAGGTCGCGGGCACCCATAAGTGAGAATTGCAGCGTGCGCGGGATGGGTGTGGCCGTCAGTGTGAGCGTATCCACATTGACTTTCAGCTGTTTAAGACGGTCTTTCACGCTTACACCGAATTTTTGCTCCTCATCGACAATCAGCAATCCCAAATCTTTGAATTTCACCGATTTGCCAATCAATTTATGAGTTCCGATGACGATATTCAACTCGCCACTTTCGAGCCGAGCCAGAATGTCTTTCTGCTCCTTGGCGGTGCGCAGGCGACTCAAATAATCGACCGTACAAGGCATATCGGCCAGTCGCGACTTGAACGTCTTGTAGTGCTGCATTGCCAGAATGGTTGTGGGCACAAGCACCGCAACTTGCTTATTATCAGCCACTGCCTTAAATGCAGCGCGGATGGCTATCTCTGTTTTCCCGAATCCCACATCGCCACACACCAGGCGGTCCATCGGCATCTGGCTCTCCATATCGGCCTTCACGGCCTGCGTGGCCTTCATCTGGTCGGGTGTGTCCTCGTACATAAACGACGCCTCAAGTTGCTGATTCATAAACGTATCTGGCGAAAATGCGAAGCCCTTCTGCGCCTTGCGCTGCGCATATAGTTTGATAAGGTCCTTGGCAATGTCCTTCACCTTGCTCTTAGTGTTGGCCTTGAGCCGCTGCCAAGCACCCGAGCCCAGTTTGTGGATTGTGGGCACCTCAGCCTCCTTGCCTTTGTATTTCGATATGCGGTGAAGCGAGTGTATGCTGACAAAAAGAACGTCGTTATCTTTGTAAATCAGTTTGATAGACTCCTGATACTTGCCGTTGATGTTGATTTTCTGCAATCCGCCGAAACGCCCGATTCCGTGGTCGATATGAACCACATAATCGCCTATGTGCAAGTTATTTAGCTCGGCAAGCGTGATTGACTCGCGTTTGTTGAATCCTGTTTTGACATTGAACTTGTGAAAGCGTTCAAAAATCTGATGGTCGGTGAAATAACAGATTTTTAGCTCGTTATCCACAAAGCCCTCGTTTACGGTTTTCAACACAGGCGTAAAGGCCGATTTGATGCCGCGCTCTTTGAAAATTGATGTCAGACGGTCGTTTTGTGCTTGATTGTCAGACAGAATAAATATGCGATAGCCCTGTTCGGTGTAGTCGCCGAGCGATTTCATCAGCAAGTCGAAATTCTTGTGGAAGACGGGCTGCGCCGTAGTATCGAACTTGATGGGCACGCCGCGCTTGTCGAGCATCTTGCCACCCCACTCACCGTGTGCGTGCATAGCCACCAGCTTGTAGAGTTGGTCGCCGTTGAGAGCCATTTGTGCAATGGTATCGGCATCGGCGCGTGCGGCCGAATTTGAATAGACTGTGTTTATTCGTTCAATACTAACAGACAGATTGTTAAAGAAATATGCCGCATTATCGCCAAAGAAATCGGTTATCGGAATGCGCACATCGTCGTCGGTGCGGTCGTGGATGTTCGGGATGATGGTGACCTTGTCGTGAGTCTCCTTAGTAAGCTGAGTTTCAATATCGAAGGTGCGGATGCTATCGACATCGTCACCAAAGAAATCGAGACGGAAAGGCATCTCGTCGGCAAACGAAAAAATATCGATTATGCTGCCGCGAACCGAGTACTGACCTGGCTCATAGACAAAATCGACGCGCTCGAAACCGTACTCGCAGAGCAAATCGACCAGGAAATCATGCGAAAGGGTGTCACCGCGCCGCACCACAAAGGTGTTTGTGGCAAGCTTGTCGGGCGAAATAACCTTCTCCATTACAGCCTCTGGGTAGGTGACGACAATCATCGGCTCGTGTGCCGACGCCACCTTGCCCAGCACGTCGGTGCGCAGCAGAATGTTGCTGCTGTCGGTGCGCTCGTGGTCCATCGACCTCTGATACGACGACGGCATATACTCCACATCGTCTTTGCCGATAAGGGTTTGCAGGTCGTTGTAAAGGTAGGCGGCCGATTCCATATCGCTCTCAACCACCACAAACGGCCGTTGCTGCTGACGGAAAGCCGCGCCCAGCACCATCGCCACCGACGAGCCCTTGAGCCCTTTGAGCGACACCACCGCCTGCTTGCCAGCCAGTGCCTGCACCAGCGACTTGACGCCGCGGTGCCCCTCCCATACCGATATTAATTGTGTTGGTTCCAAAATGTGCGATTTTGCGGGGGCGAAGATAGCGGAAAATGTATGAAAAGTCCACATTAGGCGTAATGTCGATTACAAAACCCAAATCACTCAAAAGTATATTGACCATCATCGATTTTAATTACTTTTCATGCCGCAGAAGTCCGAAAAAGACAATCGATTTGAAACTTTTCGAACAGATCATTATTTTCGCATATAAAAAAGTGAAGATGGCGACTTCTATTACAGCGATTTATCTAATTGTTCCGATACTGATAGCTGTGGCTTACCAGCGTAGCGCGTTTGTCCGCAAGGCCGGAACCGTAATAATTGCTTACGCGGTGGGACTTGTGCTGGCGCTCGGCGGTTTTGTCAAAATGGCCGATGTGCACGCGCTCGAGTCGGCGCAGAACATCATTATGGACATTTCGGTGCCGATAGCCATTCCGCTAATGCTGTTCAACTGCAACTTTCGTCTTTGGACGCACTCGCTACACAAAACCATTATAGCGTTGGTTGGCGGTCTGTTGTCGATAACCGTGGCCGTGACGGTGGCGTTCTTCCTGTTCCGCAACTCCAGCATCGGCGGCCTCGACCGCATCTCTGGTCTGATGATGGGCATCTATACCGGCGGCACGCTCAACTTTTTCGCCCTAGGCTCGGCTCTGCGCGTCGATGAGACTGTCATTCTGCTCGTCTATGCCTTCGAGATGCTTGTAACCTTCCCGCTGATAATGTTCATTGTGGCTGGCGGCTACCGTCTGTTCCGCCGTCTGCTACCATTCCCCGACGAATCGATAACGCTGCAAACTGATGTGGATACCGATGGCGGCGTTGAAGATTACAGCCATTTTTTCGCACGCAGCACTTTTGGCCGGACAATGCTCGGACTACTGCTGGCGGTGCTTTTCCTGGCCATTGCTGCTGGTCTGTCGCTGCTTTTGACGGGTGTTTTGAGCGAGTTGGTCATTATTCTGGTAATCACCACGTTGGCCATTGCCGCCTCGTTTTTCGAGAAGGTTCGCAACTTGCCCAAAACATTCGAGTTGGGAATGGTTTTCATACTGATGTTCAGCGTTGTGGTGGCCTCGAAATTCGACATCAACTGTCTGTTCCAATCGGCATTCACGCTGATGTGTTTTGTGCTGACAATTATGGCGATAACAGTGACTCTGCACCTGCTGCTCTGCCGCTTGTTCCGCATCAGCGGCGACCTTTTCACGGTGGCCAATATCGGGCTTTTGTGCTCGCCTCCATTCATTCCGCCCGTGGTAGGCGCAATGGGCAACCGCAAGGTGCTCATCAGCGGTATCATCATCGGCCTTGTGGGCTACGCCGTGGGCACCTATCTTGGCGTCGGGATGGCTTATCTGCTGAAAACATTCATTGATTGACTAATTGAAAGATTGAAGGATTTTATTGACATGAAGCGTTTGATATTCATTGTGATAATTACCTTGTCGGCTGTTGTGGCAAGTGCGCAATACGATACAAAAACCGGATGGTCGTTTGGCGTATTGCCGTCGGTGGCTTACGACGCCGACCTCGGATTCCAATACGGTGCAGCCACAAGTATATTTTATTACGGCGATGGCAGCACCTATCCCGAATATCTGCACTCAATTTACACCGAAGTCAACCGCACCACCAAGAAAAACGGGCTTTTCAGGCTGAACCTTGAGTCGCGCGCGCTTGTGCCGGGGCTGCTCATTTCGTCCGACATATCATATATGCCCGACGAGATGTGCGATTTTTCAGGTTTCAACGGCCGTCAAGCTGTAATTAATTCCGACTGGACCGATGATAGCAAAGCCGATTACCGTTCACGCGCTTTCTACAAATATCACCGTGGTTTGTTCCGTTCAATTATTGATATTCAAGGGAATATCAGCAAAAAAATCAATTGGAACGCCGGTATCGGACTGCTCGTTTTCAATGCCGACCGCGTCAACATCGACAAACTGAACCGCAAACAGTCTGACGACAAGAAACTGCCCGACATTGACCTTCTTTTTGACAAATATCTGCAATGGGGACTCATCGACAGCTGCGAGACGCAAACAGGCGCATTCCCTTACATTCATGGCGGCGTTACCTACGACAGTCGCAACCGCACGGCCGCTCCGTCGGCGGGCATTTGGGCCGATGCATTCCTAACATACACAGCCGCATTCAGCAGCCTCAGTCGCTTCAACAACTTGAAATTCAACGCCGATTTTCGTCATTACATAGCTCTGGGCACGCCAGTTGCGGTGCTAGCCTACCGGCTTTCGGCTCAGTTCACCCTTGCCGGACAAACGCCGTTTTATATGGCCTCGCAACATAACGTGCTGAATATGAAACGCGCCATCTATGAGAGTCTGGGTGGTTCAAGCTCACTGCGCGGCATAACCCGCAACCGCATTGTCAGCAACGGTTTCGCTCTGACAAACATTGAGTTGCGTCTGCGTTTGATAAAATTCGACGCCGGCACGAACCATTACTATATTGCCGCTAATCCGTTTATCGATGCCGGAATGGTGCTTCAACCCGTTAGTGTTGATGAGCAAAATGTACGCCTTGCCACTGCCTCAACTGGTGACAATGCCGATGATTATTTCGATTTTGCAGGTAGCATCTATCGCCCTCATTTTTCGGGTGGCGTCGGACTGAAATTCGCCATGAATGAGAATCTTATACTCTCTGTCGATTGGGCGACACCTTTTGGTCCGAACAATTCGGGCAAGAAATCGAACATCTATGTAAAGATGGGGTATCTGTTTTAGAGGCACCCATGCCACCGACATTTTTAATCATCGCTTTGCGAAAGACAAAAAAAAAGAGCCGCACAGTGGCGGCCCCGATTATGTTCCAGATTGTGTGTCAAGACATTATTATTGGTTCCTCGCCACCGACAAGCTCGCGGTAATAAACAGCGTTGAGCGAGAGCGACCAAGCCATTCCAACAATTGATACTGCGAGACTGAATAAAATGCCCACAAATGGAATGCGAACCAATACATATGTAATAATTCCGCTGACAGCACCAATTGTCAAACCGACAAGCAAAGAGCAAAAGAACATACGCCATTTGTTGCCGTATGTAAGTTCGTTGCTTTGCGTAAGAGCCTCAAGCGGGTTTACTCTGTGGTCGAGCAAGATGTAGATACCCATTGAGAAGGCAAACGAGATAACTATGCCCGGAATAAACAAGAACAACATTCCTGCAAACACTGCCAGATACAACAATGCGAAATAGATAAACACTTCACCCATACGCTTGCGATATTCAGCCTTGAAAATGGCTGTGGGACTTATGATATGCCCACGCGACAATTCAAGCGGCAAAGCCAGGATTCCAATGGTTGTACCCACATTAATGTATGGAAGCCAAATAGTTAACAGCCACAAAACAATGGCGCCAACTAGCGACAGACAATTCTTGAGAGCAATTGTAAAGCTGTCGACATAAACTGCAGAAATGCTTAATTTCTTCATAACAAAAAGATTTTAATAGTTTGACATTCACGTGCAAAAGCACCATATAAAGATTGTGAAAAATTATCTCTTCACCAACGGCCAAATGAGTTTTTCAAGTCCGTTTGCCTTGATTTCGTACATCAGCTGCAGCTGACTGCCTATTTTCCCCTGCGGAAAGCCCTTCTGCGCGTACCAGGCAAGGTATGGCTCGGGCAGCTCAATGAGCAGGCGGCCTTCGTAACGGCCGTATGGCATACGGGTGTTGGCGAGCTCGATGAGCTGTTGGCGGTCGGGTGCGGCAGGTTGCATTTTAGTTAGGATTTAGAATTTAACAATTAGGATTTTCTTCAATTCCTTTTTTTGTTTTTGAAATCGATAGTAAAAATACAATAATACGGAATGTGTTGGTGTTGAAAATAAGGTTTGTCAACAACCAAAAGAAACGTATTTTTGCACCAATACTATTCCGAAGATGAAACTTATTGCAGAACATTTAGTGAAACGCTACGGCAGCCGCACGGTGGTGAAAGACGTGTCGTTTCAAGCCGAAAAGGGCGAGATTGTGGGGCTTCTGGGACCGAACGGCGCTGGCAAGACCACATCGTTCTATATGATTGTGGGACTGATTACGCCCAACGGCGGCAACATCTATCTCGACGACCTGAACGTGACGAAAGAACCAATCTACAAGCGCGCAAAACTCGGCATCGGCTACTTGGCGCAGGAAGCGTCGGTGTTCCGCAAATTGAGCGTTGAAGACAACATAATGTCGATTCTTGAGATGACCGACCTGACCAAAGAGCAGCAGAAGGAAAAACTTGAGTCGCTGCTGACCGAGTTCAGCCTGCACCATATCCGCAAGAGCCTTGGAATCCAACTGTCGGGCGGCGAGCGGCGGCGCACCGAGATTGCCCGCGCCCTGGCCATCGACCCGTCGTTCATCCTGCTCGATGAGCCGTTTGCTGGCGTTGACCCGATTGCCGTTGAAGACATCCAACGCATTGTGCGTCAGTTGAAAGAGCGCGGCATTGGCGTCATCATCACCGACCACAACGTGCAGGAAACGCTCTGCATCACCGACCGCACCTATCTGCTCTACGACGGCCGCATTATGAAGGAAGGCTCGGCCCGTGAACTGGCTGACGACGAGGAAGTTCGACGCGTTTATCTGGGGCAGAATTTCGTGCTGAGAGAGTGATTATTAAAGGGAAGAGGTGAATGTTTAGAGGTAAGAAATGTGGTTTATTACTTTAAATGTTCCCGATTGTTGTCTGTAGTCCAAAAAGAAAATCACGAAACTGAAAATCAACATATTGCTGCTTTTACTGCTCTGCGCCGCACAACTGAGCGCGCAGGTTACGCGCATCCGCGGAACGGTGGTTGACGACGAGAGCGGCGAGCCGATGCCGTTTGTGAATGTGGCCGTGAAGGGCACGCAGATTGGCACCATCACAAGCGTTGACGGCACTTTCTTCATCGAGACGCGCAGTCACGTTGATACGCTGCTGGTGTCGTACCTGGGCTACCATCAGTTCAAAACGGCGCTTCGCAATGGTATCTATCAGGAAATCAACGTCAGACTGCAGCCTGACAACATTGTGATGGACGAGATTGTGGTGCACCCTGGCGAGAATCCCGCATTCCGCATCTTGCGCGAGATTAACGAAAACAAGGCTCGAAACAACCCGATGCGCCAGTCGCTCTACACCTACGAGGTTTACAACAAAATGGAACTCGACATTAACAACATCTCTGAGGAATACAAAAACCAAAAGATTTTCAAGAAGTTTCAATTCATTTTCGATTATATCGACACATCGGCAATAACAGGAAAAACATTCTTGCCAGTATTCATAACCGAAACATTGTCAGACTATTACTATCAAAAGAACCCCAAGCGCGAGAAAGAGGTGATAAAGGCGAGCCGCATCTCGGGCACCGAAGACGATATGGTGTCGGAATTTACGGGCAAGATGTACCTGGATTTCAATATCTATGACAATTTTGTGCCGATTCTGGGGCACGATTTTGTGAGCCCGATTGCGAACATCGGCCGCGTGTACTACAAATATTACCTGATTGACAGCACTTTCCGCGACAATCGCTGGTGCTATCAGATTTCGTTCAAGCCGAAACGCAAGCAGGAACCCACGTTCACGGGCTACTTCTGGGTGCACGACACCACGTTTGCCATCGAGAGTTACAAAATCCGCATTTCCGAGGGCGTGAACATCAACTTTGTGTCGGATTTTGTGGCCGAGCAGTCGTTTACGTATGTCGATGATTCTGTGTGGTTTCCGAAGAAGCAGGAACTGTTTGTCGATTTCTCGGTGACGCAGAAAGACTACGGCTTTTTCGGGCGCAAAACCACGTCGTACAGCAACATAAACATTCACCCCGACTTGCCCGACAAGACTTTCTCGGCATCGGCGCCGACCGAAACAGTGCTGCTCGACGACGCGATGCAGAAATCGACCGACGACTGGGACCACTTGCGCCACGAGGAATTGAGCCAGCGCGAGAAGGACATTTATGTGATGGTGGACTCGGTGCGCGAGGTGCCGATGTTCAACAATATCGTTAAACTCGTAAATGCCTTTATAACAGGTTATTGGGAAAGTGGATATGTCGAAATCGGACCATACTACACACTCTACAGTTTCAACCCCATCGAAGGTAGCCGTTTCAAACTGAGCTTGCGAACCAGCAACTTATTCAGTACCAGGCATATGCTTTACGGCCATCTTGCCTACGGCACCCGCGACCGCAAACTGAAGTACGGTCTGGGATTTACCGAAATGTTCAGCAAGATGCCCCGACGGTGCGCCAACATCTACTATTTCCACGACAACGAGCAACTCGGCCTGACCGACAACGCTTTTTTGAGCGATAACATCCTGTCGTCGCTGTTTGCGCGCGAGCAGAACGACAAACTCACCATTGTAAACGAGGGCGGCGCCTACTACGACCACGAGTGGTTTGCAGGCTTCTCAACCAAGTTCAAGGTGCGCCACAAGCAAATTTACGCGTCGGAAACGGTGCCATTCCAGATGTACGACGAGAAACTGCGTGACACAGTGAATGTTACCAGCCTGCGCACGACCGAATTGTCGGTAAATTTCCGATTCGCCTACAACGAGAAGTTTATTATGGGCGAGTTCGAGCGCCGCAGCCTTGGCACCGATTACCCGATTTTCAACATCGGGCTGACCGTCGGTGTGCCAAACATAATGAACAGTAAATATGAGTATTACAAGCTTCACGCGAGTATGGAACAAACTGTGCCGCTGAAGCCTTTGGGCGATTTGCGCTATGTTATCGACGCAGGAAAAACGTTTGGCAAGGCGCCGTTCCCGTTCCAGCAACTGCACGAAGGCAACCAAACCTACGCTTACGACGAGTATGCCTTCAACCTGATGAATTATTACGAGTTTGTGAGCGACCAGTACGTCACGCTTATGCTCGAGCATCACTTTAAGGGATTGTTTCTGAACCACATACCGCTAATGCGACGACTCAAATGGCGCGAGGTGGCCACTGGCAAGATTTTGGTCGGCGATTTTGCGCACCGCACCAACGACGACCTGTTCTTCCCCACCACGCTCAACACTCTGCACAAGCCGTATGCTGAGGCAGGCGTTGGTATCGAGAACATTTTCAAGTTTTTCCGCGTCGATGCCATCTGGCGTCTCACCTATCTCGACCACGAAGATGTGCTGCCGTTTGGAATTTTGGCGAAGATGCAGTTGAGGTTCTGAAAGATGGTGAATCGGCGAACCGATGAATCTTTTTTTTGGGGGTAAAGACGAAACGCGCCACATCTGTACAATATCATTCAATCCTAATTCAAAAATCTAAAAATCATAATTCCTAAATCCTACCTTCTAAATCCTAAATTCAAAATTAATTTTCTATTTTAGTCGCAACTAAAAACTGACACTATGTACATCGGAATAGCAGGAAACATCGGCTCTGGAAAGACCACTCTGACAGGGCTTTTGGCCAAAAACTTCAAATGGGAAGCACACTACGAAGAGGCCGACAACCCGTATATGAACGATTTTTACAACGATATGCAGCGCTGGTCGTTCAACCTTCAGATTTATTTTCTGAACAGCCGATACAACCAGATTCTGCAAATACTGAAATCGGGCAAAACCATCATCCAGGACCGCACCATCTACGAGGATGCGCACATTTTCGCACCCAACCTGCACGATATGGGACTGTTGAGCACACGCGACTTCAACACCTATTTCGCATCATTTGAATTGATGAGCAAATTTATCCAACCACCTGATTTACTGATATATCTGCGTGCATCAGTGCCAACATTGGTGCGTAACATTCAAAAGCGCGGACGCGACTACGAGAGTTCTATCCGCATCGATTACCTGAAACGGCTCAACGAGCGCTACGAGGCTTGGATTGCCAAATACGACTTGGGCAAACTGCTTATTTTCGATGTCGATGATATGAATTTTACCGAAAAACCCGAAGACCTGCGCACCATCATCGACCGCATCGACGGCGAGATAAACGGCCTGTTCAAGCGCAAATAGCCGATGGAAACACTACAAGAGATAATCGAATTCGACAGGTTCGACAATCTCGAATGGTGCGCCCGGCAGATTGTCGAGGGATTCATAACAGGGTTACACAAAAGCCCCTACCACGGCTTCTCGGTTGAGTTTGCCGAACACAGGCTCTACAACCAGGGCGAATCGACGCGCCACATCGACTGGAAACTCTTTGCCCGCACCGACAAACTCTTCACCAAACAGTTCGAAGAAGAGACCAATATGCGGTGCAACATACTGATTGACACGTCATCGTCGATGCTATTCCCGACGGGCAAAGGCAAGCAGATGAACAAACTCACGTTCTCAATCTACTCGGCCGCAGCACTCATCCACCTTCTGCGCCGCCAGCGCGACGCGGTGGGCATCACGCTCTTTTCGGACCAGATTGAACTGCAGACCGAATCGCGCTTGTCGGAATCGCACGCCAAAATGCTCTACGCCGAACTTGAGAAATGCCTTTGGGCGAAGCACATATCGGCGCGGCACACCACCGACCTTGCCGACACTCTGCACCTGACGGCCGAGAAAATGCACAAGCGGTCGCTGATAATCGTCTTTTCCGACTTGTTTGCGCCTGATATGCGGGGACTTTACAGCGCTATCGAGCACCTGAAACACAACCGCCACGAGGTGGTCATCTTCCACATCACTGACCACGAGCACGAGATGCAACTCGACTACCCAAACCGCCCCATCTGCTTTGTGGATATGGAAACGGGCGAAAAAATCAAACTGAACCCAAACCAGATACGCGATGCATACCAAAGCACTGTGGACTCGTTTATGACCGACCTTCAAACCAAATGCGGCCAGTACGGCATCGAGCTTGTAAGCGCCGACGTGAACCAGAATTTCGCCGACATCCTGATTCCCTTCCTGATAAAACGAGCGAAGGCGGGATAATTATTTGTAATCAGAACAATAAAATTATAGGCTTGTCGCGAGCACAATTGCAGCAAAACAACCATCCCCGCAACAGTGAAGAACAAATTTCTTTTCACAATCTAAATCATCGCGTGTATATGCCGTTAAACCTCATAAATACAGGCATATACAAATACAAACAAATCCCCGCAGGTTGGCAAATCGCACCGTTTATCCATTATTTCAGTTGAACGGACGATATGTTGGGCGGGTAAAGTGGATTTTTTGGCGGCAATTGGCTGATTGTCAAATGGCGAAAGGTCTTGAATTTTTCTAACGGATTGACAAGCATTATTTTTACTGTAGAGTTAGGAAATTTATTTTTGCAAAAAACACTTTTATGCGTCGCAAAGACCGTGAAATAACAGATTTTCAGCAGATTGCCGACATTCTGAGCCGTTGCAACACAATCCGTTTAGGCATTGGCGGCGGTGAATACCCCTATGTGGTGCCCGTCTCGTTCGGTATGGAAACAATTGACGGAAAGGCAGTTGTCTATTTTCACTGCGCCCGCCAGGGATTGAAAGTCGATTTGCTCGAACGCAACAAAAAAGTTTGCGTTGAAGCCGATATTTTTATCCGCACCGAAGAAATAACGCACGGAATCACAGCGCGTTACGAGAGTGTAATCGGTTTTGGCGAGAGCGTTTTCCTGACCGATACAGAGGAAATGGTTCACGGCCTGAAACTTATCTGCGAACACTACGGGTATGCTGATTATCAGATTGATAACTGCAGCTCATTGCAGCACGTTTTGGTCGGAAAAATTGTTTTGGAACAGATTTCGGGAAAGCGGAATGTTAAAACCGAATAAATATTGTGGCTCTAAACGATTGATTGGCAATGGATTTCTACGCAAAGCGATTCAACGAACTTACGCCGACTGAAGTTTACGAAATACTGAAGGCGCGGCAGAAGGTTTTTATGGTTGAGCAGAAGATAATCTGTGTCGACGCCGACGACATTGACTACCGCTGTCTTCACTGCTTTTTTATGCGCGACGGTACTGTAGAAGCTTATTTGAGAGCATTTTACGACGACGTTCGGCCATCAACCGTAACCGTTGGGCGGGTGCTGACAATAACGCGCGGCAAGGGCATCGGCCGCCAACTTATGGAACGCGCCATTGCCGAAATCAAGCGCCAACTTCCGTGCTCAACAATCCGTATGGACGCTCAAAAACAGGCGCAAGGCTTTTACGAGAAAATCGGGTTCAAAACAGTTTCTGGCGAATATCTCGAAGAAGGCGTGGTGCACGTTGATATGGAAATGGCTTTGTAGATTCCAAATAAGGCACAAAAAAAGCCGAACACTCTAAAGCATTCGGCTTACTAAAACAGCGTCTATAACTTATTTATCGAAACTATAGAAGAACGACGGGAAGCCATCGACTGTGGCAACCTTGGATTCAACGGCGCCAGTTTCAAGGTCGACGGTGCTGAAGCCGTTGTAATCGTCGTTGGCCGAACCGTAAACCATCTTGCCTTTGTGGCGGCCCATTGCCACGCCGTGGCCGTTTGAGTGCGGAAGGCCTTCAATCACCTTTATACTCTGATTGTAAAGGTCGACAATGACGCCGACACCCGTGCGGGCAATGTAAGTGTTTGTGTTAGTGGGGTCAAGACCCATTGCAAATCCGTAGGCGTACATTTTGCCATTGCCAGTGTAACGGCACATCATCATACAGTTGAGATAGTCGCAACTCAAACCGCTTACTTTGGTTTTGCTCAAATTGATACTGTATGACTCATCGAATTCGGTTTCGCCTTTTTTTATGCGGGCGACGCCAGCGTCGAGTCCAGGAATATAGCCGAACGAGCCAATGCAGTTAATGTAAAGGTCGCCGTTCTCATCTTCGAAAATCGACTGATTATCAACAGGTCGCGTAGGCGCGGAAAGACCTACTGCGGTGCTGCGGATTCGCTTGATAAAACTGTCGTCGGCAACATTGTAGAGAGCCATTTCGAGAGCGTTCTCAACGGGCATCCACTGCGCATTGAACTGTTCCAGAGCAACATACAGAATGCCGTCGCGAATGTAGAGTGCGCCAGGATAGGCCGACACGCCTTCGTTGCGAAGCGACGAGACATCAATGCGTGAGATTTCGGTCATTGTTGTCGGGTTGAAGACGACAATCAAATCAAGGCTTTGGCAGCATACGTAAGCCTTTGTGTCGCTAGCCTCAACCACAATGGCAGCGCTAGAATTGGCAGGCAGCGCCATCGAGCCCTTGAGTTCCAATTGGTTGGCGTCGTTCAGCACGTAACGGCGCAGTTTCAGTTCGGTTCCGCCCATATAATCGGGGAAGACGTAAATGTTGCCGCTCTTGCAGACGCACGGATACGAGCCGAACCCCAGCGGAAGGGCGTTTGAGTTGTCGTAGTGAATTCCGCCTTCAAGACTGCCGACGGCCTGCAGATAACCGCTGCCGCTGTCGCCCGACGGGTTTGTCACTGTTGTGGAAAACAAGATTTTACCTGACGTCGAAGTGTTCTCGTCGTCCTCTTTGTCGCACGCAACAAACGTTGTTGCCAATGCGGCCATTAAAAATAAATGTCTGATTTTCATTTTGTTATAATTTTAAATTAAAAGTGAATTATGAATTACGAATTATGAATTACGAATTATGAATTACGAATGCTATTTTTATATTAATTATCAACCACTTATATCTTGTACCTAATGCCTTTTGCCTAATGCCCAACACCTAACACCCAATACCCAACACCAAAAATCACTTCATCACATACCGCACCTTGAATCCGAAGTTTCGGCCAGGCAGCGGACGGTTCAAATCGGAATATACTGTCTTGTCAGTCAGGTTTTTAACGCGGAAAGTGATAGTCCATTGGTCGTTGTTGAAACTGTGCTCAACGCCCAAATCAATGGTGAACGACGTCGGGATTTTGCGCTCTTGGAATTTGCTCACCTCAAAATCGTAGAAATACTCGTGAATGTACGACGCATCAGCCAGCAAGCGGCTGTTCTGACGGCTTCCGCCGAAAAGATTCTCGCGGTGCAGTTCGGCGCCGAAGTTGGCCAGCATATACGGAATGTTTGGCATCCGCTTGTTATATGTGGCGTTGGGCGCAGTCGAGCCAGTCTCATACTTGCGGCGGTCGCGCAAATCCTGATAGGTGGCGTTTCCATAGAGATAGAGAAACGGCAGCACATCGCCCTTCACCTCAACCTCAACACCTTTGGTGCGAACCGTTCCGAAATTAGCGTATCGAGCCATCGACGGAATCATATCTGCTTGATAACGAATCATATCCTCGAGTTGATTCAAGAAGTAACTCACCTCGGCCTCAATGAAACCGAACGCGTTGGCTTGGTGATATAACGCGCCGATATTCAGACCGTTGCAGCGTTCGGGCTTCAGGTCCGACGACGGCAGAATTGAGAAGCCGTTGCCCACCAACTCTTCGGCCGTGGGAATGCGCACCTCGCTGCTGAACGCCGCCTTGGCCAACAGCCGCTTGGTGAACTTGTAGCGCAGACTCTCGCTTCCGCCCCAGTAATTCTTGCTCAAATTAATGTCGGTTGGATTGTTTATAAAGGTGTGTTCCAACACTTTAGTATTCGACGAGAAGTTGAAATTCTTGACCGCTGTGGCACTCATAAAACGGCTGTCGAACAGCGTCAAATCGTATGAGAGACCGACTGTCAGACTGCTCATTCGGCTCGGGAAGTTGGTCTGATAGCCGAAACTCAAATCCATCATCTCGTTTTTGGGATTCTGCCGCGTGTGCGTGCCATAAATATTGATATTGAACGTGTTATGCTCATTCAACAGATAGTTCATATTGAGTTTCCCCGCAAAATCGTGTGTGCGGTTGTCGGCATTCGACGCATAGTTGCCCTGCTCGCCGCCGTAGGCCGAAACGGCGTTGTAGCGGTTGCCGTCCCAGTCGTAGCGGTAGCGCGCGGTGTCGCACAACCCGAATTTGCCATAACTGTAACAGAAGTCGAAATCGAAATCCAATCCGTCGACAATAAAGTTATCGCGCTTGAGCGTGATAGCCGAAATGGCCGAAGCACTGCTGTTGTTGGCTTCGCGAATGTCAGTGTCAATTCCCTGAATTTCAGCGCGTGTGGCGGTAAAGACGAGTTCCAGTTTGACCTCGTCGAAATACCATTTTGTCGCCTTGAGCGAAGTTCCCGCCATCACCTTCTTGAATTGGTCATGATTGCGCTTAAATTTCCGATTGTCAAGGTTTTGCAGACGCATTGTGTAGTCGTTGTCGCTGTAGGTGAGCACGCCGCCAAGACCAAACTGCAAGCCCGTTTTTTGGTTGGTCTGCTTGAATGCGGTGCTGATTTTATGGGTGTTGAACGAAGCAATCTCGTAACTCGCGTCAAAATAGACGGGCGGATATTCCTTTGTCACAACATTCACCGCGCCACCCAGCGCCGACCCGCCAAAACGGTAAGGCACAATGCCCTTGTAAACCTCAATGCGTTCAATCATATCGGTTGGCACATCGTTAAGCGACATATAATCAGACATTTGACCAATAGCCGCCTCATCAATATAGATACCCATACGCTTGCCCTCGAGTCCGCGCACCGAAATACGCGACGCGCTGCCCACGCCGCCCGTGTTGCGAACGGTTATTCCCGCTGTCCGCGCCAGTGCATCGTTAATGTTAGACGTGGTGCCTTCCAACTGTTTCACCGAAATGACCGAGAGCGGCATCGCAGCCTCGCGCATTTGGCGTATCTCATTGTGGCTAACCACATTAACGGTCTGTATTTCTCTGCCGCTGAAGTATGTCGTGTCGTTATTTTGGGCGATTGATTCGGCGGGCAAATGCAGAATAACTGCCACAGCCGTAATCGCCCCAAACAAAGTTTTTCGTGATTTTTCCCCCATTTTTTTGCTTCTGAATTTTGCCGCAAAGGAACGGCGGCGCATTGTCAGCGTCAATCCCTATTTGTGGGGATTTGTGAGTGGGGTGACTGATAATTTCGTGGGAATACAGCACGGTACACCTATAAAAAAAGGACTCACAAGCGAGTCCCATTTTTTTGACTGTTCAAGTCAAACAGAAGAAGCGGCTGTAGGCGGCTTTTTTGCCTTACGGCCTATCGCTTCCGCACCGCAAATCGGAACACATCGGCGCCCAAAATAGTGACGTTCAGTCGGTCGGCTTCGGCTTCCAACATTTTGATTTCAGCGTCCGAAAGTTTCACATTCACAGCATTATACAATTGCTCAACCTGATACGCTTTGCGGCAGCCGCATATCGGCACAATGCCCTTGCTTGAACAGAACGACATTGCAACCTGTGGAATGCTGATATTATGTTGATTGCCAACGCTTTCCATCAGTTCGTAGAGTGGTTTGAGTTTCTTCTTTTTCCGATTGAAAATCAGTTTCATAACCGATTTTTTCGACTTCGATTTCGGATTGGTCAGCATTCCTTCTTCAAGAACGGCCCACGCCCAAAAACTGATTCCGTTCGCGCGGCACCAATCGACAAGGCCGTTGCGTTCCCAGTCGCGGCACAGAAGGCTGTAGTGGTTCTGCACGCCGTAGAGCGGGATTCCCGACGCGTCGAGAATGGATTTAGCCAGGCGGCACTCATCGAGCGTGAAATTTGAAACGCCAATGTGGCGGATTTTGCCATCGTGGTATAAATCAATTATTTCCGACAGATTTTCGCAAATATCATTCGGCAGGTGAAGCCAGTAAATGTCAACGTAACTGCGCCCGAAGTCGGCCAAATCCTTCTCGAACGATTTTTTGACCTGCCCAGCCTTGTAACGCGCTGTGGGTGTGAATTTTGACGAAATGAGCACGTCGCCGCAGCCGAATCGGCCAATCATTTTCTGTGCCTGCCCGAAACCGTAATCCTGCGCTAAATCAAAGACTGCCAAATCATTAGCCCGTGCGCTGTCGAACGCTTCTTTAATGATGGACTCATCGACGCTCTCGCCGCGCAGCAATTTGCCGTACAGGCTTCCGCCCCACGAATTTGTGCCAACCACACATTTCAGTTGGCTCAGATTGTTGTTTTCTATCTTGCTCATTGTGTGTTAGTTTTAAATTTTTGGCACAAAAATATGGCGCCGAATCTGCAACCAGGTTGCAAAGTTTCGGCGCCATATCTTTTCACTTTTCAAACTTCTCTGCCTTATTTCCCCTTCCCCGCCTTTCGCAATGCTTCGTAATAGTCGTGGCGCTTCGGATTTTCGGGGAACCAGCCACGCAGAACGCGTTTTTCCTGTGCGAACATTTCGCCAATGCCCCAAAAACAAGAGAAAGCAAATCCGCTGATTATTGTCGATACGGTCTGATTATCAATGAGTAGCGCCGCTGTGACGCAGGCAAGCCCCACAAAGAGCCAGAGCCACCAACTGCGTTTTCCCCAGTAATATTCCATTTTAATGACGGCAGGGTGGCACAAGCCAATGCTCAGGAAAACGGCCGCGCCGACAATTATGCTGCTATAATTCATAGTTTCAGAAATTTTGGCGCAAAAATAGTATTTGGAGCGAAATGGCTAAACGTTTTTTGTGATTACCGCCACAGCGCAAGGCATCTTGCCTTCAACAAGGTGATACTCAACATTTTCATATCCAGCGTTTCTGAAAAACGCCTTATACGATTCAATGTCGAACTGCTTTTTGAAATTTGCCCCCGCTTTTTCGAAAATCTTGACCAAAAGGCTTTCTTTGCCGTTGCTGTATATGTTTATGTATGTGGGAATTACAACCTTTCCGCCAGGCTTGCAGACGCGCACAAGTTCCGAAATGGCAGCCACAGGATTGTCCAGCAAATGAATCACATTTCCTGCCACAACCTTGTCGAAACGGTTGTCGGGATAATCAACCTTGGTCATATCCAACGGCCTGATTTCCACATTGTTGAACCGCCGTAACTTCTTTTCGGTCTGCTTCAGCATTTTCGGCGAGAAATCGGTGGCCGTCAGGTGTTTGCACTTGGGTGCGATATACACGCTGATTGCCCCCGTTCCACACGCACATTCCAGAACTTCGTCGGTCGTATCTATCTGTTCTGCAACTGTTTTGCCCGTGTTGGCATAAACTTTTCCGTTGTAGGTGTTCTCAAAAAAATCGTAGGCGAATGCCACTTTGTCCCAAAACATAACTATCGGTTTTTAATGTTTTTCTCTTTTTTTTCCGACGCAAAAATACGGCGCCCACTCTGCAACCGAGTTGCAAAGTGCGGCGCCATATCGCAGCAAGAGAAAATCAAACTAAAAAGTTTACTGTCAGCCGTTTATTTTAACACTTCCACTTGTTTCTTCTCTAACTTTTCAGCAAGCCGCATCGCCAGAATGGCAACGGGAATGGTGAGCAGAAGGACGAAAACGAGCATCGGGGTGTTGTCGATAACGGGGCGCATCAGGGCGTCGTAGCCAGGGCGCATCTCTTCGACGGCGGCGGCAAGCGAGCCTTCGGTGTCGGTCCACCAGTGAATGGTGTAGGCGAAGAACGAGTAGGCCAGCGGCAGGAAACTCAAGCGGACGCCACGCACAGTGCCGTAGCCGCAGCGGTTGCGGATTATTTCGGCCGCGACCGTCAGAAGAATAATGCCAACGACGAACGCCGTGTCGGCTTCGCCCGCAATCAGGAACAGGACGAGCAGAACGCCGTTCAGGACCGTGGCCGCACCAAACCGCTGCATCGCGGAAGCGGCGGGAAGATAGACAAGCGCCAGCAACAGCGGCACAACCGCGCCTGCGTACGCATAACACGCGGGGTGAATGAGCCCGCTCAAACTGCCTGCAATGAATGACAAAAACCAGGCGAATGCCAGTAACGAAATTTTAACTATTGGTTTCATTTTTTTAAATTTTAAAAGGTTATTGTTAAATGTAAATTAGTGATAATCTGTAAAATATTATTCTCTAACCGATTTTTGCCGATTCGAACCGAAAAACATATCGGATAAAATCGGGTTGAATCGGTTAGCGGTAAAAATTTGAGTTTCAAATCTGTTGTCCGTTGTCTGAAGTCTGTTGTCTGTCATCAAAAACTAAACATCGCCTTGACAAAAATTTCGGAATTGTCCTTATACATCGCGAACATTCCTGCGTCGGCGCGGAACCAGTCGTAGCCAGCGGTGAGCGAGATTTCGTCGGTCAGGTGGTAGTCGGCGTTGAAGCGAATGAAGAAGGCCCCGTTGTTGGCGCAGTCGAAGCGGCCGTAAGCCGACAACTTCAAAGTGTTGCGCAACAAGGCTTTACTGATATTGGCCGTTGCCATTCCCGCGTTGCGGTAGCACTCTGTAAGGGCGGTGCCGCCATCGGTGTAGGTGTGGCAGTACTGCGCCATCAGAGTCCAGTCGTTGCCAGGATACCAGTCGATTCCGATAAGCGCAAGTGCTTGATTACGAAGCATCGGCGCCGACCTATAGCCAATGAACGACAACTGTTGGTTGAAATATCCAGCCACTTCGGCGCGGACCACAAACTTGCCCACCGAAGCCGACGCATCGGCGCCAACCATCGTCATTCGGTGGTGGTGGGCGGCAACAGCCAGCGTGCCGTCGGGGTTGAAGCCTGTGAGTTGGAAGGCGGGCATCTTGTTCCACGTGCGCAGGACGCAGAGCGAGAAGTCGATACCGCTCAGATAGGCCGACACGCGCCCGCCGAACTCGCTGTTTTCGACTCGTTTAGACGGTGTGCGGTCGGTCATCTCGCAGTACATTCCGCCCATTGCGATTGCCCACGGGTTGACGCTGTCGGTCGGCAGGTTGAAAAACTCGGGCACGGGCACCCAAATGGCTTCGGCCTTCACCTTCATATTGCTGTAATTCAGTCGAATGGCATTCACGGGAATGCGAATGTCGTCGTAGTCTTCGGCCAGAAATTCGGTGTAGTCCATCGGCGAGACAATGTCGGTGACCTGCAGGCCGTCGGCCACGCCCCACGTGACAATCTGCTTGCCCGCTTTTATGCCCCAATTGCCCTGACTATGTTCAAGATAGGCTTCGCGCAGGTGCAGCCCAGTCTCGTCTTCGAGAATCGGGTTGTAAATGGCGTTGAGCGACACAAAGCCCGTTGTTGAGCCTTTCTCAAGGCCGCTCTCAAGGCGCGCGCACGTGCGGCTCGACATATAGTTCCACGGGTCGCTGCTGCGAACGGCGTGGTAGGTGTAGGCGAATCCTTTGTATTTGAATTTCAGCCCGTTATCGTCGTCTTGCGCCATTACTGCGAATGGCAGCAAAAACAGTGTGAGTAGGATTGGTTTCATAATTAAATGTTTAGACGCTTCGCTTGTTTAGAAGGTTAGTCGCTTCGCTTGTTTAGAAAGGTTTAGCGCTTCGCTGTTTAGAAAGGTTTAGTTAGAAATTCTCAACTTTCTAAACCTTCTAAACCTCTAAACTTCTCACCCTCTTCCCTTTTCAAAGTCCCTTTTCCAACTGATTGACAGTGAAAATGTTATCGTTGACAGATTGGTCGTACTTGTAGGCCTTGAAAACCAGATTGGTCTCGTGGTTGGTCTGCACGTTTTTCATATTCATTTGGCCGATAGTCCAGAAACCGTCAATCTGTTTCACATCGGTGCAGACGAGCAGGCGGTGCAGTTTGTCGAGTTTGTCGTAATACTCAACGCGGACGGGAATCAGGCAGTCTTTCCGAATCCACGAAACGCGCCGAGTGTAGATTTCGCCCGTGGTGTTGGGCACCGATTGCAGCACCCAGCAGGCCTGACCGTCAATGGTTTCCTCGCGCAGCAGCGTGTGAGTGTCCTCGTCGGTGTTGCGGTGGCCCATATCGTCGTAGGTGAAGTCAGTGCCCATAAAATAGTCGGTTTTCGACGACGAGCCGCTGATTCGGCGCGTCTTTTTCATTGCGGGCAGATAGAGCCACTTGTCATCGTCGCGGTCGATTTGGTCGTATTCCCAGGTCAGGAAGCCCGTGCCCTTCACGTCGCCAGGATAAAGGAAGAACATAATGGTTTTGCGGTCTTTGCCGTAGTCTTTGGCAAACGATTTGAGTTCGCGGACGCGCTTGCTGCCGTTCTTGTTGACGAGCGTCAGGCTCATCTCGCAGTAGCGGGTGTCGCCGTCGGGGCGGTTGTGGACTTTTTCGGCAATCTCGCGGCCAGTCAGGTTTTGCGCCGACATTGTGGCAGTGGCCAGCATTGCGGCAATGATTGTTGCTATCTTTTTCATTTTCTTATGATTTTTGATTTTCGATTTTTGATTATCGCACAGAAGACACTGAATACACTGATTATCACTGTTTTTTCTCTAACCGATTTTATCAGATTCAAACCGAATCGGTAATCGGATAAAATCGGATTGAATCGGTTAGCGTTTTTTTTCAATCGATTATTTATGATTTATTGTCTTGATTATTAGTAAAATCTGTGAAATCCTGTGTTCTCTGTGTCATCTGTGCGAAATATGAGTTCTAATTCATTTTTCACGTTCCTCGCCGAAGACTTTGAAGCGCCGCATCACGATTGGCGAAATGAACAAATCGGCGAACAGGGCGGCCACAAGGCCCGCGGCGGCTAGAATGCCAAGGTCGCGGAAGTTGTTGGCGGTTGACGATATGAAGCCCAGGAAGGTGGCGGTGACAATCACCGTCGACATCACCACCGCAACGCCAATCACACGGAAAGTGCGCAGAATGGCGTGCCGATAGTTGGCTTTGCGGTCGAACTCAAGGTGCGCGTGGTTGACAACGTGAATAGTGTCGTCAACGGCCAGGCCAAGCACCATCGGGATTACAATGGCCGTAACCATATCGAGCGAGTAGCCGAACCAGCCCATCACACCGCCCACGAAGATTATGGGCGCAAGGTTCGGAATCATTCCCACAAGGCCCAGTTTCACGTTGCCGAAGGCGAGCATCAGCAGCAGGCCCACAATGAGCACCGAAATGAGCAGCGACCACATCTGTCCGCGAACCAGATATTGCTGCATTACAGTGAATTGCGGCAGGTTGCCCACGGTTGAGATAACCGCATCGGGGAACAATTGCGCGGCGTAGGCCTCAAGGTCGTTCATATCGTCCTCAACTTCAGCCGAGTTGTATTTGGTAATTTCCACCTGAAGACGCAACTTACTGTATTCATAATCAATCCAATAGTTGGTTTCCGAGCCGCCAGCGTTCTCGTAGAGCAAGAGCAGTTGCGCCACCGCGTCGCTGCTTTCGGGAATGCGGTAGAAGGCCTGATTGTTCTCGTTCAGCGTGCGGTTCATATCCTTCAGAATTGGCAGAATTGAGTAATGGCGCTTTGTAAGTCCGTATGTTTCAACGCGTTTCTCAAGCAGTTCGAGTTTGCGCAGCGTTTCGGGCTGTTTGGCCTCGTCGGCGTTGGGCAGCGCCACAAGCAGGTCGTACGAGTACATTGAGCCGATTTCCGACTCGCTAACGTTCAGCAACTCATCGACATACGGCACCTGACGGCCCATCGTCTTCTCAACATCGAAAGCGGGCTGAATACGATAAACGGCTGACGCACAAACAATTGCCAGCACGCACGAAACAATCATAATCTTGCGGCTGTGCGACAGAACCCACTCGCCCAGACGTTGGAACCAGGCGTCGGCGCGGCCCTCAATGGTGTTCACAAACGACTTGCGCAGGCGAATGTTCTTTTTGCCGAACGAGTAGATTATCGGCGTGAAAATCAGACAGGTAAGCACCACCGACACAATGCACAGCGACGAGTTTATGCCAATGGCCTTCATCGGCACAATCTTCATCGCCACAAACGAGAGCATTGCCGCAATGGTGGTGATTCCAGAGAACATCACAGGCCAGCCCGTCTCGGTCACGGCCTCGGTAATGGCCCGCAGACGGTCGCCGTGCTGAACCAACTGTGTGCGGAAATAGTTGTAAATGTGAATGTTGTAGGCGATTGAAATGGCAAAGCACAGCACCACAACCGACAGCGTGGCGGCCGAGTCAATGTAGAGCCCCGTCCAGCCAATCCAGCCGAAAGCCATCAGAATGCTCATTATGGTGGTGGCGATTGGCATCAGAATTCCGCGCAGCGAGCGTGTGACGACGGCCATTATTATAATGCCGATAATCAGCACAATAACCAGCATCATCGCCATTTGGCCGTGCATATACTCGTTTTTCTCGTACGACATATACGGCATTCCCGACGCGTGCGGGTGCAGGCTCGCGTACTTGGGCTGCGAGCAGATTTCCTTCGCCTCGCGGCCAGTCATCAGGTCGGGTGCCTCGTTGGTTTCGGCCTTCCACACCGAGTCTTCGGGGAACGGACGCAACTTCACCATAATCCACGACATTGTGCCGTCCTTCGAGATTAGGCGCTGCGCCAGTTCGGGCTTCGAGTAGGCGGCGCGCTTAATGGCGGCCAGGCCCTCGGCGGCGTCGGGAATCACATCGGGCACAATCTGCCCCAGTTCCATACCGTCGTCGGTGCCAACCATAAACTCAAGGTCGGTGAGCGACGTGATTTTCTCGGAATACGACAGGCTGTCCATCAGGTTGTTGCTCAACTCGCGAATGAGTTCCAGATTCTGTTTGGTGAACAGTCCGCCGTCGTTCTGCACCAGCACGGCCACGTAGTAGTCGTTGCCGAAAATGGCCTTGAACTCGTCGGTTTTCTCGAGCATCGGGTCGCCCTCAACAAAATAACTGTCCCACGACGTCTCGAAATAGATTTTTTTAAGTCCCATTGCCGACAACACAAAGATTGCGACAAACGCCAGCACCGTCAGCAGGCGGTGGCGCAGGTTCCACTCTGTCAGAGCGCGGAACCGTGAATTGATTTTCTCAATGTTCATAATTGTATTTATTTAATGTTTAGAAGTTTAGAGTTGAGAAGGTTTAGAGAGTTGAGAAGGTTTAGAGAGTTGAGAAGGTTGAAACGCTGCGCTGTTTAACAGGTTGAAGCCATATAAGAATTTAAACCTGTTCAACTTGTTAAACCCGTTCAACCCTTTCCGTCGTAGCGTGAAAAACGAACAACATTCAGAATCGTTCACAAAAAAAAGGGACCCGTTTCCGAGCCCCTTTTCCTGACTATTTAAAATCAAACTATGGTGTATTTGTTTTGCCATTAAACTGAACGCTGTACGTTTTTAAACGCTGCAAAAATCAGCCGTAAAACGGAAATGGGCAATCCCCATTAGTTGGGATTTGCAGTGCAGAATGTGGCAAGTTGGGGGGATTGGATTGGAACGCAGATTTTTTTTCGCACTGACCACACAAGAAAACACTGATTTACACAGATTTCTTTTCTAACTACGGAAAACACGAAATCCCGATAGCTATCGGGAACGGAAAGGGCAAGCTAAAGGTTGCTGTTGAACGCAGATTGAACTGTGATTAAACAGATTTGCGCAGAAGAATATTATCGTTGATTACGAATCCAATTGTGTCAGAAAATCGGCGGCAGACATCAGCGGAAAAATTGCCTGAAACTTGTAGCAGTTTTCTTGAAAAATTGCGGTAAAAGTTCCGCAGAAATTTCAAAAAACTGCCTGAAAAGTTCCGCAGTTTTTGAATATATACGGAAGTCGTAAGGATTTAACCGTTGTAAATCAACTGTTTCCAGCCATTGTTGTGGTAATCGACGTATTCCAGAAAAATCCGTTCGGCCTCGTCGGGTTTGACTTTGTGCATAATGATTTCCTCGAGCACGGCGAACATCTGCACGGTGTTTATGTGAATGAAGAACGGCGAGAAGTCCCATTTCAGTGCGGGATAGCGCTGCTTCATCGCATCCATATAGTTGAGCATCAGCCCTGTAGCCTCGTCGGTAAAATCTTCTTTGAACCGCGCCAGCGACGAGCCCGCCGACTTGAACAACAGCAGAGTGAGCAAGTCTCTGTATTTCAGCATAATCTGATTGTATTCGGCGGCCGTTTTCTCGGTCATTTCAGGCATCCATTGCTTTGTAATGTCAATTTGCAGCGGGTTGTGGTAGGTTTGCAGAAGGCGCTTGAACTCGCCTGTGAGCGGTGCCACAATGGCGCGGAAAAGGTCGTCTTTGCCCGCATAATAGTTGTAAATGTTGCTCAACCCCACGCCCGCCTTTTCGGCAATCTCGCGCATCGACGTCTGCGCGAAGCCCTTTTTCAGGAAAATCGCCTTTGCCGCCTTTGCAATCTGCTGCTCAATATCGTCCTTTTTGGTTTGCATCGCTGAACGCTGTACGTTTTTCGGTGCCGCAAAAATCAGCCGAAAACACTTATCGGGCAATCCCTATTTGTGGGGATTTGTAGGGGCAGAAAGTGGTTTATTGTGGGGGATAAAATCAACAAAAGGGAACACTCGGTGCCCCCTTTTGCCTTGTCTGGTGCCGATTTATCGTCGAAAAACTGGGTTGTACAAGCACCAGACCATTATCAGAAAAAAACGTGTCTTACTTCTTGAAATTCAACTGAATATCGACGGGAATATTCTCTAACCGCAGATTCTTAATGTCGGCCGTCAGATTATCGTCGGGTTTTGAGTATTTTGCCACAAACTCGTTGGCTTTCTGCAAGTTGCCAGTGGCCTGAATCTCTAAAATCTGCGCAGCCAGTCTAGCCAGAGCGCTTTCCATCTTTGCAAAGTCGATTGAGTATGTTCCGCTGACCGAACGGTGGAATGCAGCGTTATCTTTCAAATAGTTGTAAATCATTATATTGGCGCGTCCCAGAGTTGAGCCTTCGCCGTAGCGTTCAGAGCGGATTGTCGAAGCGAAGAAGGTTGCGAGCGCGTCCTCTTTGGTGAAAATGTTGGGCAAATCGAAGTGCTTTTGCAGCGTGCCGACAAGGTAAACACCCACCACGTTCGCCTTAACTTCCTCAAGCACAGGCGCATTGGCGGCAAGTGCCGACTGAACATCGGTGCCGTCGGTGACGGTTTTCTTCACGCCAAGGCCGTGGGCTATCTCGCGGAAAGCAGTGTTCCAGAAAAAGGCTTCTTGCGAGATATGTTCCTTATAATCAGCGTCTAAAAGCAGATTTCCTGTGGGCGCCACAATGTAGTTGAACTTGTTGCGGATAATGTTCTCAAACAATATGGTGCGGGTTCCCTTATCGCGCTGAACATCAGTGTCAAACGGCAGGTTGAGCGCAATAACCTTGACGCCCGCGTTGGCCCTGCCAGCGTAGTAGATTGCGTCGTACGAGAAAATGTTCGACCCAGTGCCAGGCTGGAACTGCTTGTACTCGTCGGCGCACGGCAGGTCGGCCTGGAACTCGCCAAGACGGGCGGCAAACTGCTGCATCTTGTCGGTCTGCGCTTCGTTTTTCAGCATCACGTAGGCCTCATACGAGCGTTTTTTGCCCAGCAGTTGGTCGTCGGTGCTCTCGTTGGGGCCGATAACAATGTCCATCTTGCTGTCGGTCATATCGAGCCAGGCAATGCTGCTCTCGTAATAGTTGTCGGTGCGCAGCGCGTCGGCTTTGGCCTGAAGATATTTTTTCACGCTCGGCTTTATGGTAATATCGGCGGCGGCGGTTAAGTAGTTGGCAATCTTATCGATATGCGTTTTATAAGCATCGTGGTACCAAACAGCGTCAAGTTGTCCGTCGGCCTTGCGGCGAATGAGCGTGTAGGGGCTTTCCTTGTCGGGATTGCCGAACTGGCGGAACTCGTCGGCGGTCATATCGGCTGGATAGAAGTTGGCGCCAGGCTGACGCTTGCTGTATCCATCGACAAACGGCTCGCCCGAAATGCGGTCCCACGGGCCGTAGTTTATCAGGGCGTAGGCTTTTGCATCGGCATCGGCAATGCTGTTGATAAACTGCTGTTTGTCACCAAAATACTGTTCCCAATAAATGGCGTCAACCTCGTCGGCGGCAAAGCGGTACAGGTTCAGCACTTCCTTGCCGTTGTCGGAAATTCCGCCCAAATCGGGTGCCTGAATGTCAACCACGGCATATTGTTCGGTCTTTTTCGCAAACTGCGACTTTTTCTGTTCGCAAGCCGTCGTCAGCATCACAGCCGCAGCGGCCAAAATAACTATCTTTTTCATATTTAAAGAATTAACATTATCAGAATTTGTGCCGCCACCACTCGAAGAAACATTGTGAGCGGGTAAACGGTGGCGTAGTTTACCGCAATGCGGCCACTCTCGAACATCTGCTCTGAAAACGAGAGCAGCGCGGGGTCGGTGGTGCCGCCCGAAAGCAGACCGCATATCTTGAAAAAGTTCATTTTAAGGAAGATACGGGCAATGAGCGCCACAATGGTCATCGGCACAAGCGTAATGATTGCGCCGTAGCCAATCCAGGCGAAACCGCCGTTCATCAGGCAACTGACGAAATTCTCGCCCGCGCCAAGCCCCACGGCCGCCATAAAGAGCGATATGCCAATCTCGCGAATCATCAGGTTGGCCGAGAGCGCGGTGTAGGTTGTAATGCGCAGTTTCGGCCCGAAGCAGCCCAGCAGAATGGCGATAATGAGCGGACCGCCCGCTATGCCCAGTTTGAGCGGCTGCGGCATCGACGGAAAGCGCAGCGGAATCATTCCCACCACAACACCGATTGCAATGCCAAAGAAAATGGGCACCAGATTAGGCCTGTGAAGCGATTCGGGCTTGTTGCCCACCAACTGCGCAAGTTGGTTTATGCCGTCTTCGCTGCCCACCACCTGAATGCTGTCGCCAACTTGCAGAATCAGGTCGGCATCGGCCTGAAGGTCGACGCTTGAGCGCAGAATGCGGGTGACGGTGACGCCGTAGCGCTGGCGGATATTGAGTTTGCGCAGGCTTTTGCCCGTAATGCTCGACTGCGTTATCGACAGCCGCTTCGACACCAGTTTGCAGCCTGACTGCTGCCACTCTTTCATATCCACCTGAATCTCGTTGCCGAACAGGATTTTTACCATATCCTTGTGCTGAATATCGGTGACAATCAGTAGTTTATCGCCTTCGTTGAGTGGTGTGTCCAAATCGGCAGGCGACACTTTTCCGCCCCGCATCACGCGCGACACCACAAGGTGCTCGTTGTTGCTCTCGCCAATCACGTCGTGCAGCGTCTTGCCGAAAATGGCTGGGTTCTCGACCACGCACGCCAGACGGTAGGCGCTCGACTCGCCGCTCTCTTCGGTTGCCGACGAGTCGCGCTCGCGCTTCAAATCGACCCGAAAAATTGCGCGCAAGGCGATAATCAGAAAAATGGCGCCCAAAACACCAAGTGGATAGGCCACCGCATAGGCTGAAGCCAATGCCGACGACGCTTGCGAAGCCTGCTCAACCGTTCCGCCATCGGCCATTGTGGCGTCGGCAATCATCTGCTGCGCCGCGCCGAGCCCTGGCGTGTTGGTCACGGCCGCCGACATCACACCTGTCAGAATATCAAGCCTTTCGCCCGACACCAAATGAATTATGTAGGTTGTAACCACGGCCAAAAACACAAGCGCAATGGCCATCAGGTTCATCGGAAGGCCGTCTTTGCGGAACGAGCGGAAGAATCCTGGCCCCACCTGCAGGCCGATTGCGAAAACAAAGAGTATCAGGCCGAAATCTTTGAAAAGCGACAGAATCTGCGGCGGAATGCGCAGTCCGAAGTGGCTGAGCGCAATGCCGACAAACAAAATCCACGTGGTGCCGAGCGACACGCCCTTCACCTTAAAGCGTCCGAGATAAAGCCCCGACGCAATCACAAGCGACAGAATGAAAATGGCGCTTGCCGTACTGTTTTGTGCAATCAAATTCATCATAACGGCCGCAAAAGTACCGCCGCCGCGAATGTTATTTTATCGCAGAATAATGTTTTTAGCGATATTATTTATCGATTTTCGCGATAAATGAATATTTTTGCCAACGTAAAATTCAGAAGGATATGGAATTACGGCAGTTGAAATATTTTGCCGAAGTGAGTCGGCGCAAAAGTTTCTCGGAAGCGTCGAAGGCGCTTTTCATAACGCAGAGCACGCTCTCGCAGCAGATTCAGAAACTGGAAGAAGAACTTGGCGTTGAACTACTTACGCGCGACACTCGGCACGTTGAGTTGAGCGACTACGGCACGCAGTTTCTGCCTTGCGCACTGCAGATTCTGCAAGACGCGCAGGCGGGCATCGACAAGATTAAAGACGCGCAAAACCTTATGTCGGGCGAGTTGCGCGTGGGTTCCACCTACTCGTTCGACCCGCTGCTTTACAAGACGGCGCTCGGATTCCACAAGCGCTATCCGCACATCAAACTGCTAATGCACAGTTCGTCGAAGGAAGTGCTGCTCAAAATGCTTACCGACAGGGAATTGGATATTGTGCTGGCCTACAAGTCGTATCTCACCGACGAGCGGATAATGTCGCACCCGCTGTTCAACGGCCGATTGAGCCTGATTATGGCCCGTCGGTACGCCCCCGACAGCGCCGTCGGCATTGAACTCGACAGCCTGCCGAAATATCCGCTGGCGCTGCCGTCGAAAGGCCTGCAAGCCCGCGACGCGCTCGATTTAATGCTCTCAACCCACAACATCAGTCTCGACATCCGCTTTGAGTTGAACAATCTGCACGGCATTCTGAGCCTTGTGCGCAACAGCCGCCTGGCCACCATTCTGTCGGGCGAAGTGGTGAGCAATGCCGACGCTTTTGCAGCCATCCCCATCAACCACCCCGACGCCCGAATGGACGGCTGCTACCACTACCTGAAAAACACCTATCAGAAGAAATCGGCCGAAGTGTTCATCGATATGCTGAAGGAAAACAACGCGTTCAACCTTGCGGGAAGGATTGAAGGGTAATGCTGGATTGAAAGTGGGGATTTGTGCGGGAACGGCGCCGAGTTTCTTCGCGACCAAAATCCCAAATTCAGGTAATCATTTCCGAAAGGCAGACACCAACCGAATTGGCGACTTTTCGCTATCTTTGCCGAAAAGATAAAGAAAATGAACGAGATACATTTCGACACAATTCAGCAGTTCAACGATTTTTACGGATTCGAGACGCTGCACCCGCTTGTGAGTGTGGTGCGCTACGACAAGCAGTTGCCCATTGAAGAGTGCGTGGTGCACTACGGCGTGTATGCCTTGTTTCTGAAGGAAAACAAGGGCTGCAAACTCTCGTACGGCCGCACCAAATACGACTTCGACGAAATGGCCGTCACGTCGTTTGCGCCTGGGCAGAGCGTCCGCGTTGAGCCGAACCCCGAAGTGCCCAATCCGAAGTGGACGGCACTACTCTTCCACCCTGATTTTCTGGCTCGTACGCAGTTGGGGCGGCAGATTTCGCGCTACGAGTTCTTCTCGTACTCGAGCAACGAAGCGCTGCATCTTTCGGTGGGCGAAATCGAGATTTTCCGCGGCGTGCTCACAATGATTCAGCAGGAACTTCAGCACGCCATCGACAAGCACTCGCGCGAGTTGATTGTGTCGAACATTGAACTGCTATTGAACTATTGCTTAAGGTTTTACGACCGCCAATTCATTACGCGCGAAGAAATCAACCACGCCACTGTGCAGCGGTTTGAGTCGCTACTCGACGAATATCTGACCGACAAGGCCGAAACCGAAGGCATTCCGACGGTGGCCTATTTTGCCGACAAATGCAGCCTGACGGCGGGCTATTTCGGCGAATTGGTGAAGGTTGAAACGGGCCGCACGGCGCAGGATTTCATTGCCGACCACATTGTGCGCCGTGCCAAAGAACTGCTTAACAGTCAGACACTTACCATTGCGCAAGTGAGCGACCGTCTGGGTTTCGGCTATCCGCAGCATTTTGTGCGGTTCTTCAAGCGCAAAACGGGCAAAACGCCAACCGAGTACCGCGCGGCTTAAAACAGAATGTATCTTAATGAAATCAAATCGGTTACAAATGAAACCGCTACTCACATTCTTGACATTCAGCACTATGCTTTTTCAAACATCGTGCGCAGAAGATAAGGCAACTGAAGCACCAGAAAACAATAACATAAGTACTATGGATACAGCGAATTTTGAAGTTAGAAAAACCGTGAAACTCAACTCTGGCTACCAAATGCCCACATTGGGGCTTGGCACGTGGACGCTGACTGGCGCAACGTGCGAAACCGCAGTTTATCAGGCATTAAAATGCGGGTATCGGCTCATCGACGCGGCCAAATACTATGGCAACGAACAAGAAGTGGGCAACGCTGTAAAGAAGGCCGTGAACGAAGGCATCTGCACACGCGAAGAGGTTTTCATCACCACCAAGATTGTGCCTTGGACGAGCAATCCTGCCGCTGACATCGACAACTCGCTGCAAAAACTGCAAACCACCTACATCGACCTTTGCCTTCTGCACCAGCACGGCAGCGCAAAAGAGGACGACGCTGTTTACAAGGCTATGGTTCAAGCGGTTAAAGACGGTAAGATACGGTCGATAGGTATCTCTAACTATTACACCGAAAAAGACGTTGAAAAGTTTATCGACGGCTACGAAATCCCCCCTGCGGTTGTCCAGAACGAGAACCACATTTTCTATCAAAATAATACGCTAAGAGACTGTCTTGCAGCGCGTAATATCTATGTCGAAAGTTATTATCCGTTCGGCGGACGCGGACACACTGGCGACCACTTCGGCAATCCCGTGATTCTTGAAATTGCCGCAGCGCATAACAAAACCGCCGCACAGGTGCTTGTACGCTGGCATCTGCAGTCGGGCTACATAGCGATTCCTGGCAGCGGCAACAGTCTGCATATTGCTGAAAACTTCGACATCTGGAATTTCGAACTTTCTGAGGCCGAAATGCGCCGCATTGCCGCACTCAACACTGGTCGGCGTTACGAAAACTGGTAAACCGAATCTCTCAACATAAAATGATATGAAACGCATAATTACACTTCTGTTGGCCGCACTATTTATTTGCTGCTCAGACGATAACAGTGTTTTTGCCGAGTCCGCACAAAACCGCACCCTTGTGGCCTACTACAGTTACACGGGCAATGTGCGGTCGATTGTTGACGAACTGAAAGGGCTGACAAATGTCGATATTGTTGAAATTCAGCCCGCTAAGGAAGGCGAACGATACGAAGCCGACAACTACGCCATTGGCAGCGCGCTCATTTCGGCCATTCGTGAGAATCCCGACAAGGCTGAGAGTTACCCCGAAATAAAGCCCCTGAGCGTCGATTTCGGCCTGTACGACAACATTATAGTGGCCACGCCGCTGTGGTGGAATAATATGGCGGCGCCTATGCAGACGTTTCTTTTTGCGAACGGCGCGGAAATGGCTGGCAAAAACATTGCTCTGATTGTGTCGAGCGCAAGCAGCGGCATTTCTTCGGTCGTGGCCGACGCCAAACGGCTGATTTCCAACGGAAAATTCGTCGGCGAACCGCTTTGGATTAACAACAAAAACCGCAGCGATATGCCGACTCTGCTCGCCAATTGGACCAAAACTCTTGATTTTAAAAGCAATATGACCGAAAAACTCTACATAACCATTGGCAGCGTCACGCTCACCGCCACGCTGGCCGAAAACGCTGCCACTCAGGCACTTGTGGCCGCTTTGCGCGAATCGCCTATCACCTACAGCGCCACCGACTACGGCAGTTTTGAGAAGGTGGGGCCGCTCGGGCGCTCGCTGCCGACAGCCAACGAGCAGACAACCACCGAACCTGGCGACATTGTTCTCTACAACGGCAATCAGATTGTGATTTTCTACGGCTCGAACTCGTGGGATTACACCCGTTTGGGCAAAATCGACAACGCCACGCAGCAGGAACTGAAAGCCGCTCTGGGCGAAGGCGATTGCACAATCACGCTGTCGCTATCGGCGAAAAACAACTCTGAAAATCAAGACAATAACGAGACGCCGACAGGCATTCGGCAGACCGACCGCGTGGCAACGCCCAACGGGCCAATGTACGACCTGCAAGGCCGCCGAATCAGCGCACCCGTCCGCGGACAGATTTACATTCAGGGCGGTGAGAAACGAATGAGAACTAATTTTTAAAGCACTGAAAATAAAATTAATAGAAATGAAAAAAGTTGTCGTAATCTCAACAAGCCTGCGCCCTGGCTCAAACAGCCACGCAATGGCAGAGCGGTTTGCCGAAGGCGCAAAGGCGGCTGGGCACTCGGTGGAACTCATCACGCTGCGCGGAAAAGAAATCAAATTCTGCATTGGCTGCCTGTCGTGCCAAAAAACGGGTGCGTGCGTCTTCAACGACGACGTGCCCGCCATTATGGACAGCGTGCTCGCAGCCGACGTAGTGTGCTGGTCCACACCAATTTACTACTACGAAATGTCGGGGCAAATGAAGACGCTTATCGACCGTATGAACGCAATGTATCCGAAAGATTACCACTTCCGCGACGTTTATCTGCTGACCACCGCAACCGAAAACGAAGATTTCACCCCGAAAGGCGCCGAAAACGGCCTGCAGGGCTGGATTGACTGCTTTGAGAAAACAACTCTCAAGGGCCATCTGTTTTGCGGCGGCGTGACCAATCCGAAGGAAATTGCCGAAAACCCACGCTTGCAAGACGCATTTGAACTGGGGCGGCAGATATGATTCAAATTGTTGAAACAAAAATATTTACAGAAATGAAACATTTAATAACAACCGCGCTGACGGCCGCACTGCTGGCAGGCTGCGCACAAACCAAAAACGATATGAAACAGGAATTGACACTCACGCAAGAGTGGGACAAGGTTTTCGCGCAAAGCGACAAGGTAAACCACTCAAAAGTAACCTTCCACAACCGCTACGGCATTACGCTGGCGGCCGACCTTTACGTGCCGAAAAACGCCAATGGCAAAATGGCGGCCATCGCGGTAAGCGGACCGTTTGGCGCTGTGAAAGAGCAATGTTCGGGCCTGTACGCGCAGCATTTGGCCGAGCGCGGATTCCTGACCTTGGCCTTCGACCCGTCGTTCACGGGTGAGAGCGGTGGCGAGCCGCGGCGTATGGCTTCGCCCGACATCAACACCGAAGATTTTCTGGCGGCTGTCGATTATCTGTCTAACCGTCAGGACGTTGACGCCGAGCGGATTGGCATTGTCGGCATCTGCGGCTGGGGCGGAATGGCTGTGAACGCCGCCGCCATCGACCCGCGCATCAAGGCCACCGTGGCAAGCACAATGTACGATATGAGCAAGGTGAACGCCGAAGGTTATTTTGAGAGTGAGAACACGCCCGAGCAGCGTATGGAAAAACGCAAGGCCATCGCGGTACAGCGCACAGAAGATTATCGCACAGGCAGTTACAAGCGTGCTGGCGGCGTTGTTGACCCCCTACCCGACGACGCGCCGTGGTTTGTGAAGGACTATTACGACTACTACAAGACGCCGCGCGGCTACCACAAGCGCAGCGGCAACTCGAACGACGGCTGGAACGTCACGGGCTGTCAGTCGTTTTTGAACCAACCGCTGCTGGCGTGGGCAGGCGAGATTGAGTCGCCCGTGCTGCTCATTCACGGCGAGAAGGCGCACAGCCGCTACTTCAGCGAGTACGCCTTCGAGAAAATGACGGGCAAGAAATGCGACGGCCAAAGTATGACCGACGGCAACAAGGAAATCCTGATTATCCCTGGCGCCGTCCACACCGACCTTTACGACGACAAGAACGGCCGCATTCCGTATGACAAGATTGAAGCGTTTTTCAAGGAAAATTTGAAGTAAACTCTCACGGAGACACAGAGTTCACAGAGAAAGGGATAAATAACCTTTGTGTTCCTTGTGTCTCTGTTAGATGATAACGATTCTACTTTGGTTGCAAACTCTTTCTGTATTCCTGCGGAGACATTCCCAACTGCTTCTTGCAGTAGCGGCTGAAGTACGATAGAGTCTTAAAAT
>CAMKOM010000004.1 GCA_946414435.1 uncultured Bacteroidota bacterium
TTATCAACAACACTCTCGACGATGAATCGAAGGTGCGCCGCAGTGGATTCTTCATTACTGGCCGCGACGCCACAAAAGACGGCGAAGCCACCAACTATATGAATGTGGCAACCGACGGCACACAAATTAAATTCGACAATGACGCTTCGAAAGTGCGTCGAAGCGGATTCTTCATCACTGGCCGCGACGCCGCCAAAAGCACCGATGCTGACTATATGACCATCAATACCGACAGCACACGCTTCTATATCAATGATTTTGACGGCTCGAAAGGTGACGATGCAGCCTCTGGCTTCGCCGTTAGCGGACGATATGGTGGTGGCGCAAAAGGTGGTGATGGTGACGCATCTGGCTTTGCCGTCAGCGGACGCTCGGCTGCGAAGGGTGACGCATCGCGCAACCTCTTCAATATCGATATGCGCACATCGGCACAAAGTATCAACGGCGAAAACCGCATCTACTGGTATCCCGAAAGCAATGCCTTTATGGCTGGTAATTTAGTGGTTAGCGGCGCATCAGATGTAGGTGTTAACTCGTTTAACGCTGGTTACCAAAACAAGGCCAGCGGCGATTTCTCGCAGGCGTTTGGTTACCTATCAGAGGCTACTGGTGAGACTTCAATAGCTATTGGCAATGTGGCAAAAGCATCGGGAACAAGTTCTTTTGCATTTGGTAAATCAACCACGGCTTCAGGTGCAAGCTCTGTAGCTATCGGTGATGGCGCTCAATCCACCAAGACGGACGCCGTCTCGCTCGGTGTTTCGGCACAAGCCACATACGAAAAAGCTATGGCATTGGGTTTCAGTTCGAAAGCACAAAACCAGTACGCTACAGCAATGGGCTATAACACCACTGCTTCGGGCTACGCATCAACAGCCATGGGCTATTCGTCGCAGTCGGTTGGTAGTTATTCAATTGCTGGCGGTTATAGCACTTACGCTTCAGGTACTTATGCTACAGCATTGGGTTATAATTCACAAACAGCCAATACCGGCGCCACGGCATTGGGTTATCAAACATACGCTTCGGGAACCTACTCGATAGCAGGCGGCTATCAGTCGCGTGCAACAGCCAGCAGTGCTGTTGCTCTGGGTTATCAAGACACTGCGTCACAGGTATATAGCACAGCTATGGGTTACAAATCGAGAGCCGATGGTGGCACAAACGGCGCAGCAACAGCCTTGGGTTATGAGGCGAAAGCAATGGGAGCCTATTCAACAGCTCTTGGCCATCAAACCAAAGCGATAGGCCAATCATCCATAGTTTGGGGCGACCTATCGGTATCATCTGGGAATTATTCAATTGCCGGTGGCTATAAATCGAAAGCCCAAGGAGAAGCAACTGTGGCATTAGGTCATACTTCAGAAGCTACCGAAACATACGCAATAGCTGGTGGCTATAAATCAAAAGCCGAAGGAATACGTTCGTTGGCATTAGGAGCAGAAGCCACAGCTTCAGGCGAAAAATCAGCTGCGTGGGGTTCAAATTCAAAGGCTTCTGGCATATATTCAGTAGCTGGCGGTTATTACGCAACTGCAACAGCCGACAGCTCAGTTGCATTGGGATTTATGGCAGGGGCGACAAGAAATCCCGTTGATGTTCAGAGCGCACCGAGCTTTCCTGAACCTACAGGTGCGATAGCCATTGGCCGTGAAGCCAAGGCATATTATACTAATTCAATAGCATTTGGACAAAAAGCAGTTGTGGAAGAAGGTTTTTATGCTATGGCCATAGGCAGTGAGGCACTGGTGACAAAGGGAGCTAAATATAAACTACCATCAAACTATGCTATGGCTATTGGCTATAAAGCAAAGGCGTCTGGTTATAAAGCAACATCTATTGGTCCTGAAACTTGGGCATCCGGTGATCAAGCGGTAGCCATTGGTGCAGGAGCTAAAGCAAGTGGTGATGCTAGTTTTGCTGTAGGAGGAAAAACAACGGTAATGTATGAAGAATATGGTGCACCTCAAGCCTTAAGTGCTGGTGCTTATGCTTTTGGTCCGGGAGCAAAATCTGAAGGACAAGGCAGTTTCGCTATTGGTGTTGGCACGTATGTAGGAAATAATCAAAGCAGTATGGCTATAGGTTATTTGTCGAGAGTTACTAATAATCAATCCTATGCCATAGGATATAAAGATACTGTAAGTAGCGGATTTGCCACTGCTATGGGAAACTTTTCAAAAGCAAGTGGCAGTTATTCTTTTGCCATAGGAACTAATGCTAAATCAACGGCTAATTATTCAATGGCATTAGGTTACAATGCTAACGCAAAAGGACTTTATTCAGTAGCATTAGGAGGAGGAAATTCAGCAAGTAACGGTCCAACAGCCACTGCTCAATATGCAGTAGCAATAGGTCTTGCAACAAAAGCAAATGGACAACAGTCTGCCGCAATAGGTTCTTCAGCGAAAGCCACCGCAAATTATTCATATTCCTTTGGATATGGTACACAGGCAACTGACTATGGTGCAACAGCTATAGGCTATCAGACAAATGCAACTGGACCTTATTCTACAGCCATAGGCTATAATACAACAGCATCTGGCGGTTACGCCATTGCAATAGGTGGAAATGGCACTGAAGCTTCGGGGCAAGGTTCTTTTGCCACAGGTATTCAATCTAAAGCTAAAGGAATGATGTCTGTTGCTATGGGTTGTAGCACCATAGCTTATTCTGACGCTGAAGTTGTTGTTGGGCAATATAACACAAGCTATGACCCCGATAATGTTTCTGACGAAAGGCAGTTTGTTATTGGTAATGGCCGCTACGGTGCGCCAAGTGATGCTATGATAGTGTACAAAAGCGGCAACACAACCATAAACGGTGAGATTAACTCTTATTCAGGGGGAACATCAAGTAATGCAACATCAGATGTAAGAAAAAACATTGTTACAACACTTTCATCTTATAGTTCAGATGTCGACCAAATAGGTGTTTATAGTAAGGCCACTGGTTTAAAATCTAATTATGGCTACTACAAAGCAATTTATGGCGAAGCAATAGGTGGTTATCAAGCTGTTGGTGTTAAAGGAAAAGCATCCGGTTCCAGTGGTTTGGGCAACAATTCATATGGTGTTTGGGGTGAGGCAAGCGCAACCGTAAATGCCAATTATGGCGTTTATGGACTTGCAAATGGTTCAAGTGTCACAAATTACGGCGTTTATGCAACTGCAAGCGGAAGTAATGGCACTAACTATGGCATATATGCAATATCGTCGGGGGGGTCTACTAATTATGCCGGATATTTTAATGGAAATACGAAAGTTTATGGTGGAAATCTGACTGTATACAACAGTAATGCCACTGCTATTACAGCAGAATCACCAACATCATATTGGGCGGGTTCCTTTACTGGCGATGTTTATGTGTCAAACAATATCAGATACGGTGGTTCTTGCCAATCGTCTGATGTACGTTTGAAGAAAAACATCGAGCCAATAACAGGAGCTCTTGATAAGGTTCTTAAACTGCGTGGCGTAAGCTACTATTGGAAGAGCAAAGAAGAGATGGGTGCCGATAGCACTTATGCCGTTACCGACACTAAAAAACACATTGGTGTGATAGCACAGGAGATTGAAGAGGTGTTTCCCGAACTTGTAAGCAGCGATAAGACAGAATTCAAAGGTGTTGATTACTCAGCCCTTGGTCCAATCCTCATTGAGGCCGTAAAAGAGCTGAAAGCCGAGAAGGACGAGCTGCAGTCAACTGTTGAGGCACAGCAGCAGCAGATAGACGAGTTGAAACGCATGGTTGAGGAATTATTGAAGAAATAACTTTGTAGGGACGTGGCGTGCCGCGTCCGCACAAACGTAACCAGCCCCAACGGGGCGGCATAACACAGGCAGGGGCGTAAGCCCCTGTTTTGTTGTTGTCCCACACATCCCAACCCCGAAACGGGTGGCAGCCGCACCATAAATACAAATGTGCCACCTCACCAGTTTTTTTGTGGTTGCGCCCTGCAGGCGGAAATTTTTAGAAAATTGATTTGAAAATTATATAAAACATTTGTAATCAATTTTTTATAAGTTTTCTTTTTAAATTTTTTCACAATTTCTCGCGCAAGCGACACCCAACCAATAAAACGCCTGCGTTTTAAACTTCCGTGACAAAAAAATCACCATTAGCTGTTACATTTTAGTTTTGCATGCGTCATTATAGCGTTAAATCAATGCGGCACGTTTGATGACTCGCATTACAACTTAAAACTGTTTATTATGAAAAAGACTATTAAAATTTCGATGGTTTGCGCCGCACTGATGACGGCAACATCGGTTTTCGCCGAGCCTTTTGCGGCCGACACTACTATCACAGATGCCAAAATCAGTGATGGGCAGATTAAGACATACACCGACACCGCCAGCCACTTCTACTTCGGTCGGCGCGAGGTTGTTGTGGACAACAACGGCATCCACTTCGTCAAAGCTCACACAAACAAATTCGATGACGATTCCGATGACAGCTACCGCAAGTACGGTCTGTCATGGGTCAACCTGCACGATGACACGCATGTCGATGCGTTCGACTTTGGTGTGTCGGGCTATGGCTCGAAAACCTTCTCAAACAACATTGCCGACAGCGCCAGCTTTATGGAGCTGAACCGCGGCTTTCATGTTGCCTTCGGACTTTGCGAGGCATCGCTGCCGATTGTAGATAACAGGCTCTATTTAGGAACTGACATCGGCTTTAAGTTCGACATCTACTCGTTTTCAAACAACGACATGATTTTGAGCAAAGGGCCTGCCGGCCTGGCTTACAGTCACGACAGCACGACAAGCTACAGCAAGAGCAAGCTGCGCTGCACCTATCTAACGGTTCCGCTTATTCTGGAATGGCAGAGAGGCGGCGACGACTTCTACATTATGGCCGGCGTTGAGGGCAACCTGCGCATCGGCTCATCGACAAAGACAAAAACAACGTCGGGCGACAAGGAAAAACACCGCAGCGATCTGTATATGAACCGTTTCAACTACAATCTTGTGGCGCGAGTTGGAATAAAAGGTGTAGGAGTGTTTGTGAAAGCCAATATGTCGCCGCTGTTCCGCGACGGCAAAGGCCCCGAGCTCTATCCCTTCTCGGCCGGCATAAGTTTTGGCGGGTTTGATTAAACATAATTACTCATTAAATCAATATCAAATGAGAACAATAATAAAACTTACAATGACAGGTGTCGTGCTTATGAGCGCGACAACGCTTTTTGCGGAGACCGATAATGCGACGACGCTTGATTTTTCCGCAGACTCTACCTATTCGCAGACAAAAGCCAACGATGCCAAAAGCTATCATTTCGGGAAACGTGAAGTGATTTTCGATGATAACGGAATTCACTTCATCAAAGACCGTTACAACTTCGACAGCAGCTTCGACGACGATGACACAAGACGTCCTCTACAAACGGCTGACTACCAAAATAATGCGAACGGCACATCGGCAACAAATGCCAGCCCTAGTAGTCCGAAGCAGAAAAAATACCGCTACTTCTATTCAAACCTTGCGTCGCTTGAGTTGGGAGTAGCCCGGTTTGCGTCAAATCCGTTGTCGGCCGATATCAGCGACAGCGCCAGCTATTTAGACCTTAACCGAGGTATCCAGCTTGGGCTCTGCATCGATGCTGCAGGGGTGCCAATCATATCGCGGCGTCTCGGCATCGGTGTCGGATTGGGAGTGAAATGCGACATCTACTCGTTCTCGACCAAAAATCTCGCACTCGCCAAGGCCGACGGTCGTTTAATTCATTATGCCGACACATCGAAACCTTACAACAAAAGCAAACTGACAAACACCTATCTAACCGTGCCTGTGGTGCTTGAATTTCACAACAAGGGCCTATATGTGATGGCTGGCGTTGAGGGGAATCTGCTTGTATGGTCGAATACCAAGATGAAGACATCGTCGGGCGACAAAGATAGGATCCACTCTGATTTATGCCAAAACATGTTCAGTTACAACCTTTTGGCAAAGATAGGCGTAGACTGCATAGGTGCGTTTGTACGTGCCAGCATGTCACCGATGTTCGCCAAAGACAAAGGGCCGGAAATCTACCCCTACTCGGCCGGCATCAGTCTGACGTTCTAACATTTTTGAACTTTTCAAATACATTGTTTTACATTCATCATTATATTGCAACACTATTAATTAAAAACTAACTTCTATGCAAAGACTTACGATTATTGCGGCAATGGCCGTAAGTATGCTGATTCCTTCGCAGATGAAGGCGCAGCAAATGCCACAACTTCCGCTCGACACAGCGGTTATATTTGGCAAACTGCCCAACGGGCTAACCTACTACATCCGTCACAACGAGGAGCCGCGCGAGCGCGCCTACTTCTACATCGCCCAGCGTGTTGGCTCGGTGCAGGAAGAGGAAGACCAGCGTGGCTTGGCGCACTTTCTGGAGCATATGTGCTTCAACGGCTCCACTCACTTCCCAGGAAACAACATTGTGAAATATTGTGAGAGCATCGGTGTGAAGTTCGGCAACAACCTGAACGCCTACACCAGCACCGACGAGACGGTGTATAACATTGACGATGTGCCTGTCAACGATAACAACATCGACTCGTGCCTGCTCATCCTGCGCGACTGGTCGGACGGCCTTCTGCTGCTGCCCGAGGAGATTGACAAGGAGCGCGGCGTGATTCATGAGGAATGGCGTATGCGCACCAGCGCCCAGATGCGAATTCTGAACCGCAATCTGGAAACGCTCTACCCCAACTCGCGCTACGGCAAGCGTATGCCGATTGGTCTGATGAGCGTGGTTGACAATTTTGAGCCGCAAACCCTGCGCGACTACTACGAGAAATGGTACCGTCCTGACCTTCAGGGAATTATTGTTGTGGGCGATTTCGACGCCAAAGATATGGAGAAACGCATCCAAAAGACATTTGGCGACGTTGAGATGCCCGAGAATCCAGCCGAGTTCAAGCGTTTCGATGTGCCTGCAACCACCGAGCCTATCTATGTGATTGACAAGGACAAGGAGATGGAGCGCACCATTATTGAAGTGATGTTCAAAACACCCGCCATCCCCTACGAAATGGCCAATACCACAACTGCGATAGCCCAGTCGTTCCTGCGTAGCGTCATCGGAAGGGCTCTCAGCGCCCGTCTGGCAGAACTCGCCCGCAAAGATGACTGTCCGTTTGCGGCAGCCGACTGCGGATTCAACAACTATCTGCTTGCAAAAACCGAAGACTGCTTTGTGGGCGCAATTATCCCCAAAGAGGGACGCGACAAAGAGGCTCTGACCATGCTTATGCAGGAGATTGAGCGTGCACGCCGCTTCGGCATCACCGGCACCGAGATTTTCCGCGCACGCCAGCAAATTATGAGTTCGGTTGAGCGCAGCTACGACAACCGCGACAAGCAGTACAGCAGTTACTATGTGAACAAGGCCGTGCGCCACTTCATCGACAACCGTTCTTATCCCGGTCTTGAAGCCGAATATGAACTCTACAAGCAAATCGACCAGCAGCTGGACCAGATGGGTGTGCAAATATTCTCGCAGATGATGGCACAAGCCGCAGCATCAATCGACACAAACTTCGTCTTCCTGGCCATGTATCCTGACAAAGAAGGTCTTACACTGCCCACTGTTGACGAGATGAAACAGGTGATTGCCGATGTTCGCAAGGCCGAGCTGGAGCCGTATGTCGATAATGTAAAAGACGAGCCGCTGATTACCAAGCTTCCCAAGAAAGGCAAAATTGCCAAAGAGAGCGCATCTGACTTTGGCTACACAATGTGGACACTCTCAAATGGAGCACGTGTATTCTTCAAGCAGACTGATTTCAGCAACACCGAGGTTAGCCTGACGGCCATGAGCTGGGGTGGCAACGCAACCATCTCCGATATGACTTTGCTGCCTACAATCAAGACTTTCAACGGAGTGATTGGCAGCACCGGCTTGGGCAACTTCACCACAACCGAGCTCAGCAAGAAATTGGCCGGAAAGCAGGTTAGTCTGCGTCCGTCGTTGAGCACTTATCAGGAATATCTGTCGGGCAACTCAACGCCGAAAGACCTTCGCACGCTGTTCGAGCTCATCTATATGCGTTTCCAGGAGCCTGCCAACGATGTTGACGGCTTCAACAGCTACATTGCCCGTATGCGCACATCGCTCGAGAATGCAGCCAAAGACCCGATGAACGCTTTCAACGACTCAATCAACGCTACCATCTACGACCACAATCCACGCCTGATGGACATCAAACTCGAAGACCTTGACAAGATTAAATATGAGGACGTGCGCCGCATCTACAGCGAGCGCTTCAAATCGGCTGGTGATTTCGACTTCATCTTCACCGGAGCGTTCAACACCGACTCGCTGCGGCTGTATGTTGAGCAGTACATTGCATCGCTGCCAGGTGTGAAAAAACGTGAACCGCGCGCCACTGAGCAGATTGAAACTTACCATCGTGGTCCGATTGAGAATCGCTTTGTGCGCTCAATGGAGACACCGCAGGCCTGGTTCTTCCAATACTGGCATGGTGAGCGCAAATTCAGTCCGGCAGAACAGCTTACAGCAAATGCCTTTGGCTCGGCACTGCGTCAGCGCTACACCAATATTATTCGTGAGGAGAAAGGATTCGCTTATTCAGTATCGGCATCGGCCGGAACGGGAACAGGCGTAAAGGAAGGCTTTATGGTTGAGATATACTGCCCGTTCACACCGGCAAAATGCGACTCTGTAGCCATGTTGGTTCGCCAAAGTATCGACGACATTGCCGCCAACGGCGTAACTGCCGAGGAGTTGAACAGTTTCAAACTGTACCAGAAGAAGCAGTTCGACAACAACCAACGCCAAAACGGCTATTGGTCTAACTTGATTGAGAGCAAAATAGAGTGGAATGTCGATGGGCACTCAGTGTTCGAGTCCAATCTTGAGAAGCTCTCGTCAGACGACATCCGCAACTTTGTGAAAGACGTGGTTCTGCCCGCCAACAACTGCATAACCGTCATTATGCTTCCCGAAGATTTCACTGAGAAGGAACTGCATGAAAGATAATTGGTTTGAATACTAATAACTTTTTCGAAGAAGGACGGCTGTGCCGTCCTTCTTTTTTGAAAATATCGTAATACGAATAGAAATGTTTTTAAAATCAGCGAATTAAGGCAGAAACCAAACGGTTGGCCGTTTTTTTTCGGTAATTAGTTTGTTATTGAAAGCCAAATTCATACTTTTGTGCCGCTCGAATGAGCACGTTCAGCACAGAACACTTTGGAGAGGTGGGTGAGTGGCTGAAACCAACAGTTTGCTAAACTGTCGTACGCGATTAGTGTACCACGAGTTCGAATCTCGTCCTCTCCGCAAGAAGCCGCCGATAAAAAGGCGGTTTTTTGTTTTACGTATAATGCATAAACAGAAAGAGCCGCTGATTGCGGCTCTTTCTGTTTATTATACGTTCTTCTATATTCTAACGTAAATAGTCTCCCATTCCGACCATTCACCATCGTTATCGCAGACACGGAACTCAATAGTAGCCAAGCCTTTTTCTTTGAAAATGTAATTTATCTTGCTGAGCGGAGTAACAACCGAGTAAACAATTTCTGACGGACTGGTAATCCTGTATTCGTACTGTTCAATGCCTCCACCCTTGTTTGCATCAGTGTCGTAAGATTGACTCAAGTCAATTTCAACTTCTGATTCACTCAAATTCTGAATCAGTTGAGCATTACCCTTAGCAACAGGACGAGTATTGAAAAAGGCATACAATTGGAAAGACAACTCCGAACTTTTGCCATAAATATCAGTGGCTGTAATTGTACCTTGCACATACCCGATGTCCAGAGCACTGATCCTCAGTATATTATCAACAAACTCATAATCAAAATTACCCTCAGTGTGAGCCATGGCCAAAACGGGGGCTTTCACATGGACGTCGCTACAGCGGAACTCATAGTAAAACTCGTGGTTGGTTTTTATTGTATCTAATAATATTTCTGGTGCCAACTGACTGAAATGGTCAGTCCACTCGAACAACGGCGCATCATCAATTTCATAGAAATAATCTTCGCGATGACAACTGCTAAAGATGATTGTCAGAATCGCACCAAGCAGCAGGCTGTTTTTTACTGTATTGTGTGTTTTCATATCGGTTAAAATTTACGGTTGATTTTCGGATGTAAATCGGGCAGAAGCCAACTACCACCTATTGTGAACTGCGGAACAAACTTGTCGATTTTTCCAACGCCAGCACGCTCCTTGACTTCGAGCCATACAGTCCATTGATAGTTAATGAAATATTTGCATTTGCAACCAAGTTCGGCAAGACACATGAACGATGTTTTTTCTACATCCTCAACCTTGCTTTTCATATTGTCGAGACCGATTTGCACGCCCGCAACGCCATCGACATAAAATTTATCGCTATAGTTATAGAAATTATAACATACCTGATTGTCAATGGCATAACGCATAAATTTTGTAAATTCTTTCGATCCGCCGCTGATGTTCAGGCGCGAGTCGAGACTGACTTTGTCGTTAAACCAATAGGAGTCGCCAATTGTGCCGCCATAAGAGTGATCCGACATGAAAAAGCCTGCATTAAGCGTGATTGCTCCCTTGATGTGATTGCGCAACGGGTGCGCGCTCAGTCCGCTTATACTCACCGCAAGCAAAATTGTCAGCAATGGTTTTAAAATTCCTTTCGTCATATTTTTAATAATTAATATTTAACAATTTCCTCTTGGTGCACAGCACCGTTGTCGCCAGCTACTATCACCGTGTAGGTTCCTTCTGGGAAAGCAGATATGTCGATACGGGCCGCTGACGAAACCGTTGTCTCAAACACTACTGCACCTGTGCCGCTGACAATTATCACCTTCGACTCACCTTCGGCCTCAACCATCAGGAAGTCGGCAGCCGGATTTGGATAAACACTGACTGTGTTTTCGCGATCGGCAGTCACATCGGTTAATGCTTCTCTAACAGTTATGAAATCGTTTTTGGTGCTTTCGGCTACACACCCCTCGCGGCTGGTCAACTGTAAAGTTACAGAGAATGAACCACCCTCATTGTAGTAATGCCATGGATCGGTTTCAAACGATCCGTCGGCGCCATCGCCGAAATTCCATTCACATTTCGCGAAATCACTGCCGCTGTTTGTGAAATGAACCACATCACCTGCATTAACAATTATCTGATCCGACCCAAAATCAGGATTCATCTCAACAACTGTCAGCGTAATTTTCTTTTCATTCAAAACATCAGCATTGAAGTATGTTCTCAATGTCAGCGTGGTGCTTTCCTCTATCGACTTCAAATTTAAATTTGCTCCATAGCCAATCTGCCAGCCACTGGCATCGAACCACTTGTAATCACAACCTTCTACGCCTGAAGCACTGATGCTGACATCATCGCCCTTACAGTAGCGCTCCTTCACGTCAGCCACGGTAATGTCCGGCACAATAACTTCCAGCTTAACCTGGTTGCTGTTACGAACATCGCCGCCATCAATCACAGCGCGGAAGAACAATGTTGTTTCGGTCAGATTTTCGGGTTGATAATCGGCTCCGGTTGCACCACTAATTGGTGTGAATCTACTATGGCTATTCATCTTCCAATACCACTGATAGTTTGGTGATTCACCCGTGTCACCGCCACTGGCTGCTTCTATGTTTTTAATCAACGGCAACGGTCGCCCTGCGTAGTAGAAATTCTCATTACCGTCAACGGCAATGGTTCCACTTGTAAGCGGCACATTTACCTGTATCTCGAACGCCAGTTTCTCCTGACTGCCGCTTATGTCGTAGCGGCGGTAGGTAGTGTTGTACTTCGGCAGCACGCCGATTGTGGGTGTTGTGTCGGCAATCCGAACAAACACACCATTATCATCTGCCGAACGCTTCTCCCATCGATAGTGATAAACTCCGTCGCCACCACTTGGGGTTCCTCCGCCTATCGCTATCGAATCATTATCAACTGTATGCGACGGCGTGGGTGTGGTGCCCGGAGTCAGATCCGGCCAAACATCAATCGATATCACATCGGTGGTTACACTCTTATTCGGATAGAGCGAATCAGTAACCACGCAGCGGTAATCGGTGGGAACCGTGATGGGTACTGCTAAAACTTGATCGTCGTTGTCCGGAATATTATACCATTCGCCATTTACTAAAGATTGCCACTGATAGTCGTAAATACCGCTTCCATTCGCCATTGACACGAGGATGAACGTGGCTGCACCATAAGACACCTTCGGAGTATAAAACACTGATTCGATTCTCATAGATGCCACCCAGCTGCATTGGAATTCATCTGATGTCTTTTCCTGCGAATCGCTGCCCACAACAACTTTGTATTGGTAATTGATGGACGCATCGGTGTTGTTCTCATGATTATCTGTGAACGATGAAGAGTTTGTGCCAACTGGTGTCCAGTCTGATTCAGCATCTTTGCGATACCACTGATAGCTGTAAGTTCCATCACCGCCAGTTGCCCCAATAGTCATATTCACATCGTCGTCGCCATAGACAATGCTGTTGCCGACAGATTGAATGTTGCTGATTTTCAACGACGGCCGACGGGTGATTTCCACAACATCAGACACATCGGTTTGATTGTCACCAAAAACAATAACTCTGTAGTACATTGTTACCAATGCATCGGTTTCGTTATTGCTGGTTTCAACAAATTCAATACCTGCTGCGTCTTCTATATCGGACCATTCATTATTGTCTTCACTCATTTGCCACTGATAAGCAAACACTCCATCGCCACCTAACGGGAAGGCAACAAGAGAAACATTGTCGCCGCTGTAGGTAGTTACGTCGCCACCCGAGATTGTACCTGCCATCAATGGCGGACGCCATGTTACAGCAAATGCTTCGGCATAAGCGATTTGGTTGTCGCCGGAAACTTTGATTCGGTAGTATTTTGTTTGATTTGAGCCGCTGAATATGCAGCTAGTGCCTGTTGCATCCGAAACATTGTTCCAGTTAACATTGTCAACACTCTCTTCCCATTGGTATGAATATTCTCCGTTGCCGCCCGATGCACTGGCCGACAGGACAACATTACCGCCGCTGTAAGTTTCTGTGGTACCACTGACAACTGCTGACAATGCCGGACGGTATGTCACTGTAACTGACTGTGTCTCTTTAGTCTGATTATCGCCCGTGATTACCGCACGATAGTATTTTACAAGATTTTCATTTCCCGGATTAATACTGCTCACAACACAAGTCTCAGAGGTTCCTTCCGTTGTAATGTCACTCCAATTAGAATTGTTGAGACTCTCTTGCCACTGGTAAGTGTAAGAGCCGTTTCCTCCTGACGGACTGACTGCAAGCGTTACACCACCACCGCTATTGGTTGTTGTGCCTCCGCCGGTTATTGCTCCTGCCACCAATTCCGGACGCCATGTTACTAAAACAGACTGCGATTCCTTTGTCTGGCCGTCGCCAGTAACCACAACTCTGTAGTATTTGCTTTGATTGTAGCCTGTTACGGAATATGATTTATACATTGCGTTGATGATATCGGTCCACGATGAGTTGTCATCGCTTTGCTGCCACTGATAACTAAATACTTCATCACCACCCGACGGATTAGCAATGAGTTCGACTTCAGATCCGTAACTATAGGAACCGCCACCAACAATGTCGCCAGCCACCAATGCCGGACGCCAAGTTACAGCGAATGCTTCAGTGTATATGATTTGGCTGTCGCCAGACACTTTGACACGGAAATATTTGGTCTGACCTGAACCGCTGACTTGGCACGTCTCGCCATTTGCACTTGAAATTTCATTCCAACTGATGTGGTCGGCGCTTACTTCCCACTGATAAGAGTAATTGCCATTGCCGCCAGAAGGATTTGCCGTAAGCACGACATTACCACCACTGTAGATGGTTGTTATGCCACTGATTGTAGCCGCTAAAGCAGGACGATATGTTACCGTAACTGATGGTGTTTCTTTGGTCTGACCATCGCCAGTAATCACTGCACGATAGTATTTCTTAAGATTTTCATTTCCCGGATTTACACTGCTTACAACACAAGTTTTAGAGGTTCCGCCTGATGTGATATCACTCCAATCGGAATTATTGATGCTCTCTTGCCACTGATAAGCAAAAGAACCGTCACCACCCGACGGATTGGCTGTAAGAGTCACGCTGCCACTGCTATAGGTGGTCTGACCGCCACCGCCGATGGTTCCGGCAGCCAATTCAGGTCTCCAAGTAACTGAAACCGACTGCGATTCCTTTGTCTGGCCATCACCGGTTACCACAACTCTGTAGTATTTGCTTTGATTGTAACCAACTACGGCATATGATTTTCCTGCAGCACCTGATATATTGACCCACGAAGAATTATTAGAACTTTCCTGCCATTGATAGGCATAGTTATGATCACCACCCGACGGATTAGCCGTGAGCACGACTTCGGCACCATAACCATAGGAACCGCCACCGCTGATGGCTCCGGCCACCAATGCCGGACGCCATACTACATTCACCGATGCCGAATTAACCGTAACACCATTGTTGGTTACCTGAACGCGGTAAATCCTCGACAAATCGGTATTACCCGTGTTGGCAGTGCTTACGATACATGTCTGATCGTTCGCCCCAGATATGTTATTCCATGTGGAATTATCATATACCTGCCACTGATAAGCATAGTTGTTATCCAAGCCTCCCGAAGGATGCGCTGTTAGCGTTACGTTGCCACCACTGTAGGTGGTTGTGGCACCCGTGATGCCACCTGCCGACAATGCCGCTCCCCACGTTATCGAAACGGCAGATGATTCTTTGGTTTGATGGTCGCCTCCAACTTCTACTTTATAGAATTTTGTCTCATCAGAACCTGATACTGAGCATGTTTTGCTTGTTTCCCCAGAAATGAGGCTCCAACTGGTGCCATCGTAGCTTTGTTTCCATATGTAGGTGTACGTGCCATTGCCACCCGAAGGATTAGCTGTAAGGGTTATGCTGTTGTTACTATTAGTTGTAATATTACCACCAGTAATGTCGCCTGCCACCAATGCCGGACGCCATACCAAAAAAACATGCCCAGATGTTGCCGTTTGACCACCGCTGCTAACCACTACCCGGTAATACCATCCTATAAGATCGCTCCCCGAGTTTGTTTTAATTGGCATACAATCGTTTCCGGTAAATGTAGTGTTGCTCCACGATGAATTATCTTCACTCTCTTGCCATTGGTAGGTATACGTACCATCTCCGCCCGAAGGAGCAACCCAAAACGGTATTACACCGCCGCTATAGGTTTCCGTCCAATTGCAATTAATCCCGCCTATCACCAATTGGGCGTGCCAGGTTACCGAAGTAGATGTTGATGTAACCGTCTGATTATCTCCGGTTATTACCACTCGGTAGTATTTTGTTTGATTGCTGCCAGATGCAGAATATGTGCGGTTTGTGGCATAGGATATATTGCTCCACGATGAATTATTGCTACTCTCTTGCCATTGATAAGTGTATGAACCGTTACCGCCCAACGGATTGGCCGTTAATGTGGCTTGCTTGCCATAGCCATAGGTGCCTCCACCTGTTATGCTGCCTGCCACCAATGCCGGACGCCATGTTACCATGACAGATGACGTATATTGAGCAGGATCGGTTGAACAGCTGACTTGTACGCGATAGTATTTTGTAAGATTTGTACTCCCGGAATTTGTGTTGCTTGCCGCATATGTACTACTAGTTCCGTTTGATGCCACATTGCTCCACGACGAGTTGTTGTCGCTCACCTGCCACTGATAAGTGTACGATCCACTACCTCCCGATGCGCTTACAGAAAGATTTATGCTGCCTCCACTATTGGTTGCAGTACCACCCCCGTTGATAGTCCCCACATAAAAAGGACTGCACCACTTTACCGAAACCGATTGTGATGTGGCGGTTTGGCTGTCGCCTTTAATTATTACCCGATAGTATTTTGTTTGATTTTGACCTGATACCGAATATGTACGTTTTGTGGCATTGGCAATATCGTTCCACGACGAGTTGTTGCTGCTCTCTTGCCATTGGTAGGAATATGTGTCGTTACCACCCGACGGATTGGCCGTTAATGTGACCTGTTTGCCATAGCCATATGTGCCTCCACCTGTTATGCTGCCAGCCTTCAATGACGGACGCCAATACACTGGTGGAAATTGATAGGTTTCGGTTTGATTTAAACAAGTCACCCGCAAACGGTATTGTTTTGCAAGATTTGTACTCCCCGTGTTTGTGTTTTTTGCATTATAAATGTCTGATCGTCCAGTTTCTTCGCTGCCTGTACCATAAGATGGAACATTACTCCACGATGATCCATCGTTACTTACCTGCCACTGATAGGCATAGGAGCCGTTTCCGCCTGTTACAATGCCCTTCATTTTAATAGCACCACCACTATAAGTGGTACTTTGGCTAAGACCCGCTCCAGCCCAGCTTAGTGCAGGATACCATGTTACTGCAATAGATCCTGAATATTTGTTTGCGCATCCTTTTGCAACCATCACACGGTAATACATAACTAATGTTCCACTCGTGGTCTTTGTTATTGCATAATCTTTTCCAGAATAACCACAGCTTGTCCAAGATGATCCATCAGTACTTTCCTCCCACGAATAAGAATATTTATCACCTGAAGGTCCGGCAAATAGATTAGCACTATAGCCGCTAATGGAATATCTATTCGTCCAACCAATTGCAGCTGAAAACTCCGGTTCGATTGTCAGATAAACGCTGGCCGATGTTTTGGTTTGATTATCGCTGGTAATCTTAACACGATAATATTTTGTAACATTTGAGCTTCCGCTGTTTTTGGGGTACAACATCTGCCATTTAGATGTACTACCACCTGAAATATCAGTCCATGATGAATTGTTACTGCTTTCTTGCCATTGGTAGGTGTAGGTACCGTTACCTCCCGACGGATTTGCAGTAAGAGTAACACCACAACCTTCACCGCCAACTGTTTTGTTACCACCACTAATACTGCCTACAACCAATGCCGGACGCCATCTCGCTTGTAATGACGGTGACGTTACTGTTTGGCCTGATCTTTTAATTATTACACGATAATATTTCTTAAGAACTGTACTTCCAGTATTTACATTGTTTGCATAATAGTCCCAATAATATCCCGACTCCGGCGGAATTCCCATATTACCGGAAACAGGAACATTACTCCAATTTGAATTGTCATCACTCACTTGCCATTGGTAACTACAATTCGAATTGCCAATATTTACGGATACAGATAAAGTCAAATTGCCTCCACTGTAGGTTTCCCCGCTTCCTGCGCTCATTCCAACTATATAGAAATCGGCAGCATACATATTGTTGATACACAACAACAAGATACCTAATGTTTTCAGAAATACTTTTTTCATGGCGAATGTGTTATTAGATTAGACGATTAGTTGCTTAATAGACAAAACAGCCAACAAGGCGACAACGCTCCAAAGCGAACGCACACCATCACTAATAGTGAAACTCACATAGTAAAAAATTAGCCATTTTGTTGTTTTTTCCCGATTAAGTTGCCAGCCAGTTGCGGGCTAACGACTTTCAAAGGTAGGAATCATTTTCAAAAAAACAAATTTTTGCGCTAGTTTTTGCTTAATAATCAGCGCCTTCGTTCATTCCTTCTTTCGGCACGTAGTATTCTTTAACCTCGTCGGTGCGCTGCGGCAGAATGTTAAACACCAATCCAACCGAGCCTCCCAATTCCGTCAGCCGTGAAGCCTGAATGCCATTGGGCTGTTTTTTGAAAATGTTCTGTCCGCCAGCAATCTGCAGGTCGTACCTCACATCGGCGAAAGCCGAAAAACGCTGCCCGATGTTTACTCTGAAACCCAAGCCCGCCTTGTTTCCAAAATCAATTTTGCGGACTTTCTGATTATACAAATCGTAAGGATTATTGGCAATGTAAGTGTCAAAATTCCTGGTTGTTGTCTTTTCTTCTTGCTTGAAGGCGATGTACGGTCCCAACACTCCGTAAATTCGGAACCAACTGCGGCCTATTTCGAAATGTGTCATCACCGGCACTTCAATGTAGGAGAGCTCGCGTTTGTATTCAACGTCATCAGCATCTTTATCCTTTTCACGCCAGCCCTTAACCGCATAGTTCACCTCAACCTGTATGCCTGCGTTACTCTTGTCGTTGAAAATACCTACAACACCGAAATTCGGCTCATAGAGCGCCACCTGATTGCCAGTGAGTGCGGGCGGCTCAAAGTTTGCCCCAAACGCACCATAGCCGGCTCTCAGACCCACCGAAAGCTGCGCCGCCGCCGTTGCTGCCACACACATTGCCAATATCGAAATAAGAAAGCGTTTCATACTTACGCGCCAAAACTACAAGAAAAATGGCAACCGACATGCAAAATCTTTCTTCTGTCGGCTCTTTTATTGTTGCGGATAAATCCGTTGTTGCTACTTTAGCATCCATTCAAAACCTTAATGGCGATGAGAATAAAAACAGGTTCGATATTGAGATTGGCTGTGGCTGCGCTCTCGCTGGCGTTCATCGGTTGGAAAGTATATGCGCAACTATCCGTCAATGATACTCTTGTTGCGTACCGCCCGGCCATCGTTCCGCTGCTGGCGGCAGTAGCTCTTATGCCGCTCAACTGGCTGCTCGAAACGCACAAATGGCAGGTTTTGACATCTCATCTCCAACCTCTCAATGTCGGCACGTCACTCAAATCAGTTTTGGCGGGGCTGGCCGTTTCAATGCTCACGCCTAATCGTGTGGGCGATTTTGCAGGGCGCATTGCATGGCTTAAACCCGAGAACCGCACCGCGGGGACCATGTCGGCGTTTGTGGGCAGTTGCGCACAAATGATTGCACTCGCTCTATTGGGAACTCTTGCTTTTTGCCTTAAACCAGTTCTGCCCGATTTTTTGGAGTTGTTCGCCAGGAATTTCACCATAACGGCCGTTGTACTTGTTGTATTGGTAATTACGGCATGCGGAATATATTTCTTCATTGGCGTAGTGGCAGCCCGATTCCAATTTGACCGTTGGCCATGGCTCGAGCGATTTGTTCAGGCTGCCGGCCAACACACTAAACAACAACTCTTCACTGCGTTAGTTTTATCAATTTGTCGCTCTATTGTTTTTATATTCCAACTCCACCTGATGCTTCAATCGATGGGCACTGACCTGGCTGCAACCGACACCTTCCGCTCCATCGCACTCATGTATTGCTTTGTTTCGGTTGTTCCCACTTATGCTCTCGCCGAATGGGGTGTTCGCGGCTCAATGGCACTGCTCTTCATTGCCCCTCTCGGCGGGCTGCCAACCCAAATTGTTGCAGCAACCATGATACTTTGGTTCATAAATGTTGCCGCACCAGCAGCTGCCGGGGCTGTTCTGTTTGTGCTGCCAGAGACAAAAATATCCCGGCTTAATTGAGACTCCGGCTATTAAAAAAGGCGACCTTTCGAAGCCGCCTTTTAATATTTACCAATCAATTTGTTACTCATCAACTTCACTCAACATACGGAGTTTTTCCTGAAGCTCATGCAAGTAATTTTTGGCTTTGTCGATCTTGCGGTTGATGTCTTTGATAAGAGCTTCGGAATTGGCCGATTTCGAAAAGAAACCCATATTGTTTTCGTACAGAGTGATCTCATTCTCCAATTCTCGCATTTTCTGTACAATCTTGTTGCGCTCCGAGTAGATTTTCCCCTTCGACTGTGAGCTTGCCCACGATTCAATTTTAGTTTTGTAATTGGTCCTTTCGCGTTCGTTTGCTTCCAGCTTAAGCGCTTCAAATTGTGCATTTATGGCATTGCGGAAATCTTTTTGCACAGCATCTTTCTTGCTGAGTGGCACATGTCCAATGCCCGCCCATTCTTTTTGAAGCTCTGTCAGGCGATTAAGATTGTCAGTATTGTCATCGCTCTTTTCAAAATTCTTGGCACGCTCAATAAGTTCAAGTTTTTTATTGAGATTGGCTTCCTGCTCGCCATCAATGCTCGAAAAATGCTCGGCCTTGGCGGAGAAAAAGTGATTACAAGCCTCGCGGAAGCGTTTCCACAACTGTTCTGACTGCTTGTGCGACACCTGCCCAATCTCTTTCCATTGCTTCTGAAGATTCACAAACTCGTCAGTTGTTTTTTTCCAATCGGTGCTGTCTTTTAAAGCCTCAGCCTTCTCGCAAAGTTCAATTTTCCGTTGCATATTGTTCTTCTGGCTGGCCTTTATCTCTTTGTAAAACTCGCGCTTTTTGGCAAAGAACAAGTCACAACCGTTTTTAAACCGCTGGTATATTTTGCTGTTTTCCTTTTTAGGAGCATAGCCGATGGTGCGCCACATCTCCTGAATCTTGACAATGTCAGCCGATTTTTCGTCCCAGTCTTTCGGCTTGTCGATGGTGAGAGCGTTAATCTCCTCAATGCGTTCGCAGAGAGCTGTTTTTTGAGCCAGATTCTGCACTTGTAAATCCTTCTGTTTTTCGAAGAAATCCTGATGGCGTTTGTTTATAATTGTTGTGGCAGCCTTGAAGCGTTCCCACATTTCTTCTTTTTGGTCGTTCGGAATGGGGCCTGTCTCCCTCCATTGGTTATGCAACTCTTGCAACTCGCGGAACGCCTTCATCACCGATTCCTCCAGTATCAAAGCCTCAGCTTTTTCGCAGAGAGTCAATTTGGCTTTCAGGTTCTCTTTCAGATCAAGGTCGCGCAGTTCCTTGTTGATTTTTATGTAGTCGTAGAATTGTTCGACAGCATGATTATATGAATCCCAAAGATTTTTCAAAGCCGATTGTGCTACCGGACCGGTTTCTTTCCATTGCTGTTGCAGATTGCGGAAATCCTGGAAGGTCTTGTTCATCGACTCTTCGGTGTTCACAAGATTTTTAATTTCTTCGACAATCTCGAGTTTCTTTTTGAGATTTTCTTCCTGCTCGGCGGCAAGTTTCTGATTATATGCGTTTTTCTTATCGCGGAACTGCGAATAAAGTTCTTTGAAGGTCACTTCCTGGTGCTCGTCGGCGAACTTGAAATTTTCTGGAGTACCATCTTGTGCCACAAAGTTCTCTCGGGCAATCTGATAGTCGTTGCGGTACTTTTTGTAGAATGCGGTTTTAATCTCTTCAACCGCGTACACTATTGTTTCAACGGGGTTGTTGTTAATCAGTTGATTGAGTTTTGTCAGCAGCTCGGGACGCTCATATTTCATATAGTCTTCGCTTTCGACCTGCTTTTGTCCGTCGAAATCTGATAAATCGGTTGTTTCTTCCGTTTCATCAACTTCGTTGTCGATTACATTCTCATCAACACTGGCAGCGGTGTCTACCGTTTCTGGCTCAGCAGCACTGCTAGTAAGAGCTCCTTCTTCAGGTAAATCTTGTCCGTTTAATTTTTCCTGTTCCATCTAAATAAGTGTTTATTTGACGTTTAGCGCGTGTGATAACCACACAAGTGTTACATAACAACACGAAATTAAACTAAATAGTTGAATTGCGAGCATTTTACGCACGAAAAAAAAAGACAGACACTGATATGCCTGTCTTTTTTGCTTATCAATAAAGAGACGAATCTATCTTCGGCTCAATCCCTTGGCACTTGTATTTCCGCTATATATGCTGTACATTTCGGTGAGCACTCCGTTCAGCTCGTTAAACAACTCGGTCTGTTCGTAGGTTTGCAGTGTTTCGAGAACCAACTGGGCGTTCGCCATACACATATAGCGCTTGTTCTCGTTCGACGCATAGAACGGTGCCGGCAGCCCTGCGTAATAGAGCAGGTCGTTGTAGGCATTGTTGAATATGCCGGTGGCAATCTCGGCTGCTTTCGGATAGTTGCAGGCGAACAAAGCGTCAACAAAGCGCAAGTCGTAATAGGTTAGTGCCATCTTCTCAACTGGCAGCACTTCGAGGCAGCGATTGAGAACGGCAGTGGCCGAATCATGTTTGCCTTCTTGCTCAAGCGCAATGGCCAAACGGCCGAAGTTGGTGCGCAGCTTCACAATCTGTATGGTGCGGCGGATGTTCTCATCGAGATAAACCTTTGGGTCACCCATATTGCCCCAGCGGAACTTGTTCATCATATTGTCGTAAAGCTGGTCGGTGTCGATGCGGCCAACCGACTGCATATCATATTTGGTCTTGATGGGCACCAGACGGTAAGCAAAACCCTCGCATTGGAAGTAGTCGCGGATGTTGGTGTCGTTGCCCGGGCCCACGGTCACAAAGTAGATGGGGCGGTCCCAATTTGAATTGGCCACAAGGTCGAGAATCATCAGGTCGTTCTTCAAAATGTAGCGCGAAGCAAGACTCCACGTCATTTCATCTACAATCAATGCCGAATCTTTCGCCTTAACAACACCTTTGCGCAGAATTTCGTCTTTATCGACGGTTACTTTCAGCTTCTTTGTCGGGAAGTAATCAATAACATCATTGTAGTTTGTCTTCAGGCGTGTCTCTGGTCTATCGCTCGCAATGAAATCGATAACTTCCTTCAGTTCAACCGACTCCTTAATCTTATCGTAAACGGGTAGCTGATCGCGTACGCCCGTCTCGTATTGGCTGTGCGTCATGCTGAACGGAACGGGCTCGCTCTCGTAGTATTTCGATTTCATCTGGTCGATGTACCAGTCGGTAATCAGGTAGGGCAGGCAGATGACGCGCACATCGGTGCGGACACCCTCAACTTCCTGAATGTACCACAATGGGAAGGTGTCGTTGTCGCCATTGGTGAAGATGATGGCATTCGGCTCGCACGACTGCAGATAGTTCCAGGCCACATCGTGGCAGATGTAGCGGTTGCTGCGGTCGTGGTCGTCCCAGTTCTGGGCGCACATAATGCCCGGAACAAACAGGCAGATGCCCGTTGCTACAGCTGCTGACGGCACTTCTTTAGTCACCTTGCTCAGCCACTCGTAGAGCGACATCACGCCAAGACCAATCCATATCGCGAAAGCGTAGAACGAACCGGCGTAGGCATAGTCACGCTCACGCGGCTGGCGCGGATACTGGTTCAGATAGACCACAATGGCAATGCCGGTAAGTATGAACAGCGCCATCACCACCCAGAAGTTCTTCTTGTCGCGCTTGAGCTGATAGAAAAGACCAATCAAACCCAGAATCAAAGGCAGGAAGTAATACTTGTTGGTGCCGCGATTATTGGCATACTCCGAAGGCAGATTGTCCTGCGGGCCGAGGCGCATCTCGTCAAGGAACTTGATACCGCTAATCCAGTTGCCGCTCATGTTGTCGCCGTCGCCCTGAATATCGTTCTGGCGGCCCACAAAGTTCCACATGAAGTAGCGGAAATACATAAACCCGCACTGGTAGCGGAAGAAGAAGCGCAGGTTCTCGCCGAAGGTTGGTTTCACCATTGTCACCATCTCACCCTGGTTGTTGCGCACTTTCACCTTGCGGCCCTTGATGTTGCCCCAGTATTGATAGTCTTTGACATGATCCTCCTTGCTGCTCCACATACGCGGGAAAATGGTGCACATCTCTTTGTTGTAGTTGTACTCGATTTTCTCGTTGCCTTCAACATACTTGCCGTCTTTCTGAATCCAGTTTTTGCCGTTGTGCTTGTATGGGTCGTCAAGGTCGACAGGTGAGTTGTAGTACTGGCCATAGATGAGCGGGCTGCTGCCGTACTGCTCGCGGTTAAGGTAGCTCAAAAGCGAGTAGGCGTCTTCGGGGTCGTTCTGGTCGATGGGCGGTGTGGCCAGCGAGCGTACAACCGTTACGGCATAAGAGCCATAACCGATGAGCAGCACTGCTACTGCAACCAGAATGGTGTTCCAAACGGGTTTGTTCTGTTTTTGTGTGTAGATGATGCCCCAAGTGAACAGTCCTGCCAGTAGAACAATCATAAACAGCAGGCCGCTGTTGTAGCCCAGACCAAAACCGTTGACAAAAATGCGGTCGAAGAAGAAGCCGAGCTTGACCACGCCTGGAATGATGCCCCACATCACGCCGCCCAGAATGACGCACGAGATGAGCAGCGCCACAATCACACCTTTCGGGGTAACCGTTTGGCTCTTCTTGAAATAGTAAACCAGCGCAATGGCCGGAATGGTCAGCAGGTTCAGAAGGTGCACACCGATGGATATGCCGATGATATAGGCGATGAGCACCAGCCAGCGGTTGCTGTACGGCTGGTCGGCCACATCTTCCCACTTCAGGATGGCCCAGAACACAAAGGCCGTGAGCAGCGACGACGACGCGTAAACTTCGCCTTCGACAGCCGAGAACCAGAACGTGTCAGAGAATGTGTAGGCCAGCGAGCCGATGAAAGCGCTGCCAAGGATTGCAATCTGCCAGCCGAGAGAGAGCTCGTCGGCGTTCTTGCGGGTCAGGCGGCGGCCCAGATGGGTGATGGTCCAGAACAGGAACAGGATGGTTCCGCCCGAAGCCAAAGCCGACATAATGTTGGCCCACATTGCCACTTTCGTGACATCGCCACCGGCAAACAGGCTGAAGAATTTGGTCATCAGCATAAAGAACGGTGCGCCAGGGGGGTGCCCCACTTCGAGTTTGTAGCCTGTGGCTATGAATTCGCCGCAATCCCAGAAACTGGCTGTCGGCTCAATGGTTGCAATGTACACCGCCGAAGCAATGGCGAATGTTATCCAACCGATAATGAGATTCAGTTTTTGAAACTTCATTTTTATTTAGTTATAAGTTATTTGAGTTTTAAGTTCTAAATTATCAGAGTTTTAAGTTTGGTTCACCGATTCGCCGATTTACCATTCTCCTTTTATTTTCAACAATTTAACAAAATCACCAATTCTGACTAACCCCATCACCACCGACAAGCATCCGGCTGCAACCAGCATCAGTGCGGCATTGGTAAGCCAGCTCATCGGCAGACGGATTGTGACAAAACCAACCACGGCCACGCATAAAACGTAAGCCGCAAGTTTGAATTGTGTGCGTCCGCAGAATTTGAGCCCAAAAATAGAAAAAGCAATGGCAATTTGGGCAAAAGCGGTCAAACTTTGTGTTGCAAGACTCACAATGGCCGCCCCAAGCGCCCCATAGCGCGGTATCAGCACAAAATTCATTGCAATGTTGAACACCATTCCACAGAACGCCACAATGTTGAGTTGGCGCAGGCTGCCGTTGGCCGTGAGCAGTGTTCCGTAGATGTAAACCATTGATATTGCCACAAATCCGCTGATGAGAAGCGCAAAAATCGGTGCTGACTCGGCAACGTGGCTGTTGTAGAGAAGGTCCATAATGGGGCGGCGGTAGAAGACGCACGCGGCGGCTCCGGCCACCACAGGCACGGCCATTGCCACGGTTGAGAGCCGAAGCAGACCCGCCACATTCTCGCGCTGCTTAATCATCCGCGAGAACATCGGCAGCAGCAGATTGGCAAACAGCAGAGCGAACATACAGCACGCGTCTGATATGCGGAAGGCTTGTGCGTAGATGCCTGCCTGCACCTTGCCGTCGGGCAGAAGGCGCTCGAGCATCACCGAGTCGATGCGGTTGTAGAGCGACATCAGCAGAGTGAGCAGCGCAAACGGAAAACTCTTGCGCAACACTTCGAGCGAGAACTGCAGGTTGAACGTCGGGCGGAACGTGGGCGCGTGGATGAAAACCAGCACAAAAGCCACAACCGCCGTGAACAGATAGGCGCCCGTCTGCGCATAGACAAACCACTCTATGCGGAACGGCTGATTAGTAACATTCCCCCACAGCAACAGGCTGCAAATGAGAATCATAACCACGCGGTCGAGCACCGATACAATGCTGTCGGTTTTGAAGAGTTGCAATCCCGCCAGATTGGAACGCAAGTAGAGAATCAGCGCCAGCAGGAACTGATTGAACGTCAAGAACATCAGCATTGCCATTTGGTGGCGGCTGTAGTTGCAGAGCCACGCCGCAGCCATACTCACCACAAAATAGAAAACACCCAGTATGAGCCTGAGTGTGAAGATGTTGGAAAAATTGAGCGTCAGTCCGCTCTCGTTCTGCGAGATGTTCCGGTTGTTGTAGTTGGTGATGCCCAGGTCGAGCAAGATGTTGAGAATGAGCGAGAAATTGAACAGCGCAAAGTAGAATCCGTACTGCTCGGCACCCACCACGTTCTGCACAGTGCGGTCGATTCCGAAAACCCAGAACGGCTTGACCAGCAGGTTAAGGAATACAACAAGAATTAGGTTCAGTATGAATTTGCGTTTCAAGACCTTTCGCGATACAGACTTTTGCTTACAGTTTCTTGAGAGCGTCCATCAGTTTCTCGCCACGCAGCCCAACGCCCACAACCGTGCCATTGCCGTCAATCAGGAAATTGGTGGGAATGCTTGTGATGCCGAATTTGCGTGCGATGCCAGCCCATGCTTTAAGGTCCGACACGTGAGTGTCCCACACAAGTCCGTCATCTTCAATGGCTTTCGCCCATTTTTCCTTATCGTTGTCGAGCGATACGCTCAAAACCACAAAATCTTTAGCTTTGGCTTTTTTGAATTTTTTGCCCTTGTATTTGTTGTAGGCGGCAACCACATTTGGATTCTCGCGACGGCACGGACCGCACCACGATGCCCAGAAATCAATCAGCACCACTTTGCCTTTGAACTGCGACAGGCTCATATCATCGCCTTTGACAGTTTGCAATGTGAAATCGGGCATTTTGTCGCCCACTTTAATATTTTGCGCTTTTACGCCTGAAATGGCGAAAACAGCTGCTATTGCTGCCAAGAATAATTTTTTCATAATCATAAATTCATTAAAAACAACGCAAAGCTAAAAACGAAATTCGAAATCAACAAATTTCAATCAATCCCAACCTTCAGTGTCGGCTTTTTCTGGTGCAAAGTAACCGCCGATTTTGTAGTCGATGCCGGCTTTGTAGGCCTGGCTCAACTGGTATTTGCGCATAATGCGGAAGAGCTTGCCGTCTTTTACAAAATATGCCCCTATCCTCTACTTCATCACATCAAACCCTTCGCCATAGACGCTCATCACTGCTTCCTGCGATATGAACGCTTTGGGGTCTATCTGCTTGACAATCTTGTGGACAGACTGAACCTGAGTCTTTTTCACGATGGACACAATCACCTTCATTTCCTGCTTCGAATACCAGCCCTGGCCTTCGAGAATGGTGACGCCGCGGTCGAGTTGCGAGGTGATGGCGTCGGCTATCTCAGCGTAGTGCTTCGAGAAAATCATCATCTGCACCGACTGCTTGCGTCCAACCAGCACAATATCAATGCAATAGGTAAGCGTAAACATTGTCACAAAGCCGTAAACCATTTTCTCAACACTGTCAAAAATGAAATACGAAGAAGCCACAACCAATGCGTCGCAGACCATAATGGCTCGGCCAGGCATAATGTCGCGGTACTTGTTGATTATCATTGCGATAATGTCGGTGCCGCCCGTGCTGCCGCCCTGCATAAACACAATGCCGATGCCCAAACCGCTAATGGCTCCGCCAATAACCGTGGCCATAAACGCTTCACTGACAATAGGTTCGGTGATAACGCCGCGCAGGATACGGACAAAGAGCGTTATCATTGCAATGCTATAGATGGTTTTGACGCCAAACGACGCTCCTAAAATCTTGATAGCCAACACCAAAAGAATAGCGTTGATGCCAACGTATGAATATTCAACGGGGAACCCCGTGGCGTAGAAGATGGCTGATGCCATACCAGCCACGCCGCCGCTCACAACCTGCGCTGGCAGTATGAACGACGCCCAACCTAACGCATAGATGAACAGCCCCACCGTCATTATGGCGTACGAGCGGATGGTTTCGGGTATTGATGCCTGCATTCTCATAACAAAACATTTTTCAATAGCACGTACAAATCTACTGCAGATTTGGCAAAATGGAATCTGAAAAATATATCTTTGTGGCGTAAAAACAGAAACACAATGGCTTTAAGATTGTTTTTCACCGTTTTGATAACTGCAATTGCCACTTGCAACGCTTGTGCGCAAGGCAGTGACCTTTTCTACCAGCTCAACGACAATCAGCCCGGCTACGGCAAGGTTAGGCTTGAACAAGATGCCAAACTCTTCCAAATGATTAGTGCCTACGCTGATGCCAACAAACGCGACGGCATTAAAGGCTACCGTATACAAATTTATTCCGGTTCGGGCCAGAATGCGCGCGCCACAATGCAGACTACCAGCCAGCAGTTTCTGAAAAACTTCCCCGATTTTGACCCCGCACAGGTCTATCCCGAGTACAAAACACCCTATTTCAAACTCTGTGTGGGCGATTTCCGCAGCCGTGGCGAAGCAAACGCCTTCTACCACAAAATCCGCGAATTGTACCCCGACTCGTACGTTGTAAATGCGAAGATCAAGTTTCCTAAACTCACACCCGACGATGTGATGGAATAGCGCGGTCTTACGCCGAAAAATTCCACTAGTTTCTCCAATTGTTTGTGATTCAATCTAATTTGGTCAGTTTGCTTTTCACAAAACAAAATTTGTCGTTTAAAAAATTAACTCTATCTTTGCAGTCGCAAATCCGATAAGGGTTTTTCTATACATCGCGGGGTAGAGCAGTTGGTAGCTCGTTGGGCTCATAACCCAGAGGTCGCTCGTTCGAGTCGGGCCCCCGCTACTAAAAAGAACAGATTGCAGCAGCAGTTTGTTCTTTTTTTTGTTGAGAATCAAAAAGCAACTCGCTTATTTCACTTTTTTTCGATTATTCACATCTGCGAAACAAATAAAATATACTTTTGCGGTCGACTTGAATTGAATAATAATTCGCGCAAGATGAATAATAATACCAAGATCAATTTTGTTTCAGCCGCTGAAGCGGTAAAAGTCGTCAAATCAGGCGACCACATTCACTTAAGCGCCATTGGCAACGCACCTCAGGTGCTTATTAAAGCATTATGCGACCGTGGACGAAACGGCGAGCTGAAAAACGTTCATATTCATCACTTTCACACCGAAGGCGACGCACCATACTCGGCTCCCGAGTTTGAAGGCGTGTTCCAGCACGACGGTTTCTTTGTTGGTGCCAACACGCGCAAGAACGTGCAGGCGGGCTATGCCGATTATATTCCTGTATTCCTTGGTGAGGCCGCACGGCTCTATCGCGAAGGCTACCTGCCCTGCAACGTGGCAATGATACAAGTCTGCCCCCCCGATAAACATGGATTTGTGTCGCTAGGCGCTTCAGTCGACGCGTGCCTTGCTGCCATGGAGGTTGCCGACTGCGTAATTGCCGTTGTCAATAAAAACGCACCGCGCGCTTTCGGCCAGGCAATGATTCACATGAACCGCATAAATATTTTTGTTGAAGATAACACCCCGCTGATTGAGAAATTCTACGAGGAACCCAGCGAAACTGACCTTGCCATCGGCCGCCACTGCGCCGAGCTGATTGACGACGGTGCCTGCCTGCAGTTGGGCATAGGCTCGCTGCCGAACGCAACTCTGGCTTGTCTTGGCAACCACAAAAACCTTGGCATTCACACCGAAATGTTCGCCGACGGTGTGCTGCGGCTTGTCGAGAAGGGCGTCATCACTGGCGCAAACAAGGCTCTCGACCGCGGCAAGATTGTATCAACCTTCCTGCTCGGCACAAACAACGTTTACAAGTTTGTGGACAACAACCCGCAAGTTCTGATGCAGGATGTGGCTTACACCAACGACCCGTTCATCATTGCACAACAGCCCAAGATGACAGCTATCAACTCGGCCATCGAGATTGACCTTACCGGCCAAGTTTGCGCCGACTCAATAGGTACAAAACAATTCTCGGGTGCAGGTGGCCAAATCGACTTCATCTACGGCGCATCGCGGTCGAAAGGCGGAAAGGCCATCATTGCCATGCCATCGATGACCAAGAAGGGCGTGAGCAAGATTGTGCCGACTCTGACACCGGGCGCAAGCGTGGTAACAACACGTTTCCACATTCACTGGTTTGTAACTGAGTTTGGCGCAGTGAACCTTTACGGCCGCACCATGCAGGAACGCGCGAAACTGATTACCAGCGTTGCGCACCCGAGTGTCCGCGAGGAGTTAGACCGCGCGGCCTTTGAACGGTTCGGACCACACTATCACTTTGGAAAATAATTAATGAATTTAAAGGAAATCCTTGGGGAATAATAGCGGCACTTATTATTCCAATTTTCCAATCTCATACCCGGCTGCACGCACGGTGTCAATCACCGTTTGCAGCCGTTCGGCGCTTTGCGGAAGGCGGTCGTGCAGAAGGATAATGGCACCAGGGCATAGTTGGCGGCTGATGCGGCGCGCTACTTTGGCGTGATCGGCTCCGTTGGTGTCATAAGTGCGGATTGTCCAGCCTATTGTTTTGAGATTCAGCGCTTTCACCGCTTTGGCAACAGTTGGGTTTGTCACTCCGAATGGCGGACGGAACAATGTTGGGGCGACGCCTGTGGCTTGACCAATGACTTGTTGGCATTGTTCAATGTCGGCCACCATTTTTTTTCGACTCCAGAGCGGAAAGTTGTTGGTGTGGCTGTTGCTATGGTTGCCAATGGTATGACCCTCGTCGACTATCCGTTTGACTATCTGCTCGTTACCAACAACATGGCTGCCAATGCAGAAGAAAGTGGCCGTGGCGTTGTTGCGCCTCAGCACATCGAGCACTTGAGGTGTCTGCTCGGCATTGGGACCATCATCAAATGTCAGATACACAACCTTTTCATCGGTTTTTACTCGGCACAAGGCACGCACATACACTTGCGATTTTATGCTGTACGAAGCGTAAAATAGGAATGCCAGAACGGCGCCGATGGCAAGTGCGATGAGCATTGTTTGTTTAATCGGTCAATTGGTGAATCGTTTAGTTTCGGACTTCAGACTACGGACAACAGACTACAGACAGTTTTAAGCAGTCTTTTCATTGTTAATTATTCATTGTTAATTGTTTACGTTTTCAACCAACCCCCAACACCTAATACCCAACACCAAAACTCCCTATTTCTAATTTCTAATTCCTAAATCCTACCTAATAATATCAGCGAATGGTTTATGTGTTGGTAATCGCTTATTATCAGTGTGTTATTTGCTGTGCAATTATTTATTGCAAAATCGAGTGCGCCTGCTGTGAGTGTCGGGTACTCGCAGGTTTTGAACCATAACGACTTATTTTTCAGAGGCAAGCGTTTTTCAATGTTGTCGGCAGTCGCGGCGTTGCAATTTGCCACAATGCATAAATCACTTGTTTTTATGCCGTTGCGCTCGGCCATTCCAACAATCCATTCAATTAGTTCGTCGTCGGTTAGTCGGCCGCTGCGGGTGTCGATGTCGAGCACTGCGGCACTGTTGCTGCCTGATGCGGTGGCGTTCAGAACGAAAAAGTTGGCACCCTCACCCAATTCATATTCGCGCGTCATTCCAAGGCGCCGTTGAATGTCGGCCGACGACGGTGTAATCTCGTCAATCGCGCCAAGCAGAACATTCTTTTTGCCCTCAGCAACCTGCATTGCGGCGTCAATCAGAGCACTCTCGAAACTCAGTCCGCGGTGAACGTAAGTAACATTGTATGAGTGGATTCCGCGCAATAGTGCAATCTGTCCGCCTATGGTATTGAAGGTGGATTGAATGAACGGCGTTGGATTGAGCAACCGTTCGCTGTTCACCACTATCGACTCCATAAACTTCTCAGTATCGCCCAAACAACCTAATCCCGTGGCAGTTATAATTCCGTCGATTTCCTCCGACGGCAGACCTTCGGCACATTTCAAACCGCAGGCCACACCCATTTTCACTATGCGGCTCATTCGGCGGCGAAGCGAAGCGTTGGTAACCAATTCCTTAAAATCGAACGGTTCTTCGCTCCCGTTGACGGTGAGAACATCGCCTTTCAATTGACATGATTTTGTTATGGTAATTGGTTGCATATCAGTCGATTTTAGAGAAAATGAGCGAAGTGTCGTTCCCGCCGAAACCAAAGGCGTTCGACAGCACGTTACGGATAGTGCGCCCCTCGGCAAACTCCGTTTCAGGTGAAAGTCCGATGGCGGGGTCGACCGACTTAAAGTTAAGGTTCGGGTAAATGTAGCCATCACTCACTGACAGAACCGAATATACGGCCTCGATACCCTCCGACGCACCCAGTGTATGGCCGATGAACGCCTTCACCGAGCTGAACGGCGGCACGCGGTCGCCGAAAAGGCGGCGTATGGCGGCCGATTCCGAAAGGTCGTTGTTGGGCGTGGCCGTGCCGTGAACGTTGATATAGTCAATGTCAGACGGTTGCAAACCTGCCGTTTGCAGCGCCGCACTCATCGAACCAAAAGCACCGTTGCCCTCGGGCGAGCAGCCTGTTTGGTGGTAAGCATCGTTGGCGTTGGCGTAACCGGTCACAAGGCAGTAGGGCTTGCGTACGGTCTCGTTGGCGCGCTGCATAACAATATAGCCCGCGCCCTCGCCAAGATTCAGCCCCGCGCGAGTGGCGTCGAACGGGCGGCAGTGCTCTTTGTCGAGAATCATCAGCGATCCAAAGCCGTTCAGCGTGAACTTGCAAAGCGCGTCAGTACCGCCAGCAATGACGGCATCTAACATATTGTATTTCAACATTCTCGCGCCAAGCATAATGGCGTTACCCGCCGACGAGCAGGCCGTGCTGATAGTGGTTACAAAACCATTGATTCCCAATTGGTTGGCAATAAACTCGGTGCTTGCGCCACAGTCGTGCTGACTCACCATTCGCAAGCGTCCGCGGCTGTGGTCGGTGCGGAAATCGTTGTAAAACACCTCGCTCAAATCCATTCCGCCCACCGATGTCGATGATATGAAGCCCACACGCTTTTTGCCGACGTCGATGCCAGCGTCGGCCACAGCCTCACGCGCGGCCATAAGCCCCAGCAGAGCAGTGCGCGAATAGGTGCGTTCGGCGTTGAGATTCAGGCGTTTGGCAAGTTCGGCGTTCGTTGCTTTCACTTCCGACACGGGCACGTCGAGCGTGGTTTGGAAAAACCGTGGTTTCCCCATTCCGTGCCGCCCCGTGCGCAACGACTCAATGTTTTCACTCACACCAAAGCCGATGCCCGACACCGCGCCGAGTCCCGTAACCGCAATCCGCATTTACTTTTTCTGATTGGCGGTGATGTATTCGGCCAGCGTTTTCACCGAGTAGAAAATCTCTTTTCCCTGTGCGGGATTCTCGATTTTGATGCCGTAGTTGCGCTCCAGAATCAAGATAATCTCCAGTGCGTCAATCGAATCCAAGCCCAGACCGCCGTCGCCGAAAAGCGGTGCTTCAGCGTCGATGTCGGCGGGGGTAACCTCCTCAAGATTCAGTTCGGCAATCAGTTCGCCTTTCAGTTTCTCGATAAGTTCTTCCATAACCAAAATTTTTATTTTTTGTAATTAGTATTTTCCAACAAGTTAAAATTCAGCCGATAACGGTTGCCAATCAGTTCGCACCAGCCCGTTATGCAGTAGTGCAGGTTGGCGCGCTCCATCGCCTTTTCAATGTATTTCATTGTCTTTTCGCTCTCGTGACCTTCGCTTACAAAGAAAGTGTTTTCTCCTTTAATTTTATAGCGAATGCAGATTTCTCCCACAACCACGTTGGGCAGCGTGTAGACGAAAACCGACGGGCTTGCCATTGCATCGCCCTGCTCGCTGATAATACGCTCATGGTCAAGGTCGGTGTCGAGCGAACCGACAGCGTTCATTACCACAATGCCCATCTCTTCGGGCTCAAAATTCACATTGTCAAGCAGATATCCGCAAGCTACGTAGCCAAGTTTGCACTGATTGTCCATCTTGTAGAACTTTTGGTTCTCGTCGGCCAGTTTTTTGAACGCTTCGCGGATAAACACATTGTATTCGGTTGATTTCGAAGAAAATACAATCCGCTTGCCGACTTTAATCTGTGAGTTGAAAACCGAAATCGATTTAATGCTCCGCACCGCTGCGGGCTCCGTTTCGAGCTCGGGTTTGGCGTATTGCGGAAGCGACAGCACAATGGCGGCATTGCAGCCCCCGAATCCCGACGCCGTCTTCACGCAGTGGCGCATTTTCATTCGTTTGTGCTCGGGCAGAACCTTAAGCGGCATCGGTGTGCCGGGTTTTTCGAACCCCATTGTGCCAAAGAGCGTGCCCATCCGCAGTTCGTGGGCGCAGACAATGGCCTCGATAATACCCGAAGCGCCTAGCGTGTGGCCGAAATACGGTTTCAGACTCTGCACAGGACGGTCCTGAAGCCCCGCCAGCGTCACGGCTTTCGACTCCATCTCGTCGTTATAGACGGTGGCGGTGCCGTGGGTGTTCACAAAACTTATGTCGGACGCTGCAACACCGGCCTCGCGCATTGCGCCTTGAATGGCCAGGTTCAGCTCGTAGCCCGTGCGTGACGGCCCCGAGATATGGTTGGCATCGTTGCTAATGGCGCCTCCGGCCAGTTGCACGCTGTGTTCGCCCATATCGGTCGACAGCAGCACGGCACCGGCACCCTCGCCAAGATTCAGACCGTCGCGGCGCGCATCGAACGGCAGACAACGATTGGCCGACAGCGATTTGAACGACTTGAAACCGCTTGTAATGAAATGCGACAGCACATCGCAGCCTGCCACAATCACGCTCTCGAACACTCCGGCCTCGATAAGCCGTTTGCCGACAATCATTGCTGAAACCCCTGATATGCAGGCGTTTGACACAATAATGGGACGGTTGGCAGCGCCAAAATAGCGCCCTATGCGGTCCGACGTCTTCCAAAGCGACACGCGCCCGTCTTGCGACTCCATTGTGTGGTCAATCAGCACTGTGTTCCCTTTCGTGGTTGATATCACAATGCCTATTGATTTGTCCTCCAAATCGATATGTGTTTGGTTCAAAACGTCGGTTATGGACATTATTACAAGCCTCTCGAATTTGGTGTATTGCGATTCAAGATTCAGGATTTTCGATTCGAGCCTGATTGTGTGATCGTTGAACTCCGACATAAAAATCGGCGTGTCGGCTACGTCGGATGTGGTGTGAGCCGAGAGCGCGCTACGGTACGAGCATAGCGCGGCCAGGTTCTCCTGCGTGCCGAATCCCAACGGTGTAACAATCGAGTCTGCGTTTATGTAAATCTTCATATAATGCTTACTATCGTTTTCTTTTTCAGTCTTTTATCCAACGCTTCTTCCACTCGGTGTAGAAAGGCGGGTTGTTCAACTCCAACTCGCGCGTTTGGGCGTTAATGAACACCTGCGTTGAGCTGCCCGTAGCCGCCACAGCCCCGTCCGATGCACGGTAAATGGTGTAGTCGAACACAATTTTTGCCGCCGCCGTGCGGATATAGCGCGTCTCGATAATAGCCTCCTCGCCAAACGTGAGCGACTGCTTGTATTGGCAGCTGACCTCCACAATTGGCGCCAGATAGCCGCTGTTGAAGTAGTCCATATACTTGAGTCCGTCGTAGTGTTTGCCGAACGACTCGCGCCCGTCCTCAAAGTAGCGGATATACTCGCCGTGCCACACCACCATCATCGAGTCCACCTCGCTGAACCTTACGGTAATGGTTTTGCGGTCAATGAGAACGGCTTCGCGTGTTTTGTTTTTCGTCTTCATTATCAACAAGTTCCTTTAGTCGATTTTGAGAAAGATTTTCATTCGGCATTCGGCCACGGGGCCGTTGTTGTCGTCGGTTTTGGCCGATATGAGCGACAGTCCGCCCATTTCCTGCATCACGCTAATGGTGGTGCGCAATTGGCTGCCCACCTTTGGCAATCGGCTGATTTTCAGCTTGTCGACCGACCCGATGAAACCCAGCGGCACAGGCTCGTTTTTCTGCTTGAAGATATATCCGGCCCGAGCCGCCGCCGACTGTGCAATATGCTCAACAATGCCCGGCTCACGCAGCACCCCGCCTTGGCAGAAAATGTTGCTCTCGGTCACTGTCAGCCCCGACTGCGACACGCCATCCTCCATCCCGTAAAAGGCATCAACCATAACCATTGGCGGCCTTTGTGGAATGAGGTCCAGAATGTTGGAAATGACCGTATCGTTTTGCACGTCAAAAAAAAATTTGTGCGCAAAACTACTAAATTATTGGAAAATCGGTTAACCCCATTGAGTGATGATATTAATTTGGCCAAATCGGAATCCTCCGATTATTAACCTTGCTTCTGCAAAAAACACATAATGCAAAAAAACGAGTTATCTTTGCGATATGAGTTTGACACACCTGACACTTACGAATTTCAAGAACTACCAAACGCTCGATGCCGATTTCTCACCGCGCATAAACTGCATTACGGGCGATAATGGTGAAGGAAAAACCAATATTCTCGACGCCATATATTATATGTCGTTCTGCAAAAGTTTTTTCACCGGCACCGACTCGCTCAATATTCGACATGGCGAGCAGTTCTTCATTGTACAGGGTACCTACGACTTTGGCGACCATACCGACGAAATTTACTGCGGTTTCGAGCCGGGCAAGCGCAAACGGTTCAAACGCAACAAAAAGGAGTACGACCGCTTTGCTGATCATATTGGATTGATTCCGCTTGTTATGGTATCGCCCTACGACATAAACCTTATAATTGGCGGGAGCGAGGAACGACGTAAATTCATCGACGGAATAATATCGCAGTTTGATAAGGAATATCTTCTTCAATATCAGCGGTATGTTAAAATTCTGGCGCAACGCAACCATCTGTTGAAGGAAACACCGCAAACGTGGCAAATCGATGATCAGATGTTACAAATTTACGATGACCAACTTGCAGAATCGGGGCAGTTCATCTACCAGAAACGCAAAGAGTTTGTGACCGGCATTGCACCAATTTTCCAAAAATATTTCGAAGCCGTGTCGCAAGGCAAAGAACAGGTGTCGCTAAGCTACACAACAACACTTGACGAGAAGCCGCTTGCCGAGCAACTGCAAGAGAACCGCGCCATCGACATGGCGACACGCTACACCAATTTCGGCGTTCACAAAGACGACCTTGAACTCGGGATGAGCGGGCAACCCATCAAACGGCTTGGCTCGCAAGGCCAGCAGAAAACCTACCTTGTGGCCATGAAACTCGCACAATTCGACTACATAAATAATCTGTGCGGGCAAAAACCCATTCTGCTGCTCGACGACATCTTCGACAAACTTGACCAATCGCGCGTTGAACAGATTGTCAACCTGGTAGCTCAAAACAACTTCGGGCAGATATTCATCACCGATACCAGCACCACACGCATTGGTGAGATTTTGAAGAAAGTACAAGGCGACAATCTTCATTATAATCTGAGAAACAACACTTTAACTCGTATGTGAAATGAAAAGGCAGAACACAAAGACACTTGGTGACGCCATTTCACTATGGGCAGACACCATGAAACTGCGGCAGAAAATCGATGAAACACGAATGATTTCGTCGTGGGGACAGGTGGTTGGCAGTTACATCGAATCAAAAACACGGAATATCTACGTAAAAAACCGCGTGCTTTATGTACAAGTTGACTCATCGGTTGTGCGCAATGAACTGCTGTTGGCCAAAGCGTCACTTCTGCGGCAACTCAACGGCGACACATCAGGGGGCAGTTTGATCGACGACATTATATTCCGTTGACACCGACAACACTTATATATATGTGTAGGATAAACAAAGTCATTCCATAACCAGAAAAAACTATTTTTAGCAAAAAAACATTAACAGGTTTGTTAATAACCGATTTTTTTTATTTTTGGTGTTCGTTAAAAACATTGATACTAAAGATGTTTTTTGGCAAAGATTTTTAATACTAGATAACACTTTTAAATTTTTAATTAGGCAATTATGAAAAAGGTAAACATTTATGTTTTAGGATTTTGCGCCTTGGCATTAACCGCATGCGGTGGAATGAACAAAATGGCGAAAATGGCAAACCAAGTACAATGGGATGTAACGCCGAAAGTGCTCGAAATGCACGGTGACAGCGTTGAAGTGGAAATTACAGTTACTTTCCCTCCAAAGTATTTCCAGAAAGCAGCAATATTGGAATTGACTCCGGTATTGAAGTATGAAGGTGGCGAGAAAGCCTTTGAAAGCAAAGCTGTTCAAGGCGAGTCAGTACAGGCAAACAACGAAGTTTGCTCATTCGCCAACGGTGGTACTTTCAAAACAAAATCGAAAATCTCATTTGAAGAGGCAATGCGCAGTTCAGAGCTGATTGCCCGCGTAAAAGCCACAATGAAAGACAAATCACAGGATCTTCCTGAAGAAAAAATAGCTGACGGTGTTATGTCAACCGCACTGTTGCTTGACAAGAACGCAATGACCATTGGTGCTGCCGACAAATTCGAGCGCATCACCAACGACTCGAAAGGTGCTACCTTGTTCTTCGTTATCAACAAGGCTGACATCCAAAGCAAAGAGTTGAAGAAAGACGAAGTTGCCGCTCTTAAACAATTCATCAGCGACGTTGCCGCCAACGAGCGTATGGAAGTTAAGGGCATCGAGATTTCTGCATTCGCATCACCTGACGGTGAGGAGTCTTTGAACGACAAACTTGCTGCTAACCGTATGAAAAATTCTGATTCTTTCTTCAAGAAAGAGTTGAAAAAATCGAAAGTCAGCGCTGACGAGTCTGTTTTCAAAACAACTTCATTGGCTGAGGACTGGGACGGTTTCAAAACTTTGATGCAAGAGTCTGACATCCAAGACAAAGAGCTTATCCTCCGCGTTCTTTCGATGTACTCTGATCCTGTTGTTCGTGAGAAAGAAATCAAAAACATCTCTGCAGCTTACGAGGAGATTGCCGACAAGATTCTTCCCCAACTACGTCGTTCTACTTTGTCAGTAAATGTTGCCGTTATCGGACACTCTGACGAAGAAATCAAAGAACTCATCGCTGCCAACTCTGAGGACCTGACTGTTGAGGAGCTGCTTTACGCTGCCACTCTTACTGAGGACAACGCAGAGAAACTCTCAATCTATCAGAAGGCTGCCGCTAAATATCCTGAGGACTGGAGAACCAACAACAATGTTGGCCACATCAGCTACAAGATGGGTAACATTGCTGAGGCTAAAGCCGCTTTCGAGAAAGCTAAAGAGGCTGACGCTCAAAACACTGTTGTTCTGAACAACCTTGGCGCTTGTGCATACGCTGAAGGCGACGAGGCTGCAGCTAAAGAGTTCTACAACGCAGCTGCCGGTGCCGGCGACGAGGTTAGCTACAACCAAGCTGTTATTGCTACCAAGAAAGGTGACTATGAGTCGGCTCTCAACCTGTACCAGAGCAGCAAGATGAACACATTCAACTGGGCTCTCTGCAAATACTTGAACTACTTCAGCACTAAGAACAACGACGTATTTGACGCCACTCTTGGTATCTTGAACAAGATTGAAGACCAGGACAACGCAAAGGTTCCTTATCTGAAAGCCGTTATTGCTGCCCGCAAGCAAGACAAAGACCTGCTCATCAACAGCTTGAAAGTTGCTGTTGAGAAAGACGCTTCGCTTGGCGCATACGCTGCAAAAGACATTGAGTTTGCTCAATATGCTAACGACGAAGACTTCAAAAACATTGCAAAATAAATTTTGAATTAATTTCATATGGAACGGCCTTGCCAATTGGCGAGGCCGTTTTTTTTGCGCAATTGTTTAAAATTTTATTTGTATTCAGTTGCTTTCCATTGATTCTCAACAGAAAATGTTTCTTGTTGGTATTTGTTTGAAACACCAGGATTATGCAGAAACGGAGCATGCACCGTCTCTACATCATTTCAACCACGTGAGCTAAACCGCAAAACAGTAGAAATTTCCGCCACCGGTCACAAAGCCGACAGCATAGTGTTTGAGAACGTTGTAGCCTCCACATGTACCGCTGTTGGCTCATACGATTCGGTTGTCTATTGCTCGGTTTGCCAGGCAGAGCTGCTCCGTGAGGAAAAAGAAATTGCGATGCTCAGCCACACTTACAACAGCACCGTTACACCCCCAACCTGCACTGAAATTGGCTACACAACACATACTTGCTCGGTTTGTGAGTATGCGTATAATTCAGATACTGTTGCAGCCAACGGCCACACCGAGGTTGTAGATGCCGCCGTGCCCGCTACCTGTACCGGGGCCGGCAAAACCGAGGGAGAGCACTGCTCGGTTTGTGAGGCTGTTCTGGTCGCACAAGAAGATACACCCGCACTTGGCCACACTGAAGTTGTAGATGCTGCCGTAGCAGCTACAACAACGTCAACTGGTCTTACAGAAGGTTCACATTGCTCTGTTTGCAGCGAGGTGATTGTGGCGCAAACGGTTATCCCGATGTTGGAAAATGGCGGCAACGAGAACCAAGGTGAAACCAATGAAAATGAGACCAATGAAGGAGGCAACAATAACCAAGGAGGTAACAATGAGGAAGGAAACGAGAACCAAGGCGGCAACAACAATCCCGCCACTGCTGTTGCGGAGAGCACTGCCTGCGCAGTCATCATCTACGCCTACGGCAACACCATTGTTGTAGAAAACGCAACGGATGAAATACTCGTTTACAACGCCATGGGATGTCTTGTATGTAGAGAAGCGGCGCGCCACGTCTCTACGGGTATTACGTCAATAACCGTCAACACCCAAGGCGTTTACATTGTAAAAACCGGCACCGTGGTTAAACGGGTAATGGTGAATTAATAATCGGAATTAATACCAACAGAAAAGGGCTGCCATATGACAGCCCTTTTTTATTTAACAAAATCGTAAGTTAAAATATATGCAAAGTTGCTCTGGCCAACTTTTCTTATCTTAGCGGTCGATTGGTAAAACGCTTTTCTAAATGTCGAATCTGCCATTAGCCGAACGTTTGCGTCCGAAAAGTTTGGACGAGTACATCGGCCAGAAACATCTGGTCGGGAAGGGTGCTGTTTTACGCCGGGCCATCGAGTCGGGGCGTATTCCGAGTATGATTCTGTGGGGGCCTCCGGGCGTGGGCAAAACCACTTTGGCCAACATCATCAGCCACCTGCAAGGTCGCGCGTTCTTCTCGTTGAGTGCTATCAGTTCGGGAGTGAAAGACGTGCGCGATACCATTGACCAGGCCAAACGCCAGCAGTTTTTCGACCAACCCAACCCCATACTTTTCATCGACGAAATCCACCGTTTCAGCAAGGCCCAGCAGGACTCGCTGCTGGGCGCTGTGGAGCAGGGTGTGGTGACGCTCATTGGTGCAACCACCGAAAATCCGTCGTTCGAAGTCATCTCGCCGTTGCTTTCGCGGTGCCAGGTGTATGTGCTCAAAGCGCTCGAACCAGAAGACCTTGAAGACCTGCTTAATCGCGCCCTCACAACCGACTCCGACCTGAAACAACTGAAAATCAATGTCGAAGAAAAAGAGGCAATGTTCCGCTATTCGGGAGGTGATGCACGCAAGTTGCTCAATATCATCGATATTGTGGTTGGAGCGCAGTCGGGCAAACCTGAGATTACCATCAACAATCAGATTGTAGAGGATATTTTGCAGGAGAATCTGTCGATTTACGACAAGAACGGCGAGATGCACTACGACATTATTTCGGCCTTCATCAAGTCGATTCGCGGCAGCGACCCCAACGGTGCTGTCTATTGGCTTGCACGGATGCTTGACGGCGGTGAGGATGTGAAATTCATCGCCCGACGGCTGCTCATTTCGGCATCGGAAGACATCGGCCTGGCCAATCCCAACGCGCTACTGCTTGCCAACGCCTGCTTCGACGCCGTGAACAAAATCGGGATGCCCGAGTCGCGCATAATTCTCTCAGAATGTGCTATTTATCTGGCATCGAGTCCGAAAAGCAATTCGGGCTATATGGCTATCAATGATGCTCTGTCGACCGTTGGGCAGACGGGCAACCTGTCGGTTCCGCTGCACTTGCGCAACGCCCCCACCAAACTGATGGAGAAGATGGGTTACGGCGCCAACTACAAGTATGCCCACGACTACGTAGGCAATTTCGTGGACCAGGATTTTCTGCCCAAGGAGTTACGCGGCCGCGTGTTCTACAATCCTCAAGCCAATCCGCAGGAAGACAACATCCGCGCGAGACTAAAGAATTGGTGGAACAAGAGGTACGGATACTAAACAAAATATCACTCCATTATTTGCATATTTGCTTCTAAATTCCTAATATTGTTTCGATTACACTAATCGGGGCATATTATGAACATAAATGGGTTTCTCGATAAAAATCCATTCGTCAGAATATTGTTTCCGTTCGCGCTGGGCATTATTCTGAATAATTACACAACCGCACCGTCAGCGGTGTGTGTTGTCCTGCCCATTGTTTTTCTGCTGGCAGCTTGGTTTGTTTATAAAAAAAATATTTCATTCCGATATCGATGGATGATGGGGCTGCTGCTTTTTGCAGGCGCCGGCGCATTAGGTTTTTCCATAGCACAATTTTCATCACCGCCTGTCATTCCGCACGACGCCAACAACCGCAAGTGCAGCTATCGCGCAAGCGTCATAAACCATCCCACTGAAGGCGAAAAAGCCCTTAAGGTCGACCTTAAAATTGAAGCCGTCAATATCATCGACTCGTGGCGTGAGTTTGATGCCAAAATTGTGGCAACCATAATGAAAGACAGCGCCGCTAGTTGCCTGAAGGCCGGACAGACAATTGAATTCTCATCGAGAATCGACTCGCTCGACATGCCCAAAAATCCGTTTGGCTTCGACTACTCGCAGTATCTGCAACTGAACGGCGTGCAGGGTAGTATTTTTCTCAATCCGGGCGAATGGAAACTGGTCGACGGCAGTGTGCACGGACTGAAGCAGCATGCTCTCAACGCCCGCCAAACACTTGTGGGGCTGCTCGAGAAAGCAGGTTTGGAAGGCAACGAGCTCGGCTTGGCATCGACGCTTGTGCTGGGCTACAAAAGCAGCATCGACGCCGAAGTGAAGCAATCATATATGAACGCCGGCGCCATGCACGTTCTGGCAGTATCGGGAATGCATGTGGGCATTGTCTGCGCCGTGCTCGAACTGCTGATGATGGCGCTGGGCGGCAATCTGGCGTTCCGCCTGAAGCGTGTGCTCATCATTCTGCTGCTTTGGACTTACGCGTTCATCACCGGTCTGTCGCCTTCGGTGCTACGAGCCACGGTGATGTTCACTTTTGTTGAACTGGGACGGCTTATCAGGCGCGAAATGTCGATTTACAACACTCTTGCGGCATCGGCTTTTCTGCTGCTCGCAATCAACCCTGATATGCTCTTCAAGGCCGGATTCCAACTCTCGTATGCGGCGGTGGTGGGCATTGTGACACTTCAGCCACGCATTGTCAGGCTCATCAAAATCAACCACAAACGGCGCGTTTTGCGCTACCTGTGGGAACTGACGGCGGTGTCGGTGGCCGCACAGATTGCCACCCTTCCGTTTTGCCTTTATTACTTCGAACGCACGCCGGTCTATTTCTGGCTGTCGAACATTATTGTGTCACCGGGTGCTGCCGTGATGATTGGCCTGACCATGCTGCTGCTTGCGGTGTCGCCAATCAGCGTGGCTGCCAAATGTGTTGGTGTTGTCACTTCGTGGGTGGCCAAATCGATGAACCACTGGGTGACCATCATCGCCAATCTGCCGGGCTCAACCATCGAGAACAGTTACATTTCGGTTTATCAGTCGCTGGCTGTGGCTGGTGTGATTGTCGGGTTGCTGGTATGGCTCAGAACGCGCCGCTGCAACTGGCTGATGGGCTCGCTGGCGGCACTGCTGGTCTACATCACTCCATTCAGCCTGAAGGCACTGCAAAACAGCACGGCGCAGGCTCTGTGCGTCTGGTACTCGCCACGCAACGCCATGGCACAGTTTGTTGAAGGCAACCGCTCATTTTGGTTTAAAAACATCGTCGGCGACAACCGACAGGCCGGTTTAATGGTAAAAGGCGCAAATATCTTCTGGAAATCAAGCCGTTCGGAATTTGTTGCACCTGATAACTTTGGCGAACGGGTTATCTCCCGCAACGGATTCTTTGTGTTCGACAGCGTCTGCGGTCTGATGGTTAGCGCCCAAACATCACCATTCAGATTTGCCAAACCCGACACCCTCGATTTTCTGATTGTCAGCGGTGACCCCGGAATCCGTGCACGACAAATACCTCACAACCTGAAGTTTAGAAAAGTGATTATCGACGCAACGGTAAAACCATGGGTAGCAAAAGATTGGGAACGCGCCTTTGCAAAATCCGACATCCATAACATAAGAAAGGACGGCGCTTATATTTGCCGCCTTCAATAGCCTTTGCCTATTTCCCAATCGACCTGAAATCGGGCCAACCGTTCTTCTTTTCGCGTATCTTGAAAGTTACGCTTGCTGTGATAAACTGATATTGGTCTATCCATTTGCCGAAAATCCAAGGCTTTTGTGGTGTCGGCGTCTCTCTGCCGTCGCAGTTGTCAATGTTGTCGTCGAGTGCCACACGCATACCAAACTCAAGACCAAAGCTGACACCTCGGTTGATACGCAGTTTGGTGCCAATGCCGCCCATCAGCACAGGGGCAATGTTCGTAAATCTGTCGCTCTGATGGCCGTCTTTATTATCCCAAAAGAATTTTCCTGTGTTTAACAATCCTCCCACGCCCACAAACAGATACGAAGGCGCGATTGTGGCGCGTTTGATTATTGGCCGGCCTACTTTTTTGTATTTAAAGTGGCGCTGCTTATCCTTAATGAAATACCAATCATAGCGCAACGACAGCTCAACAAAAAACGAATTGAACCCTATTCCGTTTCGGTAGTAGAACTTGTCGATATTCTTCTCTACCTCTTCAGCTCTAAGCTGTCCGAAAAACAACGACCCGCCTATGCTCTGCGTACTTGATATAAGACAGTTACATTCATCGCGACGGCTCAAATTGTACTTCATCCCGATATTACCCACAACACCGATGGTCTGTGGTATCACCCAAGCCGGCATATCGGCGTTGCGCGGCGAACAGATATCGCCCATAAAATTGTCAAGACCGATGCCCAATTGCACCTCATAACGTTGGAAACGGCGGTTCCGCCCGTCGGCACATTCTGGCACAAGCAGCAGTAGTATTGTTGCTAAAACGAATGCTGAAAATGCTCTTATATGTACCATTTTCAATTTCATGCGCCATAGTTTTATGGTTTAGCAGCTCTAATTTACGCATAATCATCTGAAAATGGTTCGTTTTCGTGAAATAAATCCATAAACGGACACTTTGCCGTGTCGAAAATCATTACCGTTGAAACAAAAAAAGGCGGCCTTGCGGTCGCCTTTTGTGTCTATTCCAAAACTGATTATTTATCCAATTTTGGTGCCTCAACCGGGCAAACACTTGCGCATGTTCCACACTCTGTGCACTTTTCAGGATCGATAACATAGATATCGCCTTCTGAAATAGCCTCAACCGGGCATTCGCTCATGCAAGTGCCGCAAGCCAAGCAATCTTCTGAAATTTTGTAAGCCATAATTTTAATTTTTAAAGTCGGTGTAAATATAAGTTATCTTCTAAAAACATCGCCAACAAACTTGATTTTGCTTTTTGGCGATATTCTTTGCTGATTATCAATTATTTCTGCTCTGCGATTATGGTTTTTCTGCCCACAACTTTCTGCCCCAATGCCACTTTGACATCGTAATCGAGCGGCAGAAGCACGTCAACACGCGAACCGAAGCGGATGAATCCCATCTCATCGCCGGCGGCGCACTGGTCATCTTCTTTCACGTAAGTGAGAATGCGGCGGGCAACGGCACCTGCCACCTGCTTCACCATCACGGGCTCGCCTTTGGCGCGGTTCACAACCACAGCCGTGTGCTCGTTCAAATCGGACGATTTCGGGGTTATGGCACGGGTGAAATTGCCATCAAAATGAATAACCTGCTTTATGGTTCCGCTAACCGGAATCCAGTTGATGTGCACATTCCAAACCGACATGAAAATCGAAACCTGAATGCGCTTGCCCATCACTATGTTCTGCTCATCAATCTCCTCAATGGCTACAATTGTACCGTCAGCGGGACAAAGAACGGTGCTGTCGGTTATCGGTGGTAGCTTGCGGTTGGGGCAGCGGAAGAAACGCAGCACAAACAAAAGCACCAATCCCGATGCTGTCAGCGATATGTATAATGCAAGGCCAACTTGCCCAAAAAAATAAACTATTGCGTTAATAACCAATAAAATGGCTAATGCTTTCAATATAACCGGTAAGCCGGCACGATGTATTTTCATACTTTCAGTTTTCGATTACGAAATGAGTTGCAAATATGCAAAAATTACAGGGATTGCCAATATGATGCTGTCAAATCGGTCGAGAATGCCGCCGTGACCCGGCAGAATGTTGCTCGAATCCTTGATTCCGACAGTGCGTTTGAGTTGCGACTCGGTAAGGTCGCCAAGCGTACCGAAAATAACGGTGAGCAGAGCCACCACAATCCACTGCTGCAGGGAGAGCATGGTGAAGAACCGTGCCAGCAGAACCGATGCGCCAACAGCCGCCAAAGCCCCGCCAATGAAGCCTTCCCACGTCTTTTTGGGTGATATGCGCTCAAACATCTTGTGACGTCCGATGGTGACGCCGAAGCAGTAGGCGCCCGTGTCGTTCACCCAAATGATGATGAACATTCCCAGCACCATAATGCTTTGATATTCACCCGTATGGAATGCTATCGGGCTGATGAGTGCGAACGGCAATGCAATGTAAAACAGGCCGTAAAAGGTGTAGGCGATGGTTGTTATGGGGTTGTCGTAGTGACCGAATAGTACAATAATGAACACCGGCGTGAGCAGAACCGCCATAATCAGCATCAACTGGCTGCTGACAAGGCCTGCGCTCATCAGGAAACTCAGGGCAAAAGCCACAAGTCCTGCGGCTGTGCCATAGACAGCAAGCGGCTTGTATCCGCCCTGACGGCCGATTCGGTAGAATTCCCACAAGGCAAGCACATCAATCACGGCAAAAAGCGCCGCAAACGTCCACTCGCTGTAGACTATGCCCGAGATGAGCACAACCAGAAAAACGATTCCAGTTATTAGCCGCTGCCAAAAATTACTCATTATCAATGCTTTTAATAATTGCTTCCGCTTGCTCGGCCTGTTCCGGCGAAACATAGACTTCAACATCGCCAAACAGATACGATGAGTCCTGAGCGTTCATCACAACAGGTTCAAGACCAGCCGTTTCCAAAAGCCCGCGAACCATTTCGGCTTCGTAGGCCTTTTTTGTCGAAAACACTATTTGCCAATCTTTTTCCATTATTCCGCGCTGTTTTCGGTTTTGTAGTTATCAGATTCAACGGCGTTATTTTCAGTCTGTTGCGCGCCATCGGTCGGCTCTGCGGCTTTCTGCTGATGCTCGTAGTATGGCGTTTTGCCGTTTGGGCGTGGGCCCAGAATCTTCTCAAGGTCTTCGGCAAACAGCACTTCGCGCTCAAGCAGCAGGTTGGCCAGCTGGTGGTGCTGGTCTTCGTATTTGGTCAGCACTTCCTTTGCTTTCGCGTATGCTTCGTCGATGATGCGCTTTGTCTCTTCGTCGATGGTGCGGGCCGTCTCTTCGCTGTATGGTTTGGCGAATGAGTATTCCGACTGACCCGACGAGTCGTAGTACGACAGATTGCCCACTTTTGGACTCATGCCGTAGTAGCAGACCATTGCGTAAGCGTGCTTGGTGGTGCGTTCAAGGTCGTTGAGAGCGCCTGTTGATATGCGGCCGAAGAAGAGTTCTTCAGCAGCACGACCACCAAGCAAGGCTGCCATCTCTTCCATAAGTTGCTCTTTGGTGGTGAGTTGGCGCTCTTCGGGTAGATACCATGCGGCACCCAGAGCCTGGCCGCGCGGAACAATCGTCACCTTGATGAGCGGATTGGCATGCTCAAGCATCCAACTTACAGTGGCGTGACCTGCTTCGTGATAGGCGATGGTCTTCTTCTCTTCGGCCGAGATTATCTTGTTCTTCTTCTCGAGTCCACCCACAATGCGGTCGATGGCATCGAGAAAATCCTGTTTTTCAACTTTCTGCTTGTCGTGACGGGCTGCGATGAGCGCGGCTTCGTTGCAGACGTTAGCAATGTCGGCACCCGAGAAGCCCGGCGTCTGCTTTGCAAGCGATTCTGCTGTGACGTCAGATGCCAGTTTGGTGAGCGGGCGCAGATGCACTTTGAAGATGTCGGTGCGCTCGTTCAAGTCGGGCAGTTCAACGTGAATCTGACGGTCGAAGCGACCGGCACGCATAAGGGCACGGTCGAGAATGTCGGCGCGGTTGGTGGCTGCCAGAATGATGACACCGCTGTTGGTGCCGAAACCATCCATCTCGGTAAGTAACTGATTGAGAGTGTTTTCGCGCTCGTCGTTGGCACCCCAGTTGGGGTTTTTGCCACGGGCGCGGCCAATGGCGTCAATCTCGTCGATGAAGATGATGCACGGCGCTTTCTCTTTGGCCTGCTTGAACAGGTCGCGCACACGCGATGCGCCAACGCCCACAAACATCTCAACAAAATCGGAACCCGACAGCGAGAAGAACGGCACGTGCGCTTCGCCGGCCACGGCTTTGGCCAGCAGCGTCTTGCCCGTTCCCGGGGGGCCTACAAGCAGTGCGCCCTTTGGAATCTTGCCGCCAAGTTGTGTGTATTTTTGCGGATTCTTCAGAAAATCAACAATTTCCTTAATCTCAACCTTTGCTTCTTCAAGTCCGGCCACATCTTTGAAATCGACCTTGATTTCCGACGTGTCCTTGTCGAACATCTTTGCGCGCGACTTGCCGATGTTGAAAATCTGGCCGCCGCCACCTGCGCCACCGGCCATCCGACGGAAAATGAAAATCCAGACACCAATCAGCAGCAGCGGAAATATTATCCAGTTGAAGATGGTGTTCATGTTGTTCTGGCGCGTCTCGTAGCTGACGGGCACCTGCTCGCTTGGTGCGTAGTCTTTGGTTGCGTCTTCGAGTTTCTTCTCGAACATCTCAACCGAGCCTATCGTGAAAAAATACTGCGGACTGTAGGCTCCTGGCTTTTGCTTTGCGGCATCGGCGTAGCGCGCTTCGTTCAGTTTTTCGGGTTTGATGAAAACTTCGGCCTTCTCTTTGTTGACAACCACAATGCGGCTGACATCGTGGTTGCTAAGCATCTCATTCTCAAACCGTGGCCATTGAATCTCGATTGTCTCGCCACCCATTGGCGACATGAACATGAAGCCCAACAGCACAATGGCAATAATGCCGTAAATCCAATTCATGTTGAATTTGGGCGCCTTCTTGCCAAGCGGATGCAATTCCTGCTGTTTTTCCTGCTTTTTAGGCTCTTCCTGCGCGGTTTGTTTTTCGTCTTTAACTTCGTTATCCATAGCGGGTTAGTCTTCGTTTTCAATAATTTCTTTTTTGGCGTCGGCCCACAGGTCTTCGATGTTGTAGAAATGACGGATTTCTTCCTGGAAGATGTGCACCACAATGTCGCCGTAGTCCATCAGAATCCATTGCGCATTCTGCCGGCCTTCAACGTGCAGCGGATGCTCGCCCGTCTCGGTACGCGAGAAACGCTCAACGTGGTCGGCAAGTGCATCCACCTGTGAGTTCGAGTTTCCATGACAGATGATGTAGTAGTCAGCGATAGCCTGCTCTGTCCCCGTCAGGTCTATCACAACAATGTCGCGGCCTTTTTTCTGCTTAATTGCTTCAACTATAGCATCTTTAAGACCTAAATTGTGTTTTGCTTTTGCCATTCAAAATCAAATAAGACTGCAAATGTAAATTTTTATGGCGAATGCTAAAGTATTTAATAAGTTTTGATTTTCAACGAAGCACGGCTTTTTCATTTAAAAGTCGTTGCTGAATAAACTGATGAAATTCAACTGATATTGCCGCAAGCGACAATTTTATTTTACCACATAACACACGGAAAACGCGGAATAAATTCCGCGCAATCAGTGTGTTATGTACAGTAATTTAACTTGTTAAATTGCTGTTTTTTGAAATAATTCCGTGCATTTAGTGCTTTCCGTGGTTGAATACATTTGTTTTACTGCCGTTCCCGCTGCAACATTGTTTTTTTTCTTAGTTTTGCATTGAGCTATCACAAATTATGAAAAAACGCTTTGTTTATCCATTCCACCTGGCTTGGTGCCGAGCGGTTTTTGCTTGTATTAACTGTTTGTTTAACTAATAATTACAATTGAAATGAAAAGAATAGCGGCTTTTGTTTTTGGTGTTTTGATTGCCACACAGGCATGGGCACAGACAACTTTCACCATTGGCAACCTAATGTACATAGTTATTGAAGGCACCACCAGTGTTTCAGTTGCCAAAAGCCCAGCCGAACTTACCGGTGCTCTCATTATTCCAGAAAAAGTAACCAACCCCGACAATAATGTGGAATATACGGTTACAAGCATTGCCGGCAATGCGTTCTATGAATGCAGCGGCCTTACATCTGTCACCATCCCCAATTCAGTTACAAGCATTGGCGATGGTGCGTTCGCTAATTGCTACAGTCTGACATCAGTCACCATTCCCAATTCGGTTACAAGCATCGGTGACGTTGCGTTCTATGGTTGCCGCAGCCTGACATCAGTCACCATCCCCAATTCAGTTACAAGCATTGGCGACAGTGCGTTCTATAATTGCAGCGGCCTGACATCAGTCACCATTCCCAATTCAGTTACAAGCATTGGCAACTCTGTGTTCCGTGGTTGCAGCGGCCTGACATCAGTCACCATCCCCAATTCAGTTACAAGCATTGGCAACAGTGCGTTCTATAATTGCCCAATCGAAACACTTACCTTCAACACCAATGCCATTGGCAGTGTGTTTAGAAGAATGTCAACTTTAAAAACCATCAATATTGGCGATAAGGTGACAGAAATAGCGGATGAAGCGTTCTATAATTGCAGCGGCCTTACATCAGTCACCATCCCCAATTCGGTTACAAGCATTGGCAACTATGCGTTCAGTGGTTGCAGCGGCCTGTCAACAGTCACCATTGGCAATTCGGTTACAAGCATTGGAGAAGGTGCGTTCTATAATTGCAGCAGCCTTACAACAGTCACCATCCCCAATTCGGTTACAAACATTGGTGACGGTGCGTTCTATGGTTGCGGCGGCCTAATATCAGTCACCATCCCAAATTCGGTTACAAACATTGGTGACGAAGCGTTCTATAAATGCAGCGGCCTGACATCAGTCACCATTCCCAATTCGGTTACAAGCATTGGCAACTATGCGTTCGAAGGTTGCGGCCTTACATCAGTCACCATTCCCAATTCGGTTACAAGCATTGGCGACTATGCGTTCAGTGGTTGCCCAATCGAAACTTTGACATACAACACCAATGCCATTGGCAGTGTGTTTAGCGGAATGTCCACTTTAAAAACCATCAATATTGGCGATAAGGTTACAAGCATTGGCAACTATGCGTTCGAAGGTTGCGGCCTTACATCAGTCACCATTGGCAATTCTGTTACAAGCATTGGAGAAGGTGCGTTCTTTGGTTGCAGCGGCTTAACTTCTGTCACCATACCCAATTCGGTTACAAGCATCGGTATCGAGGCGTTCAATGGTTGCAGCGGCCTGACATCAGTCACAATTCCTGAATCTGTCACAAGCATCGGTGAAAATGCTTTTGGTAATGAAAAGGAAGGTTTATGCCCAATCGAAACACTCACATACAACACCAATGCCATTGGCAGTGTGTTTAGCGGAATGTCCACTTTAAAAACCATCAATATTGGCGATAAGGTTACAAGCATTGGCGACGAGGCGTTCTATTATTGCAGCGGCCTGACATCAGTCACCATTCCCAATTCGGTTACAAGCATTGGCAACTATGCGTTCAATGGTTGCAGCAGCCTGACATCAGTCACCATCCCAAATTCGGTTACATTCTTTGGCTACTATGCGTTCGTAGGTTGCCCAATCGAAACACTCACATACAACACCAATGCCATTGGCAGTGTGTTTAGCGGAATGTCAACTTTAAAAACCATCAATATTGGCGACAAGGTTACAGAAATAGCGGATTATGCGTTCTCGGGTTGCAGCGGCCTGACATCAGTCACCATTCCCAATTCTGTTACAAGCATCGGTGGAAGTGCATTTGTAGGATGCGACAACCTTGCTTCGGTCACAATTCTTACCGATGCCGATGTGTCGGGTGTAGGATTAAAATTCACAAAAGACGATTTCATATATCGCGTGTTGAGTAAAAATCAGGTATCGGTTTTGCCTAACTCATATTCGGGCGATATCACAATCATGGAATCGGTAACCGCAGGTAATACATTCACAATCACCGGCCTTGATGGAGCGTTTGAAGGATGCAGCGAGTTGACTTCGGTTTCGTTGCCACGCACCATAACAACCATCGGCAACAATGTTTTCAACAATTGTAGCAGTCTGGCCGCAATAGAGATACCGGCTTCGGTGGAATCTATCGGCAACAATGCATTCAGCGGATGTGCGGCTCTGTCATCGGTGGTTATTCCTGATAAAGTTACAACCATCGGCAACAATGCTTTCAACAATTGTAGCAGTCTGGCCGCAATAGAGATACCGGCTTCGGTGGAATCTATCGGCAACAATGCATTCAGCGGATGCGTTAGCCTGACATCGGTGGTTATCCCCGATGGTGTCGAGAACATTGGCAGCGGCGCGTTCAGCGGTTGCAGCGGATTGGGATCAATCACGTTCGGCAGCTCGGTGGCGGGGATTGGCAGTGCGGTGTTGGCCGGTTGCAGCGGTTTGCAAAGCATTGAGTGCAAAAGCGAAATGCCGCCGATTGTTGGGGGCGATTTGCTCACTGGCAACAATTTGCAAGATGCTGTTATCTACGAAAGTGTGGATTTCAAATTCCCTGAGGGGGCGCGTATGTACCGCAGGGTGCTGCCTTGGAGCAATTTCGATGCAACGGTTATGGCGGCAATCACCGTGGTTTCGGCCAACCCGGCAATGGGCATAGTGATTGGCAACGGCAGTTATATGATTGGCACAAGAATAGAGATTGTGGCTATCGAGAAGACGGGGCACCACTTTGTACGCTGGAACGATGGCGTCACCGACAATCCGCGGTCGATAAGCATCATCGGCAACGCCACCTATACGGCAGAGTTTGAGGAGCATACTTTTGTGGTGGATGCCGCCGTGCCCGCCACCTGCACCGAGAATGGCAAGACCGAGGGCAGGCATTGCTCGGTTTGCAACACGGTGCTTGCCACTCAGGAGGTTGTCCTGGCTACCGGCCACAACTTCGTTGACGATGCCGCCGTGGAGCCAACATGCACCGAGCACGGCTTAACGGCGGGCAAACATTGCTCGTTGTGCAATGAGAAACTGGTGGAGCAGGAGGTGATTGCAGCCTTAGGACATACTGTGGTGGTTGATTTGGCAGTGCCCGCCACTTGCACCGTAACCGGTCGCACCGATGGCCGCCACTGTTCGGTCTGCAACGCTGTTTTGATGGAGCAGAGAGATGTACCGGCTTTTGGCCACGAGTTCATCACATACACCTATAACAACGACGCCACCACCGAAGCCGATGGCACCGAGACAGCCGCATGTGCGCATGGTTGCGGCACAACCGACACGCGTGTGGCCGTGGGAACGAAACTGACCGAGAAGCCTGGAAACCCCGAAACTCCGGAGAAAGGCACGGCGGTTTCAGATGCTGCCGCCAACGCCATCAGCATCTACACCCAAAACAATGTTATTGTGGTTGAGAACGCCACCGCCGAAATCCGCGTTTATGACGCAATGGGCAGAATGGTTGGTAGGGACGCGATTAATCGCGTCCGTGCAGAAATCCGCATAAACACTGCCGGTGTTTACATTGTAAAGATTGGCAATGTGGCCAAACGGGTGATGGTGAATAATTAATAACGAATTAAATACAATTTTATGAAACGCATTTTAGTATTATGCTTCGCCGCAATGCTTGCCACACAGGCATGGGCACAAACAACTTTTGAAATTGGTAATCTGAAATACACTGTTATTGAAGGCACCAACAATGTTTCAGTTGCTCAAGGCTCAACCAAACCCACTGATGACCTTGTAATCGCCGCAACGGTAAAAATTATGGGCACAACTTACACGGTTAAAAGCATTGGCCAAGAAGCGTTCTATAATTGCAGCAAACTGACTTCGGTAACCATTCCTAATTCGGTTACAAGCATTGGCTACTTTGCGTTCGCTGGTTGCAGCAAACTGACATCAATAACCATTCCTAATTCGGTTACAAGCATTGGCAACAATGCGTTCTATGATTGCAGCAAACTGACTTCGATAACCATCCCTAATTCGGTTACAAGCATTGGTGACGGTGCGTTCAGAGAATGCAGCAGTCTTGAAACAGTCACAATCCCAAATTCGGTTACAACCATTAGCAACCATACTTTCTATGATTGCAGCGGTTTGACTTCGTTTTCCATTCCCAATTCTATTACACACATTGGCGGCTATGCTTTCCATGGTTGTAGCAGACTGACTTCGATAACCATTCCTAATTCTGTGACAAGTATTGGGGAATTTGCGTTCTATGAATGTAGTAACTTGGAATCGGTCACTCTTTCCGACAACATTACAAGCATCGAAAATTATACATTCAATGGTTGCAGCAAACTGACTTCGATAACCATCCCTAATTCAGTTACAACCATTGGCGGATCTGCGTTTGAAGGCTGCAGCGGTCTGACTTCGGTAACCATTGGCAGCGGAATCACAAGCGTTGGCACCGATGCTTTCAAGGATTGCCCGATTGAAACTCTAACATATAACAGCAATATTGCAGGATCGAAACTCGATGGATTAACAACGCTTAAAACTGTTAATGTGGGCAACCTGGTTACAAGCATTGGCAATGGTGCGTTTAAAAACAGCAGCGGTCTGACAGCAATAAACGTATCGGAAGAAAATAATGATTTTTGCTCAATTGACGGTGTGGTATTCAGCAAGGACAAAAAAACGATAATACGCTGTCCGGCCGGCAAAACAGGTTCATACACCATCCCTAATGAAGTTACAGCTATTGGCAATTATGCGTTCAATAGTTGCAAAAGCCTTACATCGGTGACCATACCCAACGGCGTTACCAGCATTGGGGAATTTGCGTTCTATCAATGTTCTGCCTTGGAATCAATAGTTATACCCGAAAGTGTTGAAAGCATTGGCAGCGTAGCATTTTCCAATTGTTACAAATTGCAATCGATAACTATTCCCGGCTCGGTTAAAAGTGTTGGTAACTCGGCATTTACCATGTGCTCTATTTTGGAATCGGTAATATTTGAAGATGGCGTTACGAGCATTGGTAACAGCATTTTTTCTAACAGCAAAAAACTGAAATCGGTAACCATTCCTAATTCTGTGACAAGTATTGGGGACGGCGCTTTCTATGAATGTAGTAACTTGGAATCGGTCACTCTTCCCGACAACATTACAAGCATCGAATATGGTACATTCAATGGTTGCAGCAAACTTCCATCAATCAATATTCCTAATGGTGTTACAACCATTGGCGACTATGCGTTCAGTGGTTGCAGCAGTTTCACATCGATAGATATTCCCGGTTCAGTGACAAGCATTGGCCATGGATCGTTCTCTGGTTGTAGCGGACTCGAATCACTCTGTATTCCCGAATCAGTTACAAGTTTCGGAAAGTATGTATTTAAAAATTGCACCAACCTGACGGGGTTATGTTATGAAGGAAGTTCCGTTCCCACTATAGGCGAAGCATCATTCGATGGTGTTGACGGGTTAGACTACGTGTGCGTTCCGGCAGCGTATATGGGCGACTCATGGGGTGGCAAGCCGATAATGAAAAGCGGGCATCAAATAATAATCGAGCCGGCAACTGCCACTTGCACTGAGCCTGGTTTGTCAGAAGGCTCGTATTGCTCATACTGCGGAAAAGTTTTTGCAGTACAGCACGAAGTATCTGCATTCGGCCATAGTTACAGCGCCACAGTTGTTGCCCCAACTTGCACCGAAGTGGGATATACAATCCACAGCTGCTCGAGATGCGGCAATACTTATAATTCCGATACCATAGCCGCCACCGGCCACACTGAAGCCATAGATATTGCCATTGCCGCCACCTGCACAACCACAGGCAAGACTGAAGGCAAGCACTGCTCAGTATGTGGGACAGTTTTGATTGCACAAGAAGATGTGGAAGCTCTCGGCCATTCTTACGGTACTACAGTCACCGCCCCAACCTGTACCGAAGTTGGTTACACAACCCACAGCTGCTCGGTATGCAGCAACACTTATTATTCAGACACTGTAGCAGCCACAGGCCATTCAGCAGGCGAAACCGTGGCCAAGAACTACATAGCACCAACATGTACTGTGGCAGGTTCTGTTGATTCAGTGGTTTACTGCACGGTTTGCGAAAGTGAATTAAACCGCAAACCAATAGAAATTGCCGCCACCGGCCACAAAGAAGTAGTGGATGCCGCTGTGGCAGCAACCTGCACTGCTGCTGGTAAAACCGAAGGCAAACACTGTGAAGTTTGCAATGCGGTTTTGGTGGCTCAGGAAGAAATACCTGCTTTAGGGCATGATTTCAAAACCTACAAGTTTGACAACAACGCCACCACCGAAGCCGATGGCACCGAGACAGCACAATGTGAGCACGGCTGCGGCACAACCGACACACGCATGGCTGCCGGCACCAAGATTGCCACAACACCCGAGAAAGGCACGGCAGTTGCCGAATCGGCCGCCAACGCCATCAGCATCTACACCCAAAACAATGTTATTGTGGTTGAGAACGCCACCGCCGAAATCCGCGTTTATGATGCAATGGGCAGAATGGTTACCCGTAGAGACGCGGCGAGCCTCGTCTCTACAACCGAAATCCGTGTCAACACCCCCGGCGTTTACATTGTAAAAACCGGCAATGCGGTGAAACGCGTAATGTTGAATGATTGATTTAAATAGTTGGTAATAAATATTGTAGAGGCGATGTTTACATCGTCTCTACGTGTTTTATAAGGTTAAAATGCGGCGTACCACGTATTCGCATTAACATTTATCGAAATTCTATGGATAATTTGCAGAAATGCTATATTTGGAACATCAACACGCCGTTGAAATAATGAAAAAGAAACCGAAACAGATTGTCAGGATTGCGCTTTACGTTTGCGGGCTGATTGTTGTCATCACTCTCATTCCCGTCATCTTTCTAGCATATTTGTACATGACGTCCGATTTCAAGAAACCTGTCGGTTTTGAGCCGGCTGACATGCAAGTTACAAAAATCGGCGACAGCCTGCGTGCCTATGGCGATGACACTTTGCGCCTAAGCCGTAGCGGCCTTTGGGAAATTAAAATCGGCGGAAGCGCCTTCGAACGCGGCGAAGCCTATGGCAAGCTGACACAAGACCTTCTGTATCAGCAGGAACAGATTTTTGTTGACCAGATACGCACGTTTGTACCATCGGAATCATACCTGAGATTTCTTCGCCATCTGACATTCATGTTCAACCACTCGCTGGGGCGATATATCAACGAAGAATACCGTGAGGAAATCTACGGCATCTCTCTCTCTTGCTCCAACGATTTCAACTTTGTATGCGAGCCTTACGAGCGGCAAATGAACTACCACTCGGCGCACGACATCGGCCACGCAATGCAGGACTACATGCTTGTGGGTTGCAGCTCGTTTGCCGCCTGGGACACGTGCAGCGCCACCGGCGACCTGATGGTGGGCCGCAACTTCGATTTCTACATTGGCGACGATTTTGCCCGCAACCGCATTGTGATGTTCTGCTTCCCGACCAACGGCTACCGTTTTGCATCGGTGAGCTGGCCGGGAATGATTGGCATCATGTCGGGAATGAACGAGAAGGGCCTGACGGTGACCATCAACGCCGCCAAATCGGCCATTCCAACATCATCGGCCACACCAATATCGATTCTCACGCGCGAGATTCTGCAATATGCGTCAACCATCGACGAAGCGTACGCGATTGCCCGCCGGCACAAGACGTTTGTGTCAGAATCGATACTGATTGGCTCGGCGGCCGACAGCTGCGCCGCTGTGATTGAAAAATCACCCGAAAAAACAGCGCTCTTCACTACCGACTCCTCGTTCATTATTAGCACAAACCATTATCAATCAGACGCGTTTGCAAACGATTCGCGCAATATTGAGAACATTGCCACATCAGACAGCCCCTTCCGCCTAAAACGAATTGACCAGCTTCTGCATCAAAAATTCCCGATTGACGCAGCTGATGCCGTTTCAATTCTTCGCGATAGCAAAGGATTGAACGACAGCATTATCGGCTGGACCAACGAAGCGGCTCTGAATCAATTCATCGGGCATCATTCGGTGGTTTTCAATGCCAACAGGCTTATTATGTGGGTATCAACATCGCCATGGCAGGCCGGACCTTATGTGGCTTACGATTTGGCGGCAATTTTCAATGGTGAGACCGGCTTCAGCGGCGAAGTTGCCGACTGCCTGCTGACCATTCCTGCCGACCAAACCATCCCTGTCGACGACATTTTCCGCATCAAGCGGCTCACCCACGAGTTCAAGGCTGCCATCGCGCAAGAGCAAACCATCGACAGCTCCGAGCTTGCTGAGTTTGAGCAACTCAACCCCGAATTGTTTGCCACACACGAGATTCTGGGCGACTACTATTTTGCACAATCCGACACCGCCGCCGCCCGGCGTTACTGGCAGACGGCTCTCACAAAAATGATTCCGAAACAGTCGGAACGTGAGCGGATTGAAAAGAAAATCAGTGAATTGGATTAGGACATCGGACTACGGACAACAGACCTTAGTCAAGAGAAAGACCGTCTCGTCATAACCCGCCGTCTGAAGACTGTTGTCGGAAGTCTGTAGTCCAAAACATTTTATAACTTCGCCGCAAAACTTCTGAAACTATGTTCGCAGTTTTCAAAAAAGAGTTGGCCGTCTTTTTCAGCTCGGTGATGGGCTATCTGGCCATTCTCATTTTTCTAGTGGCAACAGGGCTTTTTGTATGGATAATCCCGGGCGGCAACAACGTGCTCGACGGCGGTTACGCCACACTCGACGGGCTTTTCGGACTGGCGCCGTGGCTATTTCTGTTCCTGATTCCCGCCATAACAATGCGCAGCTTTGCCGAAGAGCGCAAAACCGGCACTCTCGACCTTCTGCAGACGCGCCCATTGAGCGAGATGGAGCTTGTAGCGGGCAAAAACCTCGCGTCGCTAGCTATTGCTCTCATTGCCATTGCACCCACGCTCATTTATTTCCTTTCGGTTTACGTGCTGGGCAATCCTGCGGGCAACATCGACACGGGCGGCACCTGGGGCTCGTATCTCGGCCTTGCGTTGTTGGCTACGGTGTATGTCAGCATTGGATGTTTCTGCTCATCGTTGACTGACAGTCAGGTGGTTGCGTTTCTTTTGGCAATTGTCATAACATTCGTTTTCTATATGGGTTTCGATGTTGTGGGCGATGCAATGGGCGGCATTGGACAGATTTTAAGCAATCTGAGTATCGACGAACACTACCGCTCAATCAGCCGCGGCGTGGTCGATACCCGCGATGTGGTTTATTTCGGCTGCACAACGGTGTTTTTTATGCTGCTCACGCAGTTCAAACTCAAAATCGATAAAAAGTAACGCCCTATGAGAAAGCAACTTATAACCGAAACGGGCATTAAAATCGCCATATTGCTTCTGATAGGCATACTGTCGTCATACTTCCACGCGCGTTTCGACCTGACCGCCGACCGCCGCTATTCGCTCTCAAAACCCACAAAGCAGATGCTGCAGCGGATTGACGACGAGATTCTGTTCCGTGTTTATTTGGACGGCGACCTGCCTGCTGGCTTCCAGCGCCTTCAGAACTCAGTGCGCGAGATGCTCGACGAGTTCCGTGCCTACGGCGGCGAAAATATCCAGTACGAGTTTATCGACCCCACCGAAAACCCTAACCCGCAGGCCCGCGAGCGCATTTTCCGCGAGCTTTACCAGAAGGGCCTCGACCCAACCAATCTGCAAGTGAAGGAAAAAGACGGCAGCTCGTCGCAGAAGCTGATTTTCCCTGGCATTATGGTGTCGTACGGCGGGCGCGATGTAGCCGTCAACATACTGAAAAACCACGTGTCGGCCACTGCCGAAGCAAACCTTCAAACCTCAATCCAGTCGCTCGAATACGACCTCACATTCGCCATAAACCAGCTGCTCAACCCCGAATCGCCCATTATCGGATTTGTTCGCGGGCATGGCGAGCTACCGCCCGAGCAGATGGAAGATATGGCCTACACTCTCGGCAAATTCTACACTCTGCGTCAGGTTGACGCCGACGCGGGCCTCACCGCCACCGATTCTGTGGGGCGGCTCATCTACCGCGCCCTTGTGGTTGCGCAGCCGCTGCAGCGTTTCAGCGATGCCGAGAAGTTCGTGATTGACCAGTATGTGATGGCTGGAGGCCGCGTGCTGTGGCTCGTTGATTACACCACAGCCAGTATCGACAGCCTCTCGCACGGCCGCGATGTGCAGGCAATGTTACTCGATTTGAATCTCGACGACCTGCTCTTCAACTACGGCGTACGCATCAATGCCAATCTGATTCAGGATATGCAGTGCGCTGTCGTTCCCGTCAACACCGCACTTGTGGGGCAGCCGCCGCAGTTTACGCCCGCGCCGTGGGTGTTCTCTCCCATTGTGACGCCCACCGACGGCCACCCGCTCACCAAGAATTTGGATATGATTCGCGTTGATTTTGCAAGTTCGATAGACACCGTCGGCCGCAACGCCGATATCAGCAAAACTGTGCTTTTGGCCGCGTCGGACAACTGCCGCACCGTGCCGCTGCCTGCGCAGGTCGATTTGTCGATAATCGGCAACCGCATTGCGCCCGAAACCTTCGCCCACTCGGGACTGATAATGGGAGTTCTGCTCGAAGGCGAATTCAACAGCGCTTTCGCCAACCACCCGCTGCAGGTCGATGGGTTCAGCCGTTCACAATTCCGCCGCCAGAGCACTGCCACGCGGATGATTGTGATTTCTGACGGCGACATCATCCGCCAGCAGTTCCGCCAGAACGGTGACCAGCGCGAGCCTCTGCCACTCGGCTACGACCGCTATACACGCCAAACCTTTGGAAACAAGGAGTTTCTGCTTAACGCGATAAACTACCTCTGCGGGTTCGACGAACTGATGGAGAGCCGCTCGAAAGAGTTCAAACTGCGAATGCTGAACCACGCCAAAATTACCGAACAGCGCACACTTTGGCAGATTGTCAATGTTGGAGTTCCTGTTCTAATGATATTAGCTTTCGGATTCATATTCAACACATTAAGAAAACGCCGCTACCAATGATTACAAAAAACGCTCGGTTGCTGATTGCGTTTGCCGTGCTTCTGGCGGCAACGCTGGCAGTAGTTTTGAGCAATCGAAAATCGACCTTCGGCGGGCGCGAAGAGTGGCTGACGGTTAAAGATACGACCACCGTCGCACTTATTTCAATTTCTAATGCTGACAATACTGTTGAGTTGCAACGCGCTGATGATCAGTGGCTTGTCGATGGCAAAACACCCGCCCGCACCGACCTTGTGCCAGTTCTGCTGAAAGCGGTGCACGACATCAGCATCACAAAGCCCGTGGCCAAAGCCGATGCAAAAAAGATGATGGCCGAAATGGACAAAAGCGGCTACACAATCCAAATCAAAAGCCGACGGAAAACACTGGCGCACTACAAGTTACTGTTTGCAACCAACGGTGAGTGCTATGCCTGGGCCGCTGGCTCTGACCGTGTGTTTGCCGTGGAAGTGCCTGGCTACAACCGTTTTCTATCGGTTCTGCGTCTGTCGAGTGCTGCCGACTGGAAGAGCCGCACTGTTTTTGCCGTCAAGCTCGACCGCATACAGCAGATAATCCTCGACAATGTGCGCCACCCCGAGCGCTCGTTCACCGTAAGCCGCAACGGCCGCCAGATGGATGTGCTGTCATATCCAGTCGGGCTGAAAATGAGCAATGTTGATGCCGAAAAAGTGCAACGCTATGTGTCGGAGTTCACACACAAGGATTTTTCCGATTATGTGCAACTTCCGCAGCCCCAAATCGACTCGATAACGGCCACGCAGCCAATGTACTCGCTGTCCGTCACCACCACCGACGGTCGCGAGCAGTGGTGTCGCGCCTTCGAGCGCCGCCTGCCCAATGGCAATTCCGACCCCGACAATTTCTATCTTCTACTCAGCAGTGGCGATTTTGTCCAAGCCCGCTACTACGATTTCGATGCGGTGATTAGGAGTTTGGAATATTTTAGGGAATAATCAGTCTATTTTTCCTCATTCTCATCAAACATGTCGAACAGGAAATTGTTGTACGGATATCGTTCGGCGTGAATTTCGCGAGCCTTTTCATAAATCAAATTGCGAAACTCGTCGATATTAAGATGTTCCTTGGCTGAGATGAAAATGCATGGCAGATTGTTTTTGGCAATCCACGAACGCTTCAAATCATCAAGAGAGATGTTGTTGCGGGTGGCAGGCCGAAGGTCGAATTCGTCAAGCGGTTCGTAGTGATAGTTGTCCACTTTGTTGAACACAACGTATGTGGGTATATTCTGTGCCCCAATCTCATGCAAAGTACGGTTCACCACGTCAATCTGCTCCTCAAAGTTGGGGTGCGAAATGTCGACAACGTGCAACAGAATATCGGCTTCGCGCACTTCATCGAGTGTTGATTTGAACGACTCAACAAGATTGTGCGGCAATTTGCGGATAAACCCAACTGTGTCCGACAACAAAAACGGCAGATTGCCAATCACCACCTTACGCACAGTGGTGTCGAGCGTGGCAAACAGCTTGTTTTCGGCAAAAACATCGCTTTTGCTTAGCATATTCATGATGGTTGATTTGCCGACATTGGTGTAGCCCACAAGCGCAATACGTACCATCTGACCGCGGTTTTTACGCTGCGTGGCCATCTGCTTGTCAATCTTGCCCAGTTGTTCCTTCAGATGTGCAATCTTATCGAGAATGATACGGCGGTCGGTCTCTATCTGAGTCTCGCCCGGGCCACGCATTCCAATGCCGCCCCGCTGGCGTTCAAGGTGGGTCCACATTCGCGTCAGACGGGGCAAAAGATACTGGTATTGAGCCAGCTCAACCTGTACTTTGGCGTGAGCCGTCTGAGCACGTTGGGCAAAAATGTCAAGAATTAGGTTAGTGCGGTCGAGTACGCGAGCCTTGAACATGTTCTCCAGGTTGCGCAACTGCGTAGGGGTCAACTCATCGTCAAAAATCACCAGACTGACATTGTTCTCCTCCACATACTCAGCAACTTCTTTAATCTTTCCCGAGCCCAAAAAAGTGGCGCCGTTAGGTTTGTCCATCTTCTGCGTAAAGCGATTGACGGTGACTGCTCCTGCGGTATCTGCTAAAAAAGCCAGTTCGTCGAGATATTCGCCGACCTTAGCTTCGTCCTGCTCCTGTGTGATTACGCCCACCAGCACCGCTGTTTCCGCGCATTCCTGTCCGATTATGTTTATCTTGCCCATCGCGAGATTTGTGTGATGTGTGCAAAACTACAATTTTTTTATACCTTTGGTTAGTATTGGAAAAATCATACGACATGGACAAATACAATTTCAGCGGGAAAAAAATACTCATTGCCGAAGATGAATACACCAACTATTTGTTCCTCAAAGCATTGCTGAAGAAAACCAATATCGAAATTGTGTGGGTAAGAAACGGAATGGAAGCTGTGGATGCTGCAACCAACCAACTCGACATCGACCTTATACTGATGGATATAATGATGCCCGGTATGGATGGTAAAACCGCTACCGCCGAGATTAAAAAAATCCGTCCACAAATGGTGATTATTGCCCAGACGGCGTTTGCACTCTTTGGCGAACGCGAAGAGATTCTGGCATGCGGTTGCGACAATTACGTGTCGAAACCCATTGCAGGCAACCTTCTGCTTGAAATGATTAACGGCTACCTAAATGGTAACAAAGACTAATTAAACTATATCCAAAATCCTTTTAAGTTTATGAGAAAATTCTTATTTACAGTTGCATTGGCGGCCACTTTGGTCGGTTGCAATAACAGCGGGCAAGTGAACGGTGTGTCGTTCGACGATGTGATTAAAACACGCCGCAGCGTGCGCAGTTACGATGCCACCAAAACCATCAGCGAAGCCGAAGTGCGCGAACTGCTGACAAGCGCTCAGGAAGCACCGTCGTGGGCAAACCAGCAGCCCACCAAATACTATGTGGCTCAGAGCGCCGCGATGATTGACTCGGTGAAGAACTACATCGGTGGCAACCGCCGCAATGTTGAAGGCGCACCAGTGCTGATTATCTCGACATTCGAGCGCGGCAAATCGGGTTTCTTCCGTGAAAATCCAGCCAACGAACTGGGCGACCTTTGGGGTGCCTACGACAACGGTCTGGCCAACTGCTACTTGATTCTGAAAGCCCGCGCTATGGGTTTCGACACTCTGATTATGGGTATGCGCGATGCCGATGCTCTACGCCGTCTGTTCGGAATTCCTGAAAGCGAGACCATTACAGCCGTAATCTCGTTGGGTTACCGCAGTGGCGAGCCCCGCCAACCGCAGCACAAAAACCTTGACGATATTGTCAAGTTCTTCTAATGCAGACCGTTAGGGTTTAACCAACTTCTACAAATAAATCAGGCTGTTCAAAATTTTGGACAGCCTGGTTTTGTTTACCACCCCCCCCCACAAAAAAAACCGCTCTTTTTCGAAGCGGCTTCTTTACTATTCAGCGTTGACGGTTATTTCTCAATCAGCACGTTAACCTTATTGCTTTTAACATCGACAATGCCGCTTTCCACCTCGAACAGTTGCTCGCTTGTTGCGTTGTTTTGGCCTTTCATTTATTTAACGGACGGATTTTAGGGGATGGCAGGATTTAGTTGTATATACGAAATAACTGTTAACATGGGGAATATTACATCTTCACTCTCTTTTTATTATGTTTATTTTCTTTTAAAAAAGTTTCTAAAACGTTAATATTCCATTCTATCTTCTTAATGTATTTTCTAACCATCAGAGTCGATAGTTTAAGATAACACAATACCAAGAATAATGTATGCGGCATACACATCACCTTAAGTGTGTTTTCTCCTTCACCTACCAAATCAAATCCTATTAGGATTGCAAAGAAAAAACCAAACCACAAAATCATCATTAACGGAATTAGTTTTATCCATATGAATAATGATAACCCTTTTAAATGAAGATTTCGTTTTTTTATTTTGCACCAAAGTATTCGCCAATAAGCCTTTATATGCGCACGCCAAAAGTTAGTGTTTAAAGATAAATAAAGATGATTGCCATTCGCATCAAAGACTTGTAAATCAATATATCTTAACAAGGATATTATATTTTTTATTTCATCTCTATTATCTTTCACCATATTATTTCACTTGATTGTGCTTGTGGTATGAACTTCATCCCAAAATTAACACAAAACCAATAGCAAGACGCTATTTGCCAAAGATTGGTTGCCACCACTCACAAAAAAAGCCGCCTTGTTAAGAAAGCGGCTTCTTTACCTATTCAGCGTTGACGGTTATTTCTCAATCAGCACGTTAACCTTATTGCTTTTAACCTCGACAATGCCGCTTTCCATGTCGAACAGTTGCTCACTGTGGTCGGCGTTGTCCTCAACAATCCGTATCTGACCTTTGCCCAATGCCGAAACTATCGGGGCGTGGTTGTTCAGTATCTCAAACGCGCCCATAACGCCAGGCACGCTCACCAGCGTCACGCTGCCGCTATAAACTGTCTTGTCGGGTGTTACTATTTCTGCAATCATTTCTTTAAAAGTTTAGAGTTAAAAGTTGACCCCGATAACTATCGGGGGCTTCGCTGTTGAGAAGTTTAGAAGGTTTAATCTTCCGCTTTCTTCTTGCACCAAGTGTTTGCCAAAATAACCGTCACAATGGCTATCGCGAAAATTATTCCCAATAAAATAAATACCTCACTACCAGGTTTTTCGTGCTTTGGAAGGTTAGGAAGAACCAAAACGCAAACTGCCGTTGTTGCCCAAAGGCATAAGGCCACCACCAAACGCAATCGCTTGATGTTTACCTTTTTGCGTTCCTCCTCGCTTGCAGTGTTATAACCAGCAATAAACCTATCGGCTTTGCCCTTAAGAAGCAAAACTCCCAAAGCAATCATTGCTACCGCTATAACAATCAAAACTACCATATCGCTCCTAATTCCTATCTTCTAACTCCTAATTCCTAAATCCTAATTCCTCACTACTTCTTCGCCTCCGCCAGCATTTTCTCGCCTTTGGCAATGGCGTCCTCAATGGTGCCCACAAGGTTGAAGGCCGCTTCGGGGTATTGGTCAACCTCGCCGTCCATAATCATATTGAATCCCTTGATGGTGTCCTCAATCTTCACAAACACGCCCTTCAGGCCAGTGAACGCCTCGGCAACGTGGAACGGCTGCGACAGGAACCTCTGAACACGACGAGCGCGGTGAACCACCAGTTTGTCCTCCTCCGAGAGTTCGTCCATACCCAGAATTGATATAATATCCTGCAACTCCTTGTTACGCTGCAGCAACTGTTTCACGCGCTGTGCCGTCTCGTAGTGAGCCTTGCCCACAACCTCTTCGGTCAGGATTCGCGATGTTGAGTCGAGCGGGTCAACGGCGGGATAGATACCCAACTCCGAAATCTTACGGCTCAACACCGTGGTGGCGTCCAAGTGGGCGAATGTTGTGGCAGGTGCGGGGTCGGTCAAGTCGTCGGCAGGCACATACACGGCTTGCACTGATGTGATTGAACCGTTCTTTGTCGATGTGATTCGCTCCTGCATATTACCCATTTCAGTGGCCAGAGTCGGCTGATAGCCCACAGCCGAAGGCATACGTCCCAGCAGCGCCGAAACCTCCGAGCCAGCCTGTGTGAAACGGAAGATGTTGTCGATGAAGAACAGAATGTCGCGGCCTTTGCCCGAGCCGTCGCCGTCGCGGTAACTCTCGGCCACCGACAGTCCCGACAGGGCCACACGGGCACGTGCGCCAGGCGGTTCGTTCATTTGGCCGAACACCATTGCCAGTTTCGAGTTCTTCAGGGCCTCGGTGTCAACCTTCGAAAGGTCCCAGCCGCCCTCCTCCATACTCTTCTTAAACTCCTCGCCGTAGTCGACGATTCCAGCCTCAATCATTTCGCGCAGAAGGTCGTTGCCCTCACGGGTGCGCTCACCCACGCCAGCAAACACCGATATGCCCGAATAGCCGATGGCGATGTTGTTGATAAGTTCCTGAATAAGAACTGTTTTGCCCACACCTGCGCCGCCGAACAGACCAATCTTGCCGCCCTTTGTGTAGGGCTCAATCAGGTCGATGACCTTGATGCCCGTGAAGAGCACCTCCGACTCGGTCGAGAGTTGGTCGTAGGTTGGTGCCGCGCGGTGAATCGGGTAGCCGTTCTCCTTTGGCAGAGCGCCGATGCCGTCGATGGTATCGCCCGTAACGTTCATAAGGCGGCCGTTGATTTGCTCGCCCACAGGCATTTTGATTGGCGCGCCAGTGGCCACCACCTCAACACCGCGGCTCAAACCGTCGGTTGAGTCCATTGCAATGGCACGAACTGTCTTCTCGCCAATGTGTTGCTCCACTTCGCACACAAGAGTGCTGCCGTCGGCGCGCTTAATCTCCAGCGCGTCCAAAATGTTAGGCAGGTTGCCTTCTTGCTCAAAACTCACGTCCACCACAGGGCCGATGATTTGAACGATTTTGCCAATATTCTTCGCCATATCTTTGAAAGATTAATAGTTACACTTTTTTATTTGTCGCGGTTCAGCAGTTTTTGGCTCAATTCGCGCAGCGGGCTCACCTCCAGTCCGCGGGCACTCAATTTATCCAAAATCTGCGTTGCCTTGTTATCGTATTCCTCAATTTTTTTCTGACTCATTTTGTCGATGCCGTACTTCACATACATTCCCCTGATGGCCTCGATTTTCGCCTCCTCGTCAAACTCCGTGCGCCCCAGCCAGTCGTTCATAGTGGCGCGGTCTTGCGCCGATGCCGCGTTCAACGCATTGATTAGCAGATAGGTTTTCTTGCTGCACACAATGTCGCCGCCAATGCGCTTGCCAAACGTTTCGGGGTTGCCGAAGGTGTCGAGCAGGTCGTCGCGCAGTTGGAACGCCAGGCCCAGATTGATGCCGAAGTCGTAGAGCATTTGTGCGTCGGCGTCGGTGGCTCCACCCATTAGCGCGCCCGTTTTCAGGCAGGCGCCGATGAGCACCGATGTCTTCAGCCTAATCATTTCAATGTATTCGTTTTCAGTGATATCCGCCCGCTCCTCAAACTCCATATCGTACATTTGCCCCTCGCAGACCTCCTGCGCCGTACGAGTGAACAGTTCGGCTATCTTGCTGAAATTCGCGCTTTTAGTCTGATGCAGAATGCTGAACGCCTCAACCAGCATAGTGTCGCCCGACAGAATGGCCGTGTTGTCGCCGTATTTGGCGGGCACCGTCGGCTTTCCGCGACGGATGGGCGCGCGGTCCATAACGTCGTCGTGCAGCAGCGTGAAGTTGTGGAACATTTCCCACGCAATGGCGGGCGTGTAGGCGTCGGCAACCTTGTCAGCGTCAAACACTTGGCAGGCCAGAACCGTCAGCAGCGGGCGGATGCGTTTTCCGCCGTTGCCCATTGAGTACACAATCGGCTCGTAAAGCCCCTGCGGCTCGCGCTGCAAAGGCAGGGCGGCAATGCGCTGCTCAATGGTTTTCAATATGTTGGCCGTGCTTTCCATTATTGAATGTTCAGTTCAAAAAGTCCTTTTTCAATTATCTTGCGTATGCCCTCGTCAACCTTGATGAGCGGACGGTTGAGCAGCGCCTTCATATCCGAGTTGTCGGGTTGGCGGCGGCGCATATCGCCCTCTTTGAGCGGGTCAACGTGCACGATTTTCGATTTCGAGCCCGTCTCGCGGATGATTATCTCCGCCAACTCCTTGATTGTCACCTCGCGGTTTCCGCCGATGTTTATCACCCCGTTCACCACCTTGTTCTCGTAAAAGGCTGTCAGACAGGTGTCGATGTTATCGTCGATGTAGCAGAAGGTGCGCGTTTGCAGGCCGTCACCGTAGATGGTGATGTCGCGGTTGTTGAGCGCGGCAAGCATAAACTTGCTGATGACAAAATCGCGGCTCTGCTTGGGCCCGTAGGTGTTGAAGAATCGGAAAATGGTGTAGTCAAGGTCGTACTCCTGCTTGTAAGAGCGCAGAAAGGCCTCGCCGATGTTCTTCACCACCGCGTAGGGCAGACGGCTGTTGAGCGGCGTTGTGTAAACGTTCTGCGGCATTTCCACAGGGTCGCCGTAAATCTCCGACGACGATGAGAAAAACACCCTCTTCACGGTTGTGTTCTTCGAGAGCGACAGCACGTTTTTTATTCCGTCGATGTCGTTCAGCACGCTCACGGGGTATTGCTGCGTGCGCAGAACGCCCACCACGGCGGCAAAGTGGAACACATAGTCGAACTGATAGGTTGTCATAACGGGCGCAATCTCGGTGTAGTCGTTCACGTCGCACTTTATGAACCTCCAGTTGGTTTTCGGCAGGTTGGGCAGTTTGCCGATGTTGCCTGTCGAAAGGTTATCGACAATCACAACATAGTTGTCGGGGTTGCTAATCAACTTTTCAGCCAACGCGCTCCCAATGAATCCCGCTCCTCCTGTCACTAATATCTTATTCATTCTCTGTCAATTAATCTTTAAGAGCGTCGGCACCGCCCACAATTTCAGTAATCTCGTTGGTGATGGCCGCCTGACGCGCCTTGTTGTACTGCAGGTTGAGTGTGCGCAGCAGTTCGGTGGCGTTGTCGGTGGCCTTGTGCATTGCTGTCATTCGCGCGGCGTGCTCTGCGGCGTACGAGTTGAGTACGGCCTTGTAGAACTGCATTCGCAGCGACATTGGCAGAATCTTCTCCACCAGGCTCTCCTCCGACGGCTCGAAAATGTAGTTTGTGGCTGCATTCTTGCCTCCAGTCTGTGCGGCGGGCACAATCGGCAGCAGTTGCTCTGTGGTCACCACCTGCGTCGATGCGTTCTTGAAGAAGTTGTAAACCAGCACCACCTTGTCGTACTTGCCTGCGGCAAAGTCGCCCATTATTTGGTCGATGATGGGCAGGGCGTGGGCAAAGTCGAGTGTCGAGTACAACTCGTTGAACTCCGTCACCTCAAGTTTGCTGCGTTTGGCGAACTCAAAGGCGTTCTTGCCGATTGCAATCACGTCGGCGTTGGTGAGTCCCTGCGCCCGTTGCTCTGCAATCACCTGATTGATAGCCTTGTTCACATTCGCGTTGAACGCGCCGCACAAGCCGCGGTTCGAGTTGATGGCAACCACCAGCAGGCGGGTGCCGTCGCCGTGGCCCTTGGTGTAGGCGCACTCGCCCGACTCGTTCAGCGTCTCCGACAGGTTCGCCAGTATTTCGGCCAGTTTGTTGGCAAAAGGCCGAAGTTTGATAACGGCGTCTTGAGCCTTGCGCAGTTTGGCCGCCGACACAAGTTTCATTGCACTTGTGACCTGCCGCGTGGTCTGCACCGAAGCAATTCTTTGCCTGATTTCCTTCAGGTTTGCCATAGCGTTTTACTTTTAGTTTGCGTATTTAGCCGATACTTCTTTAACTGTCTCTTTTATAACGTTTTCAGCGTTCTCGGTTAATGTGCCCGCCTTTAGTTCGTCAAGCGTGTCGCGGTGCTTCAGTTCCATTGTCTCAAGGAAATCGGCCTCAAAATCGCGCACTTTGTTGATTGGTACGTCGGCAAGCAAGCCCTTCACGCCGCAGTAGATGATGGCAATCTGCTTCTCCACGGGCATTGGGGCGTACTGTCCCTGCTTCAGAATCTCAACGTTCTTGCGGCCCTTGTCGAGCACGGCCTTTGTGGCAGCGTCAAGGTCAGAGCCGAATTTCGAGAACGCCTCCAACTCACGGAACTGCGCTTGGTCGATTTTCAGCGTACCAGCCACCTTCTTCATACTCTTAATCTGCGCGTTACCACCCACACGCGATACCGAGATACCCACGTTGATGGCAGGGCGGATGCCCGAGTTGAACAGGTCCGACTCAAGGTAAATCTGTCCGTCGGTGATTGAGATTACGTTGGTCGGGATGTAGGCCGAAACGTCGCCTGCCTGCGTCTCAATGATTGGCAGCGCGGTGAGTGAGCCTCCGCCCTTCACAAGCGGCTCGCCGTTCTCGTCCTTGGCGTCCTTCAGCACAGGCGGAAGGTCGTTCATTTGGCGCGCAACCTCGTCGCTCTCAATTATTTTAGCGGCACGCTCCAGCAGACGGCTGTGCAGGTAGAAGACGTCGCCAGGGTAAGCCTCGCGGCCAGGCGGACGACGAAGCAGCAGCGACACCTCACGATACGACACGGCCTGTTTCGAAAGGTCGTCGTACACAACCAGCGCAGGACGGCCAGTGTCGCGGAAGAACTCGCCAATGGCGGCGCCCGCAAACGGCGCGTTGAACTGCATTGCGGCAGGGTCCGAAGCCGTTGCCGAAACAATTATTGTATAGGCCATTGCGCCGTGACGCTCAAGCGTTTTGGCGATGTTGGCCACGGTGCTGCCCTTCTGCCCGATTGCCACGTAGATGCAGTAAACGGGTTTTCCAGCGTCGTAGAAACTCTTTTGGTTGATGATGGTGTCGATGGCGATGGCCGTTTTTCCTGTCTGACGGTCGCCGATGATAAGTTCGCGCTGTCCGCGGCCGATTGGCGTCATAGCGTCAACAGGTTTCAGGCCTGTCTGCAGCGGCTCCTTCACAGGCTGACGGAACAGAACGCCAGGCGCCTTGCGCTCCAGCGGCATTTCGTAGAGTTTGCCAGTGATGGGGCCCTTGCCGTCGATGGGCTCGCCAATGGTGTTGATGATGCGGCCCAGCAGCCCCTCGCCCACGTTGATGGACGCGATGCGGCGGGTGCGCTTCACGGTGTCGCCCTCCTTGATTCCCTCCGACGGGCCCAGCAAAACGGCGCCCACGTTGTCCTCCTCAAGGTTCTGCACAATGCCCTTCACGCCGTTCTCGAACTCGATAAGTTCGTTCGACTGCGCGTTCGACAGCCCGTAGATGCGGGCGATGCCGTCGCCGATGGTCAGCACGGTGCCCACCTCGTCAAATTCGTTTGCCGATTTGAAGCCCTCAAGTTGCTGCTTCAGAACCGATGATATTTCCGATGGTTTGATATCTGCCATAATATTTTGGTTTTTATCTAATTAATCGATGTTTGAGTAAATTTCTGTTTCAGGTTGTTCAGTTTCGAACTGACGCTTGCGTCCAACTGTTGGTCGCCAATGCGAAGCACGAAACCGCCAATCAGGCTCGGGTCCTCCGACGCCGTCATTTCCACCTCCGACTTGCACAGTTCGGCAATGGCCTTGCGCAGGCGTTCGGTCGTCTTTTCGTCGATGGGCGCGGCCGTGGTGATGTGCACTTGGCGGATGTTGGCGTAATCGTAGAATCGGCTCGCAAAATTGCGGCACATTGCGCCAATGTAGCGCTCGCGGCGGTTGGCAACCACCATTTGCAGAAATGCGAGTGTCAGCGCGTCAACCTTGCCGCTGAAAATCTTGTCGAACGCCTTTGCCTTTGCCGACGGCTTGATGACGGGGCTTTCGGCCAGTTGCACCATTTCGGGCAGGGCGCACACTTGAGCCACAAGGTCGGTGTCGGCTTTCACGCGCTCCACCAGTTTCTTCTCCTGTGCCAGTTCAAAGAGTGCCTTGGCGTATCTGACGGCTATTCTGCTTTGGTCCATATCAGTTCAGGTTTGATTGTTGCAGAATGTCATCGATGAGTTCGGCCTGTTTCTTCTTGTCGGAAAGTTCCTTTGTCAGGATTTTCTCGGCAATCTCAATTGAGAGCGAAGCCACTTGGTCCTTCAACTCGTTCATTGCGGCGCGTTTCTCGTCGTCGATGAGCTTGCGGGCTTGTGCCAGAATCTTGTCGGCTTCAGCTTTGGCCGTTTCTTTCGATTCCTCGATAATCTTGTCCTTCATTTCGCGGGCCTCGCGCACGATTTTGTCGCGTTCGGCGCGTGCTTCCTTCATAATTTGCTCGTTTTCAGCCTTCAGTCCAGCCATTTCCTTTTTGGCGTTCTCGGCCGAGTTGAGCGCGTCCTCAATGTTCTTTGTCCGCTCCTCAACCATTTTCAGGATTGGCTTCCAGGCGAATTTCGCAAGCAGGAAGACCAGCGTCAGGAAGATTAGGACGGTCCAGAAAAGCAATCCGATTTGTGGGGTTACTAAATCCATATTGTTTCGTTTTTAGTTTCCTTTTTAAAATGCCCTTGCAGCCAATCGCTGCAAGTGGCATTTAGTTGTTTTTGGTGTTTGCCGATTACAACGAAGCAAGCAGTGATACAACGATTGCGAACAGTGCGCAACCCTCAACCAATGCAGCCGAGATAATCATATTGGTTTGCACCTGACCAGCAGCCTCAGGCTGACGGGCAATGGCGTCCATTGCCTGACCGCCGATACGGCCGATACCCAAACCTGCACCAATTACTGCGAGACCAGCACCTAATACTGCCAAACCCGCACCTACTGAAAATGGTTCCATAAAATTTAATTTTTAATTAAACGTATAATCAAATTATCATTCTTCGTCTCTCGAATTAATCTGGACTTTTACCCAATTGTCTTTTTTGTCGTGTGAAAGGTGCATTTTCAACCCCGATTCGTTTCGGGCATCGAACACCCAAACGTTCTCACCACGCGACAATGAAACATCGTTATTCCAACCTGCGGCCTTCAACTCCTCAATATATTTCTCAAAATCGGCACGCTCGCACTTGCTAACATAAGCAAAAAACCACGTCAGTTCAAGTTTGGTGGTCATATAAACCGAAGCCTCAACCTCATCCTTATTGTAAAACTTCGGAAGTACCACATTCTCTGTCAGTTTATTCTTTGGCCAGATTTTGGTTGATACTTCTAATTCCTCGTCGTCCCGCTGCAAGGCGGTCTCTGTTGCCTCGTCGATTAATGCGACACCACCGTCGTCCAACTTTTGGCTTTCGGCTTTAATTTTAGAATCAAAAACGGCATTACCCGTGAATGCCTGCGCCCAAAGCGCGGCACCCGCAAAAACCAAAACCGCCGATAACAGAATCTTTTTCATTTTTCTATCCGATTTTTCCCTTTATCGGACGCGGCACGCCACGTCCCTACATTTGCCTTAAATTATTAATTATTAAATTCTAACTATAAAATTCTAACTCCTAAATCCTAATTCCTAACTAATCAATGTTTCACCGCCATACCAATATACATTGCCGTCAGCATTGTGAAAATGTAGGCCTGCAGCGCAGCAACGAGCAACTCCAGAACGTCCATAAACAGCACAAAGACAATGGAAACGGGCGAAATCAGCACGCTCTTGAATATGAATATCAGCGAAATGAAACTCAATACGATAATGTGGCCCGCGGTAATGTTGGCGAACAATCGAATCATCAGCGAGAAGGGCTTGGTGAACAGGCCAATCAACTCAATCACCGTCATTATCGGCTTGACCAGAACGGGCGGGCCAGGCATCCAAACAATCTCTTTCCAATAGTGCTTCGAGCCTGATACATTGGTGATTATGAATGTGAACAGGGCCAGCAGCATTGTTACGGCAATGTTGCCCGTCAGGTTGGCGCCCATTGGCAGCAGGCCGAGCATATTGTTTATCCAAATGAAGAAGAAGAGCGTGAGCAGATAAGGCAGATACTTGCGGTAGTGCGCTTCGCCCAGGTTGGGCACTGCAATCTCGTCTTTGACAAAGAGAATGAGCGGCTCGGTAAATCCGCGCAGGCCTGTGGGCACTTCGCCGTATTTTTTGTAGCCGCGCGCGGTGGCAATGAAAATCCACAGCAACAGAATGGCCGAGAGCATCATCGAAGCCACGTTTTTGGTTATCGAAAGGTCGAGCGGTGCGGCGTTCAGAACGGCGCCGTGCTCATCGTGTTTCAGTTGTCCGTTTTCGGCAAAGTAAATCTTGTCGTGGTGCAGAATGTACTCACGGCTACCTCCGCCGCGCACAACGGTTTTCTTGCCTTCGTCAAACGCCGACGACATAAAAACGTCAAGGTGACCGTCGCTATATAATATAATAGGTAGCGGAATGGCCACTGCCGACTCGCTGCCGTCGGGTGCCGAGCGGTCGTAGAAGTGCCACGAGTGCGAGTCTTTTATGTGGTGCATTATGACTTCGCCCGCGTCGAAGCCTTTTCCCGACGGTGCAATGGCTGCCGCAGTGTCTGTCTGATTCGTAATGGTGTCTTGCGCAAATATCGGGTTTGCTGCCAATAAAAGGCACGCTGCAACCAATGATTTTAAAAGTCCCATATCATCAAAATAATATTCAAGTTTGGCGTAGTTGCTTAAAGACCACCTATTTGGCGAATCAGGAACGACTACGTAATTTTCCGCTCGAAAGCGTCTTTTAAAGGTAGAATATTTTTTGATATGGTGTTATCAATGTGTCTGTTTTTTTCGATTTATGATTTTGATGATGTGGTTATGAACACAAAAAAGAGGCTGACAAACGCCGGCCTCTTTTTCATACATGTATGATATGCAGTCTATTATTTTATTTCTACTTCTATAGTTTTGGTATCAATGATCGGACAGCAAACTGGACGGACAAGTCTACCATGATAGCGGATACGAGAAGCTTCTCCCACGGGCATTCCTGGAGCAAAATAATCTTCACTGTCGGACATGTTTGCAACCCAATAACAACCATCTGTTCCTGCTTGTTGGCATTTGTTGTCAACATAACGTCCACCTGCGGGGAGGAATATATGTTGGTCATTCATTGAATATGACTCTAAAGATGTATACCCGGCAGTTTTATTTTTGTTTTTACCCCTATCGTTAGCACTCTTTGCTTTGTACACAATGTACCCAGATTGGTTTGAACCATTGTATCCAGATGTCCAAACCCAATAGCATTCTGTTTGAAGCATTTTCCACATTAATGAAGTAGGAATTTTCCATAAATTACCCCATTGAACAGTCGCTGCATCTTCTGAAGATTCTAGAATTGCTGCACTTTCAGTTGTTGTTCCAATTGTAATAACAAAGTTGGGCTGCTTTTCTTCGTTTTTTCCGTTTATCTTAAGTGTCTTAAATTTGTCATTATATTTTGTGAAATTTTTTGCAGTAGAATCTCCTTCGACCTTGTCAAAATAATTGTCATACGAAAAACTGCTTTTGGTTTCTGTTTCGCCCCATGCAAAATAATCACCATTATCTTGAGGATTTGTTGCCCCTATATTGCAAATAGCAAAATATATTGCTCTAGTAACAACAGTATCAACGCGCACATTATTAATGGTATCTATGCCGACACGTATGCTATCAAAAGTAAAACCATAATCAACGTAATCGTGATTTGCTTCACTTCCGCTGACAGGTACTGGAACTGAATCTTCATTTTTTTCGCAAGATGAAAATACGAAAGTCGCTGCGACAATTCCCATAATCGGTAAAATCAAATTTTTTCTGTTCATAATTTTTAGATTTAAGTTGTTACTAATGCCTACCGGAAATTAATTCCGATTTGTAATTCCCAAAATTATGTAACAGCCAATAAAACACTCTGTTATATAGTATAATAATGATATACAAACGGTGTATTTATATTATTCGGATTGTATAAAATCTCTATACATCATCGTTTTTAGAGACATATTCTGAATAATGGGCAAAGAAGTCGTGATTGAGTATTTTGGAGACCTTCAGCAATGTGCATGTGTCAATCCATTGTCGTTGGAAGAGTTTGTAACAATTGTCGCGGGTACAGTTGAGTTGAGTGGCGAGCCAAGATACTTTTCTCCCTTGCCTATCTAGTTCGGCTTTTATTGTTTTTCCTATGTGTAATTCGTTGTCCATCGGTGCGCGCTTTGGGCAACAAAAAAGGTGTGAACTAATCCGTTGCCATTTGTCAGGACCTAAAGGTTCTGGAAAAACCGCGCACGCTAACAAACACACAGACAATCCACACCAGAAGGCGTGAACATCACATTTGTTATTCTCGTGCTTAAATTTTCCAGATTTATAGGTCAAGAATAAAAACTATAATATTTATGTTAATCTATTGAGATACTGTCTATTGCATTTAATTATATGGTTTTATAGTGATTAGTTTTCTCTGTTATTTGCTTCTAACAAAAATAAAAAATGTAAATTACTTATCTACAATATTTCTCCAACGTCACCTTCATTTCGTCGGCCACCTTGCGGGCGGCTTCGGCGGCGCGTTCGGCAAAATCCTCGCCGTTGCTGGCATAGATGATGGCACGCGACGAGTTGACAATCAGTCCGCACTGCGAGTTCATTCCGTAGCGGCAGACCTCCTCAAGTGAGCCTCCTTGCGCTCCAATGCCAGGCACAAGCAGAAAATGGTCGGGGGCGATGCGGCGGATGTCCTCAAACAGTTGTCCCTGCGTGGCGCCCACAACGTACATTAACTGGTCGGCGGTGGCCCACTGTTGGCTGGTGCGCAACACCTTCTCGAACAGACGCTCACCGTTGGCGTCGGCCGTGAGTTGGAAGTCGTGCGAGCCCTTGTTGCTTGTGAGCGCAAGCAGAATCACCCATTTGCCCTCGTAGGTCAGGAACGGGCTCACGCTGTCCTCGCCCATATACGGCGCCACAGTCACCGAGTCGATGTCCAACTCCTCAAAGAACGAGCGTGCGTACATCGCGCTGGTGTTGCCGATGTCTCCGCGCTTGGCGTCGGCAATAATGAACTGTTCGGGATAGTTCTGCTTCAGATATTTGATTGTCTTTTCGAATGATATCCAGCCTTTTACACCCATACTCTCGTAAAACGCCAGATTTGGCTTGTAGGCGATGCAATACTGCGCCGTAGCGTCGATGATGGCCTTGTTGAAGGCGAAAATCGGGTCCTCGTCGCTCAAAAGATAAGCGGGAATTTTCTTGATGTCGGTATCGAGCCCGACGCAGAGAAAAGATTGCTTGCGGCGGATGTTCTCAAAAAGTTGTGTGCGGTTCATATTTTATTGTTTAACTGTTTAATCGGTGAATTGTTTTTTAGGACTACGGACAACAGACTTCAGACAACAGACAAATTCTATCTTCCTAACTCCTAAATTCCTACAAATCCGCTTCCTTAAGCCGTTCTGCATTCTCAGCCACAATCAGGTGGTCAATGCAGTCCTGAATGTCGCCGTTGACAAAGGCGTCAAGGTTGTAGATGGTGTAGTTGATGCGGTGGTCGGTGATGCGCCCCTGCGGATAGTTGTAGGTGCGGATTTTGGCCGAGCGGTCGCCAGTTGAAACCATTGTCTTGCGCCTCGATGCAATGTCGTCGATATATTTTTGGTGCTCCTTGTCGTAGATGAAGGTGCGAAGGCGGCTCAGGGCGCGCTCCTTGTTCTTTGGTTGGTCGCGGGTTTCGGTACACTCAATCAAAATCTCGTCAACAACACCAGTGATTGGGTTCTTCCAGTTGTAGCGCAGGCGCACTCCCGACTCCACCTTGTTCACGTTCTGACCGCCAGCGCCACTCGAGCGGAAAGTATCCCACTTGATTTCGCCCTCGTTAATCTGCACGTCGAACTCGTCGGCCTCAGGCAGCACGGCCACTGTTGCCGCCGAAGTGTGGACGCGGCCCTGTGTCTCGGTCACGGGCACACGCTGCACGCGATGCACTCCCGACTCGTATTTCAGTGTTCCATAAACACTTGCTCCTGTCACGCGGGCCACAATCTCCTTGTAGCCGCCGCTTGCTCCCTCGCTGCAACTCGACACTTCAATTTTCCAGCCTTTCGATTCGCAGTATTTGGTGTACATACGGAAAAGGTCGCCAGCAAACAGCGCCGCCTCGTCGCCGCCCGTTCCGCCACGGATTTCGAGAATGGCGTTCTTGTCGTCCTCGGGGTCCGACGGCAGAAGCAGCAGTTTGATTTCCTCCTCCATTGGCGCCACCTTCGGCTCGTTCTCGTCGAGTTCCATTTTGGCCATTTCGCGCATTTCGTCGTCCTTCTCGGTGTTCAGAATCTGCCGTGCCTCCTCAATGTTGGAAATCAGCGTTTTGTATTTCTTGTAAACCTCAACAATCGGCTCAAGGTGCTTGTACTCCTTGTTGAGTTTCACAAACCGCTTCACATCGGCAATAACCTCAGGGTCAGTTATTTGCTGCGCCGTCTCCTCAAATCGGATTTTTATTGCTTCAAGTTTTTCTAAAAGTGTGTTTTCTGTTGCCATAATCAATTTTGGTTATTAAGCAGCCATTCAATTATTCAATCCTTCAATCCTTCAATCAATACTCAAACTCCCCAAACTCGCTCTTGATTGTCAGCCAGGTGTGGTCCGACGGTTCGATGCGGCCGATGATTTGCGCGTCGATGCCGAACGATTTTGAGATTTCGATGACCTTTTGAGCGTCCGCTGCGTCGAGATAGACTTCAAGGCGGTGGCCCATATTGAAGACCTTGTACATTTCGCGCCAATCGGTGCCGCTCTGCTCTTTGATGGTGCGGAACAGCGGCGGAACGGAGAACAGATTGTCTTTCACAACGTGCACGCCGTCAACAAAATGCAGCACTTTGGTCTGCGCGCCGCCCGAGCAGTGCACCATTCCGTGGATGCGCGGACGCAACTCGTCCAGCAGGCGCTTTACAACAGGCGCGTAGGTGCGTGTGGGCGACAGAACCAGTTTGCCAGCGTCGAGTGGCGAGCCTTCAACCTTGTCGGTGAGTTTCAGATTGCCGCTGTAAACCAACTCGTCGGGCACGGCAGCGTCGTAACTCTCGGGGTATTTTTTTGCCAGATATTTGGCAAACACGTCGTGGCGGGCGCTTGTCAGGCCGTTGCTGCCCATACCGCCGTTGTACTCTTTCTCGTAGGTGGCCTGACCGAACGATGCAAGGCCCACAATCACGTCGCCAGGGCGGATGTTGGCGTTGTTGATGACGTCGGCGCGGCGCATACGGCAGGTCACAGTGCTGTCCACAATGATGGTGCGCACCAAGTCGCCCACGTCGGCAGTCTCGCCGCCAGTGGCATACACGCCCACGCCCATTTGGCGCAGTTCGGCAAGCAACTCGTCGGTGCCGTTGATGATGGCCGAAATCACTTCGCCAGGAACCAGCATTTTGTTGCGGCCTATGGTGCTCGAAACCAGAATGTTATCCACTGCACCCACGCAGAGCAGGTCGTCGATGTTCATAATCAGCGCGTCCTGCGCAATGCCTTTCCAAACGCTCAAATCGCCCGTTTCCTTCCAATACAGGTAGGCCAGGCTCGACTTGGTTCCAGCGCCGTCGGCGTGCATAATGTTGCAGTAGTCGGGGTCGCCGCCCAGAATGTCGGGGATAATCTTGCAGAAAGCCTTGGGGTACAGGCCTTTGTCGATGTTTTTGATGGCGTTGTGCACGTCTTCTTTCGAAGCCGAAACGCCGCGCAGATTGTATCTTTCAGAATTGCTCATATCGATATAAAATCAAGTTATCTTATTGAAAATAAACCACAAGGAATGTGCTGATAATCAGCAGCAAAAATGCCAGTTCGCCCACAGCGTTGCGCCTAATCTGCATAAAATATAGCGATGCGATGAAGGCCAGCGACATTGCCGGGAAGACGGCAATTGTAAGTCCGGCGCTCGGCATCAGGAAAAATCCAGCTATCGAAATGATTATCAGCCATATAAATAGCGTGAAATATTTGCGTGTCGTCACTTTGTACATACGGATGTACTGCGTCATTGTGAGCAACGCCACAAGCGTGAAAAGCACCATAAATCCAATGGCCGAATATTGCACAACTGTCAGTTTCACAGTAAAATGCTGCGTTATGCCAATCTGTTCCAGACGTTCCCAGAACTGTCCGGGCTCGTCAAGCATAAACATTCCGAAAAGGTAGAAGACGAACGGCATCACAAAGCCCAGCACCGATGCTAGAAACTCGCGTATGTCGAAGAACCGCATTATGAATTGCGTGGCGAAAATGAAAAACACCATTGCTACCAGCGGCGGAAAGAACAGCGTGCCGATGCCGATGAGCAGGCCGGCTTCAAAGTAGAGCCGTTTCTGTTCGGGCAGGCGTTCGCTGTCGAAAGTGCGCATCATCGCCAACATCAGGAAAAGGTTGCCCAGCAAGGCGGGTAGCAGGTTGTAGTTGCGTGAGAAAAGGCTGATTATCAGCACAAAGAACAACGGCGGCGTTATCACCTTGTCTTCAACAATGATGAATTTCAGGTCGATGCGCTGAAGCATAAAGGCTTCAATCAGCATCAGCGCGAAAGCTATAAGTTGCGCCGTCCAGTAGGTGGGCAACAGCAGTTGCCGAAGGTCGCGGAACAGGACAGAACCATCGGTGATAGGCGGTGTCCACTGCGGATTGCTAAAGATGGGCAGCCATAGCAGCACGGCCACGGCAACCGTGAACAGGTGCATTACGGGCGAGTTGCTCTTGTATAGTCTTAATAACATATCTTACAGTTTTTGAAGGTCTTGACCGATGTCGCGGCGGAAATATGCGCCGTCGAATTTGATGCCGCCGATGCTACGGTACGACTTGTCGAGAGCGGGTTGAATGCCGTCGGCAAGCGATGTCACGGCCAGAACACGTCCGCCGTCGGTGAGCACGCGGCCCGAGTCGGGTTTGGTGCCTGCGTGGAACACGGTGCTCTCGGTTACGCTGTCGAGTCCCGTAATCTCAAAGCCCTTCTTGTAACTCTCGGGGTATCCGCCCGAAACCATAACAACCGTGATGGCCGTCTGCGCCTTCATTGTGGCCTTCATTCCAGCCAGGCGGCGCTCGGCGGTGGCGGCCAGCAACTCAAGCAGGTCGCAGTCCAGTCGCGGAATGACGACTTCGGTCTCGGGGTCGCCCATACGTACGTTATACTCAATCACATACGGGTCGTTGCCGCATTTTATTAGGCCGAAGAAGATGAAGCCGCGGTAGTCGATGTTGTCGTCGTGCAGACCGCGGATTGTCGGCTCGATGATTCGGCTGATGACTTTCTGCTTGAACTCGTCGGTGCAGAACGGAACGGGCGAAACTGCGCCCATACCGCCAGTGTTCAGGCCAGTGTCGTGCTCGCCAATGCGCTTGTAGTCTTTGGCTTCGGGCAGCAGAACGTAGTCGCGGCCGTCGGTGAGCACAAAGAACGAGCACTCAATTCCCGACAGGAACTCTTCAATGACAACCTTTGCCGATGCGTCGCCAAACTGTCCGTCGAGCATTGTCTCAAGGCTCTCTTGCGCTTCTTTCAAATCATTGATTATCAGCACGCCCTTGCCCGCTGCCAGACCGTCGGCCTTCAGAACGTAAGGCGCCTTCAGCGTCTCAAGGAAACGCTTGCCATCGGCCACCGTGGCCTTTGTGAAACTGCGGTAGGCGGCCGTCGGGATGCCGTGCTTCTGCATAAACTGCTTGGCAAATTCCTTGCTGCCTTCCAACTGCGCGCCTTCGGCCGAAGCGCCCACCACGCCAACGTTCTTTGTGTCGGCGTTGGCGGCCAGAAAATCGGCGATGCCCTTCACCAGCGGCTCTTCGGGGCCCACAACCACAAGGTCGATGTTGTTCGACTTTACAAACTCGCCAATGGCCTGAAAATCAGTTACCTTGATAGGCACGTTGGTGCCTACGGCGGCTGTTCCAGCGTTGCCAGGCGCAATGAAGAGTTTTGTCAGTTTGGGGCTTTGCGCCACTTTCCACGCAATGGCGTGCTCACGGCCACCAGAGCCAATAATCAAGACGTTCATATCTATTTGTTTTTAAATAATTTAAGAATTTGTTCAAGGTCTTCGGGGGTGTCAACCGACAGCCCTTCGTCGGTGGTGACGGCGGTCTGAATCTGATAGCCGTTCTCGAGCCAGCGCAACTGCTCAAGCGACTCGGCCGACTCAAGGCTGCTCTTGCCCAACTTTGTGATTTCCAGCAAGATGTCTTTGCGGTAGCCGTACATTCCAATGTGCTGCAGAAACGGGTGCTTGTGCAGCCACTCTTGGGGTTCGCTTCCGCGGATGTGCGGAATGGTCTGACGGCTGAACAGCAGCGCGCGGCCGTTTTTGTCAACAACCACCTTCGGCTTGTTGGGGTTGAAGAGCGTCTGCTCGTCGTCAACGGGTTTCACAAGTGTGGCTATCTGCACGTTGCTGTCGTTGAACAGGTTAGCCAACAGATTAATTTGCTTTTCAGCGATGAACGGCTCATCGCCCTGAATGTTGATGACCACGTCAACCGTCTGATGATAGTCCTGCTCGAACTTGAGCACTGCTTCAGCGCAACGGTCGGTGCCGCTCGGGTGGCGGTCCGACGTCATAACAACCTTGCCGCCGAACGCCTGCACAGCGTCGTAGATGCGTTGGTCGTCAGTTGCCACAACCACGTGCTCAAGCGCCTTCGACGCCTGCTCAAACACGCGTTGCACCATTGGCTTGCCCGCAATGTCGGCAAGCGGCTTGCCAGGAAACCGTGTGGAAGCGTATCGGGCGGGAATTATACCTAAAATGACCATATTACGATAGTTTGGTGCAAAAGTAGGAATTCAATTGACAAATGACAATTAACAATTCCCAATTCAATCAACAATGACAAGATTTCATTTGATTTCATAATCTACTAATGATTATGTTTGTGCAAAACATAATCAACTATGGATATAACTATCAAACAAGCTCAGCAGCAAGTTGATGAGTGGATAAAAACCTACGGGGTACGCTATTTCGGCGAACTGACAAACATGGCTCTGCTCACTGAGGAAGTGGGCGAAATGGCCCGAATCATTGCCCGCACCTACGGTGAACAGTCGTTTAAAGATAGCGACCGCGAGAAAGACCTTGCCGACGAGATGGCTGACGTGCTATGGGTGCTAATCTGCCTTGCCAACCAAACAGGCACAGACCTTACGGAAGCCTTTGCCCGCAACATCGAAAAGAAAACCCGACGCGACTCGTCGAGACACATTGAGAATCCGAAGCTTAACGCCAATAAGAAATAAAGTGCGTAATGTATTGATAGTCTTTGCTACACATGCATAACAATAGTCGGTTGCCTGTAGTCATAAGGCCAAAACGAAACGCCGCAAACAACCCTGCCCCCAACAGCTATTGTCACATCAATTCATCGGGTTGCCAATTATTCGATTCAGCAATCTTTGATTATCTTTGCCACCTAAAAATTTGCAAATGGACAACATCCGCAATTTCTGCATCATAGCGCACATCGACCACGGCAAGAGTACTCTGGCCGACCGTCTGCTTCAGTACACGGGCACCGTCAACGAGCGGCAGGCGCAGGACCAGGTTCTCGACGATATGGACCTTGAGCGCGAGCGCGGCATCACCATCAAGAGCCACGCCATCCAGATGGACTACACTTACGAAGGCAAAAAATATGTGCTCAACCTAATCGACACCCCGGGGCACGTCGATTTCTCGTACGAGGTGTCGCGCTCAATAGCCGCCTGCGAGGGTGCGTTGCTCATTGTCGACGCCACACAGGGCATTCAGGCTCAAACAATTTCGAACCTGTATCTGGCTATCGAGCATAATCTTGAAATTATTCCTGTCATTAATAAAATCGACCTGCCAAACGCTATGCCCGAAGAGGTGAAGGACCAGATTGTGGACCTTATCGGCTGCGACCGCGACGACATTCTTGCGGCCAGCGGCAAGACGGGCGAGGGCGTGGACAAGATTCTTGAACGGATTGTGCAGGTGATTCCGCCGCCGAAGGGCGACCCGCAGGCGCCGCTGCAGGCTCTGATTTTCGACTCGGTCTTCAACTCGTTCCGCGGCATCATCGCCTACTTCAAGATTGTGAACGGCGAGATTGCGACGGGCGATTTTGTGAAGTTTGTGAACACGGGCAAGCAATACAACGCTGACGAGGTGGGTGTTCTTCGGCTCGACCGCGAACCGCGAAAGGTGCTGCACACGGGCGACGTGGGCTACATCATCTCGGGCATCAAGACGTCGCGCGAGGTGAAGGTGGGCGACACCATCACACACGTCGACCGTCCGTGCGCCAACGCCATCGAGGGCTTTGAAGAGGTGAAGCCAATGGTGTTCGCGGGCGTCTATCCTGTGGTGGCCGACGAGTATGAGGACCTTCGCGCATCGCTCGAGAAACTGCAACTGAACGACGCGTCATTGACGTTCCAGCCCGAATCGTCGGCGGCGTTGGGCTTCGGCTTCCGCTGCGGATTCCTTGGTCTGCTGCATATGGAAATCATTCAGGAACGGCTCGACCGCGAGTTCAATATGGACGTCATCACCACGGTGCCCAACGTTTCGTTCATCTGCCACACAAAAAAAGGCGAGACCCTTGAGGTGCACAACCCGTCGGGGCTGCCTGCGGTGAACACCATCGACTACATTGAGGAACCGTACATCAACGCGCAGATAATATCGAACGTGGACTACATCGGCAGCATTATGAAACTCTGCATCGACAAGCGCGGCGTGCTCAAGAACCAGACCTACGTGACGGGCAACCGCGTTGAGGTGACGTTTGATATGCCGCTGTCGGAAATTGTGTTCGATTTTTACGATAAACTGAAAAGTATATCAAAGGGTTACGCGTCATTCGACTACCACCCCAGCGGATACGGGCGCGCCAATTTGGTGAAACTCGATATTCTGCTCAACGGCGAGGGTGTTGACGCGCTGTCGTCGCTCATTCACGCCGACCACGCCTACGACCTTGGCCGCAAAATGTGCGAGAAGTTGAAGGAACTGATTCCGCGCCAACAGTTCGACGTGGCCATTCAGGCGGCTATCGGTGCCAAAATCATTGCCCGCGAAACCGTGCGCCAGGTGCGCAAGGACGTGACGGCCAAATGCTACGGCGGCGACGTGTCGCGAAAGCGCAAACTGCTTGAGAAACAGAAGGAAGGCAAGAAACGTATGCGCCAGATTGGAACCGTTGAGGTGCCGCAGAAGGCGTTCTTGGCGGTGCTGAAGTTGGATAGTTGATTTTAGGGGCGCACCGCGTGCGATTTAGGATTTGTTCGGATAAGTTTGGTTAGAGATAAATATAAAATTTACTGATTATGAAACGTATAACATTTTTAGCAGCAATAGCGGCAACAATGCTTTCCGCCTGCAACACCGTTCACGAGAAAATGCTTCCCACCATTTCGGGACAGGCGGGCGAGGTGGTTACCGTCATTGAAGACCAGGTTTGGAAATCGACCGCCGATACCATACTGAACATTCTCGCCGCCGACGTGCCAGGACTTCCGCAATCGGAGCCAATGTTCGACGTGGTGCGAATTCCGAACAGCGCTTTCACCGAGATTTTCCAGCGCCACCGCAACATTATCAGCTGCCGCATTGCGTCTGACAGCACCGCCAACATTCGCGTGGCTCACGACCTTTGGGCAACGCCGCAGACAGTGATTCAGATTGTGGCCCCGTCGGCGCAAGCCTTCGAGCAACTTTTCTCAGACAACCGCGACAAGATAACAGGACTTCTGCTCAAGGCCGAGCAGGACCGCATAATCCAAAACTACGCAACCTTCCCCGACCGTCAGGTTATGGACAAATTGGCTAAGGCCGCCGACGTAACAATGACAATACCAAAGGGTTACACCTTCGATATGGACACCAACAACTTTGTTTGGATATCGCACGAAACACCCGAAATCAGTCAGGGCCTGTTCGTCTATTACTATCCCTACACCGACACGCTAATGTTCACCTACGACAGCCTGATTGCCGTGCGTAACCGTATGTGTAAGGCATACGTGGGCGGCCCGTCCGACGGCTCGTATATGACCACCGATATGCACGAAGGCATTACCACCTTCCGCTCGTTCACGTTCCACGGCCGATACACCGCCGAGTTGCGAGGCCTATGGCGCACCGAGGGCGATTATATGGGCGGTCCATTTGTCAGCCTTACGCAGTATGACGAAAAGCACCAGCGCATTGTCACTGTCGACGGCTACGTGTACGCAGGCAAAAAGGACAAACGCAACTATATGCGTCAGGTTGAGGCCATTATGAGCACGATGAAGTTTGCGGAGTGAGTGATTAAATGCGTAAAGGATTGAATTAATTACGAATTACGAAGCAAGATATATTAAACGGTTCACCGATTCACCAGTTTACCGATTCAACGAACAATATGGATTCCAACATAATCAGCGAGGTAACCGACAGCGAGTACAAATACGGCTTTGTGTCGGACATTGAGCACGACACCATTGGCAAGGGCTTGAACGAGGACGTTATTCGGCTCATTTCGAGCAAGAAAGAAGAGCCCGAATGGCTGCTCGAGTTCCGCTTGAAGGCCTATCGCCATTGGCTGACTCAAAAAATGCCCACTTGGGCGCACCTTGACATTCCCGAGATTGACTATCAGGATATTATCTACTACTCGGCGCCAAAACAGAATGTGAAGCCCGAAAACGGCGAGATTGACCCCGAACTGAAAAAGACTTTCGACAAGTTGGGCATTCCGCTCGACGAGCAAAAAGCGCTCTCGGGCGTGGCTTTCGACGCCGTAATGGACAGTGTATCAGTAAAAACCACCTACAAAGACGCGCTTGCCGAGCGCGGCATAATCTTCTGCTCGTTCAGCGAGGCCGTACGCAACCACCCCGACCTTGTGCGGCAGTATCTTGGCTCGGTGGTGCCGCCTACCGACAACTATTTTGCGGCCCTGAACTCGGCCGTTTTCAGCGACGGCTCGTTCTGCTATATCCCGAAAGGGGTGCGCTGCCCAATGGAGTTGAGCACCTATTTCCGCATAAACGCCGCCAAAACGGGACAGTTTGAGCGCACGCTAATTGTCTGTGACGATGATAGTTACGTAAGTTACCTTGAAGGCTGCACCGCACCCCGCCGCGACGAGAACCAACTGCACGCCGCCATTGTGGAGATTGTGGTGATGAACAACGCCGAAGTAAAATATTCGACCGTGCAGAACTGGTATCCAGGCGACAAGGAGGGCCGCGGCGGTATTTACAATTTTGTGACCAAGCGCGGCCTGTGCAAGGGCGTGAACGCGCGGCTGTCGTGGAGCCAGGTGGAGACAGGCTCGGCCATTACGTGGAAATATCCAGGCACGGTGCTCTTGGGCGACGGCTCGTCGTCGGAGTTCTACTCGGTGGCCGTCACCAACAACCACCAGCAGGCCGACACGGGCTCAAAAATGATTCACATTGGCCGCAACACCAGCAGCCGCATAGTGTCGAAGGGCATTTCGGCAGGCCAGAGCCAGAACAGTTACCGCGGCCTTGTCAAGGTCTCGGCCAACGCCGACGGGGCCCGCAACTACTCGCAGTGCGACTCGCTGCTTTTAGGCGACAAATGCGGCGCCCACACGTTCCCTTACGTCGAGTGCCTGAACAACACCGCCGTGCTTGAGCACGAGGCCACCACGTCGAAAATCGGCGAAGACCAGATTTTCTACTGCAACCAGCGCGGCATTTCAACCGAAGACGCCGTGGGCCTGATTGTGAACGGTTACGCCAAAGAGGTGCTGAACACCCTGCCGATGGAATTCGCCGTCGAGGCGCAGAAGCTGTTGCAAGTCAGCCTTGAAGGTAGTGTGGGGTAAAACAATCTGCAGGTCAAACAACGGTAAAAAGACATCTTACACAAACAAGACTGACTCCGTTGTTAACAACCATTTAAAAAATCCGCCTTGCCACAAAGGCCATTTCGCGTGCGATTGGTTAGTTTTGCTTGTTATTAAAATCACAGAAATGGGCAAAGACATTTTCGACACGCCGCTGATGAAGCAGTACAGCCAGATTAAGGCCAAGCATCCTGATGCCATTCTGCTTTTCCGCGTGGGCGATTTCTACGAGACTTATTGCGAAGATGCCGTGAAGGCGGCCAAGATTCTGAACATCACGCTCACCAAGAAGTCGAGTTCGACGCTGCCCATTGATATGGCTGGATTTCCGTATCACGCCATCGACACCTATCTGCCGAAACTGGTGAGGGCGGGGCAGCGGGTGGCCATTTGCGAGCAACTTGAGGACCCGAAACTCTGCAAAACGCTTGTGAAACGCGGTGTTACTGAATTGGTTACACCTGGCGTATCGACAAACGACAACATTCTTGAGAACCGCGAGAACAATTTCCTGGCATCGGTTTACATCGAAAAAAAGATGGCGGGCATTGCGTTTCTCGACATCTCAACTGGCGAATTTTATGTGGCCGAAGGCAGCGTTGAGTACGCTAACAAACTGATACAGAGTTTCCGTCCGAAAGAAATCATCTACAAGCGCGGCACCAAGGAGCAGTTTCAGGAACTGTTCGGGATGGGGTTCTACATCTACGCCATCGACGAGTGGGTGTTCTCGGAGCAGGCCGCAACCGACCGTCTGCTCAAGCATTTTCAGACGCAGTCGCTCAAAGGTTTTGGCATCGACCGCCAAATTTTGGGCACAATTGCCGCTGGTTCAATACTTTACTATCTCGATATCACCCAACACTCGCAAATCGGCAACATCACGGGAATACGCCGCATTGCCGAGGACGAGTACGTGTGGATTGACCGTTTTACGTTTCGTAACCTTGAGATTTTCAGTCCGTTGAATGAAGACGGTCATAGCCTTATCGACATCATCGACAACACGCTGACACCGATGGGCTCACGAATGCTGAAACGCTGGGTGTCGCTGCCGCTGAAGAATGTGACGGCCATCAACGAACGTCAGCAGATTGTGACCTATTTTATTGATAATGTTGAGGCTAAGCAGACTGTTGAAGGCGAACTGAAGAACGTTGGCGACCTTGAACGACTCATCAGCAAGGTGACGTTCGGGCGCATCAACCCGCGCGAGATGCTGGCGCTGAAGAACGCTCTGAAGGCCATCGGGCCTGTGAAAAATGTGTGCGAGCAGTCGGGTGTGGCGGCACTTCAGGCTATTGGCGAGCAGTTAAATCCCTGTGCGTCAATCTGTCAGCGCATCGAAAAAGAGATTCAATCGGACCCGCCTGTGCAGATTGCCAAGGGCGGCGTGATAAACGAAGGCGTGAGCGCCGAACTTGACGAGTTGCGCCACATCGCCTATTCGGGCAAGGACTATCTGATTGAACTTCAGCAAAAAGAGAGTGAAAGAACCGAGATTCCGTCGCTCAAAATCAGTTTCAACAACGTTTTCGGCTACTACATTGAGGTACGCAACACCTACAAAGACCGCGTGCCCGAGGAGTGGATTCGCAAGCAGACGCTGGTGAGCGCTGAACGCTACATCACACCCGAACTGAAGGAGTACGAGGAGAAGATTCTGGGCGCCGAGGAGAAGATTCTGGCGCTTGAGCAGAAGATTTACAGCGATTTGGTGTTTGCCGTGTCGGAGTTTGTGTCGGCTATCCAATTGGATGCAAGCCTGTTGTCGAAAATCGACTGTCTGCTGTCGTTTGCAAGCACGGCGCAGATTCGAAACTACAGCCGCCCCGATGTTGACGAGAGCCGCACGTTTGAAATCCGCAACGGCCGCCACCCCGTGATTGAGACGCAGATGCAGCCTGGCGAGGAATACGTGGCCAACGATGTTGTGCTGAACGACGACGACCAACAGATTATCATCATCACGGGCCCGAATATGGCGGGAAAATCGGCGCTGCTGCGTCAGACGGCTCTGATTGTGATTCTGGCGCAGATTGGCTCGTATGTGCCCGCGCAGTCGGCGCACATCGGCTTCATCGACCGCATTTTCACCCGCGTGGGCGCGTCGGACAACATCTCGGTGGGCGAATCGACCTTTATGGTTGAGATGAACGAGGCCGCAAGCATCCTGAACAACATCAGCGAACGCAGCCTGATTCTGCTCGACGAGTTGGGCCGCGGCACATCAACCTACGACGGCATCAGCATTGCGTGGGCCATTGTTGAGTACATCCACGACCATCCGAAATATCGCGCCAAAACGCTGTTTGCCACTCACTATCACGAACTTAACGAGATGGAAAAATCATTTGAGCGGGTGAAGAACTACAACGTCTCGGTGCGCGAGGTTGAGAAGAAAGTGCTGTTTTTGAGGAAGTTGGTTCCTGGCGGCAGCAACCACAGTTTCGGTATTCACGTGGCGCGGATGGCAGGAATGCCGAAGAGCGTGGTGGCCCGCGCCGAAAACATTCTGCGCGATCTTGAGAAATCGCGCCGCAGCGTCGAAACCGATGTCAAACCACAGAGTCAGTCGGGTATTCAGTTGAGTTTCTTTCAGTTGGAAGACCCTGTGCTCAAAGACATCCGCGACCAAATAAAAAATCTCGACATCGACAATCTTACGCCTATTGAAGCGTTGAATAAACTGAATGATATTAAGCGGATTACGGGACTTTGATAGGTGGAAGTTTTGGTGTTGGGTATTGGGTGTTGGGTGTTAGGTAAAGTTGAGAGTTAAGATGTTTAAAAGGTTGAGAAAGTTGAGAAAGTTGAGAGAGTATAGAAAGTTGTGATATTATGAAAACTAAACAGCGAAGCGACTAAACATTCAATTCACCGATTAAACGATTAAACAACAAAAAATGAACACTCTTTGGTCACAATTCAAGCAGAGCAATATGCTCAACAGGTTGATTTACATCAATCTGGCGGTGTTTGTTGTGGTGAAATTGGTCGATATTGTGATGATGCTGTCGGGCGTTCAGGCGGCCAACCCTGTGGTTGAGTTTCTGGGCGCTTACGCGGGATGGGAAAATCTGATTCGACATCCGTGGGGCGTGGTCACCTATATGTTTCTGCATCAGGGATTTCTGCATATTTTATTCAATCTGCTCTGGCTGTTCTGGTTCGGGCGGATTTTCCTTGAGTATTTTACGGGCCGCCAACTGCTGAACGTTTACATCTGCGGCGGCATTGCTGGCGCGCTGCTTTACACGCTGGCTTTCAATATTTTTCCCGCTTTCGACGCCACCTATGCGATGGCCATCGGCGCTTCGGCGGCGGTTTACGCAATTGTCTTGGCCACAGCGGTTTACGTACCAAACTACACTGTTTATCTGCTGTTTTTGGGGCAGGTGAAAATCAAGTGGATAGCCGTTTTCAGCCTTATTTCGGATTTGGCGATGCTCGACGGCGCCAACGCTGGCGGCCACATTGCACACATCGGCGGCGCGCTGTTCGGAATATTCTACATTGCAAGTCTGCGCAAGGGAACCGACATTGCCGCGTGGGTTGGCCGCGTAATCGACGCTGTATCAGGCATTTTCAAGCGCAAACCGAAGATGAAGGTTTCGTACAAACGCACTGATGGCGGTTACCGCCGCGCCGAATCGGACTACGATTACAACGCACGTAAACACAACGAACAGAAAGAGATAGACGCCATTTTGGACAAGATTGCCAAGTCGGGCTACAACGGCCTGACCGAAGACGAGAAACGAACTTTGTTCCGAAACAGCAGAAACAATTGATAATTAGGAGTTAGGAATTAGGAGTTAGGAATTAGAAGTTTTGGTGTTGGGTAAAAAACGTAAACAATTAATAATGAATAATTAACAATTAACAATGAAAAGGCTGCTCAAAACTGACTGTAGTCTGTTGTCCGTAGTCTGAAGTCCAAAACTAAACGATTCACCGATTAAACAGTTATTTAAATATCCTGCTTATCAAACTTTCATTTGCTATCAATATTGACGCTGAACCTTTTTGCCCCGTTTGCAAATCAGTTTGAAAAGGTTTTGAAACGATGTTTAAACGCACTTTAAAGAAATTAATATTATCCTGATTGATAATTCCTTTGTCAATTTCAGTAATCACGGCTTCCGTATAGCCGAAACGGTTGGCCGAGTAGCCTTCAAACTCAATAGTTGCCGTCATTCCAACCCCAATTTCATCCACATATTCAAAAGGAACCAATGCGAACACAGAATCACTATTTGTTACAATCACCTCTGCCTCAATTTTTTGTGGACAAGGCACAAAATAGGCGGCGGCAAGCAATGCCGAAACGATAACTGTAATTATCAGTGTCCCGCACCGCACCAAACGAGGTGGTATTTGCCCAATTAGTTTGCGTGTCTTTTCGCTGCGAAGTTCAATGTCCATAAAGGGTGAGAGTTTAGGGGTAAGAGTTTAGAAGTTGTTGAGTTTTAAGTTTTTTCAGTTTCCTAATTCAAGTTGATTTTTTACCAAATTGTAGTATGCGCCACATTTGGCTGTTAATTCAGAATGAGTGCCTGTTTCCAACACTTTGCCGCCACCCAGCACAATTATCTGGTCGGCATTACGGACGGTGCTTAAGCGGTGCGCCACCACAACCGTTGTGCGGCCTTTGTAGAATCCTGCAAGGTTCTCGACAATAGCCCGCTCGTTTTCGGCGTCAAGCGCATTGGTAGCCTCGTCAAGAAACAGAAACCGCGGATTCTTGTAAACGGCACGGGCAATCAGAATCCGTTGCCGCTGACCTTGGCTCAAGCCCGTACCGTCGCGGCCGATGATGGTGTTGAACTTGAGCGGAAGACTCATAATGAAATCGAAAATGTTGGCTGTTTTGGCGGCATCAACGAGCCGTTGCTCATCAATTTCACCATCGCCGACAGCAATATTTCGGGCCACCGATTCCGAAAAAATCACGCCGTCCTGCATCACTGCGCCGCACTGCCGCCGCCACCATTGCAGGTTGTATTCTGCAATATTGCGACCATCAATCTCAATGCCGCCGTCTGACGCGGGGTAATAGCCCAGCATAAGTTTCACAAGTGTTGTCTTGCCACTTCCGCTTGCGCCGACAATGGCCGTAACCCGCCCGTGCGGAATTGAAACCGACACATTGTCAATGGTTTTACTGATGCTGTGCGGGTCGTATTTGAAACTGACGTTTTTCAACTGCAAATCGGGCTTATCGGTCTTGAAATCAGATAATTGCCGTTCCGCAGAATCTTCGTTCGGCGCAGTGTGAATCTCGTTGATGCGCTCAAGACTGATTTTCACGTCCTGCAAGGCGTAGAAGAAATCCATCAATTGCTCGACAGGGCTGTTCAGCTGCCCCATAATATATTGCACAGCAAGCATCGCGCCAAGGGTCAGTTGGCCGTTGATTACGGCGGTGGCGGCCAAAACGGTTATCACAATGTTTTTCACTTCGTTGATAAAAATGCCGCCAGCCTCTTGCGTCTGCTGAAGTTTCAGGCTGCGCATCTGCACCCCGAACAAATCAACCTGCACATCTTCCCATTCCCAACGCCGCCGCTGACCGCAGTCCTGCAATTTTATTTCCTGCATCGAAGTCAGGAACTGATAGGTTTTGTTGTGGTTTTCGGCCTCGCGCTCAAACAAGTCGAAATCGAGCAGACGGCGTTTCTTCAGAAAAACGGCTATCCAACCGCCATAGAGCAGGCTGAATAATATGAATATGCAGAATATCAAACGGTTATAAAGCAGCAACACAATGCCGAAAACTACAAAACTCAGCGTTGAGAATGCCACGCTAAGTGTTTGGTTTGTAAGGAATTTCTCGACGCGCTGATGGTCGCTCATTCGTTGCAGAAGGTCGCCCATAAGTTTTGTGTCGAAGAACGACATTGGCAGTTTGAGCAGTTTGATGAAAAAATCGCTCACGAGCGAGATGTTGATGCGCATACCAATATGCAGCAGAAGCCAACGGCGTATGAAATCGACAGCCGTGCGGCTGACGGTAAGCATCAGTTGGCCAAGCAGAATGAGCCATACAAATCCTACGTTGCGCTGCGCAATGCCCACGTCTACAATGGCTTGCGTCAGAAACGGAAGAATGAGTTGCAGCACGCAGCCAAGCAGCAATCCTATTATTATCTGCCCGAAATAGCGGCGGTATTGCTTCAGATAACCGAACAAGAAACCGAAACTTCGCTGCTGCCCGTGCGCCTCCGACTGGTGTTTGTAAAACTCTGGTGTTGGCTCTATGAACATTGCAATGCCGCACTCACGGCCTTCGGATTGTGTGCTGAGCCAGTTGGCGGCAAATTCTTTTTCTGAATATTTTACAAGCCCTTTGCCTGGGTCTGCCACAAGATATTTATCTTGTTTTGCTTTGTAGAGCACCACAAAATGGTTCTGCTGCCAGTGCAGAATGGCAGGCAGCGGCGCATCGGCAAGTGCTTCTATTTCAACTTTTCCGCAAACCGTATGCAAACCAAGCCGTGTTGCGGCCTCACTTATGCCAAGCAGCGAAACCCCTTCGGTGGTGGCGTGGCAAATCTGCTCCAACTCGCCAAGTGAATAATCACGCCCGTAATGATTGCACACCATCTGCAAGCAGGCTATGCCGCACTGCATTGTGTCGTGCTGAAGAGTTAGGGGGAAACGTGGCATAGTAGGTATTAACTATTTAAAGTCAATGTTTGATTTCTTCAATGTCTACTTGCAATAGACACGCACCACTATTCTTCATTCTCAAAATTTTCTTTCAATCAAATCTTGAAAACTCTGTTGTTTTCTTACCTTGCGAATTACGGTTTTTCAATGTATTGAATGAATATGTCGCTGAGATACTTATTGTTGGCACGTTGAATTCTTCTTTGCTACATACATTCACATTGTTACAAAATGTTTCACTTTCAACAAAGTTGTTATTGAAAAGATTTGTTGCACTACAACTTAGTCGCACTCCACAATCGAATATTTTTGATGCAACTACATCTAAATTCCAATCCCATTTTTCTTTTTCGAACATTGAATATTGTTTAGAGCTATAACCAGCATCAATATCTAAAGTTATTTTGTGGGGAAGTTTAAACGACTGCGCTATGTCAATAGAAAAAAATGGTGAATTGTACTTACGCGGTGCACCAATATATACATATTTAAAATTTTGCTTTCCACAATCCACTTCTATGCAAGGCGTATATATGCCAAATGTTCGTTCCCATTCCACGCCAAGCGAGCACTCTTCGTATTGCTCAAAATTGCTCAAATGTGACCATACTATATTATCGGAATCTTTATAAACATCTAATACATAATTGCTGGCGTTGTTGATAAAATCATAACTACCAGTAAGTGAGAAGTCACCTAATGATGCAAGAAAAGATATTTTTTGTGTATAAGTGGGCTTGAGCCATGCATTACCTGATGTGTAGTCGAACGGGCCAGCATATATGAGCGCATTAGATAGGTTGTTGTAAGCTGGGCGTTTCACCGACTTGCGATAGGTAAGCGATACATCGAGTAAATCGTCCGAATACTGTACATTGAAATATGGGAAAAAGTCTTTATTGGTGCGCGACTGCTCATCATTCTTCACATTGCCAACAACATACTGCATATCCGAAAACTCATATCGTAACCCAGCCGTCATGTTTATTTTGCTAAAATCGGCTTGTACATTGATATATTCAGCGCTAAGGTTTTGCCTTATTTCATAAGCCGAAGTTTCCATATCAGTCTCAAAGTTTTGAATATCGAAACTAAACTCTTGTGTATTATCAGAATAAGTATATTCGGCACCATAATTGATGCTTAAAACATCGTTGGGCTCAGTTTTAAAATCAGCCACGAAAGAGTTCATCGTGTAATTTGTTGATAGACGGGTATTAACCATCGCATTTTCATCAATAAAATTTTCTGTTGTTGACAAATTGAGCGTACCTTTCATTATATCATCACTAAAATTGATTTTTGTTTTACCTATTCGCATATTACAAAACACGTTGGCTATCAGGTGTTTGGGGGTACGGGTATTTTCTGTCCTTGTACGCGAAGAATAATCTTCTACATCGCCAGCCGTATGACTTTGTAAATTGGTATAAGTCTCGGCTTGTTTATATTTATACATAAATGCCGATGCACCAATCACACCACCATTACTGAAGGTATAGTTGAAATCGAAGTTGCCACTTACAACCGGACTTGTTCTCTCACCCTGTGAGTATTCGGTAAACGTGTAGATTTGATCGGAATAGAGCGTTTCTATGGAACTATTTTTGTTTGGAATATTGAAACGGCTATAAAACGCCGAAATACCAAACTGCCAACGGTTTACATTAAGGGTAAATGCAAGATTCTCGTTGTACGAAACATAGCTATAATCTCTGAGCTGTACATCAGAGTAGAAATTGCCGCCCAAACCGTCTTGATACCCTTTGGTCTGGATTTTTATAATGGCATTCACTTCCGACGAGTATTTCCCGCTCGGGTCGGTTACCACTTCAATGGTTTGTATTTGAGATGGTTGCAAGCGATTGACTTCCGACATATCTAACACCTTATGACCATTAATATAGAATTGCGCTACGCCTCGTCCAAAGACTTGAAACATTCCATTTTTGCCCGATACAAATGGTACGTTGTTGAGCATATTTTCCATATTTGGTGAACGCTCAAGAGCACTATTCTGTACGCTGGCAACAATTGAACCATTTTTGAGTTTAAAAATATCTCTGCGTGCCGAAACAACCACTTCACTAATGGTATCGGCTATTTCACGCAATGTAAAATTCAACTCTTTATTTTCGTTCTTGGTAACAAAAATGGTATCCGATTCGAACCCTATAAAACTTACAAACACCTTTATTTCCGATGTTTCTTTCGGGAAATTTATCAAGAATTTACCATCATCGGTTGTAATGGTTCCACCAAGCAAATTGCCATCTGTGCTATTTAATATAACATTGGCAAAAGGTAGCGGCGTATTATCTTCTGTCAAAACATGCCCTGATAGTTGTTGCTGCGCATACGAATAAATAGATAATAATAAGAGTAGAAACGAGACAAGAAATTTCATTAGATTATAATTTATCGGTTTGGTAAAAACTTACGACACCTACTCACAGGGATTATAGCTACATTTAAGTGGTTTTGAGAAAATGTCATTTTTATTTCTGCGATAAGCACGACAATCTTGACATATATATCGTAATTCACATATATTACAACCTTCTATTTTATCTTTTGAAATCTGCCAAAGATCCCGAAAATCAGAGTTTTCTATTGCCGATTTTAGAGTTGTTGTTGCTATATTTCCAAATGAACGATCCATACTTGGGCAATTCTTTATTTCACCGAAACGACTAACTGATAGCTTGTTACTGAGACAATTATTATAGTGTAGCGATTCGACATAAAAATCAGTATTGATTGTAAGATAGCTTTTACTGAATACGCCACAATTGTTTTCATCCTTTACTTGTTGTTCTGTATAAAACACCACCAAATGATTATTTTTCAATATCTTATTAAATCCCTTGGGCGCACCAACACAAATAACCATAATCATACGCGGATGTTTTTCATGTAGCTTCTTTATATTTTCCACAAAAAGCTGTTCGCTATATTGAACAATCATATATACAGATGAAATCGTTGTCCCTTGAACTGCCGCTAAAACATGTTCTATAAAATCTAAAGTTACAAAATCATAGAACCTCAACTCCAAATGTTCACAACGAAGTTCTCCTAATTGTGCAATCGCATCTTCTAATAAATATTTTGATTCCAAAGAATAATCTAAAATGGCGTAATTTATGCCTTGATATAGATTGGCTGTAGTATCAAGTGGTACAAAACAATTATCAAATTCATCAACAAACTGTCCGAACTCATTTTCTATTAAAAAATCAAAATATTCATCAATTATTCTTTCATTTTCTTTGAATTTTCGCTTTATAAAATCAACCGATTTCCCTTTTTTGCATAAAGACAAAACCTTTGTCATTGCCTTGGGAATATACTTAAACGAAGACCGTTGTAAATCATAGATCGCATCTCGTTTTGCTCCCTGAGTTATAACACAACATGAGTAAAGCATAAAAAAATTATCCGCTTTCATAATATCTCTATAGGATAGTTATCAAAATCCGTCAACACTCTTGAAATAAATTTGTAAGAATCGCATGAAATATAATTAGCATCGTTGTATGCCAAACATATTTGCGTATGTCGTGTTGAGTTATTGTCTTCTTCCGTAAAATTCAAATCCATATCAGCAAGTAAGAAGTTTAGACTTAGAGCATCGTGATATGATGAGTTAGCTATTTCATATAGTTTCATTCTTCTTGTCAAATTCTATAAGTTTGTTTGCAATCTTCCTATGTAGCCCATAATTACATGGTATAGAAGTCATCCCAAATTGTCCAGTTGGATTAACTTCGAGAAATACAAGGCTTCCGTCTTTTGCCTTAATCAAATCAATTGAACCACAGTTAAGTTTGATACAATCCATAAATTTGATTATTCTTTGTTTATCTTTCTTATGCAAATTATAAGGAAGGTATCTATTAGGTTTTTCTTCATTATAAACTCTAAAATCCACTTGTGTTTGTCTATCGAGTTGCGATAATATAGCCATAGCATACATTTCACCACACAAATAGAAAACTCGCAATTCAAATTTTTTATCTATTTTACGTTGTGTAAGCGATGGACGAAAATAATCTGGCAAACGTTTTATATCAGCATCCTGAATTTCTGTTGTATACATCATCCCAAATTTTTTCCTTTTTCCCCAAAACAATGGTTTTGCATCTCGTATAGACTTTGACACAAATCCTGCCTCAATGTCTTTTTTAGAATTTATGATTTGAGATTCTGGTATATTAAATCCACACTCCGATGCAATTTGCATTATCTCAATTTTATTTGCGTTTATGCAATGATAATCAGTCAGCCAGAATTTGTTTTTTAAAGCAATACATAATGATTGCGCAACTCTTTGCATCTCTTCACATAGAAGTATTTTCAAATTGAGTTTCAGTACTCGTTTATTGTTTAGTAATTTATCCGAATGGAACTCATTAATTTGGGAAAATTTTCTATACCACACACAATTAATTTCTGAAATAGGAATTGTTTTCCCATCTATGCTAATCTGATGATTATCTGCTGATAAATCTATTTTTAGTCTCTTTTTGCGCAAATCATCATAATTGATTCGTATATATTCCACATTCTCTTCAGCCAAATACTTCATAACGCAACATGTAGAAATGTCGCCATCAACTGAAAGAATCAATATCATTGGCAAATGAATTTATTTTTATATTGAATGATTTATACAAAGATCCAACAGATGTGCTACATCTGTTGGATCAATCAACTAATCAGCATCATTAGGAATCAGCATCATTAGGATCGCTGCCATTTGGTGTACAGGTAACCATGTGAGTAGCCTTCTGCCTTCTACCTCCTAATACATTCCATAATTGCTTTTTATCAAGGTTCTGGATTTTCATGTCCTTGATGCTTTCAAATTTTACAGATTTCATTTTTACAAAAATTTAATAGTTATTACTCTCTTTATAGCCTACTCGTCACCCTTTTCAGCCTTAACGGGGTAAAACTCTTGTGCACATTGGATTTACAATGCCAAAGCAAGTAAAAAAAAAAAAAGAAAAACAAAAATTTTTGGCGACTTTTTTGTGAAAATTTTCTGCACAAATGTATAAAATTTGGAAAATCAAATATTTACTAATCTTCTTATTGTGGTTTTCTACAGTTAACATTGAAAAGATGCGATTTTAAGTAATTCTGAAAAGTTGTAGAGCTCAAATATTCAGCGAAAGCCACTTTTTTCTGTAATATTGCGCAACATTAGCAGTCGGTATAATGTCTAACAAGTGGTTTAAGATATAAGATGTTGAGAAAGTTGAGAGAGTTTAGAAGGTTTAGAAGTTTAGAATGGTAGTTATCTCAACAGCGCAGCGCTAAACCTTCTAAACAGCGAAGCGACTCAACATTTAATTCACCGATTAAACAAAAACTATGCGCAGGATTCTGACACGGATTTTTATTTGGACAGCGATTGTGCTGGTGGTTCTTGTGGGCGCCGTTGTTGGCGGCACCATTCTGCTGAAAGACAGGCTGATAAACTACAGCATTCAGGCCATCAACAACGAACTGAACGCGCCTGTGAACGTGGACGGCATACATTTTTCGCTCATCAATACTTTTCCGTATGCGTCGATAGTGCTTGACAATGTGACTGTTAAGTCGCCTGCCGAAGGTTTCAGCCACAAGGGGTTTGGCCGCACCACAGCCGATACCTTGCTGGCTGTCAGGAAGTTATCGCTATCTTTCAACATCCGCAAACTTTTGGACAACGAGTTGGAACTGAATTCGGTAAAGGTGACCGACGGGCGGATTTTTATTCTGATTGACAAGCGCGGTAACGATAACTTTCACATTATCAAAGAGAAAAAAGCGGCGTCGGGCAAATCTGATATGCAAATCAATCTTGAGCATTTGGGCCTGAAAGACTGCAAAATACAAATCTGCAACCTTTACAAAGGCAACGGCGCCGAATGGTATATGCCTGACTTTGAAGCAGAAGGCAAACTCAACAATGGTCAGTTTGAGATTGGGACAAAAGGCTCGGTGGCGCTGCAGTGGATTGTGGCCAACAATATTGAAATTGTGCCGTTGGCGCCCACGCGCATCAAGATGGACCTTGCAATGAAGAACGACACGCTGCGAATCAACAATGGCCAACTGTCATCTAAAGGCATCAACATCAGTGTTTTAGGAACTGTTCTGCTGACTAATGACACCTATGTGGACCTTGCGCTGCACGGCGACAAGATTGAAGTGGCTAACGCGCTGCGTTACTTTACTTTAGCCACTCAAGAGAAGCCCACTGTGCGCAGTTCGGGACTGGTTGGGTTCGACGCCACCGTCAAAGGCAAGTTCAGCAAACTCTCGTCGCCGAAGATTGTGGCAAATTTCGGGCTCGACAACGCCGACATCAGTTACCCCAAACTCGACCTTAAACTCAACAGTGTCAGTCTGAAAGGCACGTTCAACAACGGCGGCTACGCCAACAGCCCAAAATCGTTTGTGTCAATCAGCGGAATCAATGTCACTTCGGGGCAGAGCCACCTGACGGGCAGCCTTCGCATCGATAATCTGAAGCAGCCGCACATCAATGCGAAACTGAACACCAACGCTCGGCTCGAAGAGTGGAACCACCTGATTTTCAGCAGCCGCCCCGACCGTCTGACGGGCTCGGCCGACGGCTCGCTCACCATCAGCGGCCCCATCGATGTGAACAAAGCGTTCGACCTGAAAGCCTTTCTGCGGCTCAATCCGCGGTGCCAACTCAAACTGCAGCAGGCAAGTTACACCAACGGCTCGAACATCACTCTCACAGGCGTCGATGGCGCGGCCACGCTCAACGGCAGCGCACTGACAATCAGCAACACAAGCGGCCGCCTGAGCGACATTCCCGTGACGTTCAGCGGTAGCATCAGCAATCTGCTCAAAGCCGTGTCCGAGCCTTACCCCACAATGGACATTCGCGGTTCGCTTTCCACCGATGCGTTTGATTATCAGCAGATTGAACCGTTGTTTGCCAAATCGGACGGCGAGCCGTCGAAGATTACCTACAAGGTTGATTTGATGGCGAGCACCAAAGGCTTCAGTTACAAGAAGTTCCGAGCCGATAACATTTCGGGACGGCTGCGCTATGTGGGCGAAAACATCGATGTTGACGGTCTGAAATTCAATGCGTTGGACGGCAGCGCCGATGTCCGTGTGGCCTACCGCAGCGGCAAGCACCGCGAGTTGGCTTGCAAAGGTTCGGTCACGAGCATCGATATCAATCAGATGTTCAGCACTTTCGATAATTTCGGGCAGACCACCGTCACCAACGAGAACATTGAAGGGCGGTTGAGTTCGAATTTCACGCTGTTGCTGCCGTTTGCAGGCGATTCGGCCGACGTGCGGAATATGGATTTCGACGGCCGTCTGAAGATTGCCAATGGCCGCCTGCACGGGCTCGAAGCGCTTAACAGCGTGGCCGATTTCACCCGCATCGACGAGTTCCGCGACCTGCGCTTCTCAACGCTCACCAACGATATGACCATCAGCGGCGGCACCGTCACAATTCCAAAGATGGATGTGGCCTGCAACGCCTGCGATGTGGCAGTTGCGGGAACGCAAAAGTTCACAGGCGATTACGAATATCACATCACGCTGATTTTGAGCGATTTTATGCGCGGCAAGGCCAAACGCTTGCAGCAAACCACGCCTTACGGCATTGTTGAAGACGACGGCGGCAACCACACATCGCTCTACCTTGTGGCCACCCGTGTAGGCGACAAAACAAAAGTGAAATTCGATAAGGTGGAACTTAAACAGCAGTTGCGCAACGAGTTACAGCAGCAAAAGAAGGAAGTGAAACAAATTCTGAAACGCGAGTTTGGTCTGTTCAAGAAGGACACCACCATCAAAACCGAAGAGAAAAGCACCACCCCGCCGCCCGCATCGGGCTTTGTGATTGAGTGGGACGATGAGGATGACGAATAGAAAAATAAAGTTTCCCTATCGCATTGCCATCTTCCAACCAAGCACAATATCCTGCACCTTGTCGGTGTATTCTTCAACTGTGCGGCATTTTTTGACGGTTTTCAGGGCGCGGTGCGCGTCGTCGAACATTGCCGACCAGTATTCCCAGTAGGTTGTCATTTTTTGCAGGAAATGGCCGGCACCCTGAAGGCGGTCGAGCTGCCTTTCGGCGATGGTGCCCACAAAATTCATCAACAGGTTGCGGCGGTTGTAGCCGTTTGGCGACTGACCGGCGATTTCAAGCGCCAGAAACGGGTTGCAGAGCAGTCCGCGGCCAATCATAAGGTGCGTCACGGCCGGGTTTTTCTCAATCAGAAGGTGCGCTTGCTCCGCGGTGCGGATGTCGCCGTTGTAGGCCACCGGATGTGCCGCTTTCGCGATAATCTCGGGCAAAACTCCACTGTCGGCCTCACCGTTATACATTTGCTTTCCGATTCGCGGATGTACGATTATCTCTTTAATCTTGTGACGGTTAAGCACGTCAAGCACGGACCAAATCTCGTCAGGCGAAAGGTAGCCCGTTCGCATCTTAACCGAGAGTGCGATGCCGCTTTGTGCCTCGACTTCGGTGAGTATGCTGTCGATTTTTTCGGGGTAGGGCAGCAGCCCGGCGCCCAGCTGCCGCTTGGCAACCATTGGAAAGGGGCAGCCCAGATTCCAGTTCAGTTCGGTGTAGCCCATAGCCGCCACAGCATTGGCCACTTGCAGAATATCGGCGGCGCTGTTGGCGAGCACTTGCGGCACAACGTGCAAGCCCCGGTTATTTTCGGGGGCAATGTCGGCAAGGTATTTTTTGCGGATTTCGCCGTTCTCAATCCTGATAAAGGGCGCGTAAAACACACCAATGCCGCCAATCCGGTTGATTGCCGACCTGAAAATGGCTTCGGTATAGCCCTGCATCGGTGCCAGTGATATTCGCATACGGCAAAAATATAATCTTCATTCACATAAAAAAACCGAACCATCCATCGGAAGGCCCGGTTTTATTTTGTTGGCAATCAAAACTCAACGCCGTTTCGAGAATTTCGTAATCGTCCAGCGCAGACCGTCGCACACAAGCAGCACGTAGAGCAGGCCGTTCATAATCCACATCACAATAATGTTGAACCAGAACGTGTCAATCTGCAGGTTGCCAATCTGCTTGAACGGCGCGTAGAAATGGGCGCGGCCGCAGCGGCTCTCGGGCTCTTTATAAACGGGGTCCGACACCTGAATGAAATGGTCGCCCATATCGTGAATCTTCTCAATATCAACGCGGTTCAGCACAAAGTTCGACAGAGCCTCGTTAGTGTAGTTCTTCTTCAGCTCAACAAGCGCCTTGTTGCCGCCCAGCTCTTCGGCCAGGCTGCTGATTTCGCGGTCGAGAACCGAGATGGCTTTGTTCTGCTTCTGCTGATAGAGTTTGGCCGTCTTGTCAAGGAACGATGTCAGGTTTTCCTGCACATCATCGTTGTATTTTTCGGGCGTGAGTAGGTCGATGTCCTCGAATTGCTGTTTCGGCGTGCGGTCGTTGATTTTCGATACTTCGGTGTGCAGAAGTCCTATAATCTGATTGCGGGTTTCCTCGTCGGCGTTAGCCAGTTTGGCAATCTTGTTGTTCAGTGCCGGCACCAGGTACGAGCCGATGTAAGCCGCCTCGCTCTTCTTCTGCTCAATCAGGAAGAAATTCTTCATATACTCGTTGTCGCGGAACTGCTTCACAGCCATTGCCTCGTAGGCCCAGCGCGACGGCATAAGGTCGCCAATCACAGGCACCACCTCGTATGAGCTGATGGCCTTATTCAGCTTGTCGAACTTCACCATTGTTCCGCTGAAAAGCAGCTGCGGCACAATCAGGAACGGAATCAGAATGTAGATGGTGACAACCGAGTCGAGCGCGGCCGAGATGTTCAGGCCAATCATATTCGACACGCACGAAGCGGTGAACAGTATCAGCCAGTGGGCCAGCGTCATACCGTGAATTTCCATTATGGTGTTGCCGATGAGCACGAATGAGAGCGTCTGAATGGCCGAAATCACAAACAGAACTGCGATTTTGCTGTTCAGGTAGCTTACGTGGCTCAGATTCAGGAACGACTCACGCTTCAACAGCTGACGGTCGCGGATAATCTCTTCGGCGCTCACGGTCAAGCCGATGAAGATTGAAACCACAACGCCCATAAACAGGTAGATGGGCAGGTTCTCGTTGCCGCTGAAGACAAAGATGTTCGGATTGCCGCCCTCGCCGGCGATGTACTTCGTAAAGTAGGCCAGAATGAGCGCCAGTACCGGTGCCTCAAGGAAGTTGATGAGCATATATTGGCGGTTTGCCAGTTTCGACAGAATGTTGCGTTCGCAGAAGATGCGGAACTGCTTGAACATTCCCGGAATGCTGAAGTTGTTCTTCGGCAAATCCTGCTTTTCAGTGTCGAATTTTATCTTCGATTTTGAGTGTTCCTCATACATTGCGGCCCATTCCTCAGGCGTTGTCTTGCGCTTGTGGGTGGTGCGGCCGTACTCGTCAACCACCTTCGACTCAAGAATCTGAAGCACCTGCTCGGGATTGATGTTGCCACAGTGGTAACACTCACTCTCTGTGGCATTTACGTGGTTGCTCATTGTCTTGAAGTAAACCACCGAGTCAACCGGGTTGCCGTAGTAAACCAGATAGCCGCCCTTGTCCATAATGAGCAGTTTGTCGAACATTTTGAAGATGACCGACGACGGTTGGTGAATGTTGACAATCACCAACTTACCCTTCAGCGTCTGTTCCTTCAGAAGGTCCATAACCATTTCCGAGTCCATCGACGAAAGTCCCGAAGTCGGCTCGTCGACAAACATTACAAGCGGCTCGCGGATAAGTTCCAGAGCAATGTTCAGACGCTTGCGCTGACCGCCGCTGATGGTCTTGTTCAGCGGGTTGCCCACCACCAGGTCGGCGGTGGCCTTCAGGTCAAGGTCTTCCAAAACCTTGTTCACTGCCTCGTTAATCTGCTCTTCAGTATAGTCGCTGAAGCAGAGTTTGGCACTATAGTAAAGGTTCTGATATACAGTAAGTTCCTCAATCAGCAAATCATCCTGCGGCACAAAACCGATGACGCCGTTCAGCTTCTCTTTTTCGGTGTAGATGTTGTAGCCGTTGATGAGAATCTCGCCGCTCTGCGGTTGCAGATTGCCGTTGAGCACGTTGAGCAGCGTCGATTTTCCAACGCCCGAGCCACCCATAATGCCGATGAGCTCGCCGCCTTGCTCGCAGAAATTGAAGTTGTGCAGACCGTTTTTGCTGCCCTTGAATCGGAATTCCACGTCTTTGGCCGTGAACACCACCTTTTCGGCGTTCATAGCATTGATGAACTTCGAAACAATGTCGCTGTAGTAGATTGAGCCGATGCGCGGGCTGCGGATGGCCGAGCCCTTGGGCAGCATATAGGTGCGGTTGAGCATAATGCTGTGACCGTTCAAGTATAGGTCGGTCTCGCCCACATAGCGGAAGGCGTATGCATTGATTGACGGCAGGAACAAAATCAGAATGCGGCCGTCCAATTCTTTAAACTTCATATGTTTGAAGTCAGCAAACGGCGGTTCGTTGTTCTTGTCGAGAATAAGTGCATTTTCCTTATGCGGAATTTCTTCGATTTTCGGGTTGAGAGTGAATGCGTGGCAATTGTAGTATTCGTCTTCAGGAATATTGAAGATGTCCGAGACGGTTTTCACAAAATCGATTTCCTGTTCGGTGATTTCTTCGCCAAAGCTGATGAACTCGAGCAACTGCAGCAGCACCAGCAGTTTTTGGTCCTGTTTCAGCTCGCCGTTAATCTGCTCGCAGATGCGCAGCACCTTAACCGAGTTGAGCGATGTGCGCTTGCGATTCTGTTGTGCATCGTCTTTTTTGACGCCGCCTCCTCGCTCCTCAACGTACTTGTCGAACAATAGAAGATACTCAGTAACCTGTTCCGAGCTGAGCATCAGCTTCAAGTAAGACTCAACAATAGAGCGCGATTTCTCGTTCACTCCCTCTTTGTTAGCTGTGGCAATGATGGCAAATAATTGCATCAGAGCCTTCAAAATGGATTCACTCATAGAATAAGCCTAAATAACATCGTAAAAGAAACAAAAAAATCGTTTGACGCAAAAATAAATTACGACAGAGGGTTATTGGCTACTAATAGTATGAAAATGGTGAAAATATTGTTTTTAATTAATTGTTCGCAAACACCTCATGCAGTATCTCGTATGAGTTTACCTCTTTCATCGTGGAAATGCGGAATCCGTACCATGTCAGCACTATTTCGAGCAACTTGTCCCGCTCTTGCCGCAACATTTTCATTTTGCACAAATTATTGTACTGACAATCGGCAAAAGCCGTTATCTGCCGAAACAACTCGGTATCGACATAATGACGGTGAACTGGCCGCATAGCCGTACTGTGCCCTTGCTCAAGATCAAAAAACGGGTGTTGGCTGTCGATGCTCGGGAAAAAACCTATGATGCGGCTTAACTTGACCATAAAGGCAAGATGAAAAAATTGCAATCCCGCTTGCATCTGCTCTAAAATCTGCACCGACGTGTCGATGAACTCGAACTGAGTATCATCTTCAGTCTCTTCACGGATACTTTTGCCTATCACCTCTGCCATGAACATCAACAGTGCGCTTTTGCGAAGGTCGGCGGTGCAGCTCGCAAGATTTGGAGAAGAATGGTATTCAGTCAACTTTTGAATGTCGCGATCGGGCTTGTATGAATAGACCACATCGAGTAGCGCCATCGGGTGGAACGCGCCCAACTTCGACCGGCTTTTGCCTCCAAAGCCATATACCATCAGCGACACGCGGCCGTGCTTTCGCGAAAGCGCGCGAACGATTATTGACGAATCGCTGAAACGCGTGTGGCTCAAGATGATTATGCGGTCGGTACAGAGCATCGGACGCGGCTATTTGACTACGTGGATTTTGCCGACATTGCGTGTCACTCCGTCGGCTGTGGTGCACTGAATCAGGTATATGCCCGTCTCGACACGGCGTCCGTCGCGGTTGCAAAGATTCCAGAGCGCGCTGCCGCCGTTGCTCATCGTCTCGTGAACCAAATTTCCGCGCAAGTCGGTGATTCTGACCACTGTTTCATCGGCCAATCCTCGGATGACCACATCACTGTAATAGTCGGGTGGCACCGGGTTGGGCATCGCGTAAACATTGCTCATTCCGGCATCGGGCTTGGTTGAAGATATGACTGCCGATTGCAAGCCTCGGTCGGTTACAATGTACAGAATGCCGTTTTCATCGTCAATGGCGAGCGAGAGAACATTGTTTGAGAACAACGGAGAATTGTCTTTGTTGTAAACGGCGTACTGCTCGGTGCCGTCGGGCGAGATGACAAAAATGCCACCGCTCTCAGTGCCAATCCATTTGCGGTTGCCACCGTCGACGGCAATGGTGTTCACCACCTCGGTTATGAGCAGTGACTGATAATATCCTTCCTCAATCATCTGCGGATAGCGCGCGTAAAAATTCTTTCCTTGAAGCACATATTCGGGATGGTCATAGACGTAAACACCCTCATCGGAAGCAATCCATATGGCACCGTTGCGGTCCTGTACAATATCATGAATGCTTGAATTGAGCGCACCGCCACTCTCATTGCGCGGGACGAAACATTCATAGCTGTCGTCAGTCGATGTCTCAGGCGTGCCGTTGGCGTTCCAAACAAGAATCTTTCCTCCATACGGCTGAACTAACCAAAGGTCGTCGTTACGGGTACAGATGAGCTTGCCTGTATGCTGGTCACTCATATTGTTTCCATACTGGCACTGATACCACTCCCCTCCCGCCATGCGAACAGAAATCGGATATTGAGCAAAAGCATTGGCAACCCACAAATTTCCTCGGCTGTCGAATGCACAATCGCTCACAGCATCACCAAAAACACCACCTGCATTCATTGATGTGACATGCCTCCAAGTCCCATTGTCATATTCCAAAATTCCATGCCGCCAGGCAATCGCCACATAATGGTTCGGGTCGCCATGAGTGGCAAACTCCACAACATCGTTGCATTCATTTACCTCGGGGTATTTGTCTTTGTCAATGCTCTCCCAGTTGGTACCATCATACGAATAGACATTAACTGCACGAAACATGTTAGCACTTGGCCGATTGATGCCGCCTGGAGCTACCAGAATGTTGCCAGCGTTGTAGCACACCTTATAAAAGGTGTTATTCGGCGGGCCGGTCGGATTCACAGTCATATAGGTGTCACCATTAGTACGCCCGAGCCCGTAAACCATATGTGAATACCATATGTCTTGACCATCGGCAAAACCCATTGTGGCATGGTCTATTTCCAAACTTCTACTTTCACGAAGATCGGCATCGTAGGCCACAAGGCCCGAATCGGTGCATACAACCAGTTTGTTATCGCGGCAGGTGAGCGTTTTGACACATGGCGCCGAATCGATAATCATTTCCCATTTTTTGCCGTCAAAAGCCGTCAGACGACTGTTGATTTCATTTTGGTAATTCTCACCGACATAAAGCCTGCCGTTGAAAACACAACCCGACACTGCATCAAGCGGCTTGCCGTCGATGCTGACATATTCCCAGTTTTTCATATCGGTCAGGAACGGGTTGTCAAGCCTGCCGCGCATCAAGCCATCGTCAGAAAAAGCGTAAAGATATCCATCATACACTGCAGAGCTGTTGATTTTAACCTGACGCCCGCCGATTCTTAAAATATATGTGTCGATAAATTTTCGCCGGAGCATGTCAATGGTTGTCAGTCCGAAATCGCACGACAAGTAGGCTCGTGAGCCGTCGAAACTGATATGGTTAATATCTTTCGACATCACAATGTTCTTGTCTTTCAATCCCGACATGTTGCGCACTCGGCCATCATCATCTATAAGATCGATGTTGCCGTTCGAGTAGCCAATCACAAGAAGGTGGTTCTCTTCACTATAGGCAATGCTTCCTATTCCCATGTCTGACAGGCCGTTGATGGTGGTCAGCCGGCGAATGCTCTTGTCGTCCTTGTCGTAACAGAACAAACTGATGTCAGTGGCGCAGTAAACCGCAGACTTTGTGACTGCCAAAGCCTTACCCTTGTCGTAACTCAGATGATCACGCCACGAGTCTCCAGCAATTTGTGCACTCACCGACAGTGCCGGCAGCAGAGCAATTATCGCAATTAAAAATCTTACCATATCGGTTTTTAATTTATTGCAAAGATAGTCGTGTTCAACAAAAAACAGCCAATTGGTGTCACCAAGTGCATTTTTTATACCACGTTTTTTTGCTGTTTCTATTTTCATAACGACATTTACACCTGTTTATGATACGACGCTTTTTCACCATATTGCTGATTGTGCCGGTGCGCCTTTACCAGCTCCTCATTTCACCGCTGCTACCCAACAGTTGCCGCTTCACTCCCACATGTTCGGCCTACGCCATTGAGGCTCTGAAGGTTCACGGCCCCATCATCGGGCTGTGGCTAACTATCAGACGGATAGTGAGATGCAATCCATGGGGCGGCCACGGCTACGACCCCGTTCCTCCACTTCACTGGTATAAAAACAAAGGCCGCAAAACTCGCTGAATATTAACATGACAGCGTTGATAACAAACATTTTCAATCATTTGCATCGCCGTCTTTTGGGTATAGATTTGCGTAAATCAATTCTATTGAGATGCTGAACACAGGAATTGTAGGACTGAAAAATGCGGCACCGTTCATCGAAGCCATGAACGAATTGCCCGAATTCAGTTTCAAAGGCATATACGACCCGTGTCTGCTCATCGACATAAACCATCAGACTTCATTCGACGTTTTTTTGTCGTTTAGCGATCTGTGTTGCGAATGCGATGCTGTCATCTTCAGCATCGACGACAATCTCTATTTTCCGCTCGTTTGTGAGGCCATCCGTCACTCCCTCAACGTCTTTGTATCGGGTGTTCAAAATTATCAGCTGAAAGAGCTTAACGAACTTCTCACCCTTCGCGACGAAGCCTGTGTAACCGTACACATCGGGCATCCGCTCATCTGCACCAATCTGTTCCAACAAACACGGGCTCTTTGCGAGCATCCGCTCGACATACAATGCAATATTGTACGCGACAATAATCCAAATCTTGTATCGCTCGCCCGTAACGAGATCAGCTTGCTCCTGACCTTAGCCCGTTCAAGCGTGCACCGCACGGCAATAAATGTCTATTCAAGCTTCAGCCGCGTGCCCGACTCCATTCGCGTTCGACTAGATTTCGACAACGGCACCGTTGGTAACATCAGCATTGACCGTTACGGACTGAAAACCTCACACTTCATCAAAGCCGTAAACTACAACAGCATTGTGGAAACCGATGTTGCCAATAGTTTTATCATGACTCTCAACAGCGACGCCCCGGATATGCCGACAACCCAAACTGTTGACAACAACAATCTTTCTTCGCTGGCTTTGCAGTTAAGAACATTCCTCATATGCATGATGGGTGGAAATGAGTTGCACAACAGCCTCGAAAACGAAATACGCACAGATATGGCTTGCCAACGCATTCACGAGAAAATGCGCATCAATTTCAATGTGTTCTAACATCATCGGCAATCTTTTGTCTTACAAGCATATGACGAACGGCTTTTGTTGCTTTTAAAAAAATTTCAATCCCCACGAAAAAATTTGTTATTTGTCCGCAACATATGTGCATCTTGCAGCGTTTTAATGAGAATGATCTGAGGGTTTCGGTCTGTACAAATGGCAACTGACAACAAGCTAATAATGAAGGAAAAACGACCACGCCTGCAAGTAGTCAAATATATGTCGTCAGACTATTTGGCCGCGCTATGTGCATGGGTGTTGCTTTTCATTTACCGTAAAAAACTGGTCCTTAGCGACATCACGAACTTCGATATTCTAATGTCGTGCGAGCCAACCTTGATTTTCGGCATTATTGTCATCCCGATTTTTTGGATCTTGCTCTACTACATTGCCGGTGAATACCACAACATCTATCACAAATCGCGTTTGAAAGAGCTTGGCAGCACCACGCTGATGAGCATTCTTGGCGTTGTCATCATCTTTTTTGTGCTGATTCTTGACGACGATATTGTCACCTACCGCAATTATTACAAATCGTTTCTATATCTGCTGGGCGTTCATTTCGGACTGACCTACACTTTCCGGTTGCTGCACACCAACGCAACCGCTAAACAGATTCAAAACCGCGAAATTGGTTTTTCCACACTCATCATCGGATGCGGCGAGCAGGCTTTGAAACTCTACAACGACATCACCAGCAAGCCCAAATCTGCGGGCGAACATTTTGTGGGCTACATCGACATCAACGGCAACCATAACCCCGAACTAGCCAGCCGAATCCCTTGTATGGGCACCATCGACAACCTTATCGAAGCAATAAACACCAACAAGATAGAAGAAGTTATTATCGCCGTTGAGCCCGACGAAAAGCCTAAATTGCAAGAGATTATTATCAAGGTGAAATCAACGCCAGTGGAAATCCGCGCCGTTCCTGATATTCTCGACATCATCTCCGGTAACGTGCGAATGTCGTCAATTTTCGGAGTGCCACTCATTGAACTTTCGCACGATACAATGCCGGCCTGGCAAGCCAATGTCAAACGCATAATTGACGTAACGGCATCATTCATAGCTATTTGTTTGCTTATACCTGTCTATATGATTTTGGCCGTTTGCGTTAAATTATCATCACCAGGTCCGATTTTCTACCTTCAAGAACGTATTGGCCGTTATGGCAAACCTTTCAAAATCATCAAGTTCAGAACCATGCAGGTTAATGCCGAAAAGTATGGTCCTTCCCTTTCGAGCGATGGTGACCCTCGCATCACCCGGTTTGGGCGCTTTATGCGGAAGGTCCGCCTAGACGAGCTTCCTCAGTTCATCAACGTGCTGAAAGGCGACATGTCACTCGTCGGCCCGCGCCCCGAACGAGCCTTCTACATTGAGCAGATTGTACAGAAAGCTCCTCACTATTACACGGTTTTCAAAGTCCGCCCCGGCATTACATCATGGGGACAAGTAAAATATGGTTATGCCGAAAATGTTGACGAGATGGTTGACCGCTTGAAATACGACATTATCTACCTTGAAAATATGTCGCTGTATCTCGATACTAAAATCTTGATTTACACAATAAAAACCGTGCTTGAGGGTAGTGGAAAGTAGCTTGAATTTATCCTTTACTCATCCGTACGGATTTTGTAAACTTTCACTTCCCGCTTGTTTTGTTTATTGATGGCAATGTAATATTGTTTATTTTTTGTGTAAAGCGACTTAACATCCATTTTCATTTCGATGTGCGGACAGCCGCGTGGTGTTATGTCACAAGGGATAATATCCTGTGTGTTTTGTTTGATATCGAGTCGGTGATATTGCGTTGACACACGAGAAATCTTCACATAGAACTGCTGGTTAGTGGTGTCAAGGTAGGCACTCGAAAAATCAACCCAATCTTTAAGGCGGAAAAGCGCCACTTGCTTCCAATCGGATGTTGAATACGCAGCAATGAATGTTGGCTTGTTGCCATAGTTGACGATGATATACTTGCCATCGGGCGAGAGAAATAGTTCGTTGGCCAACACCTTACGCTGCATATCGGGTTTGAGTGTTACCAAATACTGGTAATCACCGCTTTGCGCGACAACACTAAAACTGTGCGACACCGCGAAAAAAGCCGTCAAAAGGCATATTTTGATAAAATTCATAGCATGTTTTTTGTTCGAGAACGATGCAAATATAAAAAAATTGCAATAAGGTGATGCAAGAGGAAAAACAATTGACGGCAACTTCCGGCGACACCGCATAGGCGTTACACTGATTTGCAAATCAAAAATCAGCAACCGACACTCAAAAATGTTATATTCGCACGCCGAATCAGAAAATGGTTCAGCTTTTGTTTTTCGTGGAAACACTAACATTTAAATTTTAATAAAATGGTTAAAATCAACGATTTCAACTTCAAAGGGAAGAAAGCAATCGTCCGCGTGGATTTCAACGTTCCATTGGACGAGAACGGAAAAATCACCGATGACACCCGCATCCGCGGTGCTCTGCCGACACTTAAGAAAATTCTGGCCGACGGCGGTTCACTCATCATTATGTCGCATATGGGCAAGCCGAAAGGCAAAGTATCTGCTAAACTCTCGCTTGGCCAAATCACCGACGCAGTTGCAGCCGCTCTGGGCACTGCAGTTAAGTTCGCACCTGATTGCGCAAAGGCAGCCGACGCAGCCGCAGCCCTAAAACCGGGCGACGTTCTGTTGCTCGAGAACCTGCGCTTCTATCCTGAGGAGGAAGGCAAACCTGTAGGCATCGAGAAAGACGATCCGAACTACGACGCTGCTAAGAAAGAGATGAAGGCAAAACAGAAAGAGTTCGCAAAAACTCTGGCTTCATACGCCGACGTTTACGTTATGGACGCTTTCGGAACAGCTCACCGCTCACACGCTTCTACAGCTGTGATTGCCGACTATTTCGACGCCAATAGCAAGATGCTTGGTCTGCTGATGGAGAAAGAGGTTCAGGCTGTCGATAACATTCTGAGCAACATCAAACGTCCGTTCACCGCAATTATGGGCGGTAGCAAGGTATCGACCAAAATCGGCATCATCGAGAACCTGATGGATAAGGTTGACAACCTGATTCTTTGCGGCGGTATGACCTACACCTTCGCCAAAGCACAAGGCGGCAACGTGGGTAACTCAATCTGCGAGGAAGACAAACTCGACCTTGCTCTCGACGTAATGAAGAAAGCTAAAGAGAAAGGTGTAAATCTGGTACTTGGTACTGACTCGGTTGTTACCAACGCATTCGATTTCGACACAATGTCGCTGAAACCGGGCGCACAAGTCAAAGTTTGCCCGTCGAACGCCATTGAGAACGGTTTCGAAGGTTTGGACGCTGGTCCGGAGAGCCAGAAGAAATTCGCTGCTGCCATCAAAGGCGCAAAGACCATTCTGTGGAACGGTCCTGCAGGTGTGTTTGAGTGCGACGATTTCACTGCCGGCTCAAAAGCCATTGCCAACGCCATTGCTGACGCAACCAAAGAAGGCGCCTTCTCGCTCATCGGCGGTGGCGACTCGGTTGCCTGCATCAACAAATTCGGCTTGGCCGACAAGGTTTCTTACATCTCAACTGGCGGCGGCGCACTGCTCGAGGCCATTGAAGGAAAAGTTCTTCCGGGTGTTAAAGCTATCCTTGGATAGAATTTAAGTTGTTTATAAATAAGGAAATCCGCCACACATTGCTGCGTGGCGGATTTTTTATATCTCCTAATTCGTAAGTCTAGGTTTAAGACTCTAATTATTCATTTGTTTTTGGCAGCAAGATGCGGAATGTGGTGCCAACTCCTATCTCCGATGACTGTACCATTATTTTGCCTCGATGGTAATTCTTCACAATGCGCTGAACCAACGACAACCCCAACCCCCAGCCTCGTTCTTTAGTGGTGTAGCCAGGTGTGAAAATAGCCTTGAACTGGTTCTTTGCCAATCCCTTGCCTGTATCGGTCAAAAGTATCTCAGCATATTTTGCAGTTTCGTTCAGTTTGATAGTAATACAACCCTTGCCTTCCATTGCATCAATGGCGTTCTTTATCATGTTTTCAATCACCCAATTAAACAGTGCGGTATTGAGTTTGACCATAACTGTTTGTGATGTGTTGTCTTTCACATCGAGTATGATGTTCGATGAAATGCGGTTTCGCATGTAATCAGCAGCTGATTTAATGGCTTCCGATAGATTACTCGACTGTAATGTCGGTAAAGAACCCACTTTCGAGAACCGGTCGGCAATTATATTCAGTCGGTCAATATCTTTTTGCATTTCAACAACATACGGTGCGTTCGCTTCGTTTTGTTTTAGAATCTCAATCCACGCCATCAAAGAGGAAATAGGCGTTCCCAACTGGTGCGCCGTCTCCTTCGACATACCTATCCAAACCTTGTTCTGCTCAGCCCGCCTCGATGAGCTGAACGCCAGATAGGCCACTATCAGAAAGATTCCTATTATCGACATTTGGATGAACGGGAATTGCGCCAACTGCTTCAAAACTGTGGAATCATCGTAATAAATGTAGTTTTTCTGTTCGTCAGGCAGATTGATAACAATCGGGTCATGCTTTGCTCCCATTTCGGCAATGCGTTTATGAAAATAAGCGGTGTCGTTATAAACTTTTGCAGAGTCGGAAATGTTTCTAACAGAAACAACACTGTCGCCGTCGGTCATTATGACTGGGATAGAGGTGTTATCACGAATAATTTCGAGACAGAAATTTATTTCGTTCTCATTTTCACTGAGCGCTATCTGACGTGTCGCTTCGGCCCATATCTGCATTCGCTTTTGCTCCTCAACCGACATGCTGTTTGCCAACTCGTTGGTGTAGTAAAGCGACACACAGCCAATGAGCGTTGCACATATAATGATGAGGGTTTTCCAAACTATTTTGTTTCTGTAAGTGTTCATAGTAGTGGTAACGTTTTTTACATCGTTTTATTGCCGACCAGCTTTTGTCATTTTGTAATTATAACATGTTTATTCTATTAATTCCATTGTCATACTTGTGTACATTAATGTTCTGTATATCAGAATCAATGCTTTGCGCGTTTGCACCAAATCCGATAAATGCAAACGCTATTAACAATATAATCTCGTTTCTATGATTGTTACAAACGATGTGAAAACTTCATAGTTGTTTGTTTTTACCGCACTGAGAAATGGCTTTGAATCAAAAAAAGCCGAACCAAACGGCCCGGCTCTTATCATTCGTTTGCCAATTTTTAGATGGCGCGGATAGCATTCACGCGGATGCGGTCAAGAATACGTTTAGCCTGTGAAGTCAAAGCCGTGCGGATTTTTGCTCTTTCTTCAGGCGATACCGTTGCTTGGCAGTGACCGTCTTTTTGCAAAGCGTCAATGAGTTTGTCAATATCCTCTTCTTTGTATTCTTTTCCTTTGTACTTATACAATTCCTCCTCAGGGCAAAGTTCTGCTACGCTAATGTCACATGTTGAGCCGTCAATCGGTTCTGCTTGCTCACAACCGGCCTCTACAACATCGTCTCCGCATGCTGTAAGCCCAAGTACTGCAAATAATGCAATTGGCAATAAAATCTTTTTCATCTCAATAAAATTTAATAATTAAACAAAGTGTTATCTATTTAATTCGTAATCAATAACTTTACAGAATTGATCGATCTTGCGCCGGCCTTTATAAAGATGACCAGCAATCACAAAGATAGGTGTTACTTTTGAATGTGTGGCACTAAAAAGCGCATTATTTTTTTTTATATACGCAAAATCGTCGGCAACCAGACACTCTGCCAACTCCGGATTACCATTGATAATGTCATCGATAAGTTCGCGGAACTCGTCACTGTAAACAGCCGAAGGCTCGGTCATCAACAATTCAATAATATCATCGGCCAAGCCGTCGCGGTTCATGCAACCCGCAAGCTGCAGTGCCGACATCATGTCACGGTTTTCGCCCAAATCGATTGGTTTTACCACCAGACGCACCATCCCGCTGTCGATGTAACGGCTTTGGATTTCCGGTAAATCCTGCTCCAAAAACGCACGACAATGGCGGCAGTTATATGTTACAAACATATAGATTGTCAGCTTCGCTGTGTCTGGCCCGTAACTAATGTCAAGGTCATCGTCGCCAATAACCACATCGATTGTTTTAAAACGCAAATCACGTTGCGGATGTGTGCTGATGTGGTAAACTACAAAAACAAGCACACACACCAGCAGAATGGCTATTACCGCCCACAGTCGCCTTTTCATTGGTTAACGGAATTTCACAAAAGTGTCATACACTATCAAACGAGGATTGAATCCAAGTCTTAATTGCATTTCCTGACCTTTTATCTTTGTCCGCATATTTTTTTTGCGTCCTTCGTTGTCAAACCAATATTTCGACTCTCCGTCAATGTCGTAAGCCAAAAGGTTGATTGACCGCATATTATCTTCATCGGCCAAATTGCCTTTCATCTGTTTCTGTTTCTTCATAACCTTCTTTGAGTTACCCATCATAATCTCGCCGGGGAAAATCTTGATGTGATACTCAAAGTTGTCGTTGTCCATTCCCTGCATTGCAAAAAGCGACAGGTTCATGGCGGTTGACTTGATATCTGTTTGTGGCAAATAGAGCGACCCCTTGCGGATGAACAGGCTTGTTGTTAGTGTTTGGAACTGAATGTTATCCAACTCGCGCATATTCACGTAGCGGTCAAGCTCCTTCAGTATCTCCATATCCTTGATGGCGCCGTCTTCCAACTTCAAATCACCCAACACCTTTAAATCTCCCATCGGTATGCTGTCACCCATGTTGATAACATTCAAATAACCGTCAAGGTCAGCCGTCATCAAACCGCTAAGGTTTTCCGATGTTACATCGGTCTGATCGAAGTTGTCGAACTCAACAAGCAGCTGCTTCAAGTCCATCTTGTCGATGTGAGTGCGGAACCACACCGACATAAGCGAGTCAGACATGAATTTTATACGTGCCGAAGCATCCAATGCCCCTTTGAAAGCACCAAGTTTAAGGTGTTCTACCACAACCACAGTGTCATTCACATTAAATTTTGCCGAAATGGTGTCTATCGACGATTTGCCGTACTGCAAATGGCCGAGTTTGAACAAACCTTTCACCTCAACCGGATAGCCGAGCGCAAGGAAGCTGTAGGCGGTGTCGGCGACGGCTGCGGTTTCACTCGTGGCAGCAACGGTTTCGGCCGGAGCTGCGTTCTCGCCTGCGGCTGCAGTTGTTGCGGGCTGCCCCTCGGCTTGGCCGTCAGCCGGAACATCAGCCACAGCCACTGAATCGGCGGCTGTTGAGTCGGCCGGGAACATTTGGTCGAGCCAGGCGTAATCGAAATCATCGAGCGCCACTTTAGTCAGCACTTTCAGCTTATTAGTGTTCTGCTCGAGTACGAAAATCTTCATTGCATTCTCAACAATGGTCGAATCAACGTGCAGCTTCAGTCCTTGCCAGTCAATGTTGAGCTTGTCAACCCAAATGCTGTCATTGGCAATCTTCACCTCGCCGCCCAGATTGTTGAACGATATGAACGAATCGTACATATCGGCGTTTATATCGCTGAGTTTTATGCCTATTTCGGTATTGTTGATTATCAAATCAAACATCTGCGTGTCGATGCTGTCAAGGTCAACAGTGCCGTGCGACTTCACATCGGCCCGCACGCCGCCGGTCATTGAATAGGCAAGGCTGTCGGGAAAGAACTGCTTAAAGTTCTCAATCACCACATCGGCACCGAGTTGCGCTTCGTATGTTGGCTTTTCAAGATTCTTCACCTTTGCGGCCAGGTCGATTTTGCTATCGGCAATCTCAACGTGCATATGGTCAACATCAACCGTGGTCTTGCTCATATCGAATATGCTGCCGCCGAGCTTCACGCCCAAACCGAGATTTTTCAGCGCCAGACCGAACTCAGGCAACCCAACGTTTGTCTTGTCGATGGTGATGCCGTAATCGCTGTAGGCCAGATTCAAATTGAGCGTATCGATGGTGATAACGCTGTCCATCGTCACATTGAAATTGCTGAGTTTGAGCGTTGCGCTTGTGTTGTGCAGAGCCTTCTCAATGAAAGCGTCGTCAACGTCGCCGGTGAACACGCCTTTGGTGTTCACGCCCAAGTCAACCGCGCCGCCAATGCTGCTGATGCCCAAGTCGGCCGGAATGAATGGTTTAACCTCAGGAATGGCCACGTGGAATTTGGCGTTCACATTGTAGCGCGGCTTATTAAGGTTCGAAGCCGTGAGCTTGATGGTGCCAGAACTTTTGGCCGTTTCAAAATGCAATTTGTTTAGCTTCACTTCAACTGACTCGTCGGTGTCGAGCTTTCCGGTCGAAAGGTCAACATCGAGCCCGATGTTTTTCACCTGCGGATAGCCGTCCATCAGCACAAGGCCCTTGTCGAAGCCGAGATTAGCCTCAACGTGCGGATAACGTGTTGTGTCAGTGACATTTCCCTTTACGTCGGCACTAAAGTGCAGCTTGCCTTCGAGTTTCTTTACCCCAAACTCGTCGAGCATACCGTCAGGGGCGAATTTCAGCACCTTGGTCAGGTCAATCTCGTCGCAGTTGGCGTGGATGTCGGCGTAGATGTCATCGCCGAGCCTTGCCGAGCCGGTGATTCCTATCAGAATGTCGTCAAGCGCCAGTGAAACCTTGTTGATAGTGATGTCATCGCCCACATAATCCACATCCAGCTTCAGCTCTGCCATCTTCAACTGATTGGCGTTGGTCTCAACAAAATCCACATTGGTGATTTGAATGCTACCAACCACCTGCGCTTTAATCAGGCTGTCAGTCAGCGAGCCCTTGGCAACAATTTTCGGAATGTAGGCCTTAGCCCGGGCACCAAGTGTGCGGTCGTTGTAATAGCAAGTTATATCACTGATTGTCAGCTTTTCAAGATTTATGGTTACCGATGTTCCGGTGGTGTCGATGCCCTCATCGGCAAGCTCGTCCATCACCAGCGAGTCCTGCACGCTGCCCATCAGAAAATCGAAGCAGGTGGCACCGGTGCTGTCAACCAGATATTTGAGCGTTGCGCCCTTGAATTCAACCTCTGTAATCTCGATAATGCCGTCTTTGAGCGGCTCGCTTTTTAACGATATGTAGAGTTTGTCCACCTTCACCAGTGAGTCGTTGCGGGTGGAATCACTAAGCGACGAACCCAGATAAACATCGTTGAGTTCGAGCGTGGTGTAAGGGAACGCACGTATAAACGAAAGCGATGTCCGCCCGATGTTGACCGGCGCGTCAATGATGCTCTGCACACTAGGCAGCGCCATCTTCACAACTTTGTCGTTGGCAAACTCGGCAATGAGCACCAATGCCACAACCAAAAGCAGAACAATGCCTATTATCCACAAGAAAAACTTAAGCAGAAACTTTGGTAACGAGCGCTTTTTGCTCTTCTTAACTGTTTTGTTTTCAGCTATTTCCGCAGTTGCGCTTTCAGCAGATTTATTTTCGGCCTCATTGGCGGCCTTCTTATCGTCTTTCATTTCAAAATTGGTTTATTATCAGAAACAAAGTACAAATATATAATTTGACCTATTCAATTGAAATACTGATAGTGCAAAAAAAGAAAACGCGGAGTCGAAGGGGCATCAAGGACAATCTGACCCGATCCTCTTCGCTACTAAATAAATCGATTAATTGGCATTGGATTTTTATCTGATACCCAAATATTTATGCGTCTGCAACGATAGCCGCCAGTGCGGATGCGCCATAATGTAGGCGACCATTTCACTCGTATTCTTGCACGAGCAGGGTTGTAGGAAATAGTGGTCAGTTTTGATGGCGTTGTGCCATTTCTCAACGTCAATGTCAGCCTGAAAAACCACTTTCACCTCGTTAGCGGCGGTGAGCACGGGTGCGCTGCCCTCTTTAGGCGATACGGTCACCCAGTCGATGTTGGCGGGAAGTGGGCAGGTGCCGTTGGTCTCGATAGCAACCTTTCGGCCTTCGGTGTGTAGCAAATCAACCAGCCGTTCCGACACTTGCAGTCCGGGCTCGCCCCCTGTAAGCACCACCAATTCGGGCTTGAACTGCGCCACAACGGCGGCTATCTGCTCGTCGGTCATTGTGGTGAAAGCGCGGTGGTCGGTGTCGCAGAAGGGGCAGGCAAGATTGCAACCCGAGAATCGCACAAAAACAGCCGGCGTGCCAGTGTGGAAACCCTCGCCCTGAAGGCTCTCGAAAATCTCGTTAATCCTTCTCATAGGTGGCAATGTTGCCCTCGGTTTCCTGAACAGTCACCTTGTAGCAGTTCTCAATCTGCTGACAAATCCAATAAGCCAGATTCTCGGCCGTCGGATTGATGTCGCCCAGAACGTCGTTAATCACCTTGTGGTCGAGTTGGTCAACAATCACGCTTTTGATGCGCGAAAAATCGACAACCATACCGTCGGCGTTCAGTTTCTCGGCCTTGCAATAAACGGTTACAATCCAGTTGTGACCGTGCAGGCTCGTGCACTTGCTCTGATATGGCAGGCTCAGCCTGTGAGCCGATGAAATTTCAAGTCGTTTCGAAACGTAGAACATATGGGTGGTAAGTTTTAAGTTTATTAGTTATAAGTGGTGTTAGGTGTTGGGGGTTGGTAAGGGTTTAGGGTTAAGTCGCTTCGCTGTTTAGAAGTTTAGTTTCTAAACCTCTTACCTTCTAACCAATTCACCATTGTTAATTGTTAATTATTAATTGTTAATTGACTGTAGTCCGATGTCCGTTGTCTGTAGTCTGATGTCCGATGTTCTCATACACTGTTGTATCCTCAATTCCCGCCAGCCGCAGAGCCTCTTTGCGTTCAATGCAGGTGGCGCAGCGGCCGCAATGTACCTTGCCGCCTTTGTAGCAGCTCCACGTTTTCGAGTAATCGACGCCCAACTGTTTTCCCTTTCGGGCGATGTCGGCTTTCGAGATGTTGGTGTACGGCGTTAGCAGCGTGATGCCCTCGTAGGTTCCGGCCTCGATGGCGCGGCTCATAGCGTCAGCAAACTGCGGACGGCAGTCGGGGTAGATGGCGTGGTCGCCGCTGTGGTTGGCCATCATCACGTGCTTGAGCCCGGCGGTTTCGGCCATTCCGGCGGCCACCGCAAGCATAATTCCGTTGCGGAACGGCACCACAGTCGATTTCATATTCTCGTCGGCATAAGTGCCCTCGGGAATGGCGTCGGCACCCTCGAGCAGCGAACTGCGGAAATACTGCTTAAAGAAATCGAGCCGCACGGTTGTGTGCTTGATTCCCAGCTTTTTGCAGTGATATTCGGCAAACGGAATCTCGTCGGCGTTGTGGTTGCTGCCGTAGTCGAACGATACGGCCAGTGCTATATCGTTTTGATACTCATATAGAAGCGTTGTGCTGTCCATTCCGCCGGACAGTATCAGAAGGCTGTCTTTCATAGCTGTGGCGATTTAAAATGTGCGGTTCATCTGCGCCAGCAAACGCTGCTGCTTCAAGGCTTGGTGAGCCTCGTCGGCGTAGTTGGCGAAGGGGTAGATTGATATTCCGCCGCGCGGTGTGAAAATTCCGTAAACCTCAAGGTATCGCGGCTGCATCAGCGCCACAAGGTCTTTCATTATAATGTTGATGCAGTCCTCGTGGAAATCGCCGTGGTTGCGGAAGCTGAACAGATAGAGTTTCAGCGACTTACTCTCAACCATCCGCTCGTTGGGAATGTAGTTGATGTAGATGTGCGCGAAATCGGGCTGCCCGGTTTTGGGGCAGAGCGTGGTGAACTCGGGGCAGTTCAGCGTTACCAGATAATCGTTCTCGGGGTGCTTGTTGACGAACGTCTCAAGCATTTGCGGCGCGTAGTCGGTCGGATATTCCGTCCGTTTGTCGCCCAGCAGGGTTACACCTGCCAATTCTTCTTGTGTTCTCATATCGTTTTTAGTTTTAGAGGAAAAACTGAAAGCTCTTTTGCGGGGGCAAAGATAGGAAAAATGTTGAGTATGATACCATTCTTCTACTTCCACCCTTTCCGTCCGATTCCCGCCATGGCAGCAACCGCCACACATACGGTGTAAACCGCCACAACAATCTCATATACAGGCATCCACCACAAGAATTGGCGGTTGCCGAACTGCTTGCAAACGGTCATCAGAAGCAGTGTGTCAGCGAATAGTTTTGTAAGATACAAGACAAGCGCAGGTTTCCACAGTAGTGGCAGTGCGGCAATTCCAATGCAAAACAAAATCGATTCCGCCGCCACCACTGTCGCCACCACAAGGCTGTCGGCATCAGTATAGCCTGTGGCCTTGCCACCCCAGCGCGCGCGCTGCCGCAGAAAAGCGCCAACAGAAGGCGCAGGGCGTGTTGTGACAATAGTTTCTGGTTGCACGGAGAAGCAGATTTTGGCACCTATGGCTTTCATCTTGTGAAGCAGAAATACATCATCGCCCGAAGCAAATTTCGAATTAAGCGGATCTTTTAACTCATTGTATGTCTGCCGACTGAACATCAGATTGGCACCATTGCACATTATGGGCCGATGGCACCCGGCCGCACCAATGCCACTACCGACAAGACTCGCAAAATCGACATATTGGAATTTTCCGAACCAATTCAACCTGCCTCCCAACACTACCGGTGCGGCCAGCAGTCGGCAGCCCAGCTGCTCAAAGGTGGCCGACATGGCATCTAGCCAACAGCTATTGTGGGTGCAGTCGGCATCAGTGGTTATCACTGCGTTGTAACTGGCAGAGGCTATGCCGGTTGCAAGTGCGGCTTTTTTGCCTTGTCCGGTCGATTCAACTAATCGCAAATGTGAGTTTTGAGCGACAAGGTCAGCTACAACTTGCGTTGAGCCGTCGGTGCTGTGGTCATCAACAGCCACTATCTCAAAGTCGGCATTGGTCTGTTGCCCTAACAGTGATTCAAGTGTCAGGCCGATTGATTTTTCTTCATTATGGAACGGTACAACAATGCTCACCTCCATTGTTCCGCCTCCGTGATGAGGCTGCCGAGTTATCTTTTTGAATCCGAAAAAAATGAAAATGATCAGCACCGCATAAACAAGCGACACCGAGATTAAAGTTATTGTTAAGATTGATTCGATCATTCAGCTAATTAACACTATTTTATGAGTGTTGTGTAGATTCGGTAGCGCTCCATAATATCACGCACAAAATTGTAGGTCTCGTCACCGCGACAATAACCCGCGCGCACTAGTTCGGGGTCATAATAGAGGGCCTCCGACTTGTGCAGCAGATAGAAATCCACGCTGTTGTCCCAAACGTTGGGGTTGGCTCCGTTGACTTTTGCCACACGCCGTGCATCGAGAATATGCCCCAAACCAATATTATATGATGCAAGCACGAATTTTTTGCGTTCTTCCTTGTCTGTCACAGAATCCGCAAGTTGTTTGTCAATCCATTTCAAGTACTTCACTCCGGCCGCAATGTTGGCTTCTGCCGACGATGTGCTGTCAACGCCATATTTGGCCGCAGTTTCGGGCATCAGCTGCATCAGCCCGAAGGCTCCGCACCACGACTGCGCGTCTTTGCGGAAGCGTGATTCCTGATAGATGAGCGCCGCCAATAACCTCCAGTCCCAATCGATGGTTTTGCTATATTTTTTTATGGCATTGTCGTACGACGAGATGCTGCCGCCCTTAAATGACAAATATGGGCTTTGTGCTCGAGTGAGGGTTTTGGGGTCTTTGAAATATTTCTTGTAAAGCACCATGTGAAATGTCGATCCTTTTGTCTCTGAAATCCAGTCGTTTATGGCTTCCAAAAGTTTCGGATTGTCGGTACTCACGGCCCACGCCATATTTTGCGGGAACGACACTGCCGTACTGATGTCGAGTGCCGGATGGTAGGTCTGGTTAATCATTGCCACGGGCTCGTCGGTAACGCAATAGTCGATTTCGCCGTGCGCCACTTGTTCAATAAGCTGTTCCGAATCTATATTCTCAACCTCAACAATGTTGATTGAGTCACCTATTTCCGATTCAATATTACGCAGTCTTTCGGCAAAGGCCGAATTTTTTACCACATGAATGGTCTTGCCGGCCATGTCGAGAGTTGATTTTATCTGCATCGACCCGTCGTAGTCAGGGTTGTTGCGCCGCCGCTGCCTTTCCGACAACTGCACCAGCACCTGCCGTGTTTCCATTATCGGCTGCGTGAAACTCATCATTTTCTGTCGTTCGGCGGTGACTGTCAGATTGATGGCCAACAAATCGACACGGTGATTGGCAAGGTCGTCAAAATCACGTTCAAGATTGTTCGACACCTCAAGCTCAAGTTTCAGTCCCAACTTGTTTGCAAGGTTTTGCAATAGTTCATACTGATAACCCATCGGTGTGCCGCGATATGTGAAATAACTTGTTGAATTGTAATCGGTTAATGCCACAAGTGTGCCACGCTGCTCAATGGCGTCAAGGTCGTGGCCTTCGTTGGCTGAATCGGTCGCCGGCTGCTGCTGGCAAGCTGATAGCATTGCGCCCAAGGCGAAAATGGTTAGTATGTTCAATATGACTTTCATCGCTCAAACATAAAAATCGTGTTAAATATACGAATAAAACACAAATAAGATTGGTTCTAGCCGAACAATAATCGTAACGGTTCTCTATTCTTTAGAAAAACCGTCTTCTTTTCGCGTTATATTTTATTAATTGTTTATTTTCGTCGAATATTGTATTTGTCTCAACTTCATGTTAAAAACCGTAAAAATGAAAACCACAAAACACATCTTTCTTGCAACGGCCATGTGCCTTTGCATTGCATTTGGCGCAAAAGCAGCTTACAACGGCACCCCAGTTACACCATCTAAAATTACAAGCGCGAATTACGCCTCATATGGTTTTACCGCCGAAACTTATTTAGCTTATGAAAATTGGTATGCCATAAGCACGGCCGAAGAGCTTTACGGGTTTGCCACATTGGTTAATAACAGTAATAGTGAAAAAGATGTATTCAACTGCGTTCTTACGGCAGACATTGTGGTTAACGAGCATGTTCTTACGGCAGCAGGTGGGCTTAATGGTACACCAACCCATAGCTGGACACCAATAGGCAAACCGAACACGAGACAAGCCTTCGCAGGAAAGTTCGACGGCCAAGGACATACTATAAGTGGACTATATTATAACGGTTCCAATTCTTCCATTGGCCTGTTTGGAGGTATTGAGTTTATATATGACGAAAACGGATCTCGAATGTTATCTAAAATTTCAAACGTGGGTGTTATTGATTCTTATTTCAAAGGTAGTAGTTGGGTCGGGGGCATTTGTTCAAGTTGCAAGCAATCAATAATATCCAATTGTTATAACACTGGAGTTGTGATAGGAAGTTCCTATGTGGGAGGTATTAGTGGCACAGGTAGCACAGGAACGGATCGTCAAGATTTTGGTTTTATAGTGAATTGTTATAACACAGGAATAGTGGAAGGGAGCCAAAATGTAGGAGGTATCTGTGGTGCCAGTCCATTCACATATAACACCTATTATTTAGCAGGTTGCGCCAAAGATGGCAGAGGTAAGGTACAAAATGGCATAGGAAATAGTAAAGCAGGCCAAACAACAGATGACATTAGCGGTTCAATAATGTCGGCAACTGCCGAAGAATTTGCCAGTGGTAAAATAGCTTATATGTTGAATGGAAAGGTAAGCGGGGGGGCAACTTGGTATCAAAACTTAAATAGCAATGCCGATCCATCGCCCGTTTTTGAAAATAGTCATGGCGTGGTTTATGCCTCACAACCTTGCCCCATGAATTTTGCCAATTGTGAAGTTGAAACAGAAGAACATGATCTCATTGACGGCATTTGCTCTAAATGCGGAGGTTATGAAACACCATCACTTGTTGACGGATGGTATTTGATTGACAATGCAAGTAAATTATATTGGTTTGCTGATGCTGTAAACTCTGGCAACAACACTATTTGTGGCAAACTTACAGCCGACATTGTTGTAAACGAAAATGTGTTGAAAGCAGATGGTTCACTCAATGGCACACCGACTCATTATTGGACACCAATTGGTACTTATACAAATGGTTTCGCTGGCAAGTTCGATGGCCAAGGCCACACCATAAGCGGTTTGTATTTTGACCATGGACATACTATTGAATGTATTAGCGTTGGATTGTTTGGCTATGCATTCGGAATCAGAGAAGAAAGCCCGGCTGAGATTGCTAATGTAGGTATTATAGATTCGTTTATTGGAGGAAGTGGTATCGCTGGTGGAATTTGTGGATATTGCAGTTTTACAACAATAACCAATTGTTATAACACAGGTACGGTTATGGACGGAGGCGGCATTTGTGGAGGTTGTTATTCGAAAATAACCAATTGCTATAATACAGGAAAAGTTGGCGGGAAAAATGCCATTTGCGGATATGGCTCTGCCATAATAAATAATTGCTATTATTTGGATGGTTGCGTTGGTATTACTAGCAGCAGTGGAAGTAATGGGAGAAAAGCAACTGCCGAAGAATTTGCCAGCGGAAAGATTGCCTACCTGCTTAATGGTTCCGTAAGCGAAGGTGACTTGGTCTGGTATCAGACATTGTTCTCCGATGCTGCGCCAGTACTTGACCCCACGCACAACAGAGTTACAGGGTATGTTGATGAAGCAGACAATGTGATTACCGTTTATGGCGATTTAATGATAGCTTCCGACTATGAAATTACCGAAGGCAAAACATTAGTGGTGCCGGAAGGCGCATCGGTTACCATAGCAGAAGGTGTGGAACTGATTAACAATGGAGCCATTACCATTAATGGCATTCTAATAGCTAACGGTACTGTTTCTGGAAACGAAATAGGAGGCTCAGGTAACTTTACTTACACAAATTTGTCAGATAGCGACATAAAATTTGCCTCCGATGGTTACACTTACAAAGGAACCGAATATACACTTGAAAACGGTTTGTCGGATATTGTAAAGGAAAGAACCATTTGCGGCAAGCAATTCTCTTTCGATGCCACAGGATATACGATTTCTTATGAGAACAACATTAATGTTGGCGATAACGCAAAGATTATTTGGACAGGAAATTCTACTGTTGAGAAGACATTTGCCATCACTCCCATAACACTCTCAGCATCTGTAAAAGCGGATGACAAGGTGTATGATGGCACAACTGATGCTACTGGTACAGTTACTCTAATAGGAGTTGTTGAAGGTGATGATGTGACTGTTAACTTTACAGCCTCCTTCATTCAGAAAATTTGTATAGAAAAAATAATAGTGGAGTTCAATAATATATCCATTAGTGGTTTAGATGCAGGCAATTATGTACTTCCTATAACAAGGGCAATTGGAGAAGCTAATATTTACCCAAAAAGAATTCCCGTCAGTGCAACGGCAAATGATAAGGAATATGATGGCACTACAACAGCTACGGGTACGGTTTCACTAATAGGAGTTGCCCCTAACGATGATGTTAAAGTCAGTTATACAGCAGTATTTGCTGATGAGAATGTTAACAACGGAACGAATGTGTATTTTAGCAATATATACATTAGTGGCAAAGACGCCATCAACTATTCTTTAGATAATAGAACAGCAACTGCCACGGCCAATATTACTCCCAACACCAATGTTGTAGTAACAATTACCGGTAACAGCAACACCGCTACTTACAACACCGAAGAGCAAAACATAAGTGGTTACACTGTTGATATTGAGGATGCTACAGGCGTTTATACCGAAAACGATATTGCTTTCAGCGGAACTGCCGCGGCAAGCGGCACGGCTCACGGCACGTATGCCATGGAACTTTCGGCAGACAATTTCAGCAACACCAACTCCAACTTTGCTGAGGTGCAGTTTGTGGTGACAGACGGCGTGCTTACCATCAACAAGGCGGAAAATGCACCCGATATGCCAACAGCCATCGAGACATATTACATCAACACCCAGAGGGTGGCCTTGCCCGACAACTGGCAATGGGTGGAGAACATCGCTCTTGAGAAGGGAGAGAACACCGCTGCCGCGCAATATGTTGGAACTGATGCCGGCAACTATGAGAATGAGCGCGCTGAGGTTACGATTACCCGCACTGCTTGTCCGCATAACGAGGGTTACACCACAATAAACGTTGCCGAGCCAACCTGCACTGAAGAAGGCTACACGGGCGACCATCTTTGCAATATCTGCAATGAGATTTTCGAACAAGGAGAAAGCATTGAAGCACTTGGCCATACCGAGGCTGTCGATGCCGCCGTGGCTGCCACCTGCACCGCTGCGGGTAAGACCGAGGGGAAACACTGCTCGGTTTGCAACGAGGTGATTGTGGCACAGACGGAGATTGCGGCTTTAGGCCACGATTTTAAAAACTACGTTTATAATAACGACGCAACTACCACTTCTGACGGAACAAAAACCGCCACATGTGAGCGTGGTTGTGGCGCAACCGACACAAAATTGGCCGAAGGCACCAAACTGCCTGAAACACCCACCGCCGTTTCAGATGATGCAGCCAACACTGTGAACATCTACGCCTACGGCAACACCATTGTGGTTGAGAACGCAACGGAGGAAATCTGTGTTTATAATGCCATGGGTGCATTGGTTGGTCGCACATTCAGAGACGCCGTCTCTACAACGGGCACAACAGCAATAACCATCAACACACCGGGTATTTACATTGTAAAAACCGGCGACACGGTGAAACGGGTAATGGTGAATGACTAATAATTGTCATTACAAATTCACCACCACCGAGAAGTGGTTCGACGAGCCGGCGAGGGTGTAACGGGCGTGGGCAAACTCGGCGCTAAAGCGCTTCAGGCGAAGGCCGAAGCCGAGTGAGATTCCGGCAAAGCCAGAAGACTCTTTTAATTTCAGTTCCTGGCGGCGTTGGTAGTTGAAACCTGCGCGTAAATTAAACTGCTTGCCAGGAAATGCCTCAACTCCAAAGACGCAGTGGCGCAGCATGTTGTCGGCGAACGACGGCAAAGTGATATTGTCGCGATCTACTTCTGAACCGGGCTCGACGGGGTTGTCAGAGTCGGCGTTGAGGCGGGGCTTCTGCAGTTTCTGTAGCACCAGCGAAAAACGAAACGGCGCATGTTCTAGTTGGTGACTCACGGCTATCTGCGCCTCAAACGGCACGCGACCGTAATGGTTGTGATAGGCGGTGAGTTGCGAGCCAGCGTTACGCAACAGTGCCGACGCAGCGGTGCGCCCCTCGTTGAAGGTGTAGGTGGCTGAAATATCGGCCATCAAGCCAACCGACGAATATCCAGCCACGAACGACAGCACGGGCTTCAGCGTGGCACCGATTGACAGGCACGAGTCAAAGCGGCGGCCATATGACAAGTGAAAGGCATACTCGTTGGTCGAGAATGAGCCGGCCTCGTTTCCATAAATGTCGTAGCGGGTGTTACGACCTCCGTTCAGGTACTGAATGCCCACGGCCATTGTGCCGGGCACGCGGCTGTCGGTGAAACAGTACGAGGCGTGACCTATCGAAATGTCAGAAATGTAGTTTACGTAGTCGGCGGCGACTTTGCGGCTCTCGAGGTAAGGCAGCAACGACGGATTGGTGGCGGCCAGACCCAAATCAGGCTCAACGATTGACACCGGCTGCCCACCCAAGGCGGCCACTCGAGCCGATGCCGGAATGGCCGCAAACTCATACACCGGCTGCGCTGTGGCGGTGAGGCATAGCAGGGCAGTCATCGCCGAAAGGCAAATGAGCTTGAAAAAACCAATATTCAGCCGTCTGTTCATTGCCTAAAGTTTTGAGAGTGAAAATTTTAACTCGAATCCGAATTCTGTTGTCGAGTTGCGGTACGAGTTGGTGGTTTTGGGTCTCATCAGGTCGTAGTCGTAATAAAGACGCAGCGTCACTTTGTCGTTGAGTTCGTACTCGGCCGACATATTCATTGCCAAACCCATTTGTCCTGACGTTATCTCGTTGTCATTCAGCACAAGGTCGCGCGTCACGGTAATGTTGTCGCTAATGGTTAGGTCGGCGCGAAGGTTGCAGTCGCTCACAAACTGCTCGCCCTTACGGTTCTTGAACGGCAGCACAAGTTCCTGTATTCGGTAGCCGGCGCCAATTACGTACTCGCGTTTGTAGAGTTCGAGCATCTGGCTGTTAGTCAGGTTCATAGTCATTGTACGGCTGCGTTTGTACTCCAATCGCGAACTCAAACTATTGAGCCACGTAACATCAACGCCGAACAGCGGCGAGAAAGCCTCTGTGATTGAGAACGAAGTAATGTCGTAGTACGGTACAAACAGCCCGCCATCACCCACTTCGGCCACAGCCCACGACATATTGCCGTATTCTTCCATCCGCGCCTGCTCGTAGTTGTATCCCTTGCTACTCAAGAACGAGCCCACGCTGAAGGTGCTCTGATAGCCGTGTGAAATCGAAACGCTTTTAACTTTCTTACTGATAGGCTTATATGCGGTCAAGCCATCCCATTTAACTTTCCATCCGGGGCGGAAATTCTTCCACGTTGTAAAGTCGAGTCCGTTGTTCTGTCCCGTGTAGGCGGCCAGGAAGGCTGGCACGGCAATATCGGGGTTCGATATTGAGTAACCGGCCGGCATAATTGAGTCCGACTCGCCCACAGGCTCGTAGGCGCCAAAGTAGTTGGGCTCGTGGCCACGGCGCTGGTTGGCCTGTTCCCACGCGTTGCGGTAAAGGTTGCGACGGTACTCGTCGAAAGCCTTCGACTGCGTGTTTTTCTCAGTCGGACGGTCACCGAAGGCTGTTTTCAGTGTCCAAACCGTGACGTTGTAAGCGCCCGATTCCATACGAGTTGAGCGGTATACATCATATTGATCATGTTTGGCGTCATAGTTGCCCACAAGGTAGTACTCGCTTGTCTTGCGGGTGGTGGTGCGCTGTCCGGTGAAATCGATTTTCAGCGCCTTCACAGGCTGATAGGTTGCCTTGAAATCCCACCGGCGTTGGTTCGACGTCAGGAACGGCTGAATCAGATTTATGTTGTTGATAAGGTGTCCGCGACTCGCCTCACGTTCGGCGAAGGCGGTATCTTGATAGCCGAAGATAAAGGCCAGACCCGGCGTCTTGCGTAACTCGGCGAAACTGTAGTTGGGCGTGTAGCCCTCGAGAGTCATTGCGTTTGACTCGGTGTAAGCCACCGATACGTTTTTGAATCCGATAACGGCCAACGCCACACCTTCCATCACACGACGGGCCGGCGAATCATTCACCATCCGCTTGCCGGTAACCTCAACCTCAGCGTCCTCAACATCCTCATCCACAGTCACTTTTACGCGGTTGCCGTTCACAATCTCGAACCTTGATTTTACAGCCTTGCCGCCAGCCGTAACTTTCACATTGATAGATTCTTCGGTGCGCAGATTGTGGCTCACAATTTTGGCCACGCCTTTCTTAGCCTTGAAGCCAGTGGTTGTCGACGTTACGGTTTCCTGCCGTGCGGCAAGGCGTTTCTCGCGCGTCTGTTTGTATTTCTTTTGCAGGTCGCTAATCGGTTTCACCTTGTTGTAGAGGTTGTCGAGGTTGCCCTGCGCGTTTATGTTTATTTGATTGGTGTTTCCAATCATATTTCCCGTGTAGAGCGATGAGTCCTCGACCTGAGGGGCGCGTTCCCACTGATAGGTTGACGAGTAGCGCGCCGTGAGCGACGTCCAACTCAACAGTGGTATCTTGTTGATTGGCACCGTGTAAGAGGCCGTGAACTTCTGGTTGTGCTCTTTGGCCAGACCGCCCTCGAGAATCGATTCCCAAACGTCTTTCTTAAATTGATCATACTCTGTGCGGTTAGTCTTGTCAATCAATCCTTCGGGTTCCTCAATCACGGTCATTGTGTTCATCATCCAGGTGAACTTGATGCCTTTAGACAGATTGTATTTGATACTGAACTCGCGTTCCCAATCGAATGATTTGTCGCAGGTCGGCGTGTATTCCTCGCCACTCGACGTCATTCCCATACTGATATTGCGCAGCAGTGTCTCGTTGTACTCGCGCTTAACGCCTGTGCGCCAAGCAATTTGGGCCGGTGCAAGGTAGAAGTTCATATCGCCTACAATCCTCAAATACGGCTTTTTGAGTAGTTTCGATTTCTTGAACGGCTCAATGGCTTTCGGTTGATTATTAAAGGTGTAATTGAGTGAGCCACTATGAGTTGTGGTATTGTCGTACTTCACGCTGTAGTCGGAATGTTTTTCCTCGACGTAAGCGTAGCTTGCGCTCAAGTTCGACGGCGAGTAGAAGTGCGTCTTGTTCGAGTTCTTGTTTTTCCTCTCTTTGCGCTTCTTCTGCCGTTCGGTCAGATTCTCTTCTTCGGCCTTCGACGTCTGCTTTTTCTTTGTCCGTTGACCTACGCCCACGTTGGTGAAACTTATACTGCGGCGCTCGGTAAGGTTCTGAACACCATCGAGATACTCCTTACGGTCAGCGCGGCTCATACCCTTGGTGGCCTCTTTAATCTTCACGTCGGGATCGAAGGGGTTATACTCGGGGTTGACGGCCATTCGCGAGTAGCTCATAAACATCGGGATACGCACGTTGGCGTCTTTCGGGAAGAGTTTGCCCAATTCGAAGTTGGCGGCCACGTCAACCGAATTTGTTTGTTCCATTGAGCGTTGCGACGTCGATTGCTCGATAGAGCCGAATCCCGCCTGCGTGGTGCTTCCGGCTACGTTCACGTTACCCAGGTCGGCCATTTTCACGTTCACCGAACCCTGTGCTGCCCAACCGCCTTTCTCGTTGAAGTCGGTGAGTCTCAACTCATTAACCCAAATTTCGGCCGATTTTTCGCGTCCGTCGTCGTCATTGGTGAACACATTGTCTTTTTTCAGCGGGTTGCGCACACCAATCATCAACGATTTGACAATGGCAATATTCGGGTTACCCATCACGGTTATCTTACGCTTGTTGCGGCCGCTGCCGGTGGTCACCACGTAGGGCATCGTCTGCGAAACCGACGGGTTGCCCGATTTTATCTCGGCATTGCGCTCAAGTTTGGCATCGACCAACTCGCTGAAAATCACTTCCATATTGTTTTCTTCGGGCCAAACAAGTCGGCGGTTGTCATTGTTGTCGGGGTATGGTCGCGACGACCACCACGGCGTCACTTTCAGCGGAATTTCATACTCGTAGTAATTCTCGGTGTAGTCCTGTCCAATGCGAATGAAGCAAGTCACCTCATCGTCAGCCAACGACGATTCGTCGCCAACCGCCTCAGCGTGAATGAACATCTTGATTTTCTCGTAGTTACGCATATCAACGTTCACCGTTTTATAGACGGCTTTCGAGTAGCCGTCGCCAAGGCCGGTCACTTTCATTGTCATACTCTGCTCGTTGAGCTCGACAAGCTGTGTCTGCGACGGATCCTGCTCGCGGGTAACGCCTACTGGAAGCAGATAGTTCACCGGCGCGCGGCTGCCGTTTTCCTCAATGTTCACCGTTGATATGCTGAAGGCTGCCGCTGATTCATCGTTGTTCTCGTTGTTCGACAGAAGGCTCTCGTTGCCGGCCTTCAGGTCGTAGTCGTAAGTAAACCAATCGCCCTTCACGAGGTCGAGAGTGGCAAAACGCAGAACCACTTTCTGCTGCCATCCGTGAAGGAACATACGCATAAAGCGAATCGAGGTAAAGTCTTCGATATCACCAACTTGCTGGCGCGCCCGCGTGTTGAGCGGAATGCGGAACAGATACCATTTCACCGACTTGCGCTCGCCGTTGGGCATTGTGTTGGTCACGTTGCGCTCATCGACAATGTAGTTCGACCCGACAAGCATATTGTCATGATTCAAATCGACACGATATTGGAAGTACGACTCGCCTTCGCTTAGGGTATAGTCACCATTAATATCCTCAACATCAGGCTTCGACGTGGCGTAGGTCGACGTGGCGCCGGTGCTCACAGGCGAGTTACCCTCGGGGTTGTTGTAGTTCATATAGCGGTCAACAATTCCATAGCCGGCTTCGTCGTAGTCGCTACCTTTAAAGTAGTGATAATCATCGCCCGACGGGTCGGCGCGGAACTCACGCAGGGCGTCGGCGTCGAGCACATCGGCAAGTTTGTCAAGATAGGTCGAGAAGAACTGCTGCTCGTCAGACGGCCCTCCGCTGAACGACGTGCTGCTCAAACCGTCGAGACCAACATCCTGATAACGGCGCTGGCTCTCTTCGTTCACAAAACTAATGTTGCTCTTCTGCACTGCCGGCACGCGGCCCCAGGTTGTTTCGTCGTACGACGCGGGATCGGGCGGATAGGTTGTCGGCAGACCGTTCTCGTAGCTTTTGCGGCTGTCTTTCAGCACGTCCTCCGAAATGTTACCGAAGTTGAAGTATAGTTGGCCACCCGGGTTGAGTGAGTCTTCCTCAACAAACGGGTCCATCATCCAAAATTCAAGATATTCAATGTTCGATGTCTCGAAGTTTTTGGTTGTCGTTTCACGCATAATGCCGCCCCACTTGTCTTGCGGATTCACAAACCGGCCGGTGCGGTCGTAGTCATCGGTGCTGTAGTTGTAGGGGCCGCGCTGCGTTGGGTCAAAGGCTACATCGAAGGTTGTCAGATAGATGGCGTCGCCCGACGATTGGTCGCGGTTGGGGTAGATGTTGAGCTCGGGCACACGATATGCGTTCAGCCGCGACTGCTCGGCCTTCGACACGGGCGAACTGGCCTGGAACATTAGCGGATCAATCTTGTACCACGCAATTTTGGCGCGGTTGTAGCCCGACCGCAAATCGTTGAACATCGAGGCCTCGCTGAAAATGTTGCCTTGCGGAATGCTGGCCAGTGTCCACGCCTCGCGGTTGGTCATATCGTAACTCGACTCACTGCTCTCGAAATCATCAATATACACCTCACCTGATTTGCCCACGGCGCGGCGGTTATGACCCGGCTGCAACTGCGCGAACTCACCCTGCACCGACATTGTCGATTTCTCTTTGGTCTCAATCAAAGGCAACCAGTCGAGAAATTTGGTAAGTAGCGGAAGTTCAACCTCATACGAGCCGTTCAATCCCCAAATTGTGTTCGAAATCGGGTCCTCGCCCACGTTCACTTTGGTGGTGGTTGGCTTCTCGTTGAGATGCATCACTGTGGCACCCAAATTGAAGCGGTCGCTGAAGCGATAGTCTAAATGCGTGCCCAACAGCGTTTTTTCCATCAGGCTGAAGGTGTTCTTGCTCTCAAGCGATACCTTGATTGGCGTGCCCGAAACCAGATAGCTCTCGTTGATGATTTTCACGCGGCCCATATTGTAATCGACGGTGTAATCGACATTCTCTGTGAGAGTTATGCCGCCCGCCGTCACCACCACCGACCCTTGCGGAATGTTGAACGAGTTGAGCGAAATCTCCGACCCGCCCGACGATTTGTAAGAGCCTTTCAGGTAGAATTTGCTCTTGGCAGTCATCTGCTGCGCCTTGTATTGCGTTGAGTCGTAAAGTTCTTGGAACACAAAGTCTTTCGACTGAATGTCGCCGCCCAATGTGTCGTGCAAGTGGCCACCAAACGGCTCAACCACAGGAAAATATATGCGGCCGTTAGTGGAGTTCACCGTCACACCCGGCACATAGTCGAACATTCCGTTGCCGCCCTTCACGTAGTCGTTTTTGCTGTTCAGGTTATCCAAACCCATCAGGTTCAGCAACTTGGTGTTCTTTATCTCCTCGCTCAAAAAGGCGTTCGACAGTTTGCGAACACGCGAACGGTTGTTGTAGTATTCAACTTCGAGCACAAAATCCTCTGCATTAAGCTGATAGGCGTCGAGCGAATATACGTTCTTCATCATCAAGTCCCAGTTGGGATATTTCGGAGTGAAGTTGCTGCCTTTCAACAATTTGACAATCAGGTTGGCGGGGTTGGCAATGCCGTCGCTTGTGAACTCACCAACCTTGTAGCTGACGCCGTCGACGGTGTATTCGAAGGCCACGGCCAGAATCTCGTCTCCATTGAGCGCCGAGTTCAGCGTAATGTAGCCCAACTGCGTATTCACGGAGTACTCGTTGCTGTTCAGTTTGCGGGCGTACTCAACCTTCTCGTAGTCGCGAGCGCCGGCAAGCCCTTCGTCGGCAAGTGCCTTGGTCACTTGGTCGATATTGCGCACATCAGGCACACCTAAAATCTGTTGATAGAGTGAGTTAGCGTTGTTGTCGGGCGCCGGTGTACCCAAAAAACTGATATTGGAGTTGAGCACAGCGCGGTCTTTGCGGTTGTACATCGGGTACTCTTCGCGTTCCTCACCCAAATCCATAAAGGCCACAATGTTATGTGCGTTTTCGGTCGAGCGCTTGGTGTTCGTCACCCAAACCTCAACCTTCGTAATCTGTACACTCGATACAATTAATGGTAAGTGTTTCAGTGCTTTATCGTACTGTGAACGGAAGTAGTGCGACAGGAAGAAGTGGCGGTTCTTGTCGTAGTCAACCGCCGACACATCGAATTGGCTCACCTGTGCGCCGCCCTGCGTGGTAATGGTTTTCGATTCGCCCTTCTGCTGCGATATGACCGTCGAAACGTATAGTTTGCCGAATTTCAACTCGGTGAGCACGCCAAACAAACTCTGACTGCCCGTTATGAGCGACGTCGAGAGCGGAAGCGACACGTTTCCGGCCTCGATTTTCTGGATAATATCATCCTCTTTGCCTTGGAATTTAAGATTGATTGTATTGTCAAAATCGAACTGAGACTCAGTGTCATAGCTGATTTTCATTTCCAGATTGTCACCCACTTTGCCAGCCACGCTCATCTGAATGTTCTCTTTGAAGTCGAAGATGGTCTGCCGCCGCAGCGACTGCGCAATGTTGGGGTTTGCTGTGTTGGTTATTTTCAGTCCGAATTTCAGCGACGCCGTTCCTTGCGGTTTAATGTCGATTACATTGCTGCCGAAGATGGTCTCAAACAACTCATTATCAACGTTGAACTTGGTTAGCGAGCCGCCCTGGCGCTCAAAACTCTCGTTTTTATAGCGCTGACGCCAGTAGTTTTTCAGTGAGTTGTTCACGTCATAGTCGCCGTATTCCTCGCGCGACATTGTGAACGGCGGTCTCACATCGACACCTCCAACTTTTTGATGGATAATGTACTGATCGGTCTCGCTGTCATATTCAACCTCATTGGTGAAGTTCGACGGGTCTTTCAGTCCGATGTTCGACGCCGGACGCACCGGCTCGTATGGCGTTGCGGCGGGTTTGGCAACACGGTAGCGCAAGGCTGCAGAATCGCCTGCCGTCTGCGCATAAGCGTCCCCGACGACAATTGCGAAAAAGGCTGCAACCAACGCACACAACTTTTTCCCGAACATCGACCTCATTCGAATTTATATTGACTTCAAGGCTTTCTTAACCATATCTTCCACCTTCATTGTCGGGTCTTCCTTAAGCAGCTTGTCGAGTAGTTTCTCGACAAGATTCTTTTGGAAACCCAAAGCAACCAAAGCAGATAACGCTTCTTCGCGGTTTGTATTGCTTTGCGCGAACAAAAAATCAGTGTTGGCCTCGGTTTTTCCGATTTTGTCCTTCAAATCGACAATCACACGCTCGGCTGTTTTCTGCCCAACGCCTTTCACACCTTTGATGAGACCAACGTTACCGGTCAGCACGGCATCGCGCAACTCGTTGGCGCTCAGCGATGAAAGAATCATCCGCGCCGTATTGGCACCCACGCCCGAAACGGTGAGTAGCAGACGGAACACCTCGCGTTCGGTCTTCGATGCAAAACCGTAAAAAAGTTGCGCATCCTCACGCACTATGTGGTGCAAAAAAATAATGGCTTGTTCCTTGCCCGACAGCGATGTGTATGTGTTCAGCGAAATGAGAATCATATAGCCAATGCCACCGTTGTCGATAACCACGTAGGCCGGCGTCAGTTCTGCAATTCGCCCTTGAATGTATTCGTACATGATTCAGTTGTTTACTTTTATTTTATTAAGGTGCAAAAGTAGAAAAATTTAGGAATTAGGTGTCATATTGTGTTGTGGTTGAAATTATTGTCAAAACAGCAAAATAAAATACCATACTAGCATTCGAAATAGTTGTTATTTCTAAAACCAATTATATTTTTGTAATAATTATGGTAATTGGTAAACAACTATAAATAAAATGTATATGAATCTGAAAGGAACAAAAACAGAGGCCAACCTGCTAGCCGCTTTTGCCGGCGAATCGCAGGCTCGCAACAAATACACTTACTACGCGTCGAAAGCCAAGAAAGACGGCTACGTGCAGATTGCCAACATTTTTGAAGAGACGGCTGCCAACGAAAAAGAGCACGCCAAAATCTGGTTCAAGCTGCTGCACGATGGTGCCATTCCAAGCACCATCGAAAACCTGAAAGACGCTGCCGACGGCGAGAACTACGAGTGGACCGATATGTACGCCAAGTTTGCCGCCGATGCCCGCGCAGAAGGTTTCGATAAGATTGCAACTCTGTTTGAAGAAGTAGGCAAGATTGAGCGTGAGCACGAAGAGCGTTATCGCAAACTGCTGGCCAACATTGAGGGCGGTCTGGTTTTCTCAAAAGACAACGATACCATCTGGCAGTGCTCGAACTGCGGCCACATTGTGGTTGGCAAAAAGGCTCCCGAGGTTTGCCCCGTCTGTGACCATCCGCAGTCGTATTTCCAAGTGAAAGCGGAAAATTATTAGTTAAGGTGTTAGATGTTAGGTAATGGGTGTTTGTGGTTTCGTAAACAACACCCAACACCTGAAACCCAATACCAATTATTCAATAAATCTTTAAAATTCTTTCGGTTATGAAGAAGAAATTTGTTTGTCCGATTTGCGGATTTGTGTATGAAGGCGAAGAGGCACCTGAGCGTTGCCCACAGTGTAAACAGCTTGTTGCCGGCAAATGGAAAGAGCTTGCCGCCGACGCTGATTTGAATTTTGTTACCGAGCATGTTCTTGGCGTTGCAAAAGATACTGACGACCAAATGAAGAAAGACCTGAACGCGCACTTTATGGGTGAGGCCACCGAGGTGGGTATGTACTTGGCAATGAGCCGCCAAGCCGACCGCGAAGGCTATCCTGAGATTGCCGAGGCTTTCAAGCGCTATGCTTTTGAAGAGGCCGAGCACTGCGCCAAATTTGCCGAATTGCTGGGCGAGGTTGTCTGGGATACCAAGACCAACCTTGAGAAACGTATGCACGCCGAGGCAGGCGCCTGCGAAGACAAGATGCGCATAGCCAAACGCGCCAAAGAGCTCAACCTTGACGCCATCCATGACACTGTTCACGAGATGGCCAAAGACGAAGCTCGTCACGGACAAGGCTTTGTTGGTTTGTTCAAACGCTATTTTGGAAAATAATCGGAATCGGCTATAAACAAAAAGCGCAACCGCCAATCAGCAGTTGCGCTTTTTTATTGATTTTTTTCTCCTACTTCTCCACTATAACAAAAACATCCTCATCCGATTTTTTCATAAGATATTGCTCGCGGGCAAATTTTTCAAGATTCTCGTCATCGGTTTCAAGTTCTTTTGTGCGTTGAATATCTGTTTCTATCTTTTTGGCATAATACTCTTTCTGAGCTTTCATCTCGCGCAATTTGCGCAAATCCGACAACCGGTTAAGTAGGTTATTTTGATCAAAAAATAAAATCCACAACAAAAATATCAAACTAGCTATCACATATTTATTGTTCAGCCGTTCAATCATTTTTCCCCATTTCGGATCTATTTGCATACCGCAGCCTATTTTCTAACGGCAAATGTAACGTATTCCATTTTATTTTTCACGACATTGTATGGTTGTTGAAATAATAATTGAAAAATGAACGGGGCTAAAAAAACAATTTTTGTACATTTGGGCGTTTCGGCTTACGCCGGAAAAGTCATCAAAAAATGACATATTAACTATTAATAATACAGACAAATGAATTTTATTGTATCAAGCAGGCAGATTCTCAATCATCTGCAGACCGTAAGCCGTGTGATAAGTAACAAGAACACTTTGGCCATTCTCGACAATTTTTTGTTCGATCTAAATGAAAACAAATTGACAGTTACTGCTTCTGATGTTGAAACCACCATGATAACAACCTTTGATGTTGACAGTGCTTCCGGCTCGGGCGTTGTGGCTCTCAATGCAAAGCGTCTTATCGACACCCTGAAAGGTTTTCCTGAGCAACCATTGACTTTCAATATCGATGACAATACGAAAAAGGTTGTTATTGTTTCAGAAAATGGTAAATATGAAATGCCCGGCGTCGACGGTTCTGATTTTCCGCAAGTGCAAAATCTGCAAGACGGCACCATCAATGTTGAAATGAATGCCGACGCTTTGTTGCAAGGTGTTACAAAAACTTTATTTGCCGCCTCAACTGACGAGTACCGTCCAATTATAACCGGTATTTTTATTGAATTATCTGAAGGAAAAGCAAAATTTGTGGCCACCGACGCACACAAACTGGTTCGCTATAGTCGCAGCGATGTTAAATTTGAAAGCGACGGATCTTTCATCCTGCCGCCAAAACCTGCCGGATTGCTGAAAAACATCCTTCCGAAAGACGATAGTGTTGTTACAGTGTCTTTTGATAAGAAAAACGCTGTTATCAAGTTTGGAGAATATACTCTTTTGTGCCGGTTGATCGAAGGTAATTATCCTAATTATCAGGCCATTATTCCAAATGACGTTCCTCGCAAACTCACTGTTGAGCGTGCTCCGCTGTGCGATTGCCTGCGCCGTGTCGAGGTTTTCTCTAACCAAGCCAACAACTTGATTAAATTGTCAATAATGGCCAACCAATTGGTGGTTTCGGCACAAGACATCGATTTCTCAGTTTCGGCAAGCGAGCGTGTAAGCTGCCAATATGAAGGAGAAGACATGGAAATAGGTTTCAAATCATCGTTCTTGATAGATATATTATCATATCTGAATTGCAATGATGTGGTTATCAACCTTTCTAATCCCAACAAGGCTGGTACCTTTGTGCCTCTTGACAAAAATTCGGCTGATGAAGATGTTTTGATGCTTCTCTGCCCAATGCAACTCTAGCTATTTTTCTATCCGATAGTATAAATCGTGTTAAGTATTGTCCCGAAAGAACTTGAATGTTTTTTCGGGACTTTTTTGCTTTATATGGTTCGACATAAAAAATATGTCCGTTTTTTTCGAACATGCCGCAAATACATTAATTTTGCGACCATTATTGATTTTCATCAATGAGTTTTTCGCAACACAACGGCTTTTTGTCCGACACAACGGCCATTATAGCACCAGCCAATTCGGTGGTGATGTCGCGCCAAACGCTTGATTTCGGTGGCGTAGACGCTTTCCGTGTTGACTCTAGCCGGTTGGAACCGAAAAAAAACTATACCCCCGTTATTAAAACTGTTCCTTACATTCCTGTTGATGACACCATTGAACATCCTTCCTACGATGTGTTGACAGGTTCTTTCATTATTGAACACGACGGGTCGATAGCTTCGCAATTGAAAATCAATCCTATTTGTCCTATCAGCGACAGCGCGTTGAAAGGAAGTTCCATAGTGGCTGTTGAACCACCTAAAACTCTAATAAAATCTGCAAGTACCAAAGTTACTGTTGACGAAAGTCCTTCAACCCCCGTTCTTGTACAAATAGAAGAAAAACCCGCGACTGATTTCTCTATTACAAATGATACAGTTACACCTGTTTCTGACACTACTTTGGCTTTCAGTGCCGACACCACTGATAATGACACCATTTTAGTTGAACATACACAAAAAGTTTTTGCCGAAAAAGAAGGAAAACCATTACAACGAAAAACGGACCATCTTCTGTTCAACAAATCAGTAGCCGACACCGACTGGATGGTTGGTGTGGTGATTTTTGTTGGTTTGTTATTCGCTTGGATAAGGATGATTTATGGTAAATACATTGGTATGCTAATGCAATCCGCTGTCAATTTCTTTACTGCACGCAGGGTTTATGAAGAGGCAAATATGGTACGCGGACGGGTTTTCCTATTACTCAACATCATTTTCTTCATCAATATAGGCGTGTTTGCCCAACAATGTGCCGGTTTGTTTGGTTTTAAACTTGATAACACTTCTGGATTTGTGCAGTTCGGTATTTTTTCACTATCCTTTTTTGCTTTTTATTTGATTAAAACCATCATCCTTAAAATTCTCGATTTCATATTTGACACTCGGGCGTTTGGAGCCTACAATTTCAACATTTACCTTTACAATAAGGTGTATGGACTGATTCTGCTGCCTTTTATTGCTGTAATTCCGTTTGTATCTGAAAATATCGTTGAAAAGCTTGTGTGGGTTGGAATGGCAATCTTTGTGCTGTTCTATATTTTCACACTTTTCAGAGGATTACGAATTTGTATAAAAAATAGAGTTTCGATTTTTTATTTGTTTTTCTACCTTTGTGCCCTTGAAATTTTACCCCTTCTGACTATATACAAGTTCCTTACGGAATATATGTAGCAGCGGGATTGTGTGAAGTTTAACTAAAAACTATCCGACCTTGAAAATAAAGAAAATTCTGGTTTCGCAACCGCAACCAACGACCGAAAAGTCGCCGTATTTTGATTTGGCTGAAAAGTACAATCTGAAAATCGATTTTAGGCCATTCATTACTGTAAGGCCCGTTGAAGCCAAAGAGTTCCGTAAAGAGAGAATCAATATTCTCGACCATACGGCTGTGATTTTCACTAGCAAGAACGCCATCGACCACTTGTTCCGCATTTGCGAGGAAGTGCGCGTCACATTGCCCGACACTATGAAATATTTCTGCATCACTGAGGCTGTCGCTCTCTATCTTCAGAAATATATCACATATCGGAAACGTAAGATTTTCTTCGCACAAAATGGCAAGTTCGATGAGCTGATTTCACTGATTGACAAGCATCGCGAAGACAAATTCCTGCTGCCGTCGTCAGACAAATACAAACCCGAAGTGATTGAAAAACTCACTGCACACAACATCAACCACACTTTGGCCATTTTGTACCAAACTGTTCCGACTGATATGTCGGACATTGCCGACCAAAACTACGATGTGATGTGCTTCTTCAGCCCTGAAGGTATCAAATCGCTGAAATCAAACTTCCCTAATTTTGAGCAGAACGACATAAAAATCGCAGCTCTTGGGCCAACTACTGCAAAAGCTGTTGAAGAAGCCAATCTCAGGCTCGACATCAAAGCCCCAACGCCTGAGGCACCATCGATGCCGGCTGCGCTCGATTTGTTCATTAAGGAATTGAACAAGGCTTGCAAAAAGAACTAACGGTTTAAACCAAATATTTAAAGCGGCTCAAAAAGCCGCTTTTTTTGTGTTTTTACCTGCGGTTTTGAACACCGCACTATTCATAAACTGCTTAACGCAACGCGAAAAACGACTTTTTATTCGATAATTTTGCTCGAAACAATGTTGTTTATGAAAGCAAAAATATTGGCCGTCAGCCTGCTTGCGGCACTCATTCTGTGGGGACCGGAACTGATGGCGCAGAAACGCAGAAACATACCTTCGGAAAAACCGCAATTGATTATCGGAATTGTTGTGGAATCAATGCGTTACGATTATATCCACCGCTATTGGGACAACTTTGGCGAAGGCGGATTCCGGCGGCTCATTGGCGAGGGCGCGCTCTGCCGCAACGCCAATTACAACTATATGCTCACGCAGACATCGCCGGGCTACGCAACCATCGCAACAGGCTGTGAGCCAATTGTTCACGGAATTGTGAGCGACGCGTGGTACGTTCAACTGCAAGAGAAAAACATTGGCGCTGCTTTCGACGAGAAAGAGAAACCCGTGGGCGCCGAAATTGAGAAAGGGACCTACTCGCCGCGCAACATCCTGACAACCACCTTCACCGACGAAATGAAACTCTTCAGCAATAACCGTTCGAAGGTGTTTGCGGTGTCGCTGAACCCCACAACAGCCGTTCTGCCTGCCGGCCACATTGCCGACGCCGCCTACTGGTTCGACGACGCGTCGGGGCTTTGGGTGACAAGCAGTTACTATGCCGACTCGCTGCCTGCGTGGGTTAACGAGTTCAACGGCAAGAAGTTCCCCGATATGTACATTGAAAAAGACTGGCTGCCGCTGCTGCCGCCCGAAAAATACCGTGCCGGCTCGGAACGCGGGCAGTCGAAAAACGCGGGATTCTCAGGCGACAATGTGCTGGGCAAGAAAATCAACAATCTGCTCAAGCGCACAAAGCACTACAGCAAACTGAAATCGAATCCAGCGGGCAACAGCCTTGTCAAGGATTTTTGCGTGAACGCCATTGTGAATGAGCAACTTGGCCAAGACGACGACACCGACTTTCTGAGCATCGCCTTTTCGGCTTCGGCCGACGTGAGCATCGCATGCGGGCCAAACTCTGTCGAACTCGAAGACCTTTACATCCGGCTCGACCGCGACTTGGAACATTTTCTGCAGTTTATCGACGAAAATGTGGGCCGCAACAACGTGCTCATCTACCTGACTTCAGACCATGGCACGTCGTACAATCCGGCAATGCTGCAGGCAAACAACATTCCGGCCGGCACCTTCAACGCCGACCGCGCCGTTATGCTCTTGGGCACCTATCTGAACGCAAAATACGACAAAGGGAAATGGGTTTCGGCCTATCACAACAATCAGATTTATTTGAACCACAATCTGATAGAGACGGCTGGAATGAAGGTTCAGGATTTTGAGAATGTGGTTTGCGATTTTATGCTGCAGTTTTCGGGTGTGGCCAACGCCATCTCGGCATCGACCTTAAAATCAACCACTTTCACCGACGGCATTATGCGCCAAATGCAGAACTCGTTCAACCCAAAGCGCTCGGGCGACGTGATTATCTGCCTTGAGCCGGGCTGGATTGCGCAGGGCTCGGGCGTGAGCAGCGCAAACTCGGGCTACAACTACGACACTCACGTTCCGCTCATCTGGTACGGCTGGAAGATTAAGCGCACGCGCCTGAATCAGAACATCGACATCCGCGACATTGCCCCCACAATCGCTAATTTCCTTGACATTCCGTTCCCGAACGGCACCACAGGCAGCGTGATTGAAGGACTGGTGCAGTGAGAGTTGTTGTAATGATTTTTAAAAAACAGTCGTGCTTCTTTTATAGCCTTTTTCAAATGGTTTTAATTAAAAATACCTAATAAAAGTGTTTGTTTTTTACCATTACGCAACTTATTTTTGTTGTCACAATCAATGAAAGATTGTAGCATTTAAATAACTTCAACATGTTTAAAAAATTAATTCTTACCATTGTAGCATTTGGTGCATTACAATGTTTTGCACAAAGCCAATTTTCACCTTTTTCAACCTCAACAACATCGAAAAAGGGTAGTTTCTCAGGTGGTATGGTGTTTTTTGCACCACCATTACAAAACGTTGGTAATCAGTATTTACGGTTGGGTATGACTCAGATTGTTGCTTCTGATGATGCTCATACCCACAATATTGTTACCGATGAAGCTGTGGCAGCCACTTGTACTAAAGACGGACTCTCTGAAGGTACGCATTGCTCGGTTTGTCACATGATACTCAAAGAGCAAACGATAATTCCTGCCAAAGGACACAAAATTGCCATTGATTTGTCTGTTGATTCAACATCATCTGACAACATTTTTGTTTTAGCTGGTGCTCGTTGTGCTGTTTGCGGTTCTATAATTGTCCCGCAGTTTAAACTGCAAATTATCGGTCAAACCATTGTGATCGACACCACAATTGTAGCAAATGGCTCAACAGTTAGAATTGACACTACAATTATCTTGAACAGACCATTACCAACCGATACTACAATTGTTGTAGGTATTGCCGATGTCAACAGATTGGCAACAGTTTTTCCAAACCCTGCAACAGATTTTATCAACATTGATGCAGATGATGACTGTATTTGCCTTATTTACAATGATAAAGGGAATGCTGTTCTTCGACGCAAACTATCTAACGGTAAACAGATAAACATTTCTGGTCTTGTGCCTGGAAATTATATTCTTGAACTTATAAAAAACAATATATCAATAACTTCAATAAAATTTATCAAACAATAAAAAGTATTATCATGAAAAAAACATTGTTGACATTGATGGTTTCGGCATTGGCTGTTTTTACGCAGGCACAAATGCCACAAACATTTGGTTATCAAGTTGCTGTTCGCGACGCAAATGGAACGTTGCTTAAAAATCAGCAAATTGGTGTGCGAGTTTCTCTTTTTTGCATTCCGCAAGCCGACACTTTGATTTATTATAAGGAAACTCACCAAGCCAAAACCGACAATTTTGGTGTGGCTACTATCAACATTATGGGTGGCTCTGTTGTTGAAGACCACTTGGCAAATAGCGGTGGTTTCGGTCAGATAATTAGTAATTCGGCTAAACCATTCATGTTAATTGAAATTGACCCCGCCGGTGGCACAAACTACACTATGAAATCATCAGCACAACTACTACCTGTACCTTATGCTACCCATGCTGAAGAAGCAAAGCAAGCCGCAAAGGTGAATAGTAGCTTGGGCGATTTGCCGTTAGTTGACGTTAAAGTGAAAGTTACTGGCGACGTCACTTCAAACGGATATGTGGATTTTCTTGGCAAAACAATAGCTGTTGGCTCTGAAGAAACTTTTAGGGTTCCTGCTTACAGTCCTGTATATATTTCGAAAATTGCAAAATCAAACTCTTCATATCGTTTCAGCCGCAGTGTTAAATTGAATAACACTACTGTAAACATTTCAAAGGGACAGTCGATTTATAGTTCAGAATCTTCAGAACCGATAAGGGTTCCTGTAAAATCAGCTAAAAATGATTATAATGTATTTGTCGTTGAAAACGGCTCAGCTACTACTATCGAAGGTGAGCAGATGAAACCATTGTACGGCATAATTAAAAATCAGAATGACAATCAATTTAACGATGCCTACAATAATTCAAAAAGTGTGCTTTATGTGCAATTTTCTAATTACAATCACACTATTATAGATGACAAGTACTCTTACGATGAAGATATTCCAAACGTATTAGTTGGTCCGTTCAACGAAAGAGAAAACACTATTGAAATAGAATACACAAAGATTATTTATTAATCCTTGTATTTATACAGCAAAAAGGCGCTTGTCTTGAGATAGGCGCCTTTTTTTCTTCCGCTCTATACCACTTCACCTTTCCCTTCGCGGATAATCTCAAACTCGTCGGTAGTGCAGTCAATAACCGTAGATGGCTGATTATCACCATATCCGCCATCAATAACCGCATCAACCAAATTGCCGTAGTGTTCGTGAATTAGTTCGGGGTCAGTAATGTATTCGGTTACTTCGTCTTCAACATCATGCACCGACGACGACAGCAGCGGTCGCCCTAATTCGGCCACAATGCTGCGGATAATATTGTTGTCGGGCACACGGATGCCTACCGTTTTGCGGCGAGTTTTGAAAAGTTTAGGAATGTTATTGTTGGCTTCAAAAATAAAGGTGAATGGCCCCGGCACATTGTGTTTCAATAGTCTGAAAGCTGAATTCGAAAATGGTTTTGTGTATTCCGATATTTGACTCAAATCGTTGAAAATAAACGAAAAATATGCTTTGTCCATATCCAATCCCTGAAGTTTCGCAAGCCGTGCTACTGCTTTAGGCTGCATCATATCGCAACCCACACCGTAGATGGTATCAGTTGGATAGATAACAAGCCCGCCACTGTCGATGATTTCGACAATTTTTTTCACTTCGCGCGGGTTTGGATTCTCGGGGTAGATTTTAATTAGCATTTTTCCAGTTAGGATTTAGAAATTAGGATTTAGGAATGAACAATTATAAATGGAATCTGTTGCATTGTAGGGATATGGCGTGCCGCGTCCGTGCCAATAATTCAATTTAAATTAAATCAAACAATCTGTATAAATCCGTTCAATCTGTGTCATCTGCGTTCAAAAAAATTCACCGGTAATTTATTCCTTCTCGCCATAGCACAAATCGCCGGCATCGCCCAAGCCTGGCACAATGTATGATTTTGCCGTCAGTTCATCGTCGATGGCGCCGGTCCAAATGGTGACGGGCTGCCCGGCAACGTTGCGTTGCAGATAATCAAGACCTTCGCGGCTCGAAATAACTGACACTATATGTGTGTGCACAGGCGTTCCTTTTTTCAGCAGAGCTTGATAAGCCAAAACCATCGATGCACCGCTGGCCTGCATCGGGTCGACTAGAATCAAGGTTTTTCCGTCAGTTGACGGTCCGGCAATGTGGTCGAAACTGATGTGGAACGTGCAGCCGTCTTTCTCATACTTGCGGCAAGCCGAAATAAAGGCATTTTCGGCCTTGTCTAGGACATTCAGAAATCCTTGATGGAAAGGCAGTCCGGCACGCAGTACACTGGCAATAACAGGCTGTGCGGCTAATTGCGGCACTTGCGCCACACCTAGTGGGGTTTGCACTTCGGTCTGCTTGTATTCAAGCTGCTTGCTGATCTCGTAAGCGAATATTTCTCCAATGCGTTCCATATTCCGGCGGAAACGCAAGCTGTCTTTCTGGATGTTACTGTCGCGCAATTCGGCCATAAACTGGTTCAGAATGCTGCTCTGTGTGCCTAAATTGATAACCATACTGTCTTGTTTTTATGTTTAATAAAACCCACGCCCCGCGTTTTTGCTAAAGCGATGATAATAATAATCAATTTTTAAATCAGTTTTCATGAAAATGTGAATCTCTCTTGTTTCTTTTACACCTTTTTTTCTACCTTTATCAAATTCGAAAATAAAACTTAAAACATATATCAAATGGCTAAAGAACAAGCAAATACAAGTGCCAACAGCGAAAAGTTGAAAGCCTTGCAGCTCACAATCGACAAAATTGAAAAGAACTTTGGCAAAGGTGCCATTATGCGTATGGGCGACCACGCCATCGAGAACGTTCCGGTTATCTCATCGGGTTCAATAAGTCTTGATTTAGCGTTGGGCATTGGCGGTTATCCGCGCGGCCGCGTAATAGAAATTTACGGTCCTGAATCGTCTGGTAAAACAACTTTGGCCATCCATGCAATTGCCGAAGCTCAGAAGAATGGTGGAATAGCAGCCTTCATCGACGCAGAACACGCTTTCGACCGTTTTTATGCTGAAAAATTAGGCGTAAACATCAACGAACTGCTGATTTCGCAACCCGACAATGGTGAGCAAGCTCTTGAAATAGCCGACCACCTTATTCGCTCCGGCGCCATCGATATTATTGTCATTGACTCTGTAGCAGCTCTTACACCAAAAGCCGAAATAGAAGGTGAAATGGGCGACTCGAAAATGGGCCTTCAGGCACGATTGATGTCGCAAGCACTGCGGAAACTCACTGCAAACATCAACAAAACAAACACTTGCTGCATTTTTATCAATCAGCTGCGCGAAAAGATTGGCGTGATGTTTGGTAACCCCGAGACTACCACTGGTGGTAATGCGCTAAAGTTCTATGCTTCAATTAGAATCGATATTCGCCGCACTTCTACTCTGAAAGATGGCGAAGACTCTATCGGTAACCATGTCAAGGTTAAAATCGTCAAAAACAAACTTGCAGCACCTTTCCGTAAAGCTGAGTTCGACATAATGTATGGCGAAGGTATTTGCAAGTCGGGAGAGCTCGTCGATATGGCAGTGGAACTCAACATTATCAAGAAATCGGGGTCGTGGTTCAGCTATGGCGATACAAAACTCGGTCAGGGCCGCGACTATGTGCGCCAACTGATGGTCGATAATCAGGAACTTGCTAAAGAAATTGAAACAAAAATTCTTGAAATCATGACAAAGAGTGATGCACCGTCGCTCGAATCAGCCGATGATGACGACATTGTAAAAGACTAAAAAATCCTGGTTTTTATAATTGTATTTTTTAGGTGGTTTATTTGTAAAATGGCGGAAAAAATCCGCCATTTCTTTTTTGATTATCTGTGTTTCGGAGTTTCCTTTTGTTAATAACGTTTTAATTACTGTTTTGTGGTTATAGTTTTTTGTTTTATAGAAAAATACCACTATTCATCTGAACAATTATTTTAAATTCAGAAATTGAAATTCAATGCTTTAATATTATGTTAAACTGTTAATAAGATTTTTTGTTCTGTGTTTATAAAATCGGACGTTTTTTTCTTGCAAATAAATTTCACGTGCTGCATATAAAATTTTCAATTTATTCAAATGTTCATTTCGAATTTTTTATTCTCTAAAATCAACACAACACTATCCTTTTCAACTGTTAACTTCTGCCCTGTATTTAATAACTAATGAGTTTTAAACAATTTGTTTATAATGATGCGTACATGGCTGATTACTAAACTGTGCTCATAAATCAAAATTGTTAAATAGCATCTTACATTTTACTAATTTTCAATATTCAAAATTTTTCTTCTATTTCTTTTGAACTTTTTCACCGCCAAATTATCATCATCATTTTTTTAAAAATTAAAAAGGAATATTAATAATGATATGGTCTGGGGTTTTGGGTTTCGTTGTTTTCAAAATTTCAATTTTAGTTAATCGCCCTTTATTTATGCTGTGTTCTTTTTTTACTTTTGTCCAAAAATATCGGTTTGAGCTATTCAGCGAAAATCTTTCGGCCGAAAGTTCTTCACTTGTTTTAATTCACAACCGTTAAAAATGTAATGCTTGATTTGTAAGATGGGTTTCTTCAGCAATTTTTTCAAAGGTCTGGCTGGACAGACGATGATTTACGGCTTGGGCACCATTGTGCCGCGGCTGATGAACTACTTGCTACTGACGCCTTTCTATACTCGCATTTTCACCAAGGCACAATACGGAACTGTTTCCGAGCTTTACGCCTATTCGTCGCTGCTGCTGGTGCTGCTCATTCACGGAATGGAAACCACATATTTCCGCTACAGCGTCGATAAGAAGGAAGAACCGAACACTTTCAATCACGCCGTTTTCAGCACGTCGGTTTTTGCAACAGCTTTTCTGCTCATTGCTCTGATTTTCAAGCAGGATATTGCCGAACTCATTAGGTATGAGCAAAATGTGAATTATATTGTCTGCTTTGCTTTCATTATTTTCTTCGATGTTATAACGTCGATTCCGTTTGCAAGAATGCGTAATCAGAACCGCGCGTTGAAGTTCTCGATTATCAAACTGATAAATGTTTCGGTCAACATTCTGCTCAACATTTTCTTTTTTGTGGTTTGCCGCGACTCTGAAAATGAGCTGCTTGCGTCGTTCTATAATCCTGATATAAATATTGGTTACGCCTTCATTAGCAATATGGTGGCGTCCACGGTAACGTTCCTGCTTGTTCTGCCCGAGTACCGCTCTTTCAGGTTCAATATTTCGCTGCGCAAATATCTGACAATGCTCAATTACACCTGGCCGTTGATTGTAATTGGCATTGCAGGTGTTATCAACGAAGTGTCGGACAAGATTTTCTTGAAATACTTGTCAGATGGCAGCCTGGTTGCCGAAGAACAGGTTGGAATTTATGCGGCCAACTACAAAATTGCCGTTTTGATGACCATTTTCATTCAGATGTTCAACTATGCGGCCGAACCGTTCTTCTTCAAAAAATCGCTCGCTAAAGACGCCAAAGAGTCGTACAGCGTTGTGATGGACTATTTCGTCATTTTCTGCCTGCTGATTTTCCTGATGGTCACAATGTATATCGATATATTTAAATACTTCATTGGCAGCGAGTTCCACGAAGGACTCGATATTGTTCCTGTTGTTCTTCTGGCCAATATGTTCCTTGGAATTTACTACAACCTTTCGGTTTGGTACAAAATCAATAATAAAACCTACTGCGGCGCCGTGATTTCGGTCATTGGAATGATTATAACGCTCGTAATGAACGTTTTACTCATTCCACGAATCGGCTATTGGGGTGCTGCCTGGGCAACCATTGCCTGCTATTTTGCGATGGTTGTGGTGTCGTACATTTGGGGTCACAAGGTTTATCCTGTTCGCTATAGCGTTGGCAAGATTCTCTGCTACATTGCGCTAGCCATTTTAGTCCTTTGCGGCCGAAATTGTTTCAATTTAAGCAATACGGTGGCGTCACTTTCAGTTAGTACATTGTTTATGCTGTCATATATTGGCATTTTATATTACTTTGAGCGGAAAAACATTAAGAAACTTTTATGCGTGTAAAAATTATAAACAAATCGAATAACGCGCTGCCTGCCTACGAGACAGCAAGCTCTGCTGGTATGGATTTGCGGGCTTTTGTCGATGCTGATGTAGTGCTGAAACCTTTCGAGCGCAAGCTCATTCCGACAGGTCTTTACATTGAGTTGCCCGACGGCTACGAAGCGCAGATTCGTCCGCGCAGCGGTTTGGCAATCAAAAGCGGAATCACAGTTCTCAACTCACCTGGCACAATCGATGCCGATTATCGCGGTGAGATAAAAGTTATACTTATCAATTTGAGTGACATTGATTTCACCATTAAATCTGGCGAACGTATTTGTCAAATGGTGATTGCCAAGCATGAGAAAGCAGAATTTATTGAAGTTGAAGAGATTAGTGAGACAGAGCGTGGTGCCGGCGGTTTTGGACATACTGGAAAATAGATGAAGATTTTTTTGAAAGTTGGTTTATTTGCATTTGGCCTGTTTTTTTGTGTTTCTTCTTATTGTCAGGAAGAAAATACTGGTTTTGAATCCATTTTTGGAGATGAAATAACTTACCAGTACAATATTTTTGAGGCTGACAAATATTTTAATGAAGAAAATTACGAGTTGGCTGAAAGCTATTACCTTCTTTGCCTTAATTTTCAACCTGAAAATCCTTATTTATTATATCGTTTGGCTTCAATATCGCTTCAGCAAAAAGATTTGAATTCTGCTGAGATTTATATTGATAAGTGTTTGAATTACAACGATACAAACGAATGGTACTTATATCTTGCAGGTAACATTTATGGGTTCAATGCTAAACTTGAAAAAGCAGAGAAAATTTTCAACAAATTGATTTCACTCAAGCCAAACGAGTTTGATTTTTATGTTTGTCTTGCTGATGTATACATAAAAGGCAACAAATTAAAAAAGGCGTTGTCTATTTATGAGTTGATTGAGAAAAAGTTTGGTATCGATGAAACGATAGTAATGCAGAAGAAGAACATCTATCTTCAGCTTAAAAACAAAAAGAAGGCTGAAGAAGAGTTAGTAAAACTCATTAATTATTACCCTGAAGAAGTACAGTTTCAGCGTATTCTTGCTGATTTCTATTATCAATTAGGTGATTTAGATAAAGCCATTTCTGCATATAAGAAAATATTGGCCGACAATCCGTCTGATGGTGTTTCGCACATTGGGCTTGCAGGCTGCTATCATTCCAAAAAAGACATTGACAATTTCTTCAATGAAATCACAGCTGGCTTTTCATCGTTAATGGTGAGTGTTGAAATAAAGATTTCGATATTAATTGATATCACTCACGATCTTAAGCTGATAAATGAAAATTTCGACAAGGTTTTCAATCTTTCAGAGTTACTTGTGAAAATTTATCCCGATGATCCCGATGCCAATACAATCTATGCTGACTTTCAGATGAATAAAGGAAATATTTATATTGCCCGTTTGGCACTTCAAAAAGTAATAGAAACAAGAAAAAACAAATATGGAATTTGGGAGCAAATTTTATTTATTGATAATCAGATGGCAGATTGGAACTCAATGATAAAACACAGTGCTGAAGCCATTGAGTATTTTCCAAATATCCCATTGTTTTACTTTTTCAATGGAATAAGCAATTTCCAGCTTTCAAAGTATACACAGGCAAAAAAATCATTAGAATTCGGTTATAGTATTCTTCCAAAAAACGACCCATTATTGTCTGATTTTCTTACTTTTATAGGTGAAGTTTATTACAAGTTGGATGATAAGGAAACCGCATATTCATATTTCGACAAACTTCTTGATGCCGACCCGGGCAATTTGATGGTGATGAATAACTACAGCTATTATTTGTCGCTTGACAAGGCCAATCTTCAAAAGGCGCGGGAAATGTCTTTACAAACAATCCAGAAAGAGCCTGAGAACTCTACTTATCTCGATACTTATGCGTGGATTTTATTTGAGATGAAACAATACTCAGAAGCATTGAAATACATAAAGAAGGCTGTTGATTTTGATTCAACGCGCAGTGGCGTTATTATTGAGCATTATGGAGATATTCTTTATTTCAACGACGATGCCGAAGGTGCCCTTGAACAATGGAAAAGAGTAAAAACAATAGGTAACGGCAGTGACAAGCTCGATGAAAAAATTGTGTCAGGGAAGTATATTGAGTAGTATTCTGTTGCTTTTCCTTTTTTGTTCGTGTTCAAAATCAGTCATAGTTTCACGGCGTGTTACCGATTTTTCCAGTCTTGAAACAAGAATCAAGAAACACCATGACTTTATATCGTCGAACAATTTGAAAATCAAATTCAAAACTTTTATTGAAATCGACGGTAGAGAGAACAAGCTCTCTGGTCGGATTTTTGCGCTATCCGACACCTGTTTATATTTGAATGTAATGTCTTCAACTTTAGGAATCGAAGTTGCTCAAGTGTTAATGACTCAAGATTCTGTTACTATCATTAATAAGGTTGAAAAAAACTATTATTCAGAAAATTATAATGATTTGAAAAAGGTTTGCAATGTGAATTTTAGGACACTTTATTCTTTTTTCACTTCATCTTATCTTTTTTCCGATTCAATTTGCTTCAATAGCTCCAACACCAACTATCAACCGAATTTTCAAAGGTTCATTGTTAATAGCATTTTGTCAGAAGATGATTGTAAATCGTTTGTAACGTCTATTTTTGATGAGTATGGTAATCTGGGTAGCACAGAATATAAATCGTGCAATGGCGATATTTTTAGGGCTATTTATTCTAATTTTGCATTGAGTTTTGGGTTTCCCGGAGAAATGGTTTTGACATCGGTAGTAAAAGGTAAAAAGAGTGAGTTTCGCATACAGTTTGAAAATATAAGTGTTGTGAATGGAAATGTTCCGGAAATGAACTTGAAAGTTGATAAATATAAACGCATAAGCTTTTGAACATGTTAAGGTTGCTGATCACATCGACTTTGCTTTTATCTTTTTTGCCAGTTTTTTCACAATCGCGGTCCGATCTTGAAAAACGTAAAAAGCAAAACGAGAAGGAAATCAGTTATACTAATGAACTTATTGCTAAAACTGAAAAGAATAAAACAGCCACTTATAACAAACTTCTTCTTATAAACAGTAAAATCCAAAGCCGGGAGAAGGTTATTGGCAACATCAATTCTGAGATATCGTTGATTGATGGAAATATTAAAGTTCAGCAGGAGCTAATTGATGAACTCAACAACGATTATGAAAGACTTAAAAGCGAATATGCACGTGTAATATCGTTTTACTATAAAAATAGAAGCAACTATGATCGTATAATGTTCATTTTGGCTTCTGAAAGTGTGAACACGGCGTTCAATCGCATAAAACATCTGCAGCAGTATAGCGAGTATCGCACAACACAGGCTCGCCAGATAGTTGAGACTAAAAACGAAATAGAGAAGCAGCTTGCCCAACTCGATAGCATGAAATCAGAGAAGAAAGCACTTCTCAGAGAGCATATGACTGAAACAAATGAATTGAAAAAGGAAAAATCGGATCAAAACCAGATTATTCAAAAACTTGAAAAAGAAAAAGTTGAGTTGAAAAAGAAGCTCGATAAGCAAATTAAACTTGCAAGCGAACTTCAGCGTGAAATTGAGAAAGTTATTGCTGAAGAGTTGGCAAAAGCAAAAACCGATTCAAAGAAGAAGGCGCCAAATGTGTTCCAACTTACACCTGAAGAGAGAAAGCTTGCCAATACGTTCGCCAGCAACAAGAGCAAATTGCCTTGGCCCACTGAGCGCGGTGTTATAACCGGTTATTTTGGTGAGAATCCGCATCCAGTGCTTAAAGGTGTTTTTGTGCGCAATGACGGAATAGATATTTCAACTACCGAAGGATCTTACATTCGTTCGATATTTGATGGCACGGTAACAAGAGTTTTTGTTATTCCAGGCGCCCATACAACAGTTATTATCCGTCACGGAAACTATCTTTCGGTTTATTCAAATTTGTCGGAAGTGTTTATAAAACAGGGTGATAAAGTTTCAACCAAACAAGCAATAGGTAAAATATACACCGATAAGGAAGAAGAAGGAAAGTCGGTGCTGCAGTTCCAAATATGGAAAGAAAATCAAAAACTCAATCCCCAAGAGTGGTTAGCAAGTTCGAAGAATGAATGACACCATTGAATTGTTTAAATCTCGGCTCGACAAATTCATCAACAAACACTATAAACGTTTATTGATCAGAGGACTGTGTTTGACAGTCGGCACAACAATTCTTTCGGTCATTTTATTTTCAACATTAGAACTCTTATTTAATTTTTCGTCTGCAGTCAGGTGCTTTTTACTATTGCTAATTGTTGCTTCAAGCCTGGCGTTGTTCATTCCTAAAATTTTGGTTCCGTTATTAAAGCTGTTTGGTTTTATGAAACGGATGTCATATTCAACAGCATGCCGGCTGATACAAACCAAATGCAGCAAGTTAAAAGATGTTCTTACAAACATTATTGAGCTTTCCAGATTACAACAAACTGATTTGGTGAAGGCAAGCATTGAACAAAAAATTGAGCTAACCCAGTCAACAGACTTCGAAAAACTGATAAATTACAAATCTAATAAACTGATTATCTATTGTTTATTTTCTATAGTGTTCTTTACCACTTTAGTATTTTCGGTTCCGTCAATTTTCAGCAAAGGAACTTTAAATATTGTCCATTTTTATAGACAAAAAGCTGAAAATCAACAATTTCTCATATTTTTAGATGAGTCTTCGCTTGTAGTTGAGCAGGGTAATGATTTATTGGTTGAAGCAACAACCCGCGGCAACTATATGACAGACGAAATGTTTGTTAGCTTTCATAGCAATGAGTTTGTGATGCAGCAGATAAACGATACCACCTTTACCTATTTGTTCAAAAACGTCAATAACAACTTTTCTTTCAATATCAAAACCAACTTCTTTCAATCGAAGACTTATCAAGTTAAAGTTCTTCGCGTGCCAACCATAACCAACTATAGCACAGAAGTTTATTATCCTAAATACATCAATCGCCGTGACACAATAATCAATAACCAAAACATTTTAATTGTTCCACAAGGAACATTCTTGGTTCAGAACTTCTACGGTAATAACATTGATACTTTGTCGATGATTTCGTTACATGATTCAACAACGACACAAATTTCAGGAAGCAGCCCGTTCGTTTTTAAAACAAAAATTTATAAAAGCAAGAATTTGAGAACTGTGGTTTCCAACCAAGATGTTGAACGTGTCTTTATCGATTTCAAGATAGTATCTGTTTCTGATGAATATCCGCAGATTAGTGTTGTAAAAACCGAGGAACAAGACACACAGTCTGGAATCACTTTCAGCGGTTCAATAAAGGACGATTATGGTTTCACAAAACTTCTGTTGTACGTGTCTGGCAACGAAACAAACGACACTTTGCAGATACCCATCTATAACAACATTACGTCTCAACAAATATTTTATAATTATCAGGCAGACATCACTTCCGACATTTATGATAAGTCCATCTCGTTTTGTTTCGAACTATATGACAACGATGGGGTAAACGGGCCTAAATATGTCAGGTCAGAAATATTTGATCATATTGTTAAATCAATTTCAAACCAGACGGCCGAGAAAGAAATCAAGTATTCTGATTTGTTCACTAGGCTTGAAACAACGAAACAATTGTCGGATGAAATAGAGTTAGAAATTGCTGAATTAAGGAAAAAACTCATCAACGATAATCTGACTGAATGGGAAAAAAATAGTATGCTTCAGCAAATCAATAATAAAACCAATCAGTTGCAGGATTTGTTGAACAATATTGCAAAGGACCAAAAGTCCATTGAAAACACTTTCACTAATAGTCAGCAAATTATTGAAAAACAAAATCTTATTTCAGAAATGTTGAATAGTTTGATTGACGATGAGTTAAAACAAATTCTAAAAGAATTGTCGGAGCTTGCATCCGAAAACCGACAACATTACAACAACATCTCAGAAGACCTGAAACGTGATTTTGGAAATCTTGAAAAGGAAGTAGACAAGAATATTGAGTTGCTTAAGAAATTAAAAATAGAAGAAAGCATTAACCAGGTGGCTGATAACCTGAATGTGCTTTCTGAAAAACAACAGTCTCTGTCGTCACAGTTTAAGAATGATTCTGTTGCAAGTGACCTGAACAGACAAAAGAAATTTTTTGATGATTTAAAAGAGCAATATCAAAAGTTGACTGACGATAATAAACAGTTGGATCGACCATTCAATATCACAGATTATAATGATGAATTTGAGCAGATAGAAAACAACTTTAATTCTGAAAGTCAACAACTTGATAGTGAAAGCCAACAAAATTTTGAGAACATGGCAAAGGACAATGCCGAGAAGCTTAAAAAACTTTCCGAAAACATGAAACAGATGTTTGAATCCAGCAAGGCCGAGTCAGCTGCTGAAGATGCTGATGATTTACGTCAAGTTTTAGATAATTTGTTCGAAGTGTCTTTTGCTCAGGAACATATAATTACGGAATATGAAAGAGTTACTTTCAACAATCCGCTTTATCAAGAAAGAATTTTGGCACAGTCGCAGCTTGTTGATAATTTCAAAGTGGTGCGCGATAGTTTGTATAATCTTTCCCGGCGCACCGTTTATCTCGGCAATCATATTTCGAAAGCAGCCTATCTTATCGAAGATGGAATGATGGAATCGTGTGTTCAACTTCAGGAACGCAATACTTCCAAAGCAAATCGTAGTCAGCGCGAAGCTTTAAGAAATGCTAATGATCTGATACTTATTCTTTCCGAGTCGTTGAAGAATATTGAGAACAGTGCGTCAGGTGCCAGCGGAAAATCATCAAAGAAACGCAAACAGAAACCAAAGCAACAGCAAGACAGTCAGCAACTTTCAGAGATGCGCAGTGCACAGGAATCAATGAAAAACCAGTTGCGCGATTTACTCAATCAGATGAAGTCGGGGGAGTCTGCCGAAACCAATAAAGAATTAGCTAAAATGCTGATGCAAAATGAAATATATCAACAAATGCTTGAGCAGATGATGCGAAACGCCGATATTGACGGCCAGACGGCCAAACTTTTGCAGGAAGCAAAAAAACTTATGGAAAAAACACACTCAGAATTTGCCAATAAAAAGCTGTCAATTCAGACCGTTATGCGTCAGCAAAACATTGTAACTAAGCTACTTGAAGCAGAGAATGCCGAGGCCGAACGAGACACTGACAACAACCGAAAATCGACCACCGCAAAAAATATTGATGGAAAAAAACCTAATAATTTGCAAGAAGACATTATTTTTGAAAAAAATATGGATGTTTTAAAACAGACAAATTTGAAACTGAATTCGTTCTATAAAGCGAAATATGAAGAGTACCTTAACAGTGTAAACAATGGAAACAATGAATAAGGAATTGGTTATTAAGTCGAAACTTGAGAATATGCCGCTTGTCGAAAATTTTATCGATGAGGTTTCTGTTTGTTTGTCAATAGTTTCCGAATTGTATGGAAATTTATTGATTTCGACAATTGAAGCTGTTACCAACGCAATTGTGCACGGAAACGAAAACAACCCCGATAAACTTGTGCATATCAATGTTGAAGGCAAGGAACATACTATCAATGTGAAAGTTGCCGACGAGGGAAAAGGATTTAACGTTGATGTGGTTCCTGATCCGACCAAACCAGATTACATAGAAAAACCGAACGGCCGCGGTATCTTTCTTATGAAGAATCTTGCTGACAAGGTGATATTCGACAAAAATGGTTCAGTTGTAACATTAACATTCAATATTTAAGGTGATTAACATTTTTTTTGAAGAGATTGACGAGTTCAAATTCGATAATCTGCACGTTGAGGAGAACATCGAAAAACTGATAGAAAACGAAAACCGCACTCTTGGCGAGGTCAACTATATTCTTTGTTCAGATCCTTATCTTCTCGAAATCAATCGCCAATACCTTAAACACGATTATTATACTGATGTAATCTCGTTCGATTACTGCGAGGACAATGTCATATCGGGCGATATTTTTATCAGTGTCGATACTGTAGCCGCCAATGCAAAGGAATATGGCGTAACTTTTGAAAAAGAGTTGGCGCGGGTAATGATTCACGGCGTGTTGCATTTTATTGGTTACAACGACAAGGCCGAAGACGAAATACCAGTAATGCGTGCCAAAGAAAACCAGTATCTTTCTTTATTTGATTAAAAATGCTGCCTGAATACGATGTGATTGTTGTTGGTGGCGGTCATGCTGGATGTGAGGCTGCTGCCGCTGCCGCGAATATGGGTTCGCGGACACTTCTGATAACCATGGATATGACCAAATTTGGTTGTATGTCGTGTAATCCGGCCATTGGCGGAATCGCAAAAGGTCAGATAGTGAAGGAAATTGATGCCATGGGTGGATACACAGGAATTGTCACCGACAAATCAGCTATCCAATATCGTATGCTGAACCGCTCAAAAGGCCCTGCCATGTGGAGCCCGCGGGCCCAGTGCGACCGTTCACTCTTTTCTCTCGCTTGGCGCGAAATGCTCGAAAACACACCGAATCTCGATTTGTTTCAAGACTCGGTTGTAGAGTTGATAACCGAATCGGGACGTGTGGCAGGAGTTAAAACACAAATAGGGTTTGAGTTCAAATCGCGGACTGTTGTGCTCACCAACGGTACTTTCCTGAACGGTCTGATGCACATCGGACGCACACAGTTTGTTGGTGGCCGTTATTCTGAATTACCGTCGCTCGGACTGACAGAAAACCTGGTGAAGCTCGGATTTAAAACCGGACGAATGAAAACAGGAACACCCGCCCGAATCGACGGACGCACCATCGATTTCAGCAAATGTACTGTTCAAGAAGGTGATGCCGACCCGTATTTTTTCAGCTATTCAACCGAAAAACCTTATCACGACCATCAAATACCTTGCTATATAACTCGCACAAATACAGCTGTGCACGATGAGTTACGTAAAGGATTTGACGAATCACCCATTTTCAATCATACCATTGTTGGTGTGGGGCCGCGCTATTGCCCCAGCATCGAGAGCAAGCTCGTCACATTCAGCGACAAGGACTCTCACCAGCTTTTCCTTGAACCGGAAGGCTTCAGCACCCACGAATATTACATCAATGGTTTTTCATCATCGTTGCCATGGCAAGTGCAGTATAATGCCATTCACCTGATACCAGGACTTGAAAATGCAAAGATTTATCGTCCGGGATATGCAATTGAATATGATTACTTTCAGCCCACGCAACTAAAAGCAACACTTGAAACAAAAATCATTGCCGGTTTGTTCTTTGCCGGACAGATAAACGGCACCACCGGATATGAAGAAGCCGCCGCTCAAGGATTGATGGCCGGCATCAATGCACATCTGCAAAGTGCAGGCGCCGAGCCGTTCGTGCTCAAGCGTAATGAGGCTTACATTGGTGTCTTAATCGACGACCTTATCTGTAAGGGTGTAGATGAACCTTATCGCATGTTCACCAGCCGCGCCGAATACCGCATGTTGCTTCGCCAAGATAATGCCGATGAGCGTCTGACCGAAAAATCGTACAATATAGGCTTGGCACGCCGCGAACAACTCGATCGTTACAATGCCAAACGTGCCGCCATCGACTCTTTGGTTGAGTACCTTTCAAAAAACAACATTCGTGCGGAGCAAGCCAACAAGTTCCTTGCGGAACACGAAAGTTCTGAAATAACCGAAAGCGTCAAATACTCACAAATACTTTCTCGCCCAAGCATCCAGCTCACTGACATGATCGGCAGCATCGAACAGCTCTCAACGTTTGTTGGCACTAGCCGCGATGTGTTGGAAGGCGCCGAGTTCAAAATCAAATATTCGGGTTACATAGAGCGCGAGAAGAACAACGCCGACAAACTCAAGAAACTCGAGAACCTGCGCATCCCCGAAGGTTTCGACTACTCAAAGCTGCAATCCATAACCACCGAAGCACGCAGCAAACTCGCAAAGTACCAGCCGGCAACCATCGGCCAGGCATCGCGCATTTCCGGTGTAAGCCCCAACGACATCAACGTCCTGCTCGTCTATTTCGGACGATAATGTTCCACGTGAAACATTTATTTTAGGTAATAGCACACATTTTACTGATACACAAACATTTATCCATAAATAAACAAGATTTTTTGTTGTGGAACCGTAGGGACGTGGCGTGCCGCGTCCGCATAAAACCCAACGCCTTGCGTCCGAAAAAAATAAATCTTTGTAAAAAAGCCCCGCATCTCAACAGAAACGCCCCCATAAATCATTGTAAATCATATTGTAGAGACGATGTATACATCGTCTCTGCATCGTCTCTACACCATTTCAACCACACCGCACATTTTTTATCCAACGCCATCCATAAAAATATTTTCCTATTTTTACCCCAACTAAACCATTATCCAATTCTAATAAAAACGCATGTAAACCACTAAAAATCAAATAAATGAAACGTATTTTGCTATTCTTATGCGCCGTAATGCTCACCGCACAGGCTTGGGCAGCTACAACTTTCACTGTTGGCAACCTGAAATACACCGTAACCGACGAAACAAACCTTTATGTTTCAGTTGGCAATGGCTCTACACAACCTACAGGTGAACTTGAAATTCCTTCAACAGTCAAAAACGGTAGCAAAACTTATACGGTTGCAAGCATTGTCAGCGATGCGTTCCTATTTTGCAGTGGTCTTAAATCAGTCACCATTCCCAATTCTGTTACAAGCATTGGCAGCCATGCGTTCTATTATTGCAGCGGCCTGACATCAGTCACCATTGGCAATTCTGTTACAAGCATTGGCGACTGTGCGTTCACTTATTGCAGCGGCCTAACAACAGTCACCATTCCCAATTCAGTTAGAAGCATTGGCAGCGATGCGTTCTCAGGTTGCAACAGCCTTACATCAGTCACCATTCCCAATACGGTTACAAGCATTGACAGCTATGCATTCTCAGGTTGCAACAGCCTTACGTCCGTCACCATTCCCAATTCTGTTACAAGCATTGGCATCGGTGCGTTCGCTTATTGCAGCGGCCTAACAACAGTCACCATTGGCAATTCGGTTACAAGCATTGGCAGCTCTGCGTTCAAAGGTTGCAGCAGCCTGACATCAATCACCATTCCCAATTCTGTTACAAGCATTGACTACGATGCGTTCTTTGGTTGCAGCGGCCTTACATCAGTCACCATTCCCAATTCTGTTACAAGCATTGGCAACTATGCGTTCAAAGGTTGCAGCGGCCTAACATCCGTCACCATTCCCAAATCAGTTATAAGTATCGGTAGTGGTGCATTCGATGATTGCAACAACGCAACTTTGTATTGCGAATGTGAGGAAACATCAAAACCATCAAGGTGGAATGCTGATTGGGACGCACAAACAAAATGGGGTTGCATGGTGGTAACTGTAGAAGCAACTGAAGGTGTGATAGTAGAGATAACAGGTGGAAACTATGAATTAATAGATGACAATGGGGCACTATGGTTTTTAAAAGATGCTGTAGCCCCGATGGTTACGATAACGTATAAACTAGGTACTGGTTACCATTGGGGAGAAGGTGCAGGTGAAAAAATAAACACGCGATTGCCTATCATTATAAATGAAACGGTTACTGAAAGTGACACTTACTACTCACAAGCGAGAACACTGAAATGTGAAGAAATGTTAGATGCAGCAGTACCCTCCACTTGTACCGAGTCAGGCAGAACAGCAGGTAAACATTGCACCGTTTGCAATGCCGTATTAGAAGGTTTGGAAGAAATACCTGCCACTGGTCACACTTACAACAACACCATTACCAAACCAACTTGCACCACAGTTGGCTACATCACACACACTTGTTCTGTTTGTGAGTATACATATAACTCAGACACAGTTGCAGCAAAAGGTCACGCGCCAGACAGCATTGAATTTGAAAACATTATCCCTGCAACTTGTACCGTTGCCGGTTCAAAAGATTCAGTGGTTTACTGCTCTGTTTGCCAAAATGAGTTGCTGCGCGATACTAAAGAAATTGCCGCTACCGGCCACACCGAAGTTGCAGACGCCGCCGTGGCTGCCACCTGCATCGCAGCAGGCAAGACTGAAGGCAAGCACTGTTCGGTTTGCAATGAAATTCTTGTGGCGCAGGAAGAAATCCCCGCTTTGGGCCACGAGTTCAAAACCTACACATTCGACAACAACGCCACCACCGAATCCGACGGCACCGAGACGGCCACCTGTGAGCGCGGTTGCGGCGCAACCGACACCCG
>CAMKOM010000005.1 GCA_946414435.1 uncultured Bacteroidota bacterium
GGCCGGTGCCAGCAGGTCCTTGCGGACCCTGCGGTCCGGCAGGTCCCTGAATACCTTGTGGTCCTTGAATACCTTGCGGTCCGGCAGGTCCTTGCGGTCCCTGTTCTCCAGGATCGCCTTTCTCGCCCTTTTCTCCGTTACCACCATTGGCAGCATAGTATGCGTATGGTACCGACTGCAGTTTGGTTGAGCCCATGTCGGTGTATTTGTTGCCGCCATTGGGGTCAATCTCAACGCGCATCCACACGTTGCCCGAGCCCCAGTCCACATTGCTGATGCTGTTGTCTTTGGCTGGAGTGCCTTTGCCCACAGTCACGCTCAACACGCCGTAGCTGTTGGTGGTGGGGGTGTGGGTTTCCTGATACATTGCCTGTCCGTTCTCGCCTGATGTGAGCGTGAGCCGAAGGCCCACCTTGGCGTTGTCAACAAGTTCTCCGTTTGCGTTACGCACTACTGCCTGGTACGAGAAACCGTCGGTTTGTGCCATGGCTGTCATTCCGGCCAACATTGTGGCAACTGTCAGAAGTAGATTTTTAAATTTCATAGCTCAATTATTTATTTAAATGTTATGATCCTTGTTATTTGTGAATTGACAAAGCGAACCGCCAAATGTAACTCCTAAAACAGAGTGTCCATCGGGCAGCAGAGACAATTTGTAAATCGTACTATTGGAGTAAAATAACAGCATTTTCTTTCCAAGTAGTTTATCGGTCAGTTGATCTCGGCAATTATAAGATGTTTTTGTGATAAATGCAAAAAAATCTCACAGCTCCAGCCGCCCTTGCCTAAAGTAGTTGAAAACGACTTCGGCTTTGGCGTGGCCAATAATCTTTTCAAGTGACTCGAGCGATGCCGTGCGCATTGCGTCAACGGTTTTCAGTTCGTTGAAGAGCGCCTCTTTGGTCTTGTCACCGATGCCTTTAATTCCGTCAAGTTCCGACACAAGGAAAGCTTTTGAGCGTTTGTTGCGGTGGAAGGTGATGGCCGCGCGGTGAACCTCCTCCTGCATTCCTGCAAAGAATCGGAAAATGTCGTCGGTACGGCGTATCTCAATGTGTTTCGGCGGAAATCCGATTAGAAGTTCGTTGGTTGAGTGCTTGTCGTTTTTGGCAAGCCCCAGTATGGGAATATTCAACCCGAGAGCGTCTTCCGTAGCCTGACGGATTGACTCCATTTGCCCCACACCGCCGTCGGCGACAATCAGGTCGGGCAGGGGTTGCGCCTCGGCCATAAGACGGGAGTAGCGGCGGTTTACCACTTCAAACATTGAGGCGTAATCGTCGGGACCCTCAACAGTTTTTATGTTGAACAGCCGGTAGTCTTTTTTCGACGGCTTTCCGTCTTTATAAACAACGCAGGCGGCAACCGGAAACGCGCCCTGAATGTTTGAGTTGTCGAAAATCTCTATGTAGCGCGGAATGCTGGGCAGATGCAGTTTTTTCTGAACCGACACCAGCAGGTCGATAGGATTGTTACGGTTGCGCAGGGCGCTGCGCTTGAGTTTCTCAACGGCGTACATGTGCGCGTTTTTCTCGCATAGTTCAAGCAGTTTTTTCTTGTCGCCGCGCTGCGGAACAACAAAGTTTATGTTGTCGAGGCTGAAGTCGATTTCGAACGGCACAATAATCTCTGCCGAGGTGCTTAGCCGCCGTTGCCGTGCCTCCTCAATGACCGACAGCAGCAGCGAGTCGAGTTCCTCCTCAATCCGTTTCCTCATTTCGAAGGTGTGCACCTGCACAATGGCGCCGTTCACCACCTTCATAAAACTGATGTAGGCGCAGTCATCGTCGTCATATATTGCAAAGACATCGACATTGTGTATTGTTGGACTGACCACCGTCGATTTGCTTTGGAACTCCGACAGTTTGTCAATCTTGTTCTTAACCTTCTGTGCCTCTTCAAACTTGTACTCCTTGCTTAGAGCGTTCATTTTCGACTTCAGCAGTTCGATGACCTCGTTCGAGTTGCCCTTCAGAATCTCTTTTATGTTGCTGATGGCCTCGGCGTAATCCTCCTCCGACTGCAGTCCCTCGCAGGGGCCCAGGCAGTTGCCGATGTGGTGCTCAAGGCAGATTTTGTAGCGGCCTTTGGCAATGGCGTCGCGGCTTAAATTGAGCGCGCAGGTGCGGATGGGATAGAGCCGCCTTATGAGTTCCAGCAGCGTTTTCAGCGCAAAGCCCGACGTGTACGGCCCGAAGTACGACGAGCCGTCGCGGATGAAGTTGCGCGTTGAGAAGATGCGCGGGAACGGCTCGTTCTTGACGCAAATCCACGGATAGGTCTTGTCGTCTTTCAGCAGCGAGTTGTAGCGCGGCTGATATTTCTTAATCAGGTTGTTTTCAAGCAGAAGCGCGTCCTGCTCGGTATCGACCACAATATGCTTGATGTCGGCAATGTTGCGCACCAGAATGCGCACTTTGGCGCGGTCCTGATACTTGTTGAAGTACGACGACACGCGCCGCTTCAGCCGCTTGGCCTTGCCAACGTAGATGATGGTTCCGTTCTTGTCCAGATACTGATAGACGCCAGGGCTTTCGGGCAGCACGGCAACCAGTTCTTTCAAGCGGGCGATATGTTCGTCGGGGGATTGCAAGGTATTTTTGATTTTTGAATTTTGATTTGAACGCAGATGACACAGATTTAACAGATTAACGCAGATTTTTATCTAATCACGAACTAAACAGCAAAGCGCTAAACTTTAAACTTTTAACCTCGTTAAACATTAAACTAAACCTTCTCAACTTTCTAAACCTTCTCAACCCTCACCACTAAACTCTCACCCTTTCGATTCACCGATTCACCAGTTAACCGATTAAACCCTTTAATGACACTCGTGATGCTGGCAGCCAATGCCAGAATCTTCAAGTGTGCCGTTCAGATAGGCTTCGGCAACTTCCTTCACATTGCCCGAGCAGCCGCGAATCACCATAATGTTCTGCGCGTTGAGCACGTTGAGCGCGCCGTCGCCCATATTGCCAGCGAGCATCACGTTCACGCCCATCTGCCGCAGCACAAAGGCAATGTTGCTCTTGCATCCGCAGCCTTCAGGCGACGGGACAGTCTCGGTGCCGGTAATCTGTTTATTATCAACCGTATAAACGGTGTATTCTTTGCAGTGTCCGAAATGGTCATCAACGCGGCCATCGCGAGTGGGAATGGCGATTTTCATAGTTTGTGTGTTTTTTTGTTACGATGAGCAAAGGTAGCTCGATTGTAAATAAATTTGTGCATCTTTGATAGATAATTTTCAGACAATGAAAGCACTCAAATTATTTGTTCTGACAGCCGCTGTTGTGATGGCTGTGGGCGCACAAGCGCAAATCAAGAACTACTCGCCAGTGAACTACGGTCCGAAAGACTATGGCAAAGATTATGATGTTGAGAATTTTGCCATTGCACAAAACTGCTTTGGCATGATGTATTTCGGCTCAGCCAACGCTATTTGGGAGTTCGACGGCAAAGTGTGGAATCGTCTTGAGGTGAAACTCGGCGTGTGGGTGAAGTCGATTCTGCCTTCGGCCTCGACTGACACCATTTTTGTGGGTGCTCAAAACGATTTTGGATTCCTTGTGGCCGACAACACGGGTTCGCATTATAACTACGTGTCGCTCGCCGACAGCATCCGAGAATATATTTTCCCGTTTTCCGATGTATGGAACATTTATGAGGCAGGCGGGAAAATTTATTTCCAATGTTACGAGTATATTTTCGTTTACGACAACAGAGATATAACCATTATTGAACCTCAAACAAGTTTCCACAACTCATTCTGCGTAAACGGTTCAATTTATGTGCGCCAAAAGGAGATAGGTCTTGCACGTATCGACTCGAACCAAATAAAGATGGTTGGGGGCGGAGGGATTTTTGCCAGCACCAGCGGCATCTTTGGCATTTTGCCTATCGACAGCAGCAAACAATTGATTATCACTTACGAAGATGGCACGTGGATTATGGAAGATAACATTGTCAAACCTAATCCGTCGGGGCTGAACCGTACGCTGAAAAAAATAGGTTTTGGTGTCACAAGCTGCGTCATGCTTGACAGCACCACATTGGTTTTAGGCTCATACGACAACGGCATTTTGGTTGTGAAAACCGACGGAACGGTCGTGCTTCATAAAAATCTTAAAAACGGCTTGATAGACAACCAAATAAACAAACTTTTCTGTGACCGCGAACATAACATCTGGTTCACATCGAAAAAGGGTATTACCTTGCTGTCGAACAACCTGTTTGTTTCGATTTTCGGATCTGAAAGCGGCATCAGCGGCAGCGTGAATGCCATTTGTGAGTACAACGGGACATTGTTCGTCGGGACATCGGGAACATCGAAAGGGTTGCTCATGCAGAACAGAAAACTCACTGACTACACCGAGCCGCTGTTTGTGCCTGTGGGCGACTTCAAGCAGGTGTGGTCGATGGAGGTGGGCAATGGGTCGCTGTTCATTGGAACCGATGACGGTCTCTATCGGATGTCGGCAAACCAGAAGTTTGAGAAGATGTCGAATGTCGAAGTACGCTGTTTGTCGTTCAACGCGGAGAAAAACATTCTTATTGCCGCCGGCACGCAAGTGTCGTATTTTGAGAATGATGCCGATTTTGGAATGTGGCTCGAAATGTTAGATGTGGCCGAGGACTACAACTTTAACTTCATCCGCATGGAAACCGAAACCGACACGGCCGGGCATATCGTAGCATGGCTGGGTACAAGCAATCAGGGTTATGTGAGGGTTGTGTTCAACGGCATCGACACCAAAGCGGAGTTTTTCGATCAGAACAATGGTATTGTCGATGGCATGACCTTGCCGATTAAATACCGAGACACGGTTTACCTGCTCAATAAAGACCACATTTACAAATATATCAGCAAAGAAGAGATGGCGGCAAAAATGGCCGACTCGCTCAAATATATGGCCATTGCCCTGTTCGATGATGCCGAACTGAATTTTGTTAAAAACATCTATATGCTGAAGCAATACGACAGCATTACCTGGCTGTCGCGTGGCTCCGACATCTCGTTCTACGTTGACGGTGACACCGTGCTTCACACACGGAAGTTCAGTGCGCTCGATGCTGGTAAAGTTAATACCATCTACACCACTGACAATCGAAATGTATGGGTGGGCACCACCGAAGGCCTTGTGCTGTGCGACAATTCCGTATCCAACCAGCTTGTGCCGCATTTCTGCATCAACCGCAGGCTTATGAGCCGCGACTCGCTGCTGCCAGTCAAAAATGACAAACTGAAACTCCCGTTCCGGCTCAACACACTGACATTCACCTTCTCGGCGCCATGGTTCCCGAACACCGAGTCAATCAAATTCTCATATTTCCTTGAAGGATATCTCGATAACTGGCAGATTACCGGTGCAGACTCGGTTGTCTTCACTCATCTGCCTGAAGGCACATACACATTTAAAGTTAAGGCAGTCAACACTTTCGGTGAGGAGAGCGAAACGGCTGAGCTGTCATTTACAATCAGCCCACCGTGGTACCGCACGATTGTGGCCTATATTGTTTATATTCTGCTACTTGTGGCTGCAGTGTTTGGCATAATCAAATACTACACCTATCAGCTTAAAGAGCGCAACCGCCAATTGGACTTAGAGGTGAAGCGCCAGACCAAACAGATTGAAGCACAGTTGATTAAGATTGAAGAACAGAACCATTCGCTCACCGACAGCATCAACTATGCTGCCCGAATCCAGCGAATGTCGCTGCCGAAAACCGATTTTGTAAATAACTACGTTAGCGAGTCGTTCATCCTGTTCAAGCCGCGCGATATTGTAAGTGGCGACTTCTATTGGTGTGCCGAGGCCGATAACAAACTGGTGATCACGGCTGCCGACTGTACCGGGCACGGCGTTCCGGGAGCCATGATGAGCATGCTGGGCATGAATTCGCTGAACACAATTGTCAAAGTGCGCGGCATAACCGATCCGGGGGCCATCTTGAATGAGCTTCGCGCAAGCGTGGTGCGCTCGTTTGCCGATAAGGGAGAGCACGCAGCCAAAGACGGTATGGACATCTGCATGCTCACCATCGACAAAGAAAACAGAAAGATCACTTTTGCCGGTGCTTACAACTCGTTGCTGCAAATCCGCAATGGCGAACTGACCGAGTTCAAGGTCGACAAATTTCCGTGCGCGCTGTCGGACCAGTACAAGTCGGGCGTTATGTTTAACACCCAGACTATTGACGTAGAGAAGGGTGACTGCTATTATTTCTTCTCTGACGGTTACTGCGACCAGTTTGGTGGCGAGGATGGCAGCCAAAAGTTTATGAAGGCTCGCTTCAAACGCCATCTGCTTGAATTGTGGAGCCTGCCAATGGAAAAGCAGGGCGAGGAACTCAACCGTATTCACCTTGAGTTTAAAGGCCCATACGATCAAATTGATGATATTCTGGTGATTGGCATCAGAATTTGAAATGACACTAAAGCTGAATAAACAATGCCAACTGCAATAAAAATAGAAAACGTCTCAAAACAATACCGATTGGGGGTTATCTCGACCGGCACCCTCAGCCACGATCTCAACCGCTGGTGGACCACCCGTGTGCTGCGCCGCGAAGACCCATACCTGAAAATTGGCTCGGTGAACGACCGTTCGGCAAAGGCTGACAGCGAGTACGTGTGGGCGCTGAAGGACATAAATATGGAGATTGAGCAAGGCGATGTGGTGGGCATAATTGGCAAGAACGGCGCCGGCAAGAGCACTCTGCTCAAACTGCTCTCGCGTGTGACAAAGCCCACCACCGGCACCATAAAATACCGAGGCCGCATAGCCTCATTGCTTGAGGTTGGTACTGGCTTTCACCCTGAAATGACTGGCCGCGAGAATATCTATATGAACGGTGCCATTATGGGAATGACGCGCGCCGAGATAACCCGCAAGTTGGACGAAATTGTCGATTTCTCAGGCTGCGAGCGCTATATCGACACCCCCGTGAAACGCTACTCAAGCGGAATGACCGTGCGCCTTGGCTTTGCCGTGGCAGCTCACCTTGACCCCGAAATCCTTGTGGTTGATGAAGTTCTGGCCGTTGGCGATGCTGAATTTCAAAAAAAAGCCATTGGCAAAATGCAGGACGTGAGCAAGGGCGAAGGAAGAACGGTGCTGTTTGTGAGTCATAATATGGAGAGTATCAAGTCGCTATGCTCGCGCGGAATACTTCTGAACAATGGCTCAATTGACTATATGGGAAATGTTCAAGACACAATTGACAAGTATATTTTGAAGAGCGAAAGTGATTTTTGCTATTATGCTGATTTCAACGAAGATGCCGATTCGTTTTTTAATTTCAATAGCGCAGAATTACTATGTAATGGAAGTAGAGCAAAAGGGGCAATAGATGTGTTTGATAAAATATCGATAAAATTTCAATACACATTAACTCGCGATGACTCAAGCAATTGTGTGTATATATTATTAAAAAAAGAAGGTCGTGTATTGGCATTCATAATCGACACCACAAACAATAAAACTCTGCTGGAGAAAAGAGAAAAAGGAACTTACGATGTTAGTTTTTCTTTGCCCTGCCCATTACTTAAACCTGGACATTACTCTGTAACACTTAAATATACAAAGCCAAGAATTGTTGATTTGCAGACAAAAGAAGATTGCTTACGATTTGACGTTTCACTAATGTCGCAAAACGAGTACGATGCAGGATATGCAAAAAACAGAGACGGAATAATTGCTGTAAATCCTGATTTATCAATAGTAAAAGTCAGCTGATTATGGATAAAGAGTTGCACTTGTTTATTATTTGGGAACGGGGCCGATATAAGGAAACCGACATACTTCACGATATTAAAACACATTTTCAAATAGTAAAGTGCTACGACATTTTATGGAGCGACGAATGCGTTTCAAGCAATTTTACAAGATTTTACGGCACCAATTTGCCCAAAGGTTCTGACAAAGAAAAAGAATGCGGAACAGGAAGATTCCTTTTAGTAATAGTGTATGATGAGAATCCACAATATGAAATTCGGCATACAAGTAAGGGAGACGCGGTTGTTAATGTAAATATGTTTGACGCCAAGTCAAAATACCGAAGTTGGACTGGCGGCGGTCATAAAATACACGCGACTAACTCACCCAAAGAAACAAATCACGATTTGACACTATTGTTAGGAATAAATGTCACCGATTTTATTAAAAACGAACCCACATTCATAATTGATAGCTTAGAACGAGATATTGTTGGTGCAAAAGGATGGAAATCATTGTCGGAATTGTTCTACGCACTGAACAATACTGTAAACTATGTGGTTTTAAGGGGGAAAAACGAATTGCTGAATAATCAATTCAGCGATGAACACCGTGATGTTGATTTGCTGATAGATGATTATGAAAACACAAAATATGTAATAAACGGCATTTCTTGCTGCTCAAAAACACGACCCCACGAAAAAGTCGCAATTGCCGATTATGATTATTATTTGGATTTGTGGCCTGTTCAAAAAAGATATTTTGACCCATTTTGGTGCCAAGAAATGTTAAGCAACAGAGTTCTTACGAATGGTTATTATTTTTTGGACGAAAAAAACGAATTTTACACATTTCTATATCATTGCCTTATTTACAAAAACAAAATAGCAGATGATTACAAACAAAGAATCAGTGAATTACAAAAAAAACTATCCGTAGATGAAACTGATTTGTATAAAGCCCTAGTCGGTTTTCTTAAACAAAATTCTTATGAAGTGTTTTATGCGCCTTTGGATGCGTCAATAACTGTTCATACAGAAAACACTGATATAGAAGAATATGCGACCAAATATGGATGTCTTATTAGCCAAAGCGACATTGTTGTTGATGGCAATAAAATCACAACCAAAGTCTATCGAAAAGAAAACTCATATTTCAAAGTGGCAACTAAATATTTGATTGACAGAGAGTACAAATATTTGACAGAGTTGCAGAACGAACCATACTTCCCCAAAGTGATTGATTATGGGAAATTGGATGCAGAGTTCAACTTTATTGAGATAAGCAAGTGCGAAGGTGAAAATCCAATAGAATTTTTCAAAATGCCCAAGCACCAACATTTGCCATACATAAAGAGTTTTGTGGAAGAAACCTTGAATGTTATTTCAATCCTTATCAAGCACAATATTTTGCACCGAGACTTAATACCGCAGAACATTCTGGTAACTGAGAAAAAAGGCAAATGCTCAATTAATATTATTGATTTTGGATGGGCTGTGGATATCGGAGAAAAGGATGTGGTTACACCGCATGGATTGGGCTTTCAAGATAAAAGCATTGGGTATTCCGATGTATATTCATTAGGAACAACATTGAATAAAATTGGAAATATCTATGCAACTCGCTACTTATTTCGTATTAGAGACATCATGCGTCAAATAACATCCAACGATTATGTAGATACACAATCTTTAATCTGTAAGATTGGACATACGCAACAAAAGCTGTCGCCGACATTGAAAGATAGATTGTCGGAATGGAAGTTCCTTATAAAGAACCGCCAACGCAGAGAATTGCTGTTTTCGCTTATGCCGTTTCGGTTAGCTTATAAATGCAGAGAATCATTATCGAAATATTTGTCAGGCAAGAAATAAGAACTCTTTTTCATGCACCCTAATTCCACTCGCTTAAACCGCAGCTTCACCCACGACTACCATTCGCCGCACATCTACCTGATAACGGTGACAGTGGTGGAGAGGCAGCCCGTTTTGAGTACGATAAGCGGCACGGTGGAGCAGCCCAGGGTGGAGCTTTCGGAAGTTGGCAAGGCAGTTAAGCGGGAGATTTTCGCCATCGAGAAACGCCATCCGCAAGTGAAGGTGCTTTTCAACATCATAATGCCAGACCATGTGCACCTTATTCTTCATGTTTTAGAGCGGCTGCCAGAAAAACTGCCTTTAGGCAACATTGTGGCGGCGTGGAAGCAGGCTTGCGGAAAGGCTTTTTCAGCTTTGTTGGCGGCTGGCGAAAAGGGCGACCTGAAGGCCGCTGGTTGTGGCACTGAAAGCGACCTGAAGGCCGCTCAACTGGACGGACAACAATATGAGAGCAATAGCCTTTTGCCGAGTGAAGCAAGATTCAGCTCGCAAACACAAGCAGAGAAAGAGCAGCTAACCTACACACCCCTATTCTCAAAAGGCTTCAACGATAGCATTCTCTATCACCGACACCAGTTGCGGAATATGATGGCCTACGTGAAAGACAACCCGCGCCGCCTGCTGGTGAAAAGGCAGCACAAAGAGTTGTTTGCCATTCGCCGCGGGATTTCAGTTGCGGGAATGACTTTTGATGCCGTTGGCAACATTGCCTTGCTACAAAAAGCCAAAGTGGCAGTGCATTGCCGTAGGAAATGGACGGAATCCGAGCAAAAAGCCTACGTGGAAAAGTGCGTCGATGCAGCGGAAAACGGTGTGGTTCTGGTAGGCGCATTCATTTCAAAAACCGAGAAAGAGATTGAGCTAACCGCCACAGAACGACGTTTGCCCATTATACGCCTTGTTGAAAATGGTTTTGAAGACTTATACAAGCCTGTGGGGCAGGATTTTGATTCTTGCGCCGAAGGCCGATTGTTGTTGCTCGCCCCGTGGCCATACCACGGTGGCTATCGCAAAATAACTCGTGAACAATGCAATCAACTGAATGAAATGGCGGAAGTGATGGTGGCACAATTGGTATTCTAAAGATTGCGGCGAAATGGAAGATTTTTTTCGTGCCTCATCTTAATGATGCATTATCATCACTACGCCCACACGGCTGCGGCCGCCGTAGGTTATCCGATAGTGGTACATTCCTGATTTCAAAACACTTGCATCGACAAGTAGCTCGTTGTAGCCCGATGCGGCAGTGCCGTCGAAAAGTGTGGCCGCCGACATTCCCACTTGGTTGAACAACTCAATTTTAACGTGTCCGTCTTGAGGCACAATGTAGCTTATTTTCAGCTGGTTGTCGGCGGGGGTTGGTTTTGCCGGTTCAATGCTGAACTCGTCGTTGTTCATCGCTATGCAGAACTGGTTGTTGGTCGGGTTGTTGTCGCTGCCACTGGCCGGCTCAACATTTATGCAGATATATTTCAGACGGTTTGACGCTGATTCAATCTCGGACGCAAACGCGTATCTTATTATTTTACCTGATTTTATGGTGTCGGCAATGGTTTCGCGTATCGAGTGGCCAAGATTGTCGGTAACGCTGATGGTTGAATTGGCAAGATCGTAAGGGCTGTTGTTGGCCACCACAGCCGAAATGCGCAGGTAATTGCCAACAGGTTCGGCCTCAGCCTGCATAATCAGCAAATCGGTGTTGGGCACAAAGGCCACCACGGTGCGCAAAGCGGTGTCAGCGCAGCCAAATTGGTTGACGGCCACAAGCCGTATGACGTGGCTGCCGCTGTCGGCAAAGGTGTGCTGCGGCTCTTCGGCATCAGAAGTTTCGCCGTCCAAAAGCCATAGATAGCTGTCGGCATCGGCGGAGTTGTTGATTAAACGCGGCTCAAACGGTACAGGCCCGCGTTCGGGCGTTATTCCAAAGGCGGCAATGGGAGAGGGATAGACAACCACAATGGTGTCGGCCTTGCTCACGCAGCCAACAGTGTCGGTTGCCGCGACAGTCAAATGATGCCGGCCCACTGATTCAAACGTCAGCCAAGCGGATTGTTTTTGGGCGCTCTGCACGCCATCGACAGACCACTGCCACAAGCGCACAACACTTTGCGGCTCAATATTCCCGGCCGATACCGCCGTTGGCTGGTTATGGCAAATCAGCCCCGCCGCAATCACCGGTTTCGGCAATGGCTTGATGCTGATATTCTTACTTTTCGATGCCGAGCAGCCGTTTGATAACTGCTTGGCTGTGAGCGTTATCCGATAGCTGCCTGTATCGCTGAAATTGAAATCGGGACTCTTCACGGTGCTACGTTCTTCGCCATCAATCTGCCAAACGTAGCCAACCGCAAGGTTCAGCGCCCCAATGGTGCGGTTGGTGCAGTAGAGCGGTGTGTTCAGGCACGGCTCGCTCAAGGCGAAATCCACCGCCGGACCTTGCAGAATGCTGATGCTGCTGCGCAGAGTATCGGTGCAGCCGTGGGCGGTAGCCACTACCAATTGCACAGGCTTGTCGCCCCACGTGTTGAATGTGGTGCTCGGATTGCGCTCGGCGAACGTTGAGTCGTTCATAGTCCACTGCCAATCAGTAATATAACTAACCGATGTGATACTTTGGTCGGCAAACTGCACGGGGGTGAAACTGCAGGCCTGTGCCGGCGCAAAAGCCGCTGTAGGCAGCGAATCGACAATCAACGTCTTTTTCAGCAAGTTGCGGCAGCCGTTTGTGGTTGAGACCGTCAGCTCCAGATTATAGGTGCCGCTGTAGCTATAGGCGTGGGCGGGGTTGGCTTCGGCAGATGTATGTCCGTCGCCAAACTGCCACAGGTAGCCGTTAATCTGTGATGCGTCGTTTGAGTGCGACTGGTTGCCGAACTCAATATCACGCGTGGCGCAGAGTGCGGTGTGAGTGAAATCGGTCGTTGGCGCAATGCCCAACACGCTGATGTAGGCTGTGTCGGTAGCAATGCAGCCTAACCTGTCGGTTGCACGCACCCAATAGGTGCCGGTTGTTGCAACCGTCAGATGGTCGGCACTCGTTCCGTCTGACCACAAATAGTTTACAGCTTCATCGTAACCGTTTTGCAGATAGATATTGTTGCCAATGCAAGCTTCAATGTTCTCGCTCTCGAGCTGTGCCGTTACTGGGAAACTGTCGATGTTGACGGTTATGGTTTCGCTCTTCCACGAGTAACCGGCGGTGTCGGTTATGACAACATAGTACTCGCCTGTCGTGGTTATTTCCAAAGAGCTCTCGATTGAGCCATTGTTCCAAAGATAGGTGTACGGCCCATTGAGCGCTGCGTTCCATACAAGAGTGTCGCCGGCACAAATGGTGGTATCAGACAATTGCATTGGATCTGGGTAGATGACGTTTATGGTGTCAGAACTCTCGATGCCAAACCCATTGGTAACCGTTACCCAATAGCTGCCCGATTTGTTAACGTGTATTACCGAATCAGTTTCATCTGTGTTCCACAAGTATGATACAAAATCCGGTTTGTAGGCTGTGGTGATAGCGGTGTCGGCGAAGCCGTAGGGAATGTGGATGTCAACGCCTAAGTTTGCCTGTGCCGAATATCTATTTAACATATAATCATAAACTTGGTTACGCAATGTGCTATCTACTGTGTTAAAAGCGATGATTTCGAAAATATGTCCCTTATAATACGAACCACCTTCAATTGTACCTATTCGAAAATCAAAGGAACTTTGCATATCTGTATTCACTATGGCAATTTTGCTTACAACATTTCCATTTACGTAAAGATCATTTTTAAGTGATATTTTATCATTTACCCAACAAAGAATAGAGCTGTTACTCAGAGAAAACTTGTTTCGAACTTCACTATTCATTGCATTTGTATAAATAAAAAAATCAGTATTTAGCGCATATTTACTTGGATGAGCCCCCGTTTTTGACTTTCCATAAACATATTTGTTACTTGTATAATCATCTATAACCACGAACCACGTCCAACTATCCGTTCCAAGGTCAAGAATGTCGCCACCGGTGAGATAGGTTGAAGTACCATTGAAAGATATGGCAGGCATATCATTCAGCGTAATTTCTGTCACTAAAGGCCTTGCCTTGACGGTAGTCTGCACAATCTCGTACTGATTCGGGCTTAAATCAAACCATCTTGAGACTTTGCCATCGGTCAGTTCTACGCTGTCGGCGCGGAGCCACAACTGAAGATTTTCCGCAGGAAAAGGCAACGGCTGTTGTGCAAATGCCGCAAGGTGCATTGTCAACAATGTGAATATGAATGTAATCCGCTTGCCCATTCCTATAATGTTTAAACATCACTCAAAGATGCAACTTTATTTGTCGCTCGCCCCGTAATTTTTGTGTAATGCGCTTTTTTATACGGCAAAATAGCATCTTTTGAGTGTTTTTCGATAATCTGCATCATAATAAGGTTCGGAATGAACAAAAATCCTTATTTTCGCAAATTGTTTATTAAAAAGTTGACATTCCGCAATTTGATTCAATATTGAAAATGAAGAGGATTTTTGCAATAACCATCGCCGCGCTTACCGTTCTGCCGGCTTTCGCGCAGCGAAACATCACCGCCAAAGCCGACAAGGCCTTTGAGTTGGGTAAATATTTCGATGCAATTGATGAGTACAAATACGCTTACGCGAAAGCCAAGGACAAAGACAAGAAAAACCAGATAATGTTTATGGTGGCCGAGAGCTACCGTATGGTGCAGAACAGCCGCCAGGCCGAGATTTGGTATCGCAAGGTCATTAAAAAAGGTTACGACAATCCGCTTGCAACACTCTATATGGCCGACGCCATGCGCGCACAAGGTCAGTATGAGGATGCAATGAAAGAATATCAGAACTATACCAAACTTGCCCCGGCAGACGACCGCGGACCAGCAGGTGTGGAATCGTGCGCATCGGCCATTGAGTGGATGGGGCAGCCCACACGCTACAAGATTGAGAACATGCACTACTTCAACTCAAAATACAGCGATTTCGGAATTGCCTATGCGAAAGACGACTACAGCATGGTGATTTTCTCGTCGTCGCGCGAGGGCTGCACGGGCGGCAAAATCAGCGGTGTGACAGGCGAATACTACTGTGATCTTTTCCGTTCGCGCGTCGACCGCAAGGGTAAATGGTCGGAGCCGCAACCACTCGAGGAGATTATCAACACTGCCTATGAAGAGGGTATGCCATCTACAAACAAAAAGTGCAATACGCTGTATTTCACTAGTTTCCGCGAGGATAAGAATAAAAACATGGTCTGCAAGATTTTCAGTTCGGCAAAGGAGAATGCCGAATGGGGCGAGCCCAAAGAGCTGAACCTTGCGCCAGACACGGTGGCTGTAGGTCATCCTGCTATCAGCGACGATGAACTGACGCTCATCTTTGTGTCGGAAATGGAAGGTGGTTACGGAGGAAAAGACCTTTGGAAAACAACCCGTGCCAACAAATCGGGCGAATGGGGTAAGCCGGTAAACATGGGCCCGGCCATCAACACCACTGGCGACGATATGTTCCCATACATCCATCCTGACGGTACGCTTTATTTCTCATCGAACGGCCATCCGGGAATGGGCGGTTTAGACATTTTCAAAGCCACCGAAGGCAATTCGGGCTGGAAGATTGAGAATATGAAATACCCCATCAACAGCTCGTCGGACGATTTTGGTATCATTTTCGAGACCGAAATGGAACGCGGCTATTTCTGCTCGAACCGCCCAGGCGGCAAGGGCTCTGATGATGTCTACCAATTCTCGCTTCCGCCGATTGAGTTCACTCTGACCGGCATCGTGCGCAACGGCAAGACCGACGCCATCATAGCCGGCGCCGAAGTGAACCTTATCGGTAGCGACGGAACAAACATCACCGCCAAAACCGAGACCGACGGCTCATACAACTTCAACCTGGCGCCGAACGCCGACTACCGCATTGTGGTTAAGCGCGGCGGCTTCCTTAACTCGAAGGATAAAACCACAACCAAAGGCCTGACCGACAGCGAGCAACTGAATGTGAACATCGATCTTCAGCCCGACGACCGTCGTATGGACCTTGACGGAATTGAATATGAGTTCAACAGCGCCAAGCTGAAACCATCGTCGATTGCGGGACTTGAAGTGCTTGTCGGCATTCTGAACGACAACTCGAACATCACAATTGAGATTGGTTCGCACGCCGACTATCGCGGAAGCGACGACGCCAACCTGAAACTGTCAGAAGCCCGCGCCAAATCGGTTGTCGACTTCCTGACCACCTACGGCATCGACCGCGAGCGCCTGACATCGCACGGCTACGGCGAGCAGATGCCGAAGGAAGTGGATAAGAAGATGGCTCAGAAATTCCCGTTCCTGAAAGAAGGCGACACTCTGACCGAAGCCTTCATCAAGCGCCTGAACGACGAGCAGCAGGAGATTTGCAACCAAATCAACCGCCGTACCGACTTTGTTGTCACCGGCCGCGATTACGTTCCAAAGGTGCGGAAACGCAGATAAAATTATTGTAGAGACGCGCCGTGGCACGTCTCTACATTTTCCACACTCTCGGACAGATGTCTGTTGTCCGTGGTCTTAAGTCAAAAAAACACAAATATGCTGACAATCAAACTGCACAACGGCATTGATATGCCTGCCATAGGCTTTGGCACGTGGGCCGTTTCTGACGGTGCCGATGTTGCCGAGACTGTTAAAATGGCTATCGGATGCGGGTTCCGCCACATCGACACGGCATCGTTCTACAAGAACGAAACTGGCGTGGGACAAGGCATAAAAGCTAGCGGCGTGGACCGCAGCCAACTCTGGATTACAAGCAAGGTCTGGCCCACCGAGTCGGGTTACAACGGCACTCTGCAGGCCTTCGATGCGTCGCTCAAACGCCTGGGGCTCGATTACCTTGATTTGTACCTGATTCACTGGCCGGCATCGCCGTCGCACTATGCCGACTGGCGCGAGCGCAACGCCGACACCTGGCGCGCTCTCGAGAAACTCTATGCCGACGGCCGGGTGCGTGCCATTGGCGTGAGCAACTTCCTTAAGCATCACCTGCAGGCTCTTCTGGATGCGTGTTCGGTCAAGCCGATGGTCGATCAGCTTGAGATTCACCCGGGTTACGCACAGGCGGCCGATGTTGAGTTCTGCCAAAAGAACGGCATTGCGGTTGAAGCCTGGAGCCCGTTCGGACGCGGCTCGTCACTCAAAAACGCCGACCTGAAGCGAATTGCCGACCGGAACCACTGCTCGGTGGCACAGCTGTGCCTTGCGTGGTGCCGTCAGAAACAGATTGTGCCGCTGCCCAAATCAATCACACCCGAGCGCGTGAAAGAAAATCTGGAATCTTTCAACATCACTCTTCCGGCCGAAGACATGACCGCCATCGACCGTATGCCAAACATCGGCTGGTCGGGCGAGCATCCTGACAGATTATAACACACAATGCAAAAAATGTTCGCACTCTTTCCGTTACTTTTCCTTGCAATCATCGGCTTGGCCGCATACTATATGGCTAGCCGCATATCGTTTGCCACCGGCCTTGGCAAGTGGTGGCTGTTTGCAGGGCTCTTTGTTCTGGCCTTTTTCGCGATTAGCTCGATGATGGCCGCCAAAAACCACTTTCCGGTGCTTCATCCGGTGGTTGTCCTGCTCTCGGCAGCTGTCGGTGTTCTGCTTTATATGCTGATGGTTATGCTGCTGACCGATGTTGTGAACTTTTTTGCGCACTTCCAACCCAAAACCTTCGGCCTGATAGTTGCCGCCGGCACTACTTTGATTTGCATCTATGGTCTTGTAAACACAGCCTGCCCGCGCCTGAAAACCGTCGATATTGAGCTGCCGAAACTGACCGAGCCTGTGCAGATTGCGCAACTGTCGGATGTTCATCTGGGGCATTTCCGCGGACGTCGCAACCTTGAGAAACTGGTCCGCATTGTAAACCAAACCGATGCGCAGATGGTGGTCATCACAGGCGATATGTTCGAGAGCTTCTATAATCTTGAGCCGGCAACCCTTGAGCCGCTGAAAAAACTCACGGTGCCAATCTTTTTCGTCTCGGGCAACCACGATATGTACGTCGATGTTGACAGCGTGAAGCAGCTGATGCGCGATGCGGGTGTCAACGTTTTAGAAAACAGCATGATGGAATGTTGCGGCATTCAGATTGTCGGTCTCGACTACATGCGCCCCGACGACCGCACCATCGACCATATGCACGCCGGCGTGGGTGCGAAAACCATTGAGAACACACTGCCGGAAATAGCTCTTGACAGCACCCGTCCGTCGATTCTGCTGCACCATAACCCTGTGGGCGCCGAATACGCCGAAAAAGCGGGATTCGGGCTTTATCTGGCCGGCCACACTCACGGCGGACAGCTCTTCCCCGTCACACTCTTAAACGACCGCATTTTCAACTACAACCGCGGCCTGTACCGCTGCGGCAGTCTGCAAATATACACGTCGGAAGGTTCGGGCACGTTCGGCCCGCCAATGCGCATTGGAACCAAAAGCGAAGTAACGCTGATTCTGCTGAAACCTAAAGGAATTTAGAATATTGCAAGTCTCGGTGCGACGACTTCTTACACGTTGAAGCGGAAGTGCATAATGTCGCCGTCCTCGGGCTCATAGTCTTTGCCCTCGATGCCGATTTTGCCGGCGTCGCGGCAGGCCGATTCCGAGCCAAGCGTCACATAATCGTTGTATTTAATAACCTCTGCACGGATGAATCCCTTCTCAAAATCGGTGTGGATGATGCCGGCGCACTGCGGTGCCTTCATTCCGGCTTTGAACGTCCAAGCGCGGGTTTCGTCGGGTCCGGTGGTGAAATATGTCTTGAGATTCAGCAGTTTGTAGGCGGCTTTGATGAGTTTTGCCACGCCCGGCTCCTCGAGTCCAAGGTCGCTCAAGAACATCTGGCGCTCGTCGTAGCTCTCGAGTTCGGCAATGTCGGCCTCAATGGCAGCGCCGATAATCAGCACGTCGGCGTTCTCGCCCTCAACGGCTTTCATTACCTTTTCGGTGTAGGCGTTTCCAGTTTTCACCGATGCCTCGTCAACGTTGCAGACGTAGAGCACTGGCTTGTCGGTGAGCAGGTTAAGGTCGGTGAGCAGCTCTTTTTTCACTGCGGCGTCAACCTCAACGGTGCGGGCCGAAAGACCTTTCATCAGCGCCTCGCGATATTGGGTGAGCAGCTCGAGCTGTTTCTGCGCCTTCTTGTCGTTGCCCACCTTGGCAATTTTCTCAACCTTCTGAATGCGGCTCTCAACTGTCTCAAGGTCTTTGAGTTGCAGCTCGGTGTCGATAATTTCCTTGTCGGCAATCGGGTCAACCGGGGCGCCGCCCTCACGGACGATGTTGTTGTTGTCGAAGCAGCGCAGAACGTGGATTATGGCGTCGGTCTCGCGGATGTTGGCCAAGAATTTATTGCCAAGCCCCTCGCCTTTGCTGGCGCCCTTCACAAGACCGGCAATGTCAACAATCTCGATGGTTGTTGGGATGATGCGCTTCGGGTTGTCGATGGCTGCAAGCTTGTTCAGACGCTCATCGGGCACGGTGATGACGCCCAAGTTAGGCTCGATGGTGCAGAACGGAAAGTTGGCCGCCTGCGCCTTGGCGTTCGACAAACAGTTGAAAAGTGTTGATTTGCCCACATTTGGCAATCCTACAATACCGCATTGAAGTCCCATTTCTTTCGATTTTAAAATTTGCGGCAAAAGTAGCAATAATGTGGAATGAGTAAAGTGTATTGTGACACAGGAAAGGGAAAAACCTGCTCTACGGGCATTTGCGGCGGTGTGATGAGAAACATCGTTGGGGTTGGGAAGCTGGCAGAATGGCAGCAAATCGGGTAGGATATTGGTTTTCTGTTGATTTGAGCCTATCTGCCGTGTTTTTTGTGACTATAAACATTTTTCTCTGAATCAAATCGCCTTGCGCATTTGCCCGTAGAGCCTGGTTTTCAGGTTAGTTGTCAGTTAGTAAAAAATGGTTAGTTGTTTGTTAGTAATCAATTATTTATTGTTAGTGAAGTGTTTTCTAATTCAAAATTTCTTCCACCGCATTCTCCAAATCGGCTGCGGCAATATTGCGTTTCAGAATAGTGCCATCGGGGCCGAAGAGTATTATCTCGCCGTTGCCAATTCCATACGTTCTGTTGGCTTGGTGACTTACATCGTAATACACCTTGTGGCTGACATCAAAACCTTTAAGAGTTTCTTTGAAAAAGTCAGGTCCTGAAATATAGTTGCACTCAATAGAAATTGCGTCGATTGGTTTTCCTTTGAACTTTTCAAGCATAGCATCGATTGCTTTTCCCTTCTCTGTACTTGTTTTATCGGACAGATAGCAGAAATTTACAAGCGCGTACCGACCTTTGCCCACAATGTCGGACAGGCTCGGGCGGTTGTTGGTATTGGTCATATTCATCAAGTCCAAATCGATGAACATCTTGCCTGGTGCGGTGTTGGCGCGAGCTTCCTCACGGCGCTTTTGCGACTCTGCAATACTCTTTTTCCATTCATCGTCTCGTTGTTTCAGAAGTTTCACCATCGGGTTTTGCAAGGTTTTTTCGGGCAGAATGCTGTAATCGGCATTCCAAGGTCCTATCAGATATTGCATTACCAAACCAAGATTGTTGGCGTTCTTTTTCACATATTCATTAATGGCGGCATTGGCCTTATCGCCTTGTTTGTCAAATATTTCGTTGAGTTTTTTCTCGGCTTTCTCCCATTCGGTGTAGAATTTTGAGCCGGTCAGTTGGTACGAAGGCATTTCCATCCTAAATCCCGGTCCTTCGTCTCGCTTAATTCCGGTTGACGTTAATGTGAACTGCGCGTTCTCGCCTGGCACAAACGGAATACTTATTTGGTAGGCCTTTATCGCTGCTCCGTCAGCCATAGTTTGCAGAACCCATACTATACACGGCTCGTCGAGATAGGTGCTGAATGTGCCTTCGCCGTTATTGTCAAGGTCGATATCGCCCAACAACCGAGTGTTGCCTATCTGCATCTCGTTTTCGCTCATAATTTCAAATGTACAGCCTGAAATCTCGTTTGTGAGTTCGGTTTTGAAAGTTATGCTGAAGTTCGGTTTTTGGTTGGCGTTCAAATTCTCGGTAATGTCCGCCACAATTACATTTGTATATCCGCCAGGTGTGTTATTTTTAAAAAGGTTTGCTAATTCTGCGGGAACGTTTGGATTGACTTTTGACACCAAATCGAATTTTGTTACACCCTTGGGCAGCGGCTCAAATGAGTAGCGGGCGCCGCGGATATAGTCGAGATAGCGGCGAGTGCCACCGCTTTCGTTGTGCAACATTTTGTAAAGGTTGCCCGCGGTGTCGCGCAAGCAGACATCGGAAGTCAAGCCGGAACGCTCCCAATGCTCCGCCGAAAGGGTTAGAACGGTCTTTTTCTCGCAGAATTCGACTTTCTTAACCTTTTGATTGTTCCAAACACCGTATTTTACGTTCTCCCACGTCTTGTACAAACCTTCGGGTTTGGTCACACCATCGTTCAGGTGGTGGTTTTTGCAGTAGGCGTCGGCCAAGCGGCGAATCTTCGACAAATACTGCGCGTATTGGTTTGAATACGAATAGAATCCGTTGTGAACCGTCAAACCGAAGGTGACGCCTGGCGCGGCAAATGTCTCAATCCAATCCGAGCAAATCTCGCCGCCGGGGAATATGCAGCGTATGCGGCAGACGGTCAGGTCGTTGAGTTCAACCTCGTAGTGGAATTTCTTGTCAACCACAGGCACGCACGCCACGGGTTTTTCAATAATCTCGAAGTTCTCATCGGCGAAATAAATCAGGTAGCACGAATCGGTAATGCCAGGGTCAACAGCGCCATCAATCACAAACTTGCCGGGGCCGAGTGTTTGCGCTGGGGCATTTTTAGTGGTTGCCTGTGTTGTTGCGGGAACCCTGATTTTCTCGATAAGCGCGTCAATGCGGGCCATTGCCTTGTTCTTGGCATTCAATTCATCGCCGTCAGGACATTTGTCGTCACCGCCCTCAACCATCGATTGCGCTTCCATACAAGTAAACATGTCATCGTAGTCGGCAAGTGTATTCAATGTTTTCATTATTTTTTTTTGGTAAGAGAAAAGCGAATCGTTGATAAATGAGAATATCGATTCAAGTTCTTTGCGGTTGGTATCGTTCCATTTTTCCGAAACTTCCGACAATTCAGCCTGCAACTTTGGAAAATCCTCATTATGAATCTTTTTGAGCGCAAGTTTGTCGGGGGTGTCGGGGTTTCTATCAATAAAAACCCAATTTTTAGTAAGCAAATGTGAATAGTTCACCATCGATTTACATTCCAACAGTAGCTTTTGCGCAACATAGGTTTCGTCGGGTGACGGTACTGCAGGATTCGGTTCCGCTTTCTTTTCTGTGAAAGTGAACGCGCAGAACATTACGCCAATCCACGCCAATGTGCTGATTTTGGCCACACGGCCGAGTGTGCCGACAGCCGATTTTTTCATCTCGATAAACCGCTGGCGGATAAACGAGTGGTTGAAGCCGTTCACCACGGGGCTCGACACGTTCATCACCATCTCTAAAAGTGTTGTCTGATAGGCGTTTATGTTGACATTGGACTCAATCACATCGTGGTCGGCCTGGAACTCGTGAACGTTGCGTAACTCGTTGCGGCAGAGCCATACAAATGGATTGAACCAAAACAGTCTTGTTATCAACTCCATAAACCACACGTCGGCATAGTGGCGGTGGCGGATATGCGCCTTCTCGTGGCGGATAATCATACTCTTTCCCGGCTCGTGAAGACTCGCGGGCAGAAAAATGGTTTTGGCGAACGAGAAAGGTGTGTTGACACTTGGCGAGCTAATCAGGCTGTAGCCCTCGGCGGTGTTTTCAACATCCATTTTCGATTTGATAGCCAATACTTTGCCAATATGGTAGGCCGCCAACAGCAACAGCAGCAACGAAATGGCCGGAACCGTCCACTTGAGCATCGCCATCCAATCGATAACAATTGGTTGCTTTGCCTGAACGGGTTCGGCAGCCGGTGCGGTGGTGGGCACGGCTGCGGGTGCAGCTGGTGCGGTGGTCGCTTGTGCGGGCGCAATGTCGGGCACATAGTCGGCCTCAACGGGCGCGGTTGGCGCAGTGTAGTGGCCGAAGTCAATCTGCTCAATGGCAAACTCGGTTCCCGTTGGGTAAACCTCGAACGTCAGAACGCTGATTATCAAGCTGACAATCGGCAGAGCAAGCAGATACGCGCGACTGACGGAGTAGCTGGCCTTTCCGCGCAATACAATCCGGTAGAATGCGAATAGTAGTGCAGCCGAAGCAATGAATTTCAAAAAGATAAGTAGCATAGTTGTATGGTATTAGTAGTTAGTGTTTAATTGGTATCAGGTATTAGTCCCGATAGCTATCGGGATTAGGTGTTGGTAGGGACGCACCGCGTGCGTCCGCTTTTTGAATCCTATTTATCATTTGTGTTTTTCGGTTCATCACCCTTATCCATTTCCTTCAGAATCTCGGCAAGTTCCTCGCGGCTGATTTTCTCGCTCTTGGCGAAGAACGAGAAGAACGACTTCATTGAGCCGCCGAAAACATTATCGCAGGCATCGTTCATAAAGCCGCCAATGTAGTCCTCGCGCGATAGCAACGGGTGATAGACGTTGGCTTTCCCGTTTTTCTCAAACCCCACTACGCCCTTCTTTGTCAGAATCTGCATCACGGTGAGTGTGGTTGTGTAGGCAGGTTTTGGCTCGGCAAGCACGTCGTGGATTTGCTGCACGGTGGCCTTGCCCTTGTCCCACAAAATGTTCATCAGGTGCAATTCCGCTTTCGTGAGCGACTGATTGCGGTTTTCTGTTTTTGTCTCCATAATCTCCTAAATTTTTAGTACTACAAACATAGTACATAAAATTATATGCGCAACAGTTTGGGGCAATTTTTTACTAATTTTTTAGTATTAAAAATATGAATTCGGTTTCTGGTTGATAAAACCGCGATTTTAAATACCTTTGCACTCGTTTTTAAAACAGCAAAATATGTTAGATAAAATTAAGGAACTGGTTGACAAAGTTCAACAGTACCATGCCGACTCGAAGGAGAGCCTTGAGCAATTCCGCTTGAAATATTTGAGCAAGAAGGGCGAGATTGGCCAACTGTTCGACGAGTTCCGCACCGTTCCGGCAGAAATGAAAAAACAGCTGGGCGCCGAAATAAACAAGTTGAAACAACTTGCACAGCAAAAATATGACGATGCTGTAAGCGCACTCGAAAACAGCGTTTCAGATGACAGCAAGCACGATTTGACTCGTCCTGGCGAACCTTTTGAGATTGGCACTCGCCACCCCATTTCAATCGTGAAAAACGAGATTGTGGACATCTTCAGCCGCATCGGGTTTACGGTGGCCGAGGGACCTGAGGTGGAGGACGACTGGCACGTGTTCTCAGCGATGAACTTCGCCGCCGAGCACCCTGCACGTGATATGCAGGACACCTTCTTTGTTGAGAAGAAATCGATGGAGCCTGATCCGCACGACATTCTGCTGCGCACCCACACGTCGAGCGTGCAGTCGCGCATAATGGAAAAACGCCAGCCGCCAATCCGAATGATTTTCCCCGGCCGCGTGTTCCGCAACGAAGCCATATCGGCCCGCGCACACTGCATCTTCCACCAGGTTGAGGGCTTGTATGTGGCTGAAAATGTTTCGTTTGCCGATTTAAAGCAGACGCTTTTATATTTTGCTAAAGAGATGTTCGGCAACGACACCAAAATTCGTCTGCGTCCGTCGTACTTCCCGTTCACCGAGCCGTCGGCCGAGATGGACGTGTCGTGCTCAATCTGCGGCGGCAAGGGCTGCAACATCTGCAAGGGCACCGGCTGGCTCGAGATCCTGGGCTGCGGAATGGTTGACCCTAACGTGCTGAAAAACTGCGGCATCGACAGCGAGAAATACACAGGTTTCGCCTTCGGTATGGGTGTGGAGCGTATTGCCATGCTGAAATATCAAGTACGCGACCTCAGACTTTATTTCGAGAATGACATCCGCTTCCTGAAACAGTTTAAATCGGCATACTAGTCTGAATATCAAAATTTTATAACAACTGATTGCGCGGCAAAGATTTATTTCTATAAATGATAAAAACGATTATTTTTGCCACGCTAATTGAAAATAAATAGTCTTATGTCAAAAAATACAAAAGAACAGCAACCTGACAGTTTTGAAAACGTTCAGGAAACATTGAACAAAGCCGAATTGTTCATCAACGACAACAAATCGGTAATATCATACGCAATTATTGGTGTTTTGGCTGTTGTGGCCATATTCTTCGCCTTCAAGCGCTTCTATATTGAACCGAAAAACAACGCCGCTAGCGCCGCAATGTTCGGAGCAGAGCAATATTTCCAGAAAGATTCTTTTGAGGTTGCTCTCAACGGAGACGGCAACTATGTCGGTTTTCTGGATGTGATTGACGACTATGGGATGACGCAGACTGCAAAATTGGCCAACTACTATGCCGGTTTGTGTTACATGTACATGGGTGATTTCGAGAGTGCCATCAGTCATTTGAAGAAATTCAAATCGAAAGACGTCACTTTGAGCTCGGTTGCTTTGGGCGTTATAGGTGACGCTTACGTTGAGCTTGGCGAAGAGGCAAAGGGCGCGTCTTACTATGAGGAGGCCGCAGTCAACGCTAAAAACGATTTCACATCGCCTCTCTACCTGAACAAGGCTGCACAAGTGTATGAGAAGTTGGGCAACTACAAGAAGGCTCTCGCTCTCTACACGGCTATTAAGAACGACTATGCCATGTCGCAGGAAGCTATGCAGATTGAAAAGAATATTGAAAGAATGAACGCAGAGATTGCTAAATAATGGCGACTAAAAACCTTTCTGAATACAACGCAGCGACCATACCTTTGGGTGAGGGTCGCTGTTTTGTTATTGTTGTGGCCGAATGGAACGCCGAGGTGACCAACGCTATGGCCGAAGGCGCCATTGCAACACTGAAAGAGCACGGTGTGAAGGACGATGACATTCTTGTCTGCCATGTTCCGGGCACTTTCGAACTGACGTATGTGGCCGCACGCTACTCACACGGCAACTTGTCGTTCGATGACGAACGCGAAGCAGATGCCGTTATCTGCATTGGATGTGTAATCCAAGGTGAGACTCGCCACTTTGATTTTATCTGTGAGGGTGTTGCTAACGGCTTGTCGGCACTGAACGCCGAGGGCGAGAAGCCGGTAATCTTCGGTGTGCTCACCACCGACAACCTTCAGCAGGCTTTGGATCGCGCCGGCGGCCGCCTTGGCAACAAAGGCGTTGAAGCTGCCGTTACAGCGCTGAAAATGGTGCAGTATGCACCACGTCATCTCACCATTGACGAAATGAACGCCATTTGCGAAGAAGCCGCACGTAAAGTAGAGCAACAGAAATAGACTCTAATGTAGTAAAACCGCCGTGATCATTTGATTGCGGCGGTTTTTTTTAATGATAATTCAATCAGCTGATTAGCGGTTTTTTTTGTTTGGTGGCAATTACGAACCATTTATCAGCTGCACTTTCAGCGCGAAATACTACTAACAAAAAAAACAGATTGAAACGCTCAATCTGTTTTTTTAAAATATTCTATTATGTTTCAAATCAATACAAAGAGCCCAGGGCAAAGTTTGTGTTTTTGCGCGGGTTGACGCACATTACCGGAATGCGTGCAGTGTTGGCAATGATGTATTGCTCGCTGGCGCCCAAAACGTAGTCGAGTGTGCCGATATTTTTTGTGGTCATAATCATCATCAAGTCGGCCTCGATTCGCTTGGCATATTCAATGGTCTGATCCTCGAACTTGCCGTTTGTGGCGGTTTCAATCTCATACTCAACTTCGTACTTGGTGAGGTATTTCTTGGCGAACGAAAGGTTGGTGTTCACCTTCTTCACAAGAGCCGAGTCGCTCACCTCTTGTTTGATGAAGCATATTTTTGCGTTGAAAATCTTTCCGAAATAGATGGCCCAAACCAACTTCTCGCGGTTCTCATTTTTGAAATCGACAGGGAAGACAATCTTGCTGTAGGTGGTGTGATCGAGCGGCGGGTCCTGAACGACAATGAACGGTGCGTAGCAGCTAACAATCACTTTGAGCGCCCAGCTGCCGGTGAGCTTCTGCATGCCCTTCATGCCGTGGGTACCCATGATTACAAGGTTAATGTCGTCGTTGTCTTTGGTATACTCGCCAATGGTGGTGAAAATGGTTCCAACCTTTACAACGGCTTCCACTTTGATATTGTTCGCCTTTTCGGCGTCGGCGGCCACCTGCTGAAGTTTTGGCAAGGCTTCGCCAGCTTCCTTGTCGGCTTTGGCAATGTGAAGAAGTGCAATGGTGTTGTCGAGCACTTTTGCAATCTTAACTGCGTGAGCCAATGCGTTTTGTGCCACTTCGGTAAAGTCCCAAGGCACAATTATTCTTTTACCAGATTCCATTTTAAGAAGTCTTAAAGTAGATAATTGTCAAAGATAGCGTATTTTTCAACAATATGCACACCGATAGCCCATTTTTTTAAAAAGTGCGTCTGGGTGCGGCTGCCGCGGTGCTATTTTCGACTGATACAGCTCGGAATAATTCCGCGTGTGCACTCTTTGATAAACTTCACAATGTAGTCGCGCTCGGCGCTTTGCGGCAGGGTTTCCATCGCGGTGTCGAGCGCCTGCGTGGTGTTCATTCCGCCTTGATAGATAATGCGATAGACGTCGTGAATGGCGTTAATGGCATCGTTTGAGAATCCGCGACGGCGCAGACCGACAAGGTTCAGGCCGAAGTATGAAGCGGGCTCGCCGCCGGCAATCACATAGGGCGGAAGGTCTTTGCTGACGCGTGTGCCGCCCTGCAGCATCACGTACGAGCCAATGTGGGTGAACTGGTGCAGAAGCGAGCCGCCGCCGATTACGGCAAAGTCGTCAACGTGGACTTCGCCGGCAAACTGTGTGGCGTTCGAGATTATCAGGTTGTTGCCCAGAATGCAGTCGTGTCCGACGTGTGTGTAGGCCATGAGCAGGTTGTTGTTGCCAATGACGGTGCGGCCGGTCGATTTGGTGCCGCGGTTAATGGTCACAAACTCGCGGATTGTGTTGTTGTCGCCTATCTCGCAGGTGGTGTATTCGCCAACGAATTTCAGGTCCTGCGGCACAGCGCCCAGCACGGCGTGCGGGAAGATTCGGCAGTTTTTGCCGATTCGGGTGCCTTCGAAAACGACGGCGCCGCTCATTATCTTTGTTCCGTCGCCAATCACAACATCTTTATCGATTGTTACGAATGGGCCAATTTCAACATTCTGCCCGATTTTGGCATCCGGGTGGACGCTTGAAAGTTTATATTCCATTATTCTTCTGTATTCGATTCGTTGTTTTCTTCGATTTTGTTGTGGACGAGCTGAGCCATCATTTCGGCTTCCATGGCAAGGCTCGAGCCAATGAACATCTGTCCGCGCATGTGGCATACGCCGCGGCGGACGGGTGCCAGAAATTCGAGTTTGAAAATGAGCGTGTCACCGGGCATCACTTTGCGCTTGAACTTCACGTTGTCGATTTTCAGGAAATAAGTAGACCATTCCTGCGGTTTCTCAAGGTCTTTCAACACCAGAATTCCGCCCACTTGCGCCATAGCTTCAATCTGAAGCACGCCGGGCATCACGGGCTCCTGCGGAAAGTGGCCCACAAAGAACGGCTCGTTCATTGTGACGCATTTGATACCAACCACCGAGTTTTCGGTCATCTCGATAATCTTGTCGACAAGCAGGAACGGCGGCCTGTGGGGCAGCAGCTTCATAATGTCGTTGATATCGTAGATTGGCTTTTGGTCGGGGTGGTAGATTGGCGCTACGCCGTTTTTCTGTTGGAACTTTATGCACTGGCGAATCTGCTTTGCGAACTCGGTGTTGGCAAAGTGTCCGGGCTTTTTGGCAATGAATTTGCCTTTTATCATCTTGCCGGTGAGAGCCAGGTCGCCGATAATGTCGAGCAGCTTGTGGCGCGCCGGTTCGTTGTCGTATTTCAGGTCTTCGTTCAGGATTCCTTCGCGGGCTTTCACGCGCGGCTTGTTGCAAAAGTCGGCAATGCGGTCGAACTCTTCCTGCGAGATTTTGTTCTCGACAATCACAATGGCGTTGTCGAGCTGTCCGCCGCGAATCAGGTTCATATTGAACAACGGAACCAGCTCGTGGGCGAAGACGAAGGTGCGGCAGTTGGCAATATTTTTTTCGAAATCGCTGATATCGTCGATACTGGCGAACTGCTGTCCCAGAACCTTCGAGTTGAAGTCGATAAGCACGTCGATACTGAATTTTGAGTCGGGGTAGGCGATTATCTCGATTCCGCGCTCTTCGTTCACATAGCGGATATTCTCTTTTACCTCAAAGTATTGGCGTTCAGCATCTTGCTCTTCGATTCCGGCTTTTTTCAAAGCATCAAGAAACTCGATTGAGCTGCCGCTCATAATTGGTGTTTCGGGGCCGTCAATCTCGATAAGAATGTTGTCGATACCCTGACTGTAAACGGCGGCCATCACGTGCTCGATAGTCGAAACACGGGCATCGCCGCGGCCAATGGTGGTTCCACGCGAAGTGTCAATCACATATTCGGCCAAAGCCGGAATAACGGGTTTTCCTTCTAAATCAATGCGTTGAAATTTGTATCCAAAATCGATTGGGGCGGGTTTGAAAGTCATTTTCACGTGTGCCCCGGTGTGCAAACCAGTTCCTTCGACGGTAACTTCGTTTTTGATAGTCTGTTGCTTATCAATCATTTTCAGCGATTTAATTGCGCTATTTAAAAAGTGGTGCAAAAATAATTGTTTTGGCTTATAAATCAAAAGTAAAGTTAAGTAGGATAATGTCGGCAAACATTATAAATTCTAACTATCTTTGACTCATGGATACACTCAATTTGCCCGACTATTCAGCTTTGCTCAAGATCAAAGCGAGAGAAAATCTTATTTTCGACCCTTTACGTTGTAAGTTCGTTGCGCTTACACCGGAGGAGTGGGTGCGCCAAAATATTGTGCAGCACTTGTCGGCCCTAGGGTTCCCGTTGGGGCTAATGGCTTCGGAACACCCCATCGAATATAATGGTTTGCACAAACGCTGTGATGTTGTGGTATTCGACCGTCAGGCCCATCCGCGTATAATTGTGGAATGTAAGGCTCCTAGTGTACCTATCACTCAGAAGGTTTTCGACCAGATTGCCACCTACAACCTAAGACTTAAGGTGGCCTATTTGATTGTCACAAATGGGTTGCGCCATTTTTGTTGTAAAATAGACGCTCTTGGACAAATTACCTTCATGTCCGAATTTCCGCAACCAACTGAAGTTTTGTAACGGGCGCACCTTGTTCCATGCTTAATATCAGATATTTATATCCACATGTTGCAAGGGCGCAACATTACAATTTTACTGAAGTAATTGGCAACCAATCGTAAACTTCAGTCTTACACCTTGTAATAGTCTATTTCGCAATCAGCAGCGAGTAGTCTTTCTTACCCTTTTGTGCAAGCAGATATTTGCCGTTGAGTAAGAACGAGTCGTTTACAACCAGATTGGGGTCGGTAACTTTCTCTTTGTCGATAGACACGCCACCGCCCTGAATGTTGCGCCGCAGGTCGCCCTTCGACGGGAAGACGGGTGCTTTGTCGGTCAGCAGGTCGAGAACGCCAATGCCGCCGGCAAGCTCAGCCTTGCTGATTTCGTATGTTGGCACACCGGCAAACACCTCAAGGAAGGTGCGCTCGTCGAGTTTCAGAAGGTTGTCTTTGGTCGATTTTCCGAACAGGATGCCTGAAGCCTCAACAGCCATATTGTAGTCGGCCTCTGAGTGAACCATAATGGTAACTTCCTTAGCCAGACGCTTTTGCAGCGGACGAAGTCCCGGGTCTTTGGCTTGCTCGGCAACCAGCTCGTCAACCTCCTCCTTGGTGAGGGTGGTGAAAATCTTGATGTATTTCTCAGCGTCGGCATCCGATGTGTTAATCCAGAACTGGTAGAACTGGTACGGCGATGTGCGGGCCGGGTCGAGCCATACGTTGCCGCTCTCGGTCTTGCCGAATTTGCCGCCGTCGGCCTTGGTCACGAGCGGGCAGGTGAGGGCGAAGCACTCGTTGCCGTTGGTGCGGCGGATGAGCTCCGAGCCTGTGGTGATGTTGCCCCATTGGTCGGCACCGCCAAGCTGCAGCTTGCAGTTTTTATGCTCGTTCAGATAGAGGAAGTCGTAACCCTGAAGCAGCTGATAGGTGAACTCAGTGAACGACAGACCGTCGCGAGCCTCGCCGTTCAGACGCTTCTGCACCGAGTCTTTAGCCATCATGTAGTTGACGGTGATGTGCTTGCCCACCTCGCGGGCAAAATCGAGGAAGGTGAAATCCTTCATCCAGTCGTAGTTGTTCACCAGTTCGGCGCGGTTTGGTGCATCGCTGTCAAAATCAAGGAATTTCGACAGTTGTTTTTTGATGCAGGCCACGTTGTGGCGCAGAGTCTCCTCGTCGAGCAGGTTGCGCTCCTGGCTTTTACCCGATGGGTCGCCAATCATACCGGTTGCGCCGCCAATCAGAGCCAGCGGCTTGTGACCGCAGCGTTGAAAGTGGCGCAGCATCATCACACCGCATAGGTGTCCGATGTGCAGAGAGTCGGCCGTGGGGTCGATTCCCAAATATGCTGTAACTTGTTCTTTTGCAAGTAGTTCTTCGGTTCCGGGCATCATCTGGTGAATCATCCCTCTCCAAGTCAATTCTTCTATGAAATTCATCGTCTTAAGTAATTATATTCTTGTTTTTACAATATTTTAGTATCTTCGGACAATACATCACCAATACCCGACGGAACAGACGGAATATGGTCGCCCAAATTGAAGTTGAGTTGTTCAAACACGAACGGCGCAATAGGTGCAATTTTGTTGTACAAGACGCTTTCCTCGCGCATCTGGCTACTGAAAAGCGACGACGACGGCCCGAACGAACTTAGTGCCGACACAATAGCGCTGATGATAAAGGCGCTTTTCAAAACACTGAAAACCACGCCAAGAATCTTGTCGGCCCATCCGAGCGAAATGGCTTTGACAAGGCTGCTAATGGTGCGACCAAGCAGATGAACGCCCACCACAACCGCCAGAAAAGTTATGACAAACGATGCCACCGTAACATATTGCTCGTTGAAATCGAAATGCTCTTGCAGAAATCCGCCTGTGATGTACGAGAATTTCATTGTAAGCCATGCGCCGAGCAGGATTGCCACAAGCGACGTAAGCATGGTTATCAGACCCTTGAAGAAGCCTGTCACGGCAGCAATACCGAGCAAAATCAAAACCACTATGTCGAAAATGTTGGCCGGCATTTCTGTCCGTTTTTATCTTGTTTTTCTTTTATTGTATTCTTCGTCAGGGCTGAACAGCCACACATCATCCTTATAACTGGTCGAGAAGTTGCCGTTTTGACCGCATAGTAGAAAGGCTTGGCGGTCGAAAGTGAAACAAACAGCCGAATAACGGCTCGGACCTTCAAAGTCGCCAATCATCTGCCAATGACCGAGTCCGTCATCGGGAGTATAGCGCCAAGTGTCGCGGAGCACCTCACCGGTAAACTTCACACCACAAGTCACATAACCATCGTTGCCGATGCTAAAAGCCGAAGCGTTGTAGCGATAGAGAATATCAATATTATAGTCATCCATAATACTTCGACTGATGACCGAAAATTCATTGGTTGTCGCGTCGTAGCACTCAAACGAAGCTATGCGGTAGTTGTTGCTACGACCTCCAATGATGTAGGCTTTGTCGCCGATAACGAATACGCTGGCCCCCTGACGTTTGGCAGTAATCCCGTCCGACTCAATTTTAGTCCACCGCGAACCTTCAGGCTTTTTAGGATCGAACCTATAATAACTGTTTGAAGTACCATTTGCTTCGGTCATGCCGGCTCCAACAATTCCAATGCCGCCAATGGCAAAACCTATACCCTCGTAGAATCCGCCATTAGGAAAGGTATCAGCAGCAAGTTTAGTCCATTGTGAACCTTCAGCTTTTTCGGGATCAAATTCGAAAATGTCGCTGTAGCACTCATTATCAATTCCCACTCCGCCACAATAGTACCCCTTGCCATCGATTTCAAATGCCACACCGGCACGACGCGGCGGTCCGGGGATAGTGTCGCATCTGTGCCACGAATAATCTTTCATATCAAACGACCATGTTGTGTTGAAATAAGTTGGCACATAATAAAAACCGTACCCACCGACCACATATGCCATGTCACCGATAGTAAAGGCGGAAGCATCGGCGCAACCTTTTTCACTAAAAGTCGAAATCGTGCGCCAGTTGCCGTAATATTCATCGTCACAACCGCACAACACGGCTGTGAGTATGGCTATTGGCATCAATTTGTGCAGCAAATTTTTCATTGTAGCTGTTTTCGTGTGAAACGTAAAAAGGGAAACCATAGATTTCCCTTTTTATATTTTTTAATTCGGGATTTTAACGGTCTGGGCGGTCTTCATAATCCTCTTGAGGATGGAATTCCCAAATATCATCATACTGCTGGTCTTTACCAGTTCCAATCATTCCAGTGCCAACATATCCCACACCATAAGATGTTGCGAATCCCTGGCAGGCAAAACGCTGTGATCCTTCGAACGAGCAAACCTCTGTCCATATTCCCATATTGTCGCGGCCAATGTAGGGGATGTATTCCCAAACATCAGATTTGGCGCCACCTCCGATATTACCGCAGCATAGATATCCGCGGCCGTTGATTGTGAATGCGGCTGCCTGTTGACGGTAAACTTTGGTGTATTCGCTGCTGCGATAGTCATCGGCAAAGTCCTGAGTGATATAGAACCAGCGGTATTCGCCGTCGTCAACACTTGGGTCGAAACGCTCAAAGGCACGGGCATAATTGCCATTTGTCAGACCGCCCACAATGTAGGCGCGGTCATCAATCACAAACACACTGCCGAAGCAGCGTTTTGCAGGATTGATGTGTTCAACAATCTGCCATTTTTCGCCTTCGGGTTTATCGGGATTGTACGAATAATATGTGTTAGCATAACCTTGATTTTTTGTCTGACCAGCACCAACATATCCAACACCTTTTATGCTAAATCCAACCATGCCATATATGGGTTCACCTGGCAGAGAATCAGTAATAGTCCATTTACCGGTTAGTTCTTTGGACGTTTCGCTAGTGCTAGTAGTTGTGCCTTCGGGGTCAAACTCATAAAAATCTTTGAATAGTTCGGTTGATTTTCCCATTCCTGTTCCGTAGTAACCTTTGGTTTTGCCGTCACTGCCAGTGGCAGAGAAAGCAACACCATAATAACGTCCCTTTTCGGCAGGAACCGAAGCACATTGTTTCCATGAATTGTGCATCGGGTCGAACTGCCATGTGTCAAGGAAATAAGCCTCGCTCTTTATGTATCCGCGACCACCAACGAAGTAGGCCTTGTCATCGATGACGAAACATGACGCGCCACCACGACCATTTGAATTCAGATACGATGGTCCACGCCAATTGCCGACTAAATCGTTACGGTACTCGCAGTTATAGAATGTGAATGACACGCACAATGCGAGCATTATTGAACTGATTGTTTTTCTCATTTATGTTTTGTTTAAAATTTCAAAAAATACAGGTTCAGAGAACCTTAAAAAAAGCGTGCGAATATAGTAATTTATTGTTTCGGGGGACATTTTTTATTTTTTGCATCTCATTACATCATAATCCACCACTGTTTGCCGGTTCCGATGTCTCACCCACAGCATCATAGGTAACAGGTTTTGCTACTCGTTTGCGGCGGAACCAGCGGCGCCAGAGTTCGCCAAAATCGTTGAAGTCTTCGGTGTAGAACACACCCAGGCCGCGGGTATATGGCGAATCGTCATAGATAAGGTCGTCGCTGGCCTTCTGGAAGGCTTTGAGCCTCACGTTGCCTTTCTTGTTGAGTTTCAACTCAACAGAAAAGTCGGTGGTGTACTGGGTGCTGTTCTCGGCCGATTTGTCCTGGTTGTTCACATCTAAGTTGCTGCTTACCGTTATGCGGTCGTCCCAAAGCGATGTTGACAGCGCCAACTCGTACTCTTCCGAACTGATTTCGGTCTCAGGGCGGTAGGCTACGCCAAGGTCGAAGTTGGTGCTCACCTGGCTGATCCATTTGCTCAACTGGTTCGACAGCAACTCACTGGCCGTGCTGGCACCAAGGTTGGCCGCCGTTGTGCCGGCAGAATTTTCGGAAACGCTTGTCAGCGGATAGAACTTGTTGAGCAGCAACAGAGAAATGACTTGTTGGTTAAGGCCGTCTTCGGGCAGGCTATTCAATTGCTCAATCTCTTCAACGTATGTGGTGTTGGCGGGAACATCAATTGAAAAACCGATGTTTGGCGACACAAGCTTGTTGGTCATTAGCAGGTGGCAGTTTACAGGCACGCGTTTTTCGCGGTCTTCTTCATTGAGAGTGAGCGAGTATACTGGCACCTTGCGCAGCTTGTAGGCCGCATCAATGTTGATGGTTGCGCCAAGCGGCTCGCCCGTCCACGTCAGGTAGCTGCCGCTCTGAAGGTCGAGTTTCTTGCTGATGACATTCTGCAACGTGAAGGTGAAGTTTCCGCTGCTGATCAGGTAAGTGCCATAAATTGAGAATTTTCCGTCATCGAGACGGATGTTAAGGTCGGCTGAACCGTTTGAGCGCAGGGCGTCGCCGATGGTGGGGTCGAACACAATCTGTATTTCGGCATCGGGCGTCACTTTAAGGTCGAGATTCAGATTGAGCACCGAGCGCGGGGCCGCAATCGCCACTTCGCGCCGCGACTTCTTCATATCGTTGATGTTCTTCACATTCTTTGTCGATACGAATGTTATGAAATCATTCTCTGTCAAGTCGTTGCGGCCTTCCATCGTTATGTAGAACATACTTTTGGGCATTGTGGTGGCGCTGATGTCAATATCCACCGTTTTGCGGTTCGAGCCTGTGATGTCGACAATGCCGCTGGCGTAAGTTTTTCCGTACCATAGTGGTGAGTCGGTGGCGCGGGTGTTAAGAGCTATCACATTATCGCAGTTGATTTTCAAATCGAGATTGAACTCTTTGAAGTTGCGGTGCCAAATGCTGCCATTGAGCCGTGCCGTGCCATTCTCGCCGTCGCTTCCAAGAATATTGTTGAACAGAATCCGGTTTTCCGAGAACTCGAGAGTGTCATTCACAATATAGGTGGCTTTAGTGGGGCGGACGGTGAGTTGAGCGTTCTCGAGCCCAAGTTTCCCGTACCATTTTGGCGAGTTGAGCCTGCCTTCGAGATGCATTTTGCCGCTGAAGGTGCCGGCAAGTTCCGAGAACACACCCGACAGGAACAATTTCAGGAACTGCACGTCCTGGTGCGTGGCTTCGGCGTCAAGATCCATATAGAATGCCGACGGATCGATGTAGCCGCCGAATGTTGTCTTTGAGCCACCGGCATCAGACAGCGCGCCGCCCACAAGCAGCCGCCGCTGTTCCATATCCCAAGCCGCGTCAGCATTGATATTGCCGAACCGTTGCCCGTCGATGGCAAAATTGCCGATTGACAAATCGCCGTCGATGCGCTTCTCGCCTTTCAGGTCCTTCATTGTCGACTGGCACGACAGCGTTCCGGCAAAACGCGTTTTGAGAGCGAAAATGTCTGAAAGGAATTCGAGTTTTACATTGTTGATGTCGACAGTCAGACTGTCGTCAGGGTAGTCCGACAGCACGCCGTCGGCATACAGGCGGCTTGCATTGTTGCCGATTTCGATGTGCTCGATGACCACTGCCGTGTCGCGCAGCGTGATGGATGCCGGACTGATTGTTGCTGTGTCGTCGAGAATGCTAATCCACGACGGTCTGATGCCAACGCGCAGTCGCTCGCCGTTGCCGCCAAACGCTAGTTCAACATTCACATTGCCGCTATTGTTGCCCTTGTCGAGCAGGTTGTTCCAATTGATGTTCAGGTCCGAAACGCTGCTTGCCAACTGCCCTGTCGCCCTGATGTTCTTCATCGACTCGTAATCAGAAAAATAGAGAGCATCCGAAGTGAGTCCGGCAAACATCTGGTTGCCCTTGTTGTGCATCTCAAGGCCGATATTCTCAACTTCGATGCTGCGCACCGTAATGTTGCCCGACATGAAATTCATGCTGAAAGTGGCTGTGCTGTCATCGAACTCGGCTGTCACCCGTGTACCCGACGCAATGCTGAGCCACGGGGCGTACATTGCCGTCAGTGGATGCGGATAGTCAATCACCACATTGAGTCCGATGCTGTTGTGTGTTTCTGACGGCTCGTAAGGCTCGTCGGTCAGGAAACTGTTGACAAACCGCCCGACATTCTTTGCCATCCGCGCCAAGTTGAAATTGCCGCTCGCCGATGCATTCACAAATTCCGACGTGAGCGTCACCACGCGGCCGCTGTCGCTGTTGGCGGCCGCAATAAGCACGGTGTCGGTGGCGAGATATGTCGAGTCGCGGAAATAGTACAGGTCGGTTATCTCGATGGTTCCATCGGCTTGGTCAACACTTGGTCCGCAGAAGTCGGCATTCATATTGAACGACAGATTCGCCAACGAATCGGAAACAATCCCCAAAGCCGACAGATTGGCATAATAGACGCACGAGCGGAAATTGTAGGTCTGGCTGTCGCCGACATTCACCAAACCGTCGAAATCGAACCGCAGATTGGGGTCGAACGAGCTCAGATTGCCGCTGAACATCTTGTTGGCAAACCGTCCGTTGATGATTATTGAGTCAATATAGACATTCGAATATCTGATATCGTTCACCATTCCGTTCACGTTGATGTTGGTGGCGCTTCCACCGATGAATCCGTTCACCTGCAGATCGGTGCGCAATGTGGCTTTGTTGCCGATGTAGCTGTCGAGAGCCAATGGCGTCGATTTCAGCCAACCGCTCACATCGTAGGCCTGGCTGCCGACTTTGTCGACATTCGCCTGAAGGTTCAGACTGCCAATGCCGGTGCCGAGCTGCCCCGAAGCTGTGATATTGCTGAGCGAGCCTTCGGCCTGACCGGCAAACACTATTGCGCCAAGCGGCCCAATGTTGCCCGCAAGTTTGGCGGTGTCGATTTTTGTATAGGCGCCGAGCAGATTGCACAACTCGCGGCTTGTGGTGTGCAACTTGCTGACCGTCAGATTGTAGTTGAGACTGTCGATATTCTGTATGTCGCGCACGGCGAAATCGGTGCTGAGCAGCGAGCTGTCGCCGAACATAAGCTGCACCTGCCTGCCGCGCAGTTTCTCTGTTGTTCCGCCAAAGCGTCCTTTCAGCGTGACGCACTGGTTGTTGCCTTCAAAAATCGGTACAAACTGAGAAAAATCGGTCGGGCAAAGGCGCAGGTTGTCGATTGCGGTTGTGTACCGAAGCCCGCCGCTGGTGTACAACTCAAGGTTGCTGATGGCCGCGCTCGAGTTCTGCGACTTGAATTTCAGATTGCTGACGGCAATGTTGCCGCCGCCCATCACAAAGTCGAGCTCAAGATTCCCAATCTCGGCCACGCCGTTGTAGCCGGTGCTCATCGACTCGAGACGCGCCGAAATGGTATCGCCGCCGAGCGAAAAATCACTGATATCAATGCTTATATCGTTGAACCTGTGCTGTTTGCCATTGTCGTTGAATGAGACGTTTGTCTGCACCAAAGTGAACTCATCGACGCCCACTTTCCACGGACTGCCGGCGGTGTCGGGCTTGTTGAATGATTCGAGCAGGAAGTTGAAGTTGAACACACTGTCGGTGCGGACAATGTTGGCCTGCACGCCGCGAATGTATGCCCGCTGAATGCCTATCTGCCGCTCGTTGGCACTTATTGAGCGTAGGTAGCCCGACAGCTGTGGCACATAGAGCAGCGTGTCGCCGTTGGGGCAGCGAATCAGCACATCCTGCAAGGTGAGCCCCTGGCGGATATAGTAGCGCGCCTTCTTCACCGACACATCGGCGCCGAGCGTGCGGCTCAGCACGGCGGTAATCTGATTGGCAAGCATGGTTTGAATGAGCGGCGAGCGCAGAGCCGACCACACAAGCACCACCATCCCTACGATTATCAGGACAAAAACAGACAATATTTTAACGGCTTTTTTAATACCTTTGCACCTTAAATTAAAAGTGCCCAAAAATATCGTTTTTGAGCACAAAATGCAGCCATATTTTTATGAGCGTTACAATTTTAGGCATAGAATCATCGTGCGACGACACTTCGGCGGCCATTATCCGCGACGGTGTGATACTCTCGAATGTGATTTCGAGTCAGAAAGTGCACGAGCAGTACGGCGGCGTGGTGCCCGAACTGGCGTCGCGCGCGCATCAGCAGAACATCATCCCAACCATCGACGCGGCAATCAAAAACGCGGGCATCGGGCTCGACGAGATTTCGGCCGTGGCCTTCACCCGCGGACCTGGCCTGCTGGGCTCGCTGCTAGTGGGCACGTCGTTTGCAAAGGGTTTTGCGCTTGCGCGACGGTTGCCGCTGATTGAGGTGAACCACCTGCAGGGCCACGTGCTGGCGCTGTTTGTGAAACAGAGCGCCGACGACAACAACCAACCCGAGTTCCCGTTCATCTGCCTGCTGGTGTCGGGCGGAAACTCGCAACTGGTGGTTGTGCGCAGCCCGCTTGATATGGAAGTGGTGGGCACCACCATCGACGACGCGGCTGGCGAGGCCTTCGACAAGTGCGGCAAGGTTATGGAACTGCCCTACCCGAGCGGCCCCATCATCGACAAACTGGCCAAAGAGGGCAACCCCAAGGCCATCAGTTTCGCCAAACCGAGCATCGAGGGCTACAACTACAGTTTCAGCGGCCTGAAAACGAGTTTCCTGTACCACATCCGCGACGCTGTGAAGACCAACCCGAACTACGTGAAGGAGAATCTGCCCGACCTGTGCGCGTCGCTGCAGAACACCATCATCGAGATTCTGCTTAACAAACTGAAGAAGTTGGTTAATGCGACGGGCATCCGTCAGGTTGGCGTGGCAGGCGGCGTTTCGGCCAACTCGGGACTGCGGCAGGCGCTGCTCGACTACGGCGAACGCGAGGGGCTGAAAATCTTCATCCCCAAAATATCGTTCACCACCGACAACGCGGCAATGATTGCCATCACGGGATATTACAAGTATCAGGCGGGGCTGTTCACCACGCAGGACGTGGCGCCGCTGGCACGTATGGATATTAGGTAGGTAGGAGTTAGGAATTAGGAGTTAATAATTACGAATTTTGAATTACGAATTAGGAGTTATTGGGTGTTGGTCCCGATAGCTATCGGGATTGGGTGTTGGTAGGGACGCACCGCACAAACGTTGAAAATGACAGAAACGGAATTATATAAGGAACTTGGGACTTTGACAAAGAGCAAGGACAAATGGGAGGAGAACATTCCTTATGTAAAGTCGCTGCTATCGTCGGAATCGCTGAAAATCAAGGCAAAAGCGCTGTGGCTTCTTGCGGAAATGGGACTGAAATATCCTTCGGCGGTTGCTGACAGCGTTCCCCAAATTGCTGGTTTTCTCGGCAGTTCGGAGCCGCTTCTGCGTGAGCGTGCAATCAACGCGCTCGGGCGAATCGGCCGTGCGGATTTCGGCCTAATCGAACCGCACTGGAAAGATTTATTCCGCTTTGCGACTGACGCGGCGGCAAATGTCAGGCTGAGTTTTATCTGGGCGTCGGAGAACATTGCCACAAACACGCCCGACATATTTGAAAACCATATGACGGTTTTTGCTGAACTTCTGCAAGATAGAGAGGACAAGGTGCGAATGGAGGCGCCCGAGATTTTCCGTGTTCTGGGCAAGCGCCGACCCGAGTTTGTTCGGCCTTTTGTGGAGCAGTTGCAAAAAATATCGGAAACCGACAGCAACCGCGTCGTCAGAATCCATAGTTTAGGAGCGATTAAGGCGGCATCGGCAAATAGTAGGAGTTAGAAATTAGGAGTTAGTATTTTGAATTACGAATTACGAGACAAAAGGCACATTAAAAAAAAATTAAACGATTCATCGATTAAACAATTAAACAACAAATATTTATGAGCATTTTCGAATCAATCATTATTGCAATAGTCGAGGGCTTGACGGAGTTTCTGCCGGTGTCGTCGACGGGCCATATGATAATAACGCAAGGCCTGCTGGGCGTTGAGAGCGACGACTTTGTGAAGGCCTTCACCGTGATAATTCAATTTGGCGCCATTCTGTCGGTGGTGGTGCTCTATTGGAAGCGTTTCTTCCGCTTGAACACCGAGCCCGCACCCGAAGGCGCTGGGGCGCTGAAACGCCTGATTCACAAGTTCGATTTCTATTGGAAACTGCTGGTGGCGTTTGTGCCTGCGGCGGTTATCGGTCTGCTTTTCAGCGATAAGATTGACGAAATGCTTGAGAGCGTGACCGTTGTGGCCGTTATGCTGGTTGTGGGCGGCGTGTTTATGCTCTTCTGCGATAAGATTTTCAACCGCGGCTCTGACGAGACCAAACTGACCGAGCGCCGAGCGTTGTATATTGGTCTGTTCCAATGCATTGCAATGATTCCTGGCGTTTCGCGCTCAATGGCGACAATCGTGGGCGGAATGGCGCAGAAACTCACCCGCAAGGCGGCCGCCGAGTTCTCGTTCTTTCTGGCCGTGCCAACAATGTGCGCCGCCACCGGCTACAAATTCCTTAAATTGCTGCTCGAGCCCGAAGGCTTGCAAATCATCATCGACAATCTGGCAGTACTCATCGTGGGCAACGTGGTGGCCTTTGTGGTTGCGCTGCTGGCAATGAAATGGTTTGTGGCGTTTCTCACCAAATACGGTTTCCGCGTGTTTGGCATCTACCGCATCATCGCCGGCGGCCTGATTCTGGCGCTTATGGCGTGCGGGGTGAATTTGACGGTGTAAAAAGGTGAGATGTTTAGAAGGTGAGTCGCTTCGCTGTTTAGAAATCGATAAAAACTAAACTTCTAAACATTAAAACTTTTAACTTCGAAAACTTAAAACTTATAACTTCTCATAAATGGATAAATCACTTTTCGAACACATCGGGCAGTTCCGCAGGCAGGCTGCGGGCAAGATTCCTGCGCAGTCGCTCAGCCACCAACTGCTGACCAAGACGGTCAACTTCCTGTTCCCCATCTTGTGCGACGACGACCAATCAACCGAGGCGCGCTACTACGATATGCGCCACCTTATGGAGCAGGTGCTGGCGCAACTCTCGCTCGCCGACGAGCAGATTCAAGACGAGATTGACACCTTCTCGAACTCGCTCGAACTGCTCTATCTGCGTATGATTGAGGACGCTACGGCCATCTTCAACGGCGACCCCGCCGCCAAATCCATCGAGGAGGTGATTGTGACCTATCCTGGTTTCTACGCCATTGTGGTTTACCGCCTGGCGCACCAACTTTATGAGCAGAACATCCCCATTGTGCCGCGGCTCTTCACCGAGTACGCCCACGGCAAGACGGGCATCGACATACACCCTGGAGCCACCATCGGTCACTCGTTCTGCATCGACCACGGCACGGGCATTGTGGTGGGCGAGACAACCGTCATCGGCAACAATGTGAAAATCTATCAGGGCGTGACTCTGGGCGCCCTGAGCGTTGATAAGGCCGAAGCGGGCGTGAAGCGCCACCCCACCATCGAGGACAACGTGACCATCTACGCTGGCGCCACCATTCTGGGCGGCAAGTCCATCATCGGCCACGACTCGGTCATCGGCGGTAACGTGTGGCTCACAAGCGGTGTTGAGCCCTACTCAACGGTGTTCAACAAGAGCAACGTCTACGTGAAAGGCCAAATGGACGACCAATTGGGGAACTGGATTATTTAAAGGTTGAGGCGCTTCGCTGTTGAGAGGGTGAGGCGCTTCGCTGTTGAGAAAAACTAAACCCTAAACTCTAACCACTAAACCTTAAAGAGAATGCCCAAATACTCATTCATAGTGCCTGTCTACAACCGCCCCGACGAGGTTGACGAGCTGCTGCAGTCGCTTACGGCGCAGCGCTTCCGCGATTTCGACGTGACCATTGTCGAGGACGGCTCGGCCGACACCTGCCGCCACATTGTGGAAAAATTCGCCGAAAGGCTGCCAATCAACTATTTAGAGCAACCCAACGGCGGTCCAAGCGCGGCGCGCAACAACGGTGCGGCACACGCTGCGGGCGATTATCTGATTTTTCTGGATTCGGACGTGATTGTGCCCGGCGGCTATCTCGACGCCGTTGACAAAGCCGTGAACGAGCGGCAACTGCAGTGCTTCGGCGGCCCCGACGCGTCGCATCCGTCGTTCACGCCCATACAAAAAGCCATCAGCCACTCAATGACATCGGTGCTCACCACCGGCGGCATCCGCGGCAAGAAAGAGAAAATGGACAAGTTCTATCCGCGCAGCTTCAATATGGGCATCAGCCGCGGCGAGTTTGCACGCGTGGGCGGATTCGGCGATATGCGCTTTGGCGAGGACGTCGATTTCAGTATGCGGCTCATTGAACACGGCTGCAAGGCGGGGCTCATCGCTGACGCGTTTGTCTATCACAAGCGCCGCACCACGTTCAAGGCGTTCTTCAAGCAGGTTTACAATTCGGGCATTGCGCGCATCAATCTCGAAAAGCGCCACCCCGGCACAATGAAACTGGTTCACGCACTGCCGGCGGCGTTCTTTCTGGGCAACATCGGGCTCATTGTTTTGGGCTTTCTGTGGTGGCCGCTGTGGTGCCTTCTGGCGGTGCCCGTTCTGGCCTTTTTTGCCGACGCGCTTGTGGCGACAAAAGAGCTGCGAGTGGCTCTGCTAGCCGTTCCGGCAGCCTACGTGCAGCTCGGCGGCTACGGCTGCGGATTCTGCGAGTGCTTTGTGCGCCGCGTCATCTTTGGCCAAGGCGAGTTTACGCGGTTTGTGAAGAATTTTTACAAGAAATAACCACAGTGTTTTGAAAAGCCAACTTCACTTTACTCTCTACTCTTTACACTTTAATCACTTATGCTATCTTTGCACCCAAAATTTTACATAGCAAGAAAATGAGCAACATCGAACTTAGCGAGCAGGAACTGCAACGCCGTCAGAGCCTTGCAGAACTTCGCAATTTGGGCATCGACCCTTACCCCGCAGCCGAATACGTGGTTTCGGCCTACTCAACCGACATCAAAAACGAGTTCAAAGACGACGCACCGCAGCGCGACGTGACCATTGCCGGCCGCATTATGAGCCGCCGCATTATGGGCAAGGCGTCGTTCATCGAACTGCAGGACAGCAAGGGCCGCATTCAGGTTTACATTGCCCGCGACGGCATCTGCCCCGAGGACAACGCCGATATGTACAACGTGGTGTTCAAGAAACTGCTTGATATTGGCGACTTTATCGGCATAAAAGGATACGTTTTCCGCACGCAAATGGGCGAGATTTCGGTTCACGCAAGCGAGCTGACAGTGTTGAGCAAGAGCCTGCGCCCGCTGCCAATCGTCAAATATAAAGACGGCGTGGCTTACGACGCCTTCGACGACCCCGAGTTGCGCTACCGTCAACGTTACGTTGATTTGGTTGTGAATGACGGCGTTAAGGACACGTTCCTGAAACGCGCCACAATCATCCGCACGCTGCGCTCGATACTCGACGAGGCCGGCTACACCGAGGTGGAAACGCCTACCCTTCAGGCAATTGCGGGCGGCGCATCGGCTCGACCGTTCATTACGCACTTCAATGCGCTCGACATCGATATGTATATGCGAATTGCCACCGAACTCTACCTTAAGCGCTTGATTGTGGGCGGTTTCGAGGGTGTTTACGAGATTGGCAAAAACTTCCGCAACGAGGGTATGGACCGCAACCACAACCCCGAGTTCACCTGTATGGAACTCTACGTTCAGTACAAAGACTATAATTGGATGATGAGTTTCACCGAGAAGATGCTCGAAAAAATCTGCATCGCGGTGAACGGCTGCACCGAGAGCAAAATCGGCGACAACATTGTGTCGTTCAAGGCCCCGTACCGCCGCCTGCCTATTTTGGACGCCATCAAAGAGAAGACCGGCTTCGACTGCAACGGCAAGAGCGAGGACGAAATCCGCCAGTTCTGCCTGTCGAAGGGAATGGAAGTTGACGAGACAATGGGCAAGGGCAAACTCATCGACGAAATTTTTGGCGAGTTCTGCGAAGGCACATTCATCCAACCAACCTTCATTACCGACTATCCGGTTGAAATGTCGCCACTTACAAAGATGCACCGCTCGAAACCCGGACTCACCGAGCGCTTTGAGCTGATGGTGAACGGCAAGGAATTGGCCAACGCGTATTCAGAGTTGAACGACCCGATTGACCAATACAACCGTTTTGTTGACCAGATGAAGTTGGCCGACAAGGGCGACGATGAGGCAATGATTATCGACCACGACTTTATGCGCGCTCTTGAGTACGGAATGCCGCCAACGTCGGGTATCGGCATCGGCATCGACCGCCTTGCAATGTTTATGATTGGCCAACCGACAATTCAAGAGGTGCTGCTCTTCCCGCAGATGAAACCCGAGAAGAAGACTCAGACCGTCACACCCGACGATTTTGTGGCCATTGGCGTCCCGACTGAATGGGCCGAAGTGGTAATCAAAGCCGGATTCAACTCGGTTGAGAACCTGCGCAACTGCAAGCCCACACAGGTACATCAGCAACTGAACGGCTTCCGCAAAAAGAACAAACTCGAAATTCCCGCATTATCGCTCGACGATGTGCAGAAATGGTTTGAATAACAGCAAAATCGATTCAAAATGAAAGCATTAGCAACCATCGCAACAATTGCCGCATTAGCTTTTGCGCTTCCAGCATCGGCGCAGACCGACATTGCCGACTTCAACAGCATCAAGGTTTACGGAAAAATGGAAGTGAGCATCAAATTCGGCCAAGAAAAGAGCGTAACGGTGAAAACCGACGAGCAGTACAAGAAGGACATCAGCGTTGAAGTTGTCGATGGCCAGCTGCGTATTGGCGCGGGGTCGGTTATTCCGCGCCAGACCAATGTGGTGGTGATTGTCGGCTGCCCGAAACTCGACGCCGTTGAGTTGGGCGGCGGTGCCAAATGCTTCAACAGCGGCGCCATCACCACGCCTGTGCTGAAACTCGAAGCCGGCGCCGGAACCGAACTCGACCTTTTGGTTGAGTCGGACTCTGTGGATGTGATGGTGGCACGCGGCGGTTTTGCCCGGCTCAACGGAAAAGCACGCGCCGTGCGGCTCAAGACATCGTCGGGCGGCTCGTATGCTGCCGACGAGATGGAAAACAGCGTTTTCTACGCCGAGATGGGTGGCGGCATTGCCCGAACTAAAACAAACGACCGCATTGTAGCCAACCTTGCTGAAAAGGCCAGCCTGTTCTACACCGGAACACCGAAAATTGAGACAAAGGAAGGCTCGAAAGGCGAAATTAAACCAGACGAAGAGTAGAAGTTATAAGTTAATAAGTTATAAGTTATAAGTTATAAGTTATAAGTTATAAGTTATAAGTTATAAGTAGTGACGTGGCGTACCGCGTCCAACAAGGAACAAAAACCAGACAAAGAGTAGTTAGGATTTAGGAATTAGGATGTAGGGACGTCATATTATGGCGTCCGCAACGATAAATAAGAAATGGAAATAAAATCAGCAGAATTTGTAATGAGCAACACCGATTTTCGGAAGTGCCCGCCGCCGACAATGCCCGAATACGCATTCATCGGCCGCTCGAACGTGGGCAAAAGTTCGCTCATCAATATGCTGACAAACAACCAGAAATTGGCCAAAGTGTCGGGCACGCCGGGCAAAACGCAGACCATCAACCATTTCGTGATAAACAAGAATTGGTATTTGGTTGACCTTCCGGGATACGGCTATGCCAAATCGGCCAGAACAGAACGCCGCACGTGGCAGTCGTTCATTGGCGACTACATCCGCAACCGCGAGAACCTATACTGCCTGTTCATCCTTGTCGACAGCCGCCACAATCCGCTTGCCATCGACATTGATTTCATCCGTTGGGCCGGCGAGCAGGGCATTCCAATCGCCATTGTCTTTACCAAGGCCGACAAGCTCTCGAAATCGGCACTGAACATAAACACAGGCCTTTACAAACAGCGTCTGCTCGAAGATTGGGAAGAGTTGCCGCCGTGCTTCGTCACATCGTCGGAAAAGCGCGAAGGCCGCGACGAGATTTTGGATTTCATTGATGCGGCAAATAAAACCGAAAATTGAAAGGGGTCGTCATCCTTGCCTTTACACATAACTCTTTACTCTCTACACATTACACTCTATCAACCACTTAACCATTTGTTGATATTTTGAGCACATTGTTTCGGAAAAATCACGCAGCGATACAAATTATTTATAATTTTGTAGACGGTGATTCTAAAAATAAACATTTGAAAATCAATCAACTATGTTGTCTGCGCCAATAAAATTGTTCTCTGGAACCGCAACACGCTACCTTGCTGAAAAAATAGCCGACAGTTATGGTATAACATTAGGTCGCTCTTTGGTTCAGCACTTTGCCGACGGCGAATTTGCCACATCGTACGAAGAAACCGTCCGCGGCTCAAATCTTTTCATCATTCAATCGACATTCCAGCCGAGCGACAATCTGCTTGAGCTGCTGATGATGATTGATGCCGCCAAACGCGCTTCGGCCTACAAGATTATCGCAGTGATGCCGTACTTCGGCTTTGCCCGTCAGGACCGCAAGGACCGTCCGCGCGTGTCAATCGGCGCAAAACTTGTTGCCGACCTGCTCACAGCCGCCGGCGTGTCGCGCGTCATCACAATGGACCTGCACGCCGACCAGATTCAGGGCTTCTTCAATCTGCCGGTCGACCACCTTTACGCATCGTCGATTTTCGTGCCGTATCTGCGCAGCCAAAACATTAAGGACCTGACAATTGCGGCGCCCGATATGGGCGGCTCAAAACGCGCCAACGCCTACGCCCAATACCTGAACGCACCAATGGCCATCGGTCATAAGCACCGCGCCAAGGCCAACGTGGTTGACGAGTTGCGCATTATTGGCGACGTGAAGGACCGCAACGTTGTCATCATCGACGATATGATTGACACCGCCGGCACCATCACCAAAGCCGCGCAAGTGATTATGGATCAGGGCGCAAGCAGCGTCCGCGTGATGGCTACTCACCCAATTCTTTCGGGCCCGGCCTACGAGCGCCTGATGGACTCGCCAATCACCGAAGTCATCACCACCGATACCATTCCTTTGAAGCAGGAATGCGACAAGATAACCGTTCTTTCAGTTGCCGACTTGTTCGCCAACACCATCAAGAGCGTTTATCAGGAACGGTCAATCAGTTCGAACTTTATTTTCTGATAAATACGAAACGAAATAGGCAAGCCCTGAATCGGAAACGGTTCGGGGTTTGTTGTTTTTGGCAGAAAAAGTTGGCCTTTCATTCCGATAGATAGGGGCGCAATTATCCGATTCACCATTGATTTTTTTAATTATCTTTTCGGCGAGTTTTTAGAAAAATGGATACTACATATTTCTGCAATCAAAGTCTTATTCCGGTCCGCACCGAGCCACGCGAAGGCGCCGAGATGGAAACGCAAATTCTGTTTGGCGAGATGTATCGCGCAACAGAAACTGACGGCGGCTGGACACGCATCAAAATCAACACTGACGGCGCTGAAGGTTGGATAAACAGCAAACTGCTTGTGCCTGTTGAAGGCGACCAACTGCACCGTTTGCTGGCTTCGGAACGCCACATTGCAAGCCGTCCGCTCGATTTTATGATTGTCGACAACCAATGGCAGCTGCCGCTGCCGGCCGGTTCGGTTCTCTACGGCCGCGGTCCGAGCTACAACATCGAAATTGGCGAGCATCTGTATTCGTATTATTCTGACAGTCAAAGATATACTGGTAAGCGCGAGAACATCACGCTTCTGGCCGAATCGTTAATCGGCGCGCCATATCTTTGGGGTGGAAAGACAATGCTTGGCATCGATTGCTCGGGGTTCACGCAGGTGCTATTCAGCACTGTGGGCGTACAACTGCCGCGCAACGCATCGCAACAGGCGACAATAGGAATGACCGTGCCGTTCATCGACAACGCCCGCCCGTGTGACCTTGCCTTCTTCGATAATGACGAGGGCGCTATTGTCCATGTGGGCCTGATAATGGGCGACAACCGCATCATCCACGCTTCGCAGGGACGTGTCCGCGCCGACAGCATCGACCATCAGGGCATCTACAACCGCGACATCAACGCTTATACGCACAAACTTCGACTGATTAACAGACTATTACCTGACTGATGCATTGGCCCGGCACCATACGACAGTTGGGCAGCGACCTTCTGTCGCTCTTCTCGCCGCCAACGTGCTGCGCCTGCGGAACTGCTTTGGTGCGCGGCGAACAAATGATGTGCACCCATTGCCTGATGAAACTGCCGAAAACCAATTTCCACAAGGTTCGCGATAATATGATTGAAAAAAGTTTCTGGGGGCGAATCCGCATCGAACGCGCAACATCGTTCTTCTTTTTTATGAAGGGCAGTAATTTCCAGCACATTCTTCACTCGCTCAAATACAAGGGCCGCAGTGATATTGGTGTGTATCTAGGAAAAAGGTTTGGAAATGAATTGGTTACCCAACCAGATTTCAGACATTTCGACCGAATAATTCCGGTGCCACTTCATGCCGACAAACTCAAAAAACGCGGCTACAACCAGAGTGAAATGATTGCCCACGGAATGTCGAAGGCGATGGGCATTCCGGTTGACAATAAAACGCTTGTGCGCTTAACATTCACCGAAACGCAGACCAAAAAGAACCGTATTGAGCGTTGGGAAAACGTTAAAAGCGTGTTTTCGGCCAATCCCGCAGTCAATCTCATGGATCAGCATGTGCTGCTTGTTGACGATGTGCTGACCACCGGCGCCACCATTGAAGGTTGCGCACAAGCCCTGCTCGACAAAAATCCGACAGTGAAAATAAGCGTGGCAACGCTGGCTTACGCTCATACAATGTAAGTTTGATGATTGTTGAATTGGTCAATTGTATAATTGATTGATTAAGAATTGATTCTCCGATTCACTAGCTTGCCAAATAACAGGTTGTAGTCTATAGTCAAAAAAATCACACCCTTGCGTAGAGTTTTCCCGGCATTCCGCGGACAACGCCGTTAAGTTCCATTGTGAGCAAAAGCGACGAAACTTTGGGCATTGTCATCCCGGTAGAACGACAGATTTCATCGATGGCTAACTCGTTGTCTTGCAGAGCATCATATATTTTCTGGCTTTCGGGGTCAAAGTCGATAAAAAGGCTGCGCTGGATGGCTTTCGGCTGGCTGTTCCAACCCAAAACATACTCGATATCGGACAGTGATTCAATCAAATGCGCCTGACTGTTTTTGATGAGTTTGTTGCACCCCGACGAGTATTTGTCGGACGGACGCCCAGGCAGAGCAAAAACATCGCGGTTGTATGAATTGGCTAATTCGGCGGTGATGAGTGAGCCGCCTTTCACATCGGACTCAACAACAATGGTGCCGTCGCACAGGCCGGCAATGATGCGGTTACGGCGCACGAAATTGGTCTTGTCGGGGATGGTTTTCGGGAAAAATTCGGTTACAAGACCACCCGTTTTCAGCATTTCGGCAGCCACATCGCGGTGGGCGGTCGGGTAGATGGTGTCGAGACCGTGAGCCAAGACGCCGTAGGTTGGCACGCCAAACTCGACGCAAGCCTTATGTGCCGCCACATCGATGCCGTAAGCCAGACCGCTTACAACGCAAATGTCGGTGTGTGAACGGCTGATTTCCTCAACCAACTCGCGGCAGAACGCCTGTCCTCGCTGCGTGGCGTTGCGGGTGCCCACCATTGAAAGATATTTCTTGCCGGAATCGATTGGCTGGCCTTTGACAAAAAGCACCAGCGGGCCGTCTTCGCAAGCCTTCAAACGAGTTGGATAGTTCTTGTCGAACCAAGTTAAAATGGTGATTCCGAATTTGTTGGCAAATTCAAGCATCTCATCGGCTATACGGTAGTAATCGTCGCGCAAGATGGTTTCGGCAAGAGTTTCGCCGATGCCGGGAATGCGCAACAAATCGCTGGTTTTCAACGAAAACAGATGCTTTATCCCACCCGAATATGAGATTATGCGTTTCGACATCATACTACCGATGCCCGGCACAGCCCATAGCGCCAGACAGTCGCGTAAGTCAGGAATTTCCTGCTTCATCAATTGCTTTTCTTTTTTATAGTTTCGAGGATGGCGAATGCGCGTTTGATTTTTTCAATCTGCTCACCATCAAGCAAATTTACACAAACATTCGGATATTTTGCAACTCCGCCGGGGGTGTTTTTGAAAAGGGTGAGATTTGTGCGGAAACGGGTTTTAGTCAGTTCGTATCCGGCAAAGTCATTTGAGTCGATTTCGATGGAATTGTTTTCGGTACGGACGGGCCAAAGTGCTTTGTATCTGACAATCACCTTGTCGGGACCGACAAAGATTATCACATAATTGTTGCCCAAGGCCACCACAATTGCAACGTAAACAGCCAGCACAGCCGCACCTGCGACAATCCACAACCGATTGGTTGTCAGATCGGTAAGGAATATAGCCACTACCGTCAGAGTTACCAATGCCGGGACAAATGCATAAATCAGACGGACTTGCGATGCCTTATTTGCGTTGTTGATTTCCATTGTGTTTCACTTTTCGCCCGTCAAGCGGACGTAACTCGTAAAAACACAAAGCGTACCAAAGTGGCGGATTTTGGTCAATTAAAAAAAGGGGTTGGTCAAAGAAGAATGAAGTGTGATGCCACCACAATCAAGAGTCATTCAGCTTTCGCCTTGCTGCGGTTCACCACGCCAACGCCAACAAAAACCAGTGCGGCTGCCAGAACCTTGCCGACAGTGAGAGTGTCCATGCCGACGCATACGCTCACAATAGCGGCAATAATCGGCTGCAGATAACTGTACATTCCCACCAGTGTGGGGCGTAGCCGTTTCTGTCCGTAAGGAATCAGGAAATAAGAGACAAACGTGGCAAAAACAACCAGAAACCCAAGGTCGAGAATGAGTTTGGGCTCGAAACTCAGGTAATCGGCCGACAACAGCCCCGACGCACCAAACGGCAGCGACGCAATCATTGAGAAGGTGAACATCCATTTCATGAAAGTCACCACATTGTACCGCGATATGAGCGGCCGGAAAATGCCAAGATAAAGAGCGAAGAACAGTCCGTTCAGAAACATCAGTCCAATGCCGGCCGGTGTCGATTTGCTCACCGCACCCGCATCGTAAACCGAGTTGAATATCAAAAACATAACCCCCGAAAAACTAATCATCACGCCGGCAACTTTTTTCAGCGTAATGGGCTCTTTAATGAAGATGGCCGACACAAACATTGTCATAATTGGTGTCATGGTGGCCACAATGGTTGCGTCCATGGGGGTGGTGATGGTGATGGCTTTCAAGAACGAAATCTGCGTTAGGAAAAGACCTAGCATCGATGCGATGAAGATTCCGCCAAGGTCGCGCAGGGGCACTTTTTCCTTTGGTGTGAACGCCGATAGCAACCAGAACAAAGCCGCAGCGCCAATCGAGCGTATGCAGAACAATGTGATGGGCGACAATTGACCGAAATTAGCAATGTCTTTGCACACAATAGTGTTCAGACCGAAGATTAAATAGGCTGTGAACGAAGCCAAATGTCCGAGAATCAAGTCTTTGCTTTTCATAACAATTGTTCGGGTTCAAGGGGGCAATGTTAGTTATTTTCATTGTCAATTGATACATTTCGTCCAGACTCGAGGCTGACTTCTTTTCAGAAAAAAACTGTTGTTTTGAACAAAACTCATATCTCCGCCACAATTTGGCGCATCTTTTTCTATATTTACACCAATAAAAAATTACAACTATGAATAACAATCGTGGTCAAGCCACTTTCAGCAAGTATGCGTGGGTGCTCGACACCATTTATCAGGCAAGAAGCATCTCGTTTAAAGACTTGAATGCTAAATGGATGGATGCCGATATCAGTGGCGGTGAAAGCCTTCCGAAACGTACATTCGACAATTGGAAGGATGAGATTGCCGACATCTTCGGCATCGACATTGTCAATGAGAATTGCGGCAAGTATCGCTATTACATTGAAAACGAGGATGATTTGGAGGGTGATAATTTGCGGCAGTGGCTTTACAAGACGTTCAGCATCGGCAACACGCTGTCGAACTGCCAGAGCATCAAAGACCGCATTGTGCTTGAGCCGGTGCCGTCGGGGCGGGAGTTTCTGCATCCGATTGTGGATGCGATGAAGCAGAACCGCGTGCTGAATATGACCTATCAAAGCTATTGGCGCGACGAGGAGAGTAATTTCGATGTCAAACCGTTCTTTATCAAACTGTTCCGTCAGCGGTGGTATTTGGTTGGGCAAGGCACAGCCCCGTCTTTTTCGTCAAAGCCCCCGATGATTTACTCGCTCGACCGCATTCGCAAGCTGCACAAGACCGAACAAACGTTCGAAATGCCAGAAAACGCCGATGCCAAGCAGTATTTCAAAGGTTGCTTCGGCATTATTGCGGGCGACGGAACCAAGATTATGAACATCAAGCTGAAGGTGACGGCGAGCCAGTCGAACTACCTGCGCGACCTGCCGCTGCACCAGTCGCAAAAAGAGGTGGAGCGCACCGACGAATACAGCATTTTCACCCTGCGCCTGCGCCCCACCTACGATTTTGTGCAGGAGCTGTTCCACAATATCGATAATGTTGAGGTGCTTGAGCCCGAGAGCCTTCGCAACGATGTTGCGGCAATGATTAGTCGGATGCACGAAACATATAACGAACAGAAATAAAAAGAATTACAGCATTTCATTTGTAGCAAATCAACTCGCTATACATAATAAATGTGTGGCGAGTTTTTTTGTGCCCTTGCGGGCGGAAATATTCAAAAAAACACGATTTATAATTTTAGGAATCAATATCATAACGGATTTTGTTTCGAATTATCGCCGTAGAGACGTTGCGCGCAACGTCTCTACAAACATTTCAAATTCAACCAAATAAATATTTTTCAAAAATCACCCAAACGTCTGCTGCAATCTCGCGTAGGTTCCGCTTTTTATTGCAAAAAATTTTAAAACGATAAGAATGAATGCAGAGAACCAAAAGTCGGCAGAGCAAATGGATTTGCTCACGGCAGTAGAGAACATTGACAATTTGGCGGCAAAGTCGGTGCTGAACGACGAATTTTTCGACACTGTGGCGCCGTTTGCCGATTACATTTCGGAGATGATTGGCATCAACCGCGAGCAGAGCGTGATGCTGGCGCTGCTCATCAGTCACAGCGACGATGGCTGCGTATCGATGAAGGAGTTGAGTGACAGCCTCGATTGCAGCACGGCGCGCCTTCTGCGGTACACAAACTATATCGACGAGCTAGAAAAGCTTGGAATTGTAATGCAAATCCGCCCGCGGTTACGTGACATCCGCGGCGGCCGCAACTGCTATCGGATTCAGCAAGAGATAATTGACGTTTTCAAGCGGAACGAGAAATATGTGCCGCGCAACTTGTCGGGACTCAACTGCAACGAGCTTTTCGATGAGTTCGACACCGTTTTCGAGATGCGCAGCGATGACGAACTGACCTACGACATCACTGTCGAAAGAATCGAACATCTGCTCGAATGTAATAAAAACTTGCAGTTTGTCAGCAAGTTGCGGAGTTATGAGCTCAAACCCGAAGACGAGATTCTGCTGATTCTGTTTGCGTGTATGTTTGTGAACAAGCGAAACGAAAATGTTGTATGTCACGACTTTGCCTTCCTTTACGAGCGCATCAAGTTTAATCAGATAAAGTCGGCTTTGCAGCGCAACACTCACCCGCTTCTCGACAAGAAGTTGATAGAGTTCACCAACAACGACGGGTTCATCAACAACGAGGCCTATTGTCTGACAAAGAAGACGAAAGACGAGCTGTTGAGCGAGATGAACATCGTCCGCCGCAACGCGCGGAGCCGCAACGATGTGATAAAAAACGAAGACATCAAGGGTAAAAATCTGTTTTTCAGCGAAAAGGTGAGCAAACGGGTTGACGAGTTGGGCAGTTTGATGGAAAACAGCCAATATGAGCAGATTCGCAAGCGATTGGAGGACGAGAAATTCCGTTGCGGTTTTGCCTGTCTGTTTTACGGCGTGCCCGGCACAGGCAAGACCGAAACAGCGCTACAGCTTGCCCGCCGCACTGGCCGCGATGTTATGCAAGTGAACATTGCAAGGATAAAAAGTATGTGGGTTGGCGAGAGCGAGAAGAACCTGAAACGCGTGTTCGACGAGTACCGCGAGAAGGTGAAGGAGTGCGATGTGGCGCCCATTCTGCTCTTCAACGAGGCCGATGCCATTATCGGGAAGCGGGCCGAAAATGCCGAGCGTTCGGTCGATAAAATGTACCATACAATGCAGAATATTCTGCTTCAGGAGATGGAGACATTGGACGGCATTATGATAGCCACCACCAACCTGGCGCAGAGCTTCGACCGAGCCTTCGAGCGCCGATTCCTCTATAAAATCAAGTTCGACAAGCCCACCGTGGAGGCGCGGATGAGCATTTGGCGCGAGATGATTCCGGCCTTGACCGACGACGATGCTCGCACACTATCAGGCAAATACGAGTTTAGCGGTGGCCAAATTGAGAACATTGCCCGACGCCACGCCATTGGCAAAATCCTGCACGGCGAATCGGAAAGCCTGCTCAACGAGCTGCTCGGCTATTGCGACGACGAGAAGATTGAAACCAAAGAGAAGAAGGCGATTGGGTTTTAATTTTTTTTCAGTTACGCAAAAAGGCTGCGCAGTGGGTGTTTCCTTTTGCAGCGTCGAAAATCAAAAAAAAACTGAAAATTCTCAAAACCTGCGCAGCAATCTCGCGCACCTTGCGGTTTTCTTTGCAATGGAATTACAAAGAACGGTGCATTAAAAAACGTGTGTTTATTTTGTAAACCGCTGGTTATAAAATGTTTAATTAAAAACAGGAATTATGGAAACAAAATCTGAAAACAAAAATCTGGCGAACGGCTACCAACTGCCGCCAATTGACCTACTGAACGATTACGAGCCCGACGGCCTTACTGTAACCGAAGAAGAACTGATTGCCAACAAGGACAAAATTGTTAAGACTCTGAACGATTACAAGATTCAGATTGCGACAATCAACGCCACCGTCGGTCCAACCGTAACTCTTTACGAAATACGTCCCGCGAATGGTACCAGAATAACCAAGATTAGGAATATTAGCGAGGATATTATGTTGAGTCTTGCCGTTTTGGGGGTGCGAGTGATTGCGCCAATTCCAGGCCGTGGAACTATCGGCATTGAGGTACCCAACAAAAAACCGCAGACTGTGACTTTGCGTTCGGTGCTGGCAACGAAAAAGTTCAAGGAGTCGAAATTCGAGTTGCCGATTGCTATAGGGCAAAACATTGATAATTCACCTTTTATCTTCGACTTAACAAAAGCACCGCATTTGCTAATTGCTGGAGCCGCTGGCCAGGGAAAAACGGTGGCGCTGAACGCAATAATAACTTCGCTGCTATACACGAAAACACCTGAGCAACTGAAACTTGTGCTGATTGACCCGAAGATGGTGGAACTGTCGCCGTACAAGCCGCTTGAGAGATATTTCCTTGCGAAACAGGCCGTTGGCGAAGATGCGATTGTTACCAACGCACAAGACGTTGTGAATACGCTTCAGTCGCTCTGCATTGAGATGGACTTGCGCTACGATATGCTGAAAAACTCAGGTTGCCGCAACATTAGAGAGTACAACCAAGAGTACACCGCACACAAGTTAAATCCTGAACACGGAAATCGGTATTTGCCTTACATTGTGGTGGTTATGGATGAGTTTGCCGATTTGATTACAGAATTGGGAATAGATATTGAACTTCCAATTGCCCGCCTTGCACAGTTGGCACGAGCCGTTGGCATTCATTTGATTATCACAACGCAAAAGCCGAGTTCTAGAGTAGTTACTGGGCTGATAAAAGCCAACTTTCCCGCCCGTATAGCCTTCCGTGTTATGAGTTTGATGGACTCACGCACCATTCTCGACACACCTGGCGCCAACCAACTCATTGGCCGTGGCGATATGCTAGTTTCGATGGGATGCGATGTTGCCCGCGTGCAGTGCGCTTTTGTGGAAAATTCTGAAATTAAGCGCATTGTGGAATATGTCAGCAGCCAGCCGAGCACGCCGTACATTCTGCCTGAATATGAGCCCGAATATGCGCCCGAAAAACCTGATGTTGACCTGTCGAAACGTGATAGTTTTTTTGAAGATGCCGCACGCATTGTGGTGATATCCCGACATTGCTCTATCGCGCTGCTGCAAAGGGCTTTTTGCATAGGATACAAGCGGGCCAGCAGCATTATGGCCCAATTGGAAGCCGCTGGAATTGTTGAACTTATTCAAAAGACAAGAGATGGTAACGTGCTTATTCCTAATGAGTTGGCGCTGGAAGATGTGTTGAATAAGCTGCCAAACGATACGGAAAGTGAGTAGTGAACATAAAAACGCACTTTTTCGGGGGAAAACTAATTTTTTTCAGTTACGCAAAAAGGCTCCGCAGTGCCACTTTTTCTTTGCAGCATGAAAACAAAAAAATGATGGTTAAATGAACGTATTTGAGTTTTTGTTTAGAAATAAATGATTGAAATATAAATTGATACAAACTTTTAAATAGTATGATTATGAAATTAGCAGAAGCACTTCAGGAAAGGTCTGATTTGAACACGAAAATCAGCCAATTGAGAAACCGTTTGACGAACAACGCCACGGCTCAGGAAGGTGAGCAGCCCGCCGAAAAGCCGTCGGAATTGCTGGCGGAACTTGATAAGGCAGTGGCGCGTTTGGAGTATGTTATTGCCAAAATCAATATCACAAACTGCACAATTAAAGTCGACGGAAAGACACTTACCGAGATTATCGCCCAAAAGGACTGCCTAGCGCAAAAAGAATCTGTGCTGCAAAGTCTGATTACTGCGGCAAGCGGTCGGTTGAACCGAATTTCGAGAAGTGAAATCAAAATTCTGAGCACGGTGAATGTGCCTGAAATTCAAAAAGAAAGCGACATGATTTCGGCTCAGATTCGGAGCTTGAACACAACTCTTCAGCAAACCAATTGGACTGCTGATTTGATTGAAGATTAATGTATTAAAAGTTTTTCGGGGCGGACGCAAACCTTGTGGATGGGTTGAATTCCACACAATAGTCTAAGCAACGGTAGCAAGAATTGGATTCATAGGACCTGAATCAGTTTTAACAATTTATGGTCGGACAACGCACAAGCGCATTTTAACAATTAGTTTTTACCACCAGCGTCAACCGAAAAACTTGGCGGTCCTGATTTATCAGGGCCGCCGTTTTTATCTGACCAATCAGTGTTTTTGTGAGAGAAAATTCAAAAAAAACTAAAAAATTCTCAAAACCTGCGCAGTAATCTCGCGCACCTTGCTCTTTTATTTGCAGTAAATTTGATATCGAACCAACATAGAACACCTTGATGGTAACAGAAAAACAGTATATTTACACAACTCTTTCGAGAGTGTTCTTTGAGTGAATGTGTATCAAGAGTCGGTCACGAGCCGCCCCAACCGAGCACCATAACGCCACGGTGGGAAAACGATACGAATTGATTGTTTAACTATTAATTAAAAGTGATTATGGAAAATCAGAAATTTCAGCACCCCGAGGGGAAAATCCGGTTGATGAACGGAACGCTCATTGATTGCTATCCGTTGCAACAGACTCAAAACGAGATTGATAACTCGTTTCGTCTCGACACCACAGGCGAATATCTTGTGATTAGTCGCAAAAAGAGAACGCCGCAGGAAATCGAACAGCGGCAGGCGGAAGAGGCCAAAGCCAAGCAGGCCAAAGACGACTTCGCCGCCAACGCCTTTCTTTTTTTCGATAACCGCGAGCGGATTCTGGCCGACAGCCGTATGTTTCTGGCGCCCGTGCCTGTGCAGAACGGCCTGATGTACACTGGCACAAGCGGATTTCAAAAGCCCACGTTGGGCGTTTACATTGAGTGGTGGCAGAACTGTCTGTCGTCGAATATTACCGACAAGCGCGACCAGTGGCTCATTTATCAGTTTGGTGGCAGTCCGTTGACTGGTTGGAATATCAGCAAAATGGTGAATGCAAGTGGCGAAAAGCGAGAACTTAACATTATGTCATTTAGCCATTTGTGGCGACAATTTATCGAAATCAACAGGCGCTACGACGATGCCAAAAAGCGATACGAAGCCTACTCTATCGATAAAGTTATTGAATTGCTGAAAAGCGACGCACGCACGATTGACACCCGTCTGAAAAGCGACGCCTTCTTTCTGACGCAGGAAATTGAGCGCAAAAAGGCCGAATTGGGAAAGAAGATGTATGATTCGTCTGAACGCGAGAAATATCGTCAGACGCTAATCGAGTTCGACGAGCAATACAAAGAACTGTCAAAACAGTTGTCTTTCAACAAGTTTGCGCCAGTAAGATTTTGGATTGATATCCACAAAATCCATAAAAACCTATCGGCCATTCTGCCTACTAACGAATGCAAGCGATTGTATGTCAGTTTTTTGCAATACGTTGTTGATGCTTTGAAAAAAGAAACCGAACAAATCGCAGAGCGTGAGGCCGAAAACCGCAAACAGCAGATTTTCGCGCAGATAGAAGCGCGGAAAGATGCTGTGGTGAACTTCTACATTGAGTATCAGGCTCGTGAAAAGCAGTTGGAAGAATATGAAAAGCAATACAAATCCGAAGTGACCGAACTGAAACGCCGTCTGCGCGCGGGCTCTATCGGCAACAAAGGCTACCAGAAGGCCTTCACGCCGCTTCGCAAGAATATGGAGCAGATGCGATTCGATTTAGACCATTTTAAGGTGAAGTCGATTAACGAGATTTTTGAGCGCGGGGATTCAATTTCCGACGGCGGTTATTTCGAATACATTAAAGATTTCTTGAAAGCGCAAAAGTGATGTTTTGTGACCTGTGGCAAAAAAATCTTCAAACCTGCGCAGCAATCTCGCGCACCTTGCGGTTTCCTTTGCAGCGCGATTTTGAAAATATGAAGACGAAAAGCAATTTGGATACGGACTATAAATTATTGAACATCAAAGGAAATGGCTATGGGACGACACTTAATAACACTCAACCCCGATTTTGGCGACGCATTGTTTTGGGACGAGGGGAAAAATCTTATAGGTCACCACAATGTGTTGTATCTGAACTATGAAGAACAGAACGAAATAGAAATCGACCTTTCGTCAATCGCAGGACTGGAAAAATGGTACTCAAAATGGTGCGAATACGAAGATGATTTTTGTTTACACCACAAAAATGTTGAAAAAGAAGCGTTAGCCGAATGGTGCAAGCAAGGGATAGAACTGTCGAAACAGATAAAATCGCTATTACCAAACGATTTCGATTTGTTGTTTGTCAGCATTCTAACTGGCGAGAAATACCTTTTCAGTAATGGAGAACCGCAAAAAATATAGTCGTCACGCAAAAAAAAATGAAAAAGCCCAAAACCTCTGCCTCAATCTTGCGTAGGTTGCGGTTTCTTTTGTATCAAATTTAAAAACGAGGCATTATGGCAAAAGGAAAACAAAAGCCGGCAGAGCAGTTGGACTTGCTCACGGCGGTAGAGAAAATTGTTGAATTGGCCCGCGACTCGGGGCTCAAACCCGAGTTTTTCCGCAAGGCCGACACCTATATAAGTTATTTGGCCTCGCGGCTCGACCTCACCAATGAGCAGAGCCTGATGATGGCACTATTCATTGACAATAGCGGCGACCGTGAGACTTCGCTTCACGACCTCGCAAAATTCGTGGGTTGCAGTACAACGCGTATCTTGAAGTATGTGAGCGATATAAGTGTGCTTGTCCTAAAAGATATGGTGCGGAACCGCGGTTGCGGGACGTATCGTGTGCCGTGGTATGTGATTGAGCCTATTACCCGCAACGAGAAATTCGAGGGATACAACAACGCCAACATCAGTTGCGGTGAGTTTTTCGGCGTGTTGAGCGATATTTTCAGCATTCGCGACGAGGGCGAAATAAACAGCGATATGGCTGTCACAAGACTGGAAACTCTGATGGACGAGAATCAGCATCTGGCTTTTGTCCAACAAGTTAAGAGCTATGGATTGAGAAAGGAAGATGAAGTGCTGCTTCTGCTTTTCGCGCACCTTTTTGTCGATGACAACGACGACAACATCCGATACTATGATATCAAATTCCTTTTCGATGATACCCGGCACACACAGAACCGAATCAAAAGTTCACTGTCCGATGGCTCGCACCCTCTGCTCGAATTGGGGGTCATCGGGTACGGCAACAACGACGGCCTTGCCGACCGCGAGTCGTTCCATATAACCGATGATGCCAAGCGCCAACTTTTCAGTGAAATGAAAAATATAGCGTTAAGGCCTGAAAACCGCCGTAATATGCTTCGCTGCGATAAGATTGTGCCCAAACAGCTCTATTACGACAAGAAAATCGAGTCGCAGATTGATGAGCTGGCCAACCTGCTCGACGATGACCGCTACCGTCAAATACGCACGCGGATGGAAGAGATGAAGTATCACAGCGGCTTTGCCTGTCTGTTTTACGGAGCGCCTGGCACAGGTAAAACCGAAACGGCGCTGCAGCTTGCCCGCCAAACGGGGCGCGACATTATCCAAGTCAACGTTCCTGAGATAAAAAGTTGTTGGGTTGGCGAGAGCGAGAAGAATATCAAAAAACTGTTCGACGATTATCGCACAAAGGTGAAAAACAGCAAGTTAGCACCCATTCTGCTCTTCAACGAGGCCGATGCCGTGATTGGAATCCGCCAGGAAGGTGCACAGCGGGCAGTGGACAAGATGGAGAACTCTATCCAAAACATTATCCTTCAGGAGATGGAGACGCTCGACGGCATTATGATAGCCACCACCAACCTGGCTCAGAACCTCGACAAGGCCTTCGAGCGCCGATTCCTGTACAAAATCAGGTTCGACAAGCCCACCGTCGAGGCGCGGATGAGCATTTGGCACGAGATGATTCCAAGCCTCACCGACGACGAAACGCGTACGCTGTCAAGCAAGTATGAGTTCAGCGGCGGCCAGATTGAGAACATCGCACGTCGCCACGCCATTGGCAAAATCCTGCACGGCGAATCCGAAAACACTCTCGACGAGCTGCTCGGCTACTGCAACGACGAACGCATTGAAACCAAAGAGAAGAAGACGATAGGGTTTTGAAAGGAAATAATGGTTTTTCAAAAAAACTAAAACCTCTGCCACAATTTCGCATAGGTTGCACTTTTCTTTGCCCACGTGAACATTAAAAAGGAGGAGTTATGAAAGTTATCAGCATTCTTAAAAAGCACCCGTTCGACGAGTTTGCCGCCGATTTCGCCCACCTGTTCGAAGTCAACAGCAGGCAGAAACTGACCGAGGAGACGCTCGGACTTTGGAAAGAACTTTTCGGCAAATGGGTGGCCGACTATCAGCCGCAGGAAACGCCGTACCATATCCGCATTATATGGCGCTGGGAGTACTGCTCACCGATGTGTGATATGAACTGCGCCGTGTTTGAGCGCCGTGATTTGAGAGGTTGCGGAGCGGTGTTCGCCCACGACTCGCGCAACGAGTTTCTGAATATGTCAGTCGGCTGCGACCGCGACGTTGAGTTGACCGAAACAGAATTGGCCGCTGGCCTGTTCTACGAGATGACCTACTTTCCGCCTGAAAAGGAGTTGCCGTTGCCGTTTGGTAGGAAGAAGAAATCTTAAAAACATTGATTGTTAAACAAAAAAACACATACTACTATGGCAGAAATGACACAAGAAAGATGGAATGAAATTTTCCGTAAGGAGAAAGAGTTATACGCTAAACAAAGAGCGGAGCAAGGTTTTTGCGACCGCGATGTATGGCATATAGCCCACTGGTTTTACAGCACTATCAGTCCGATGCTTAAGCAATTGGCAGAAAAAGGTATCAGTTATGCAGAATTGGATGAAAAAGGGAATCGAACCTTCAGTGACAACCATACAAAAGAAGAATCCGCCGTTTTGGCTAAACGATGGAAAGACACACTTTTGCGTATGGCTTTCCTTGCCGATGAAATGGATGACGACAAATGCTCTATGAATAATCCGTACGAGGAAGAGTGGCAACGCGTCCACAAAACGTTTGAAGATGAATATGGTCTGATGGGAAAAAAATTGCGAACAGAAGAAGAAGCAAAAAGAGAGGAAGAAGTGGGGCTTTATCGTTGGCGAGGCCCCGAAGATGACCCTGCTCACGGTAAGGAGTACAAAAAGATTATGGACAAGTATTCCGCTTATAATCACAAAATTAGCAGATACCAAAACAAATGTAAAAACGAGTTTTTCCGCTTGTTCAGCAAGCACTTTTGGGATTTGTGGAATTGAAAGTTTTATCATAAAAATGCGACTATGAAAAAGAAAAACACCCGAAAGATTGTCGACCCAAAAGGCAAGAGTGGCGACGAGAAGGAAATGCAAGACAAGGTTTCAAACAAGAAGAATTATCAGAAACCGAGAAGGGTTACAGACCCGGAAGAGTTAGAGATAATCAATTATCTATTGCAGCAAGATGGTGCGGACTTGTCGGGTGAAGTGTGGTAAAACTAGAATGTCATAGCATTAAAAACCAATCGATATGAAAACAAAGGCTGACAGATTCGGAGTGGTTTATTCCGCAGACGGTAAGCGATTGCTCAAGTGCCGTAACAAAAAACTGCGCGAGTACACCGTAAAGGATTGTACAGAAATAATTGAAGATGACGCATTTATGAATTGTATATATCTTGAACATATTCTGTTGCCCGAATCGCTTATGACCATTAGTGATGGTGCGTTTTTCGATTGCACAAGTCTGAAGTCGATTGTGCTGCCGAAAGCATTGGAAAACTTTGGTAATTGCGTGTTTGGTAGAAGTTGCGAGATGGTGGAAATATGTGTTGATAGCGCAAATCCCTATTTCACTTCGGTTGATGGTGTTTTATTCAGCCGCAATATGACGCGTATTGTGCAGTACGCGCCTGGCAAGTCTGGCGACCGATACATTATACCCGATTCGGTTACTGAAATTGCGCCCTATGCGTTTTACGGCAGTTGCGAACTGAAGTCGGTAGTCATACCCGATGGAGTTGTCAGTATTGGTGAAATGTCTTTCGGGTATTGCAAAGAATTAGAATCGGTTACAATTGTGCCGTCGGTCAGAACAATTGGGGCTGCCGCGTTTGCCAATGGCCATAGTCTGAAATCGATATTCATTCCGAAATCGGTGGAGAAAATCGGCTCTGGAGCATTTGCGTATTGCTGGGAACTGGAAATCAGGTGCGAATCCGAATCGAAGCCCGAAGGCTGGGATGAGAATTGGAATTTCCACAAATGGCCCGTTGTTTGGGGTGCAAAACTATAACCTTAAATCATTATATTAATCTGTTAATCAATAAATAACATTGCTATGACTATAAAAGAATTTTTAGAAAGTCGTCTGATTCAGAATATTGAATGGGAGATTATCCACGCATACAATCAGCATCCTATAGTCCTTCGTCCCGATGGCTTTGGCGGAAGACATTTGCTTGAGGCAAGGAAAATCATTATCAACGATTTCGCGCTGCAGCACCAAGCGGAGTTGATGCCCGACATAATCGCCTTCAACGATGCCCTGCGCGAGGCTTTGCGCCGAACATACCAACGGACCAAAGAAGTTTACGATGTCTGCAAGGCGTTGGGCGATGTGCACGTCAACGCCGAATGCTATATGGATGGCTATCCGCCGCTGCACCCCGTGCAGGATGAGCGTCGCGAGGAACTTTGGGAAATACTCACTGACGACAGTTGGAATCCTGGGTATTCTTTTGGTGTTGGCTCTATTGGATTTCCTGTTGAAGACAGTTTTAGCGATTTGATTGGCGGCGAGGACGACAACTGGAACGAGCACCTTGACCCGCAACTCACCGCCAACCTGCACCTGATTATGCAGTTCCACACGCTTTGGGAGCATTCGGGCTTCGCAATCACCGATTTAATCTATTGCCGCGATTTCAACAGCGGTTTCGAAGTGGACTATTCGGAGTGCAATATTTTGGGTAGTAAGTTGTAAGTTGATTAGTTTTAGGCTTTTGGATATGGAAGAAGATAAACAATTTGAACCGCAGATTACCGACAATGAGAGAGAAATGGATAGTATTCTCAAAGGATTAAAATACCATATCGAAATTGACAAAAATGGATTTGGTATACGTGTTATTGATAATATGACTTATGAGGAATTTGTTGAATATCTTGAATCACAAGGGTGTATCAATGTTAAAGATGTTAAATGGTAAAGAAATTGGGACATTTAAAACCACAAAGTATGGAAAAGATAAAAGATGCAGTGGTTCCGATGAGCGAAGAACGCCGACAAGAGATGTTAAAGTATCGTAAAATGTCCAATGATGAACTTGTGCCTATTTGTAAGAATTGGACTAAGCGTGATTGGATAGATTACCACACTTGCACAGGAACAATGACGGCAGAAGAGTTTTATCAAAGATTCCTTAATTGTTGTTTAAAAGACAAGGCCGAAGGCCTGGCAAAACATAGCCGTGGGTGTAAACCCGCGGATGCGGAATGCCAACAAAACCGAACCCCGAAGGGGTGAAATAGAAAAAACGAAAATTTTTCAAAACCTACGCAGCAATCTCGCGCACCTTGCGGTTTTCTTTGCGGTGTCAAAAACATAAAACTGTACGACTATGGAAACGAAAAACACACAAAAACGGGCGGTTTTTAATGGCGAAGTCAAATCGTTTGAAAGTTGGCTAAACCAAAACGAGGATGCGGAAATGTTGTGTATTTCAGGCGAATACAGCGATGACGATGTTAAGAAAATGTCAGAACTGTTGTCATTTTGCCAAACGGTGATGGTTGACATTAGCGAACTAAATACGCAAAGAAAAGATTATGAGGACGATATAACTGACGACACTTTCAAAGATGAGATTTATCTTCTTGAGAAAATGATACTTAACAAAAAGTACGGCAGCGTTTTCAAAGTCTGCAACCGTATGGCTTTCAGCAGCGACGGACTGATTTGGGTTCACGTGCCAGTTGATTCCGCCGTTGAAATACCCAGTGGCGTTGAAATCATTGGGCGGTATGCCGCTTGCGGAAACAAAGTTGTTGATTATTTGATATTTCCAACGTCAGTCCGCATAATTGATGACAATGCGTTCCGTGATTGCGAGAATCTTGAAAGTGTGAATATGCACAATGGAATTACCGCTATCGGCGAATGCAGTTTTGATGGCTGCCCGATTGAATACTTGCGACTCTCAAACAGTCTGAAAATAATACCCGCTTGCTGTTTTGCAGGCAATTATCTTACAAATGTTGTCATACCTTCTTCGGTAAAGAAAATTGAAGCCAGCGCCTTTCACGCCAGCCATTTAAAGGAACTGCGATTGCCTGAAGGTGTGGAATCAATAAAGTGCGATGCCGTATGGTCGCCAGGTTATGTCTGGTTTCCGTCCACTATGCGCGAGATTGACAAAGATTTCTTTTGCGACGCACCAATTCAGGGGCGCGAAGAGGAAACCCCATACATAGATGTTGATGAACGTAATCCGTGGTTTTTCAGCAAAAACGGAACATTATTCAGCCGTGATAATCCTGATAAACCTTATTTGGGATGCTCTTATAACGGATACAAATGGCGTGAGTGAGTAGGTAGATGAAACATTTTTAAGCCATACAAAAAAATTATTCTAATAAAAACAAACCTGTACCTGAATTTCGCACACCCTACATTTTCTTTTGCCCCGTGAATATAAAAAATATGACTATGAAAACAAGCAAATCAAACCCTAAAAACCGCCGCCGGAACGTTGCCGATTGTCCCGACGAGTATTTCTTCAATCCAAACTACGACCGTAACAGCGATTACTACACTTTGGAGAACGAACACGGTGAAACACAGGCGGATATAGACAATTTGTATCGGTCGATAAAGGACAGCCCAACGGGCTTTTTCGGGAAGGATTTCTTTGTTGAAAGGAGTGAATTGTGAAACCGCTTGGAAATGAGACAATTTAATGGCTAATAGAAAACGGCAGTTGTTTTAAATATTATTTTTAACTCAAAATCATACAACTATGGAAGATTCTGTTTTAGAAGTTTTGGGCGATATTGACGAATTTTGCGAAAATGGCAAAAAAGGTCTCAAAAAATCGGATGGAACAGTGCTTTTCCCCGCCATCTATGATGAGATTTTCCAATGGTCGGAAGACAGCGATGTTTTCTACACCCGCATCGGCGATGAGTTTCACTATTACAACCTGAAACACGAAGAAATTCTGACCACCTATCGGAAATTCGATGGCGTTGACGATAAATGTATGCCTTACTACATCGGTGAGGAGCAAGACCGCAAAACGCTTGTAACAATGCAGATGGTTGCCGATTTGAGCGACCCGCAGTCGTGTTTCTGTCTGGGAAACAATGTGCGGCTGGACAGAATTCTGAAATCAGAAGTGGCTGATATTGTGAAAAATAATTGCGAGATTTGGGACAATGGCATCGACCAATTAGACCATTTCTACAGCGAATTCACTTATATCTATTCCGCTTATTATGCCCAATCGAAGTCGGACACGCCGATTGAAGATTGTCTTGGCCAATTTACGTGTATGGGATGTTATGATTCGTCGTGGAACTACATCATTAAAATCTGGACAAACCGCAACACACAAATTTCGATAAGGGAGATAAACAAACTAGTTTCCCAATATCAGAATTTGGAAGACTCGGCTATTGGTCTGCCATTGGATTGCGTTACAATTGGTTACGATGATTCGTTAGAAGATGGTATGGTTAGGATGTTTCAGGTGATTTACTTTACCGACCGCTGGCCTTGCAAACTCGATGATATTCACAGCGAAATGCTGGCAAGCAGAACCTTAAGCGAATACAAGGAAAAGAAACAATTGCTGCTCGACACGTTGGAAGAATACCGTAAGGAAAACAACTGGACCGACAAAGTGTACAAGTCGTTTTACAACGATTTCTTCGGGCTTCAGGAGATAAGCGGACGCTACAAAGGTTTGGTTTGGGAAGATGAGATAGATTTTATTAACTATCTGGTAGACGAAGAATCGTTCTCGGAAAAAGAAGCAGTTTATGACGTTTGCCGGGAAATAGCCTATGACGCTCGGCACGATGGGTTTAGCGATGCGGATATTCAAAACGCTTACAAAAAAATTGAATGGGCAATTAGTAACGAAAGTTGCCTAATGATTGTGTACAACGGGAATAGTTGTCTCGACCACATTCAGGCTGCAATCAGTGCTGTTGAGGAAAGCGCTGGTGATGATTCGAGTCAGAAAATCAATGCACTCAATAAAATTGAGCAACTATTGGTGAAAAAAGGTGCTCTTACGGCTGCCGAAATACGCAGTTGGAACATCAATCCGCTCAATCTGCGCCATAGAAAGAACGACAAGGATAAACCCATTGCCGTGCATATCGACAAATGCCGTATTTATTATGAGGTGTGGCTGATGCGGGATTGCGGCACACCGATTAGGGTTGGTGACCGCATAACAGAGTTGTGTGCAGAGCGCCGCACCGGTGAAGTTGACTATATTTGTCCAGAAGGTTTGTTCGAAGATTTTATGTACAAATTGTGCGGCAAGGTTGAATCAATCGTTGTAAAGTACCGCAAAACAACAGATAGAGTGGTTGAACAAAAGCCATATAAAGAAATTGAAGTTTCGTTTATTGATGGTTGGACTGAAGGTGCCGATGGTTTTGATTATTATGTCATAACCCTGTCTGATGTATCGGTTGTTGAGCAAGGCTATTGTTACCGACCTGACAGAATTGATTGATGAAGGATTGTTTTCACATAGTTTTATCATTTCTGAATGTTATATCACGAGCAGAAAATCGGATACTGCCGTGTACGCTTGTTAAGGCGTATGAACGATAGGGGGAAATCCCTGCTGTGGTTTTTTGCACTATAGCACATCGTCGTCCCCTGGTATAACTTCAGACAGCCGTGCATTTTACAGTGTACGGCTGCTTTTTAAAAAAAACTGAAAATTTCTTAAACCTCTGCCGCAATTTCGCATACCCTGTATTTTCCTTTGCAGCGTCTATAAAAAGAAAATAAAAAAACGATTTGTTAAACGGTTAAATATCAATAGTTATGAGCAGACATTCTACAATACGATTGGAAGATAAAGAAGGCTGCATAACAGACAACTTTGGCGCAGTTTACAGTGCAAATGGAACCAGATTGCTTGAATATTTGGGCGATGAATTGACAGAATATGCCATTAAAGAAGGTACACAAGAGATTAATCGTGATGCTTTTTGTGATTGCAAACATTTGGAAAAGATTCATTTGCCAAAGTCTCTCACAATAATTGGTGATAGGGCTTTTAAGGATTGCAAAAGTTTGAAAACGATAACAATCCCCGACACCGTAACGAGTATCGGTTGCTACGCATTTGACGAATGTACTGCATTGGAATCGGTTGTCATTTCTAACGGCATAACAACCATTGAGCAATATACATTCAGAAACTGTTCCAATCTGAAGGCGATTGCCATTCCCGAATCAGTAACGAAAATTGATGTTGGCGCATTTGTGGGCTGTACGGAATTATTAACATTCATTATTCCAGACGCGGTTAAGGAAATAGGCAGAGGTGCTTTATTATGTGATAATTTGGATAATATAACTGTCGGCAGCGGGAATAACCATTTTGCATCTGTAGACGGTATATTGTTCAATCGCGAGATGACAGAAATAATTCAGTACCCACCAAAGAGAAAAGGAGAAAAATACATCATTCCCGATTCTGTTACAATCATTTGTGATTATGCATTCGACCATTGTCAGAATCTGTCTGCCGTGATTATACCCAACAAGGTTACTACCATTGGCAACTATGCGTTTGAAGAATGTAAGCGTCTGAAACATATTCAAATCCCCGAATCGGTGACTGCCATTGGTGTACGTTCTTTTGCAAGGTGCAAAAAACTGACATCAATCACAATCCCCGAATCAGTGAAAAGTATAGGCGATGGAGCGTTCTGTTTCTGTGAGAATCTGCAATCTGTTAACATCCCGCATTCAATCACAAAAATCGGAAGTGGAACGTTCAACGATTGCTATAGTCTTGTAACGGTAACCATACCCAACAATATTACGGAAATTGAAAGAGCATTTGAAGGCTGCGTCAATCTGACCGCAATAGAAGTTGAGGGAGGAAACACGCATTACACTTCGGTTGACGGGGTGCTGTTCAGCAAAGATATGACAGAGTTGGTTTGCTTTCCTGGTGGTAAAACGGGGGCATATATCATTCCCAATACAGTAGAGCACATTGGGTGGGCAGCGTTCACTTGCAGTCGGTTGTCATCTGTCGTCATTCCCGATTCGGTCAAAGGCATTAGCCCGCAGGCATTTTATTACAACCCGTTTATCGAATCAATAATCATACCTGATTCGGTAGAATACATTGGTTTGGATGCATTTAGAGAGTGCGTGGGATTGAAAAGTCTGGTTATTGGCAAATCGGTTAAAGGCATTGGTTATTGCGCATTTATGTATTGCGACAAATTGGATTCGGTCTTCATTCCTTCATCTGTTAAAGAAATTCAGGATGATGTTTTCAGAGGCTGCACAAATCTTACAATCTACTGCGAAGCCGAATCGCAACCTGAAGGTTGGGAATGGGGATGGAATAGTGACCGTCCTGTTGAGTGGGGAGTAAAAGAATAAATACAAATACGTAAGACTATGAAAACAAGCAAATCAAACCCTAAAAACCGCCGCCGGAACGTTGCCGATTGTCCCGACGAGTATTTCTTCAATCCAAACTACGACCGCAGCAGCGACTACTACACTTTGGAGAACGAACACGGTGAAACGCAGGCGGATATGGATGTCGTCAGGAAAATAATCGATGACAACAAAGAACAAGGTAGCGGCCGCTTGACTGGTCGTTTTTGGGTGAATGAATAATTGTTGAACGCAGAACACAACTCATTATGAGCAGAAGCAGAAAAAAGATTGCGGGCGGCACGTGGGCTTGCTGTAAATCGCAGAAAATTGGCAAAAAGATATGCCACCGCAAATTCCGACGCAGAAACGATTTGTACAAGATGTGGCAGGCTGTGCCTTCGTTGGAGTTGGGAGGTGATGGAAAGGCTATCTATACTTTAGACAAAGAATCTGAAATGTATAAAAGAATGATACGGAAATGACTAAAACATTGGAGGACAAAACAATGGACAAATGCACAGTTTACTACGAAGCGTGGCAGATACAGTGCTGCGGCAAGCCGTTCCGCATTGGCAGCAAGGTGAAATGGACTGCCACCATTCCCGAGGGCAAAAGAATCCGCAACGGAATGGCAATCGATTTCTGCGAGGAGCACCATATCGGCGAAACACACAGCATTGTGGGAACTGTGACACGAATCGTGGCCGAATGTTGCGAGTCGCCCGCCAAAGAAACTGACGTGCAAGGCTGTTCTATGATTTACAACGAGTTGCAGACCGCCAACGGTTGGGAGAGCGAAATGGCAGATGACGAAACAACCCGACGCTCGCTTTCGGGCTATATCGTTGAACTGAAGGATGTTAAAGTTGAACCTATAGAGGAGTCAAATTAAACGTATTGTAATCCTATAACTATGAAACATGGTAACGCAAACAAATCCAACGATTTAAGTCAATACAGAGCCACAACGGAAAAAGAGGCCGCACGTGTGGGCATTTTCTGCAACGGGCGGCTCGAGGCCTACATTTGCGCCAACGATGAGGAACAGGTGCCGCACATACATATCAGCGGATTGAGCGACGATGGCGATTGGGCGTTTGCAACGGCAGTAAAACTCAGCGAGTGCCACTATTACCTGCACTGCCGCGGGGAGATACTCTTTTCGACAAAAAAGAAGCGCCTGTTTGCGCAGTTTATGCGAGCGCGCCCGCAGGACAGCCCATTCCGCACCAACTACGAGTTGGCCGTCAGCCTTTGGAATAGCCTGAATCCCAATGCAAAGGCGGATTTGGAGCGATACGCCAATGGGCGCCCGAAAATTCCTGATTATGAGAATATTCTGCCGCTCGACCCGCACGAGGACGACACCTTTGATATGGCGCGTTTGGGCTCTTTCGACGACCGCAGACTTGAGGTTTACGTTGGCACCGATGACACCTTTTCGCACCCGCACCTTCACGTCCGCGACCGCCGCACTTTGGGGCGCGAGTTCCTGACCGCCGTCGATTTGCTGAATCCGCAATACGTTGATTCTCACAGTAACTGCCAATTTACGGAGCGCGAGAAACAGTTGTTTATCAATTTTTTGCAGCCGGAAAAGGTTTTCGGTTCTATCAAAATGACCTACTACGAGTTTGCCGTCGATATGTGGAACAGCCAGAACAATTTCGATAATATAAAGAAGGATTTTGGCGACGGGCAAGTCAAGATTCCTGACTATGAGCAACTTCCAACTCGTCCCGACGGCCATAAGGCATACCGTGAGGCCAGCATTGGACGATTCTATCACGGTCGGTATCAGGCTTTTATCCGAATCGATGATGAAGAGCAGACGCCGCACCTGCACGTCCGCGACTATAACACTATGGGGCAGTATCAGGAGTACGCTATCGACCTGCGAACCAACCAATATCTGAAGCCGCACACGCCGTGCATAATGGAGCATACCGTGCGCCGTGAGTTCGCGCGGTTTATGCTTGCCAAACCTGGCAGCGGAGAGTTCATTATCACCAATGAACCATATATTTGGGTAGATAATTATGCAAGGTACACCAACTACTACGAGTTGGCTGTTTCCTTTTGGAACAGGCTGAACCCGTCGATAATAAATCCAAGGTCCGTGTACGATGCAACAGGAAAATTACTAGTGCCTGATTATGAAGACCTTTGGCCGCTTCCCGATGGCGACACAGAATTCGATTGGTGGATTCACGAGTACGCCACTGTCCGTTGGTTCAACAATGAGCGTTTGCGGTTGCTAGTGACGCAGATGCCCGAAAAAACGGACGAAAAGCCCTATTTCAAGCTGATGAACTATGCCGAACCGAACACTCGCTGGGCGCGAATCCGCTTCGACAGCCCACACTATGCCGATGGAAGCGTCGACAAATACCAATGGCGGCTCAATGCCGATGAGCGCCGCTGGCTTACAACCGTCTTGCAGCAACCCGATGGCGATATAATGTATGGCACTGATGGTCAGCCCATTACTCTGTGGCAGCAACTAATCGTAAGTTTCAACCGCGAGAACGGCACCGACCTGTTGCCGCCCGACCTGCCGATGCCTGATTATGAGGCGTTGGAGTGAGAATGAATCAAAAATCGAAAATGCTATGTGGAGCAAAACAAGACAAATATTAAAAGAAAGACTTGCCAATAGTTTGAAAGGCCGTGTCGATTACCATTACGATGTCTATAGAACCAATAAATGCAGAAGTACAAAGCAACATTGGCGGTGGAATTGTTCAGAAATGCACGTGCTGTCAATTATCGTTGACGGCGAAGCGTGGCTCTGCACCAATCCGCAATTTTATTTGCTTAAAGACCGCAATGGGAAAACCGAAGAAGATGTAATTCGGGAAACTGGTTTTGTGGGGAATATATGGGGACTCGACGCGCCGTACTACATTCATTATTACTTGAACGTTCTTTCTGCCGACGAAAGCCTGACTAACGACAACTATTTCATTCGTCTGTTAGCCGTGCTCGACGGCCGCATTGGCAAACGCCGCCTGCGTCCGCTACTCGACAATATCGACAACGAGCCCGAGTGGTTCCGCAAATGGATTCGGCTGCGCTGCGAAGCGGAAGGGGTGTGCGAAAAGGCTGAAAATGTTAGTATTGAGTAGCACTTTTTAACTAAAAATCATTTATATTTGCAGTGTCGCTTATGTAAGACGGTAGAGTGGTTTTAGTACCCCTGTTAGAAAAATTACATAAGCGACATTTTTTTAGCCCACACAAAAAGCGGATTTCCCGAACTTGCGGGGAGTTCGCTTTTTTTGATGCAAGCAGAATTGACAACGAGCCCGAATGGTTCCGCAAATGGATTCGGCTGCGCTGTGGGGCGGAAGGGATGTGCGGAAAGGTTGAAAGTGAAGATGCAAGGCAAAAACAAGAAGTGTAAAAAAGGCGATTAGCGAGTTACCCTGGCGTAATAAAAAGGGTTGATAAAATGATAGTGAAATTCTGTTGGCATTCGTTCTACATCAACCATTGCCAAACGCAGCCACAATCACCTGCTCAATCTTATCCACAAAACGGATTTCGATGCCGTATTTCGACGCTTGAATGTTTTTCTGCTGATTAGGTACGAAAATGCGCTTGTAGCCAAGTTTGTCGGCTTCGGCAATACGCTGCTCAATGCGTGCCGTGGGGCGGATTTCGCCCGAAAGTCCCACTTCGCCCGCAAAGCAATCGCCTTGGCGCAGCGGTCGGTCAACATCCGATGAGAGAATGGCGCAGATGACCGCCAAATCGAGTGCTGGGTCGATAACCTTCAGACCACCGGCAAGGTTCAGAAAAACATCTTTGGTGGCTAGTTTGAAACTTGCGCGTTTCTCGAGCACGGCCAACAGCATGTTCAGTCGCCGTGAGTCGAAACCCGTTGTCGAGCGCTGCGGTGTGCCATAGACGGCGGTACTCACAAGCGCCTGAACTTCAACCATAAACGGGCGCACACCTTCAAGCGTCGCTGCTGTTGAAACGCCGCTGTACTGCTCGCGGTGGGTGCCGAGCAGAAATTCCGACGGATTGGCAACTTCCTGCAACCCTTCTTCGCCCATCTCAAAAATGCCGATTTCCGATGTTGAGCCGAAACGGTTCTTGTGGGCGCGTAAAATTCTGTAGAAGAAATGATTGTCGCCTTCGAACTGCAGAACCGTATCAACCACGTGCTCAAGTACTTTTGGCCCGGCCAGCGAGCCGTCTTTGGTGATGTGGCCAACAATAATCACCGGCGTCGATGTCTCTTTAGCAAACTGCTGCAGTTGCGATGCGCTTTCGCGAATCTGCGAAACCGTGCCTGGCGACGACTCAATGTAGTCGGTGCGTAGGGTTTGAATTGAATCAACAATCAGCAGGTCGGGTTTGAGCGTTCGGGCCTGAGAAATAATGTTTTCACACGATATTTCGGCCAGAAAATAGATGTTCTCGTCGTGAACTTTGAGCCGAGTGGCGCGCATTTTGATTTGCTCGGCGCTCTCTTCGCCCGAGACGTAGAGCACCGTGCCATTGAATTTGCCGGCAACCTGCAATAGCAGAGTCGATTTGCCGATGCCAGGTTCGCCGCCAAACAGCACCACAACGCCCGGAACCAGTCCGCCGCCAAGCACGCGGTCGAACTCGGAACTCTGCGTTGAGCGCCGCTGCTGACGGTTCTCAACAATGTCTTTTATCAGTATGGGTGATGAGCCGATGGCTGCCCTGCCAACCGTTGCAGCTGCTTTTGTGCTCTGAACTTGCTGAACTTCTTCGTTGTAGGTGTTCCACTCGCCACACGACGGGCAGCGTCCAATCCATGTCGACGACGACGCGCCGCAGTTGCTGCAGACGTAAGTGGTTTTCAGTTTAGGCATCGGTTATTTTTTCTGCTTAACCTTGACAAGCTCTATACGCAGATAAGCGCCGCCCTTTTCACCATTCGGGTCTTTCCGACGCACAATTTTCAGCCGCTTGTTTTTCTTGATTTCGTCCATCCAGTATTTTCCGCAGATGCTCTTGCTTCCCGGAACGTAGTGGGCGTCAGATTCAAGGTCGGGCATAAGAATATTGATGATTTTGCCGTCGGTGTTGTAAGAGTACGATGCAAAGCTCAACGTATCGCCAATTTTCAAGCCGCGGCGCATAGTGCCTTTGCGGGCTTTCAATGCAGCTGCCACTGCCGATTCGTCTTGATTGTCAGCATTGTCGACTGATGAATCATCTTGGTTGTCAGTATTGTTGTCAGACGAATCTGTTTGGTCGTCGGTGGTTGCCGGTTTCGGTTTCAAACCAGTCGAGTCGACGGTTGAAAGGGTGTAAATCTCAAGAAGATCGCCTGCGTAAAATGTCCAATATGTTTCTGACACTGCCGAGTCAGGGTCGGTAAACGGCACCTGTTTCCAGTATCCGATGAGTTTATCCTGACGGTTAATCTTGCAATTTGCAAAGCACATTGCAATGACGATGAACGGTAGAATTATGCTTAACTTTTTCATATAAAGAGTTTTTTGCAAGCCGCTAAAAGTATCAAATAATTGTTAAGGTGAAAAAATTTTTTTACAGACAGCTCTTTTTAATTGTCGAAGTGGTTGAATAACCATCGACAAACGGCAGAGTGAGAACCCGTCCGCCGCGTGCCGTGACAATGTCGTAGCCCACAATATCTTCAACGCGGTAGTCGCCGCCTTTAACCAGAATGTCGGGCTGCACCTGCATGATCAGATTCCGCGGGGTGTCGTCGGAAAAGAGTGCCACGGCGTCGATAAACCCGAAAGCCGAAAGCACAATGGCTCTGGCCTGCTCATTGTTGACGGGGCGAGTCGGGCCTTTGAGCCGGCGCACAGAGTTGTCGGTGTTGAGTCCTACGATGAGTTTTGTGCCCAGATCGGCGGCTTTGGCCAGATATTCAGCATGACCACGGTGAATAATGTCGAAGCAGCCGTTAGTGAACACTATCGTTTCATTGTCGGAATGCCATTTGGCGATGGTGTCGACAAGCCGTTGGCCGGTCAGCAGTTTCGATGTCAGAGTGCTGAAATGGCTCATTTGACAAGCATATTGGTTGCTGTGTCGGGGAAGATGAATGTGGGTTTGAAAGTTTTGGCTTCTTCAAAGTCCATTTGTGCGTATGAGATTATTACAACCACATCGCCCACAACAGCCTTGCGTGCGGCCGGACCGTTAAGGCAGATGCATCCCGATCCGCGTTTTCCTTTGATGATGTAGGTCTCGAGCCGTTCGCCATTGTTTGCGTTAACAACCTGAACCTTTTCGTTCTCAATCATATTGGCGGCGTCAAGCAAATCTTCGTCGATGGTTATGCTGCCAACGTACTGAAGGTTTGCTTCGGTTACCGTAACCTTGTGAATCTTCGACTTAACAACTTCGATTGTCATCTCATTGCGATTGTTTAAACGGGCACAAAGGTAGTAAAATAACAATAAGTGTAATTATTTTGAAGAAAAGCACCTTTTCATTGAAAAAATAGCCCCGATAATTGCAAATCCAACCAATTTTCTACTTTTGCGCCCCGAAAAGAATGGGGTGCCGCTTGCGGCTGAGATTATACCCTTTGAACCTGATACGGGTAATGCCGTCGTAGGGATAAGGCTTTGATTTCCAATCAGAAGCTGAACTAGTATAATTCTTTCATTACCCCCATTTCAATCTTTTTTACTAACTAATTTTTAAAAATTTAAAAAGATGAAAAGGGAATTTCTATTCGTTACAATTGCATCGATGACGGCTGTAGGCGCCGTGGCACAGGAGGCCGCGCAAACCGACACCGTGATTAAAGCCGAGCAGTTGCAAGAGGTTGTGATTAACGGTGTGCGGGCTCAGCAGAACGCGCCGTTTGCAGTGTCGAACATCAAAAAAACAGAGCTCAACGAGTTCTCGAAGACGGGCCGCGAACTGCCGTTCCTGTTCTCGCAGACGCCTGGCGTGCTTGCCTGGAGCGAGAACGGCCTTGGCACAGGCACCACCTATATGCGCATCCGCGGTGCGGGCGACTCGCGTATCAACGTCACCCTCGACGGAGTGCCACTCAACTCGCCCGAGGACCAATGCGTGTTCTGGGCCAATATGAACTCTTACGGCTCGCTCTTGGGCAGCGTGCAGATTCAGCGCGGAGTGGGCTCATCGACCAACGGCGACGGCGCTTTCGGCGGAACGGTGGCTCTGTCGTCGGCGTTGCCAATGCAGACGGCAGGTGTTGAACTGTCGGTTTCATACGGCTCGTTCAACACCGTCAACTTTGGCGGCAAGGCTTCTACTGGCCTGTTGTTCAATCGTTTGATAATCGACGGTGCCTACCATCAAACGCGCACCGACGGCTACATCCACGGCACAAGCGCCAACAGCGGCTCGTACTATGGCGGCATCACTTGGCAAACTGATAATCTGCAAGTTAGATATAAAAACATCGGCAACTTTGAGCGCACAGGTCAGGCTTGGAACGGCGTGACGGCGGGCAACGACGATTTGAGCATTATGGACGGCATCTATGGCGAGCGGACGGGCATCAAAACCTACGAGGATATGTGGGACGCTGGCTTGGGCAAGTTCAATTCGCTCTATGAATCGCTGACTATCACTCCTTTAGAGCAGAAAACAGTTGGCAAGCCCTATGAGTACACAACTCAACGCTACCAAATGGCCGACGGCAGTTACTGGGACCGTACCACCGACAACTTCTGGCAGGACCACAACATTCTGTCGGCGGCTTGGCAGATTAATGACAATCTGGCTACAACTGCCTCATTGCATTATACTTACGGCTACGGCTACTACGAGGAGTTCCGCCCCAACAACAAACTCAAAAAGTTCGGCTTGAGCGCGAAGGACGCCGAGGGCAACAGCATCAAAAAGACCGATTTTGTGCGCAAGAAGGGCCTTTCACAGAACACCTACGGTGTGGTTTGGAACATCAACTATACCAATGATTTGCTGGATATTATCGGCGGCGCGTCGGTGCAGAATTTCAATGGCAACCACTTCGGCTACCTCAACTACATCAAAGATAAAGCCGTGGCCGACAAGTATTTGGCTGACGGCGACTATAAATATTACGACTCTGACGCCAACAAGTTCGACGGTAGCGCATTCGCGAAAGCGGCCCTGCACCTGACCGAGGGCTTCGACGTGTTTGCCGACGTTCAGTTCCGCCATGTGGGCTACACCACCGACGGCATCAACGATAAGTTTTACGACGACGAGAGTGGCCTCTACAACCAACCGCTCAACATCGACGAGAAATACAATTTTGTGAACCCAAAGGCTGGCTTCTCGTGGCAGACCGACGCTCACCGCGTCTATGGTTCGGTGGCGCTGAGCCATCGCGAGCCCGAGCGCAACAACTTCACTGACAATGGCTCGTATCCCGCCCCGAAAGCCGAGCAAATGTTCGATTATGAACTTGGTTATCAGTTCGCTAGCGAGGCTGTCCGCGCGGGCCTCAACCTTTATTATATGGACTACACCGACCAATTTGTACAGACGGGCGCGCAGAGCGACATCGGCGAGAAACTCACCACCAACATCAAGGACTCGTACCGCGCAGGCGCCGAGCTTCAGGCTGCTGTTGACATCAACGAGTGGCTCACCATCGAGGGCAACGCCGCACTGAGCATCAACAAGATAAAGGACTTTGACGAGTACGTTGAGAATTGGGACGATTGGGAAGGCAACACCGACGCCAACGGCAACGCTTACGACGGCGACGGCTTCGACATCATCCACTACGACAACTCAACGCTGGCATTCTCGCCATCGGCCATTATGAATGGCTTTGTGAATTTCCACCACAAGGGCTGGCAGGCCGTTTGGCACACCAACTATGTGAGCCGTCAGTATCTCGACAACACCGAGAACGAAGACCGCTCGCTGCCTGCCTACACCACATCGAACCTGAATCTGAGTTACACACTGAAACCGAAACGAGTGCTGAAAGAAGCTGTTTTCGGTCTGAATTTCAATAACTTGTTCAACCGTCACTATGCCGCAAATGGTTGGGTTTACTCGGCTGTGTACGAGAGCGGCGGCCACCCCAACGATAACCGCTACTATCAAATCGGCTTCATCCCAATGGCCGGCTTCACGGTAATGGGCAGCGTGATGGTGAGGTTTTGAAAGATTGAGATAATAACAAACATTCTTAGCAACCGGATTCCGTTTGGGGTCCGGTTGTTTTTTTGTGACGCAGGATTAACCACGGAAAGCACGATATTTAGTCACCTTGCGTTTTTTTGTTCACACCTTTCCAATAATGGCTATCTTTCGGAGTTTTAAAAAAAGAATGTCAAATTTTCAAACACCTAATATATTATGAAATGGATTCACAATCTGCTTAAATGCTGCTCGTTTTCTGCGGTGCTGTTCACTTTTCAGGCTTGTTACGGAACGCCCGAGGATATGCTCGAAGCTGACGCTACTTGCACCATTCACGTTGTTGACGCCAGTGGAAAGGACATCCCGAATGTTGAGGTTTTGGTGAAAAACAATGCGTCGGGTGACAAATTGTATGCCGACACCACTAATGGCGCAGGTATGGCCTTTATAAAAGAATATATGGCTTGTTCGGTAGTGAATTTGAAATTCGAATTACGCCCGCTTGAAAATGCTGATTTCCAACCTAAAGACACCGTTATAATGGGTCTGTCAGAGCAAATCACCATCACTCTCGACCATAAATGATAGGCAATCTGCTGTTTCGAGCCTTCCGCAAGGTAGAAACCAACGTTCACGAATTGAACTATCTGTTTTGGGAATGTACCACGCGCTGCAATCTGCACTGCCGCCATTGTGGAAGCGATTGCAAAGAAGCGTCGGGCGAGCGTGATATGCCCATTGCTGACTTCATCGGCGCCTTGAAAACCATTCCGCGCAAGGCCATTCCAAAAAATTTCACAGTAGTGCTGACGGGCGGTGAGCCGCTTATGCGCCGCGATATTGCCGAAGTCGGCCGCCAAATTCGCGAGTACGGTTGTCATTGGGGAATGGTGACTAACGGCCAACTCTACACTGCCGAACGGCAAGACGAGCTGTTGCGTGCCGGAATGGGCGCTCTTACCATCAGTCTCGACGGTTTGGAAGCATCGCACGATTGGATGCGAGGCCGCACAGGTAGCTACAACCGTGCCGTTGAGGCAATCCGTCTTGCAGCAGCCCAACCGCGCTTGTATTTTGATGTGGTGACGTGTGTCAATCAACGCAATATCAACGAGTTGGATGGGATTTACAACCTGCTATGCGAGATAGGGGTGCCGCAGTGGCGCATATTTACAATCATCCCCATTGGTCGCGCCAAAGACGACCCCAAATTACACCTTGCCGATAGTCAATTTGTTGACTTGATGGAATTTATAAAGCAACATCGCCAGCATTCCGGCCGAACCAAAGTAACATTTAGTTGTGAGGGTTATCTTGGCAGATATGAGCGTGTTGTGCGTGACGCGCCATATTTCTGCCACGCGGGTGTCAACATTGCTTCGGTGCTTATCGACGGACGCATCTGCGCCTGTCCCAACATCGACCGCGACCGCTTCTCGCAAGGCAACATATATACCGACAATCTCTATCAGGTTTGGAATGAACGGTTTGAACCATTCCGCAACCGCAATTGGGCGCGCACTGGCATCTGCAAAAACTGCAAGGCTTTCAATCTTTGTTTAGGCAACGGAATGCACAATTGGCATGGGGCGTGCGACGAGGTGATTAATTGTCATTATCGGAAGATTGAGAATTCCGGAAACCAGTGATTTCACCCTCAACGTCATCATAGTTGCAAGCCAACGGGCAAAATGAACTGCCCTACAACTCGTCAATCCGCACTATTCCGTGCATAACCGCGTAAATGGTGAAGTGCCCCAGCGAGCGCGAACCCAATTTTTCGGAAATATTGTTGCGGTGGAATGCTACGGTTGCCATTGTAATGTGCAGTTTGTCAGCAATTTCCTTGTTGAAATAACCTAAAACCACATATTTGAGAACCTCTTGTTCGCGCACCGATAACTGCTGTTGGATTTCTTCGCCTTCGTGTTTGGGCATTTCAAGGTTGGCGTGTCCGTGAGGGTGTCCCATCTGGTGCGTCGACAGAAGTTCTTTCAACAGAAGGTTTTCAGGCTGTGATATATTGAGGGTTCGGAATCCGTAGTCATGCATTATTTTTCCATCACCCTCGCACAGCACAATGGTTTTGCGCTTGAGCGGAGCAAAAAAATCCATGTTGTTGAACACAATGTTGAACCCAACAAAAAAGTGGACAATATCGTCGGACATATTGTCTTGCAGTGCCTGAACAGATGTAAAAATCTGAACTTCGACACGGGGAATAATGTCGGTCAGAATGGACTGCAAAGCAATGTTGCTCAGCGAGTTAGCGTCAACTATGGCAATTCTGTACTCCATTTTTTTACGTTGTGCAAAGATAAAAAAAACAAAATTTCGAAAACTATCATTATTGTGAGTTGACGAGCCCTGAGGTTAAGGTAATTTTGCGGCATGAAATTTCTCTCGTTCATATTGTTGCAAACTTTGTCGGGAAACCTTGCCGATACGGTTGTAAACCTCGATGCGGTGACTGTTTCTGCTTCGATAAAAAACGCGGAAGAGACCCCTTCGGCAGCCTATTCGACGTTCAATATGAAGGAGATAGAGAATCTCGGAATCAACTCGGTAAAGGACGTGTCGGTTTCGGTGCCGAATTTTTATCAGCCAAAGTACGGCTCTCATATCACATCCACCATTTACATCCGCGGTTTCGGTTCGCGCATCGACCAGCCGGCCATGGGCCTTGTGATTGACAATGTGCCGGTTATGAACAAAAACGCATTTGATTTCGATTTTCTCGACATTCGCCGTGTCGATGTTCTACGCGGTCCGCAGGGCACACTCTACGGACGCAACTCCAACGGCGGATTGATGGACATTCTCACCCTATCGCCAACCGATTGGCAAGGGACAAAAATCAGCGTTGGGTTTGAGTCGGAACCGGCCTATTACGTGCAAGTCTCGCACTACGGAACAACAGCCGACAAACGACTTGGCTACTCGCTTTCGGCACATTTTACGCACCACAGTGGATTCTTCACAAACACCTACAACAATGCCAAATGCGACGCGGGAAACTCGTTTTCCGCACGGTCGAAAATCAATTGGATTTCTAAATCGGGCCGGTGGAACATTGAAAACACTCTTTCGGGCGGCGTTGTCGATGAAGGTGGCTATGCCTATCGGCAGTTCGATATAGAGCAAAACCACTTAAAACCAATCAATTATAACGATTCGTGCCACTACTCGCGGACAAGCATTATTGATGGACTTGTGGCAAAGTATTCGGGTGGCGAAATTGATTTTGCCTCGGTGACAAGCTACCAGTTTCTGCACGACAACATGCTGCTTGACAACGATTTCACTGTCGAATCGTATTTCGCGCTCCAACAGAAACAGTACGAACACGCTGTTACACAGGAATTTATCGCCAAACGACACAACAAGGAGGCCAAGTGGCAGTGGAGCACCGGAGTGTTTGCTTTTCTGAAATTGCTCGACATGGAGTCGCCCGTAACATTCAAGCGCGACGGCATTGAAAATCTGATACTTAAAAACGCCAACAAAGGAATACGCACCGTCTTTCCCGAAAATGGAATAGAGATAGCAGACAACTCATTTCCAATCAGTTGCGATTTTGATATTCCAACCGTCGGAGCCGCCGTTTTCCATGAGTCGCGGTGGAACCTTGGCAACTGGAGGCTCACCGCCGGGCTGCGTGTCGACTATGAGCAAGCCCAAATGACCTACAACGAAAACTGCGACATTCGCTACCGGTTCGACTTGACAATGAGCAACTTCAGGAATATGCATTCCGATTTCGCCGGAAAAGAGACAACCTCGTCGCTGGTTGCGCTGCCCAAACTTTCAGCGCAATACATCTTTGGCGATGGCAGCATTTATGCCACATTCGCCAATGGGCACAAGGCCGGAGGATTCAACACGCAGATTTTCTCCGACATTATGCAGTCGGTTCTTATGAACCAGATGATGAGCGAGTTAGGTGTGTCGCTCGGCAGCCGCAATGCCGAACAAACAGCCCGCGACACTAAATATGCGCCCGAAACGAACTACAATTTCGAAATAGGTTTTCGCTATAGCCGCCCGACATTCACCACCTCCACCAACTTGTTCTGGATTGAAGGTGTGAATCAGCAAATTACAGTCATGCCCGAGGGCGGCGGCATTGGCCGTATGATGTCGAATGCCGGTCGTACACGCAGCATAGGCTTCGAGCACAGCACCCGCTACAACCCCGGCAACTGGCAGTTCAGCCTCGATGCCGGCTACACCGATGCCCGCTTCAGCGACTATCAGTATAACGACACCACCAACCACCGAGGCAGCCACGTGCCGTACGCGCCAACAGCCACTTGTTCAGTATCAGTCAGATACAACTGGGATGTTCAGAAGAAATGGGCCGATAGAATTTCGTTCGCCATTCAGAATCAAGCTGTCGGGAAAATCTTCTGGAACGAGAACAATAGCCTGTCGCAACCGCTCTACGAGCTGCTTTCGGCAACCATTGGTTACCAGCGCGAGCACCTTACACTGCAACTGTTTGCCAGAAACATAACCAACACAAGCTACCACACGTTCTACTTCAAATCGGTTTCGCGCGAATTCTATTCCGACGGAACGCCGCGAACCTTTGGAGTAAATCTGAAATACACAATCGACAACTAATTTCATTTTTATAGTACTAATTTTTAAACATTTATCACAATGAAACAGTTTAAGTTTTTAGCAGCTCTGCTTATTGCCGGAGCAACATTCGCAGCTTGCGACAAAGATGACAAAAACGATGAGCCGACGCCCGCCGAGACAACAAGCGCTTCGTTTCAGGGAACCCTGACTGTTGACCAGACCGATGGTTCGACCTACACACAGGAGAACGTTGTGGTTGACTACGCCATTACCGACACTGCCGGTTTTGTGCTTGTTTTCAATCAGGTGTCGTTCTCTCCCAAAATGCCCGTAAAGCTCGACATGACCATTCCAAACGTAAGTTATGTAATGGTTGGCAGCGAAATCACTCTCGCCGGCGACAAAATTGTTCCGCTGGCCATGGGTGGCGAGTTCCCGAAGTACATTATTACAAACCTTACGGGCACAATAGCTGACGGAACACTGTCGGTTTCAATGAATTGTGGCAGCTCACCGATGAAGTTTGACGGAACAAAGAGCAAGGAATAAATGTGAAAAATTAAGGTGAAGGTACGGAATTCCGTACCTTTCCTTTGCCCCAAAAAACAGAAAATGTATTTTACAGGAATCATTATTGCTGTGAGCACGTTCTTGACTATCGGCTTTTGGCACCCGATTGTAATCAAGACCGAGTATTATTTTGGAACGCGCCCATGGGTTATTTATCTGCTGATTGGGTTGGCGGCTGTTGTGGCCGCGATGTTCATTGAGAACGCCCTTCTGTCGGCTGTGGTAGGCGTGTTCGGAGCTTCGGCGCTTTGGGGAATTGGCGAACTTTTCGAGCAGCGAAAACGCGTTGAGAGAGGGTGGTTTCCGAAGAATCCTAAACGGAAATAGGTGCTTTATAACTATGGAACGCACTGAAAACACGGTATTTTGGCCACTTGACGGTGGCTTTTTTTATCGCTTCGCGAGAATAAGTTTGGTTAGCGATAAATCTGTACACAAAAATCAAAACGGCCGTATATTTGTTTTGAATTTTAACGAAAACCGACAATGATTCGACGCGCAACCACTGCCGATATTGGGCAGATTATCAACCTATTGCACCAAGTGAATATGGTTCATTACCATATCCGCCCCGATTTGTTCAAACCGCTCACAACCAAGTATAACGAGCAGGAACTCAACCAAATGCTGACCGACGACAACAAGCCGATTTTCGTTTTCGACGACGGCGGCGTGCTCGGCTACGCATTTTGTCAAATCACTGAAGTCCAGAACAATAAACTGCTACAAGACGCAAAAACGCTTTATATCGACGACATTTGCGTTGACGAGAGCGCCCGCGGCCGCCACGTTGGCAAATCGCTGTTCGAGCACGTCCGCAACTATGCGCAAACAATTGGCTGCCACAACATTACGCTGAATGTTTGGGCAGGCAACGACGCTGCCCTGTCGTTCTACCAAAATATGGGAATGCAGGTGCAGAAAACCACAATGGAAATTGTTTTATGCTGACGTTCCACACCCTTTCTGTTACGGACCGCGCGGCTGTGCAGGCCGTGTCGCTCAAGGCTGGGCGGCGCAACTGCAACTACGACTTCGCCAACCTTGTGGGCTGGCAATTTTGGTTTCAAACCGAAGTCTGCGTGCTGACCGATGCCGTGGTGCTGCGCTTCACCTTCGATGGCCGACGGGCCTATATGGTCTGCACGGCGGGCAACCTTCAGACTGAACTATTGCGCGACCTTCTTGCCGACAGCGGCGGCTGCCTGATGCTGCTCGGCCTTGAAGATTCGCAGGTGCAGGCCGTCGAGAGTCAGCATTCCGACCTGATAATCAAGGCTGAAGCCGTCCGCAACCAATACGACTATATCTACCGCCGCCGCAGCCTTGCCACGCTTCAGGGCGGCGCCTATCAGGCCAAGCGCAACCACGCGAACCGATTTCGCGCCGAGCACCCCGATTTTGAGTACCGCCCGCTTGCGCCCGAACTCTTCGACGAGTGCCGACGGCTCACAGCAACTTGGCTCGAAGAGAAAGACGCCAACCGCACCATTCTGGCCGAGCAGCGCGTGATGAAGACGGTCTTTGCCAATTGGGACGCCCTGCAAATGACTGGCGGAAGCATTTTTATCGACGGGCGGATGGTGGCCTTCACCTATGGCGCCGCCGTCACCACCGACACGTTCGATGTCTGCGTTGAGAAGGCCGACCGCCGCATTGAAGGCGCCTTTGCCATTATCAATCAGCAATTTGCCGCGCACCTGCCCGAACAATTCACCTATCTGAACCGCGAAGAAGATATGGGCCTGCCTGGACTTCGAAAGGCAAAACTGTCGTATCACCCCGAAATATTGCTGACTTACAACACGTTGAGAATCTGCAAACCCTACACTTTGGAGCGGATGACCGCCGCCGACGCCCCGTTGACCACCGACTGGATGGTGCGCCAATACGGCTTCGACCGCACCGATGTGGAGCAATGGGTGCGCACGCTGCACTTCAACTGGCCGCAGAGTGTCAAGGCGATAGATGCCGACGGCGAGGTTATCGGCCTTCTGAATATGAGCGACTACCGCATTCAGGACGAGGTGCCGCAGATTGCCACCGACGCCCCCGACCTGCTTGCTACCCTGAACGCCCGCCGCTATACGGCCGTTTTCTCGTTCATTGTTGCCGAGCAATATCGCGGCTCACGCCTGAACTACAATATGTTAATGTCGATTTTGCCCGAACTGAAAGCCCGCTACGACTTCCTTTTCATTCCCGTGCTTCACCGCCTGAAAACCCACCAATACTGGCAGCGCTGGGGCGCGACCGAGTTCTACCGCGATGCGGAATGTGTCTGCTACAAACTTGAGTTGCAAGCCGCCCCGCGTCCATAAATACTTTATATACTGATAGATAGGTATTGCTAATTGAATACGCAACAGGAATACAATTGAATTTCTTGGAATTATATCAACAATCAGGCCGAGCACCACAAAAAGGTTTCGTTCGACGATGAATACGCGACTTTTTTGACGGCATACAATGTTGACTTCAAACCTGATTTTCTTTTGGCCGATTGATTGTTAGTACCACCCCTTCGGGGTTACCGATGTGGTGTTAACACTCGCTATACAGGGGTTCACACCCCTGCCTGTGTTATGCCGCCCATTCTGGGCTGCACATTTTTTAATTCCCCGCCAATATTTTCCACAATTCACTACATTTGTCGTTAGCCGTTTGTGCCATTCTAGCACTTGTGGCAGTTTTCAAAATAACCCCGAAGGGGGTGAAATAATTTAGCCGTGGGTGCAAACCCACGGAATAATGACGCAACGAAGGCGAACCCCGAAGGGGTGGCACAAACCAATATAAACAATCGGTAATATGGCAGCCACATTAGTCAAAATCGACGTACACATTGTTTTCCATATCAAAACAACGAGCGTGGAAATGCGGAAAGACGACATTCCACTCATTCACAAATACATTGGTGGCATAATCGGGAACCAACAATCTGTTCCTGTGTGTATTGGCGGTGTTGCCGACCACGTGCATATTCTCTGCACGCTGCCCAAAACGATGGCACTGTCCGATTTTGTCCGCAGCATTAAGGCCAATTCAAGCCGTTGGATAAAAACATTGGGGTCACATTATGCTGGGTTTGAATGGCAGACGGGTTATGGGGCGTTCAGTGTCAGTCCGTCGGTAATCGATAAAACAATCGATTATATCAACAATCAAGCGGAACACCATAAAACAGTTTCGTTCAGCGATGAATACAAGGCGTTTTTGGCTGCGTACAAGGTCGAATTCAATCCCGATTACCTTTTGACTGATTGATTGTCGGTGTCACACCCTTCGGGGTTCCCGATGTGGTGTTAACACTCGCTATACAGGGGTTCACACCCCTGCCTGTACTATGCCGCCCGTTCTGGGCTGCACATTTTTTAATTCCCCGCCAATCTTTTTCCCAAAATTCCGCCAACATTTTCTACCTTTGCCTTTGCCGCGCGCAAAATTTTTGCCGCTGCGCCACATACATAGAAACGTGAAAAAGAAAGCACACACCACCGATATTGTTGAAACCGAGAATGTTTCAGTATCGACAACCGACATTGAAAATATGATTTTCAATATTCGTGGCGTGCAGGTTATGATTGACAGTGACATAGCCGCACTTTACGGCATTGAAACCAGAGCGCTTAATCAGGCTGTGAAACGAAATATTGACCGTTTCCCGACTGACTTTATGTTCCAACTTACTAAAAGTGAATTTGAAAACTTGAAATCACAATTTGTGACTTCAAGTTCGTCACACTTGATATCACATTTTCTATATTTGCCTTTGCCGCGCACAAAATTGCCGACAAACGCCACATATTAAAAATATGTTTATGGATGAAAAATTGGATTTGTACCAACCCGAAGATAATTCAGTAATCGTATATCAAAGCGATGATGATTCGCTGCGTTTGGACGTCCAATTGTCTGAGGAAACCGTTTGGTTGACGCAAATGCAAATGGTTGAACTTTTCCAATCGAGCAAGGCGAATGTGAGTGAACACATTAGAAACATTTACCAACAACACGAATTGTCGAAAGAAGCAACTGTTCGGAAATTCCGAACAGTTCAAAAAGAAGGCTCACGAAATGTTACAAGAGTGTTGGAGTATTATAATCTTGACGCGATTATTTCTGTAGGTTATAGAGTAAACACTAAGCGTGGCATAATGTTCCGCAAATGGGCTACCGAAGTTCTTAAAGAACACCTTTTGCAAGGATACAGCATTAATCGGAATATAGTTCAAATAAACGGGCAGTTGCAAGACCATTCCGAAAGGATTCAACACCTTGAAGAAAAGGTGGATTTCTTTGTCAGAACTTCGCTTCCACCCACACAAGGTATCTTTTTCGATGGCCAGATTTTCGACGCTTACACCTTTGTGTGCGACCTTGTGCGTGCGGCAAAAAAGCGGATAGTTCTGTTCGACAACTATGTTGACGACACCGTGCTCACAATGCTCGACAAGCGCCAGAGCGGCGTAACGGCTCGCATTCTCACCAAAGCAATCTCTCGGCAACTGCAACTCGACATTGACCGACACAACGCCCAATATCCGCCACTTGCAGCCGAAACCTTCGCCAACGCCCACGACCGTTTCCTTTGCATTGACGACGCGGTCTATCACATTGGCGCTTCGCTTAAAGATTTGGGCAAGAAGTGGTTCGCCTTCAGCAAAATGGAAATCACAACCGATGACTTGCTGAACAAATTGCGGTAAGAAAAGCCCCAAATCTCGCCCCAAACCCCACCGCTTCCCCAGCATTTTTCATTTTTAACATTTCCCATTTCCCAAATTCCACCAACATTTCCTACCTTTGCCTTTGCCGCGCGCAAATTTTTTGCCGCTGCGCTACATACATTAAAGCGTCACCTGATGCTTGTTTTTGGTTCTTGAAACGTAGGAAATTTCAAAACGGCTCAAAGACAATGCAAAAGACGATGCTACGGGTGTGGTATAAGCATTCCGTGGGTGTGCATTGGGGCACTTTTGTCCCTGCACACTTCTGCGGGCTATATACACGCAACGTGGGTGTCTCTTTGCTCGTTTAGCCAATGGTCTTCCTACACCACAAGAACGAACGGGTAAAGGTTCAGATACCCACGTTTTTTGTTTGTGGCTGTAGGATAACTGATTGATAATAAGGTCCGATTCGGGGTGTTTGGCGGATGAGAGATGTAAAATATGTTCAGAATAGCGTCTTTGTTTTCTGGCTGTGGTGGTCTTGATTTGGGCTTCTCGGGAGGCTTTTCTTTTAATGGTCAATCATTTAAAAAACTAGATACTAAAATTGTCTTTGCTAATGACTTTGATAAAGATGCGGTCTCTTGCTACAATTCTAATGAGTTATTAGTCAAAGATGGCGTGCAATGTTTGTTGGCAGATATTAGGAACGTTAAAGACGAAGATATACCAGACTATGATATTTTATTGGCAGGTTTTCCCTGTCAACCGTTTTCAAATGCAGGAAGCAGAAAGGGTGTTGATGACAAAAACGGCAGAGGCACTTTGTTTGAAGAATGCGAACGAATAATAAAGGCCAAAGTTGATTTGGGGAAAAGGCCTAAAGCATTCGTTTTTGAGAATGTTCGCGGCATTCTGTCTTCAAAAATGCCTGACAAAGTAACAACCGTGCCAGAAGAGATAATAAAAAGAATGCGAGCATTGGGATACGAAGTCACATTACATTTGGTTTGTTCTTGTGATTATGGCGTTCCACAAAAGCGATACCGCGTTCTTATGGTTGGTGTAGACAAGAATTTAGGAAAATTCGATTTCTCGCTTTTGCAAGATGTAGTTTCCAAAAACAACATTCCTTCTGCGGCATTTGGAAAAGAAGAAAAACTAATGTTGGGGGCCATATTGCAAAATCTTAATAATACACAAGATAATGTGGTTTGGGATTATAGTATAACAACACAAAAAACGGTGGACTTAATAGGCAGTTGCAAGCACGGAAAAGATGCTATAAAATATTTTGAAGGTAATTTCAAAAAAGAAGATTTGCCAGCAATTGTTTTTGAAGGCCGCTCGTGGAAAGATATTCCATACGACAAACTTTCACCACGTTTCAAGAAAATAGCAGATGACCCGCAAAAATACCACGCACCAAAATTCTTTAGACGTTTTGCTTATGGAGAAATTAACGGAACAATTACGGCGTCGGCACAACCAGAAAATTGTGGCATAACACACCCCGTTGAAAATCGCCGTTTTTCTGTTCGTGAATGTGCAAGAATACAGTCATTTCCTGACGATTTTTCATTTGGAAGCATTCCGTTGCAATCACAATATAAAGTTATCGGTAATGCCGTACCGCCTGTTATGGCGTGGGTTTTAGCAAAATCATTGTTAAACTTCTTAACTAAATAAAACTATGGGGTATATTTCTAAAGATTTGTTATTAAAAGCGTATACAACATTATCAAGTCTAACGGAAGACCATAAGCAGGGACAAACGCAAATAGTTAGTTTTATTCGTCATTTTGTTGCTTTAGATATGTTTTATAAAAAGCATAATCAAAATTGTGACTTAAATGAAATTCAAAATAGAAACGAATTTACAGAGAACGTAAAGAAAATTGTTGGAATTGAAAATAATGGCTATATCGTAAATTTCTATGACTCAATTAAAACTTTGCCTGATTGTGGCGTCGGTAGCAATTTTTTTCTGCAGGAGTTGTAAATAACTCAAGGCAAAACACTAACAATTTGTATGAGTACCCAACAAGAGGACAGAACCCACTATTTAATGTGAAAGCGAATGTTCTTATTAGGAATATTGATTTCTACTCTAATATTGATGCATACTTGACAACTAATTTTAAATCAGCATTTGTTCTATGGTTGTTGAGAGATTTTTCATTAGAAACTTTTGAGAAAAACGAATTAAGAAGGACTTTGAGTTTATTTGTGACAGATGAAATGTTGAATGTCCTAATACCAAATGATTTAATTATAGAAAATTATGTGGATGGATTTCCTTTAGTAGATGAAAAAGCGAATTTGACAAGTGATGATTTACTGCCATTATTTCATAAAAAATCAACTAAAGAAAACCTTCCCCTTCAACAAATCTACTATGGCACACCAGGCAGCGGCAAATCTCACAAAGTAAAAGATATGGTTGAAGCAGCCTATCCCGACAAGGATGAGCGCGAAAAATATGTTTTCCGCACCACATTCCACCCCGACAGCGATTACGCGTCGTTTGTGGGCTGCTACAAACCACAAATGAAAGACGGGGCAATAACCTACGAATTTGTTCCACAATCATTTACCAAAGCCTACGTGCAGGCGTGGAACGAACCCGAAAAGCAAATTTACCTGATTGTTGAAGAGATAAACCGCGGCAACTGCGCGCAGATTTTTGGCGATTTGTTCCAGTTGCTCGATAGAAAAAACGGCGTTTCGGAATACCCTATTGATGCCGACGACGACTTGCGCCAATACCTTGAAAAAGAACTAAATGAAGCGGGCAAGGCAGGCATTGCAAACGGCAAAATCAAACTGCCTGCAAACCTGAACATTTTGGCCACAATGAACACCAGCGACCAAAGCCTGTTCCCGATGGACAGCGCCTTCAAGCGCCGTTGGAATTGGGATTGCGTGCCAATCGACTACAACAATCCCAAATCAAGCGAGTTCCGAATCTCGATTGGCGACAAAAATTACAAATGGCTCAATTTTCTTAAAAATGTCAACACGCACATTTTCAACACCACAGGCTCTGAAGACAAGCAGATGGGCAACTTCTTTATCGACAGCAATGTAGATGAGCGCCAGTTCGTCAACAAAGTTATGTTCTACTTGTGGAACGATGTCTGCAAAGACGAGGTCGGCACTAAAAACAACTTCTTCCGCAACTATACCAATGCCGAAAAAGATGAATCTGTCGAATTCTCTTTCAACGATTTGTTCAGCACCGATGCCAGCCATATTTTGCTAAGGTTTATGGAATACCTTGATGTCAAGGCCGATGAAGCGGCGCAAATAGGAGAAGAACCCGAAACCGATGGCGAGTAATGAAACTCTATTTTGAAGAATACACCTACACAGAAGCCGCACTGCGCAAAAACCTTGGCAGTGAGGTCGATTTGTCACCGTCGGGCGGTGGCTACAAAATCCCCTATGTAGGCTATTATTTTAACTCGCAAATCAACGATTCGGTGTTCATTCTGCCAAAGGTTTTCATTTCGCAACAAGAGAAAGCCTTCAACCAATACAACCCCGAAGACATTATTGACATATCGCAGGACGACAATCCTTTGCGCGGCGCCAAAGATGCTAACGAAGTGGTTTTTGAACTCTCGGCGTGGCTCTATCGGGCTATAAATCATTTCCTTGAGCGCAAAAGCGAGAGCAATATCGGCAGCGAGGTGCATATCCAGAACGTTCGACCGCGAGGCGAGAAAACTTCAAAAACAGTTATCGAAATCATACTTTCGCTGTACGATTTCCACAAACGGCACCGCAACCTGTTCACATACATTGCAATAGTCAGCGCCAGCGGAAACAACAAGGTCCATTGGACAAAAACCGTCCGCAAGGTTCAGCCAGTCTTTCAATCAAACAGCCCGTATTATCTTCAGTTTCAGAACAAAAACAAAGTGATAGACTTCGACGAGGAACTAATATCGCTGTTCTATTCCGTGCTGCACTATCTGAACCATACCTATCACTTCAAAGTGCAAGATGTTCAAGGATATACCATTCTGAAACCTGTCCAAATCAAATCAATGATTGACAGCGGCAAAGGCACACGGATTCTGAAACGCATACGCCGCAACTATTTCACCGACGAGTTGGTGCAACTTTGGAACCTTCTCTACGAGTTTTTCGCGAGGGCCGAAATGGTGGCGTCGGGCAAATCGTACCACGAGAAACTGTTGGTCAGCAACTTCAATCTTATTTTCGAAGATATGATAGACCAACTCATTAGCGACAAAGATGTGCCAACGGAGTTGAAAGAACAGAAAGACGGGAAAATAGTTGACCACTTGTATAAAGCGCCGTCAATTGTTGAGCCCGACAAGCAGATATACCATATCGGCGACAGCAAGTATTACAAAGAGACAACCGACGTGAGCGGAAAATCTATATACAAGCAGTTCACCTACGCCAAAAACGTTATCCAGCACAATATCAATCTTTTCAACGAAAAACGCTTGCCCGACAATTTCCACTATCGCGATGAGTTGACAGAAGGCTATAACATAACCCCCAACTTTTTCATTCGTGGAGTTATCAATTTCGAAAACCCGCGCAGCCAGGAAATATCAATCAAGGAAGATGAAGCCGTTATGCCAATGAATACCCACTTCCTTAACCGCTTATTTGACCGCGACACCCTGTTCCTGCAATCCTACGACATTAATTTTATGTTTGTGGTGGCCGCCTACGTAAGCAATTCCGACGATACAGGCTTGAAGAACCACTTGCGCAATAGATTCCGCCGCGATTTCATTAGTTTTTTAAGTGATAAGTTCAATTTCTACAAACTCACACCGCGCAATGGTGATTTGGAAGGTGCCGTCGAGCGCAATTTCAAAAAACTAATTGGCAAAATCTACAAACCAACTGATGCAGATTACCTAATTCTAGCATTAGACAAAAAGAGCGAAGAAGAGAATGAAAAAATAACCCCCATAATCAATGCTGATTTTGAAATCGAAGATTATCAATTAGATAAAACAACAGCCAAAGTTAGGCATATTTCCTATAGCCACCCAGAAGAACCTTTGCGCAAAGCCGCGGAACCTGAGGTCGCATACGGCAAAAATACGCAGTTGAAGTTGAAATTGTATTAAACCGCCACTTCCGTCCAGTTAAGCGACCTTTAGGTCGCCCAATTTTTCCCAAGCCTTTCAACTTTCAGGTTGCCCTTTCCGTGAGTTTCGCGTGTTCCGTTGTTAACTAAAAATCAGTGTTGTCTCGTGTCGTCAGTGCGAAACCTTTCATTTTCAGCCAATTTTTAACCCATTAATAAATTTTTTAGATATATCGCTTGCGATATAAAATAATTCCACTACTTTTGTGTCGCGAACGATATAAATAACGGTTTATAGATTCAAAACGATGAAAAAGAACAAATCAACACTGAACGCAATAAATAAAAGTATAACAAGTGCGGTGGTCTGCCTTGCGTTGGCACTGACGGCCTGCACGCAAAACAACAACAAAATGGCTACAATTTACGATTTCAAAGCCCTGAACAACAAGGGCGCCGAGGTGGACCTTGCGCAGTACAAGGACCAAGTGCTAATGATTGTCAACACCGCTTCAAAGTGCGGATTCACGCCGCAGTACGACGGCTTGGAGGCTCTCTATCAGAAATATAAAGACCAAGGGCTGGTCATTCTGGGCTTCCCTTGCGACCAATTCGCCCACCAAGAGCCTGGCACCGACGAGGAGATTGCCGAGTTCTGCCGCCTGAACCACGGCGTAACCTTCCCGCTGATGAAAAAGATTGACGTCAACGGCAGCAATGCGAGCCCCGTCTTCGAGTATCTGAAAAGCCAAGCCCCGACCGAGGAGTACAAAGGCTTGAAAGCCAAGGCGACGCACACAATGCTGAAAAAAATCAGCAACTCGGCTGTTAACGATGGCGACATTCTGTGGAACTTCACCAAGTTTGTTATCAGCCGCGACGGCAAGACCGTGAAGCGTTACGCGCCCACCACAACGCCCGAGGAGATTGAAGTCGACCTTAAAACCCTGCTGTGATGAAAGAAGAGTTTCGGCTCGATAACCAATTGTGTTTCAGGCTCTACACCGCGTCGCGGCTACTCACGCAGGCCTACAATCCGCTGCTCTCGGCCCACGGGCTCACCTATCCGCAGTATCTGGTTCTGCTGATTTTGTGGGAAAACGACGCACAGCCCGTCAACGACATTGCCAAACGGCTCTGCCTTGAGACCAACACCGTGACGCCGCTCGTGCAGCGAATGGAGAAGCAAGGCATTGTCACCCGCGCGAAAGGGACAAACGACGCTCGGCAAATAATTGTCAGTCTGACAGATAAAGGGCAGCAACTGCAAACCGCCCTGACCGACGTGCCCTTTGCCGTCGGTGGCGCCATTGCCTGCAAAAGCCTGACGCCCGAAACCGTGCCCGCTCTGTTCCAAACGCTCGACGATATGATTGCGCAACTCAAAAAGAACCTGAAGCGCGACACGTAACCATTGGTTGATACTTTTCAAAGATATGTATCTATAACAAAATGAACATTTTATATTGACAAACAAATTTTACGGAAATGAAAAGTTTTAAATCGAACGCGTGGCTGCTGCCACAACCTGTGCTGATTATCGGCACGTATGACAAGAACGGCAAACCGAACGCAATGAACGCCGCTTGGGGCGGACAATGGGACGCGCACGAAATCGCCATTTCGCTCGGTTCGCACCAAACCACTGACAATCTGGACGTTAATCCTGAGTTTACGGTTGCTTTCGCCACCGCGGCCACTATGGTTGCCGCCGACTATGTGGGCATTGTGAGCGGCCGCAACACACCCGACAAAATGGCACGAACGGGCTGGACTATCGCGAAAGCGCCCAACGTGAACGCACCTGTGTTCGGCGAGTTCCCAATGACGCTTGAGTGCCGCGTGAAGCAGACGATTGGCAAAGATGCAAGCGGCTGCAACCTGGTGGCCGAAATTGTCAACATTCTGTGCGACGAGAAGTACCTGGCCGCCGACGGCAAACCCGACGTCGAGAAAATGGGCATTATCACCTTCGACCCTGTGCACCACACATATATCGAACTCGGAAAGAGTGTCGGCAACGCCTTCGCCGACGGCCAAAAACTGAAATAAGCCGCACCGAACAGTCGGCTCGGCTTTATAATCCGTCCCTGCACAAGGGGCGGATTTTTTTGTTGCCGTGGCTTGCCGAGTGTTCTTTCGGACGCACTTTGCAATGTGCGCGACTCTTTTTTGCCCAAAACACAGCCGAATATTAAAAGTATTTTTTACTTTTACACCATAATCACAATAAACCACTGAGTATGAACAGAAAACTGAGGGTGGCTCAGCCGCTCAAAAACATTCTTCTTGCCGCTGGGTGCGCCGCTATTGCCGTATCCGCGCAAGCGCAAGTAATTATCGATATCGACGCTCAGCAGCGCGGGCCAAAGGTGAGCCCGATGCTCTACGGCATTTTCTACGAAGATATCAACCACGCTGCCGACGGCGGGCTGTATGCCGAACTGATACGCAACCGCTCGTTTGAGGACGGGCCGCAATATGGCGCGCCTGCCGATATGCAAGGCTGGACAACCAAGGCGGCACCAACGTCGCGAATCACGGCGCAACTCATTCAGAACACCAAGAAAACGCCGCTGCTCAACAACGTGCAGCACAACGCCTTGCAACTGACCGTCGAGGCTAGCGCGCAAAACCCTGCCTGCCTTGTGAATGAAGGTTTCTGGGGTATCAACGCTGTGCAGGGACGCAGTTATCGGCTGTCGTTTTGGGCAAAAACGCTGAAATACCAAGGCTCGCTGAAGGCCGTGCTCTGCTCGAAGGACGGCTCGCAGATTTACGCCGAAAGCGCCATTGCCGGGTTTCCCGCCAAGGCGAAAGGCTGGACCAAATATGAGGCCACGTTCACCGCGAGCGACAACGATTCGCAGGCGCAGTTCGCCCTTGTGTTCGACGGCTCGGGCGTGGTGCAGATTGATGTGGTGAGCCTGTTTCCGCCCACGTTCAAGAACCGCGAGAACGGTATGCGCCCCGACCTGGCCAATATGCTGTGGCAGATGCACCCGAAGTTTATGCGGTTTCCTGGCGGATGCTTTGTTGAGGGCCAGGACAGCCCCGACAATGCCTTCCGATGGGAACGCACCATTGGTCCGATTGAGGAACGCGAAGGGCACTGGAATGTGAACTGGGGCTACCGCACCACCGACGGACTGGGCTATCACGAATATCTGCAACTGGCCGAAGACCTTGGCGCAAAGCCGCTGTTTGTCGTCAACGTGGGAATATGGCACGGCGGCCAAACACCATTCGACAGTATCCAGCCTTGGATTGACGAGTGTATGAACGCGCTCGAATACGCCAACGGCCCCGTGACGTCGAAATATGGCGCCATTCGTGCCAAAAACGGCCACCCAGAGCCCTTCGGCATTGAATATCTTGAAGTTGGCAACGAGAACAACCAGCCAGTCCAGAGCCAGCAGAGCGACCACTATTACGAGCGCTATGAGCAGTTCTACAAAGCCGTCAAGGCCAAATATCCCGAAATGAAAATCATTGGCAACGTGGTGGCCTGGGGCGACGACAACCCGAAATGGAACTCGACGCTGCCCGTTGACCTGCTCGACGAGCACTACTACCGCTCGCCCGACTGGTTTGCCGCCGCTTTCAGCAAATATGACGCCTACGACCGCCGTGGCCCGAAAATCTATGTTGGCGAGTATGCCGTGACAAACGGCTATGGCGTGCTCGGCAATATGAACGCCGCATTGGGCGAGGCCGTCTATATGATGGGAATGGAAAACAACTCTGACATTGTGGAACTGGCTTCGTATGCGCCAATCTTCGTCAACGAGAACGATGCCCGCTGGCGCCCCGATATGATACGCTTCAGCAGCAGCCGAGTTATGGGCACGCCAAGTTACTACGTGCAGCAACTGATGCCCGCCAACCTGGGCACGCAGGTGGTGAAAGTCGGCCAGAGCAATCCTTACAAGCAAAGCCTTAAACCGCTGACACCCAAGCAGAACCGAGTGGGATTCGGAACTTGGAACACCCGCGCCACGTTTGAGACCACAAAAGATGTTGAATTCGTCTATGGCGACTGGCAGAAAGATGGCGGCACCGTGCGTCAGACGGGCGGCAAGGACGCCACGCTCTGCATTGAGAAGGAAATCATTGACAGCGACCATTACACCTGCAAATTCCGCGCTCGCAAAGACGAGGGTGCCGAGGGATTCATTATCATATTCAATTATGTTGACGACAAAAACTACTGCTGGGTAAATTTTGGCGGGTGGACCAACACGCAGCACGCCATTGAGCAGATTAGCAACGGCGGCAAACTGCTGACCGCAGGCAAACGCGGCCACGTAGAGCAAGGCCGCTGGTACGACGTTACGCTGCAAGTTGCTGGCGACAGCGTCAAGGCTTGGCTCGACGGCGAGATGGTCTTCGACACCGTGCTGAAACACGATGAAACGAAGGGCATATTCAGCAGCGCCACCATTGACGAGGCCACAGGCGAACTGATAGTCAAGGTGGCCAACACCAGCGATGTGGCCACAACCGCCAGTCTGAACCTTAAGAATCTCAAACCGCAGAGCGCCCGCGTGGTGCGTCTGGCCGCAAGCGACGGCACCGACGAGAACACTCTCGACACCCCCACCAACATTCACCCCGTCGAGCAACTGCTCTCACCCGTCGGCGACAGCGTGCTACTCGATGTGCCGCCATACTCGCTGAATATTGTCAGAATAAAATAGGCAGAGAAATCGAAATTCCGCCGACAACGCTAATCCGTCCCTGCACAAGGGGCGGATTTTTTGTTGCAGCAGCCGCTCAATGGCCCGCCACCTGACGTTTTACTTTTAATATTGGACAAATCATATAGTCAACTATATGTTTTGTCCGATTGGTAGTTATTTTGTTTGTTTACTGCAAGATACAAAGCGTAATTTGTATTAAAAACAACAAATCAACCTATCGTATAGAGAAAAATGCTTGCAAAATCGAACAAAGGTGTGCGTTTTTAGATAGGATTAATGGTTGGTAACGCCATCGGAAACAAACCACACGGAAATCTGCGGAAAAACTTCTGGCGTACACTGCCCCCCCATACAATAATATAATGCCTACGAGTTTTCTTCTCGCCGTTGAATCTCGTCGCGGATGTGCGAGGCCTCTTCGTAGTCCTCGTTCGAGATTGACTTATCAAGCAACGCTTTCAGTTCCTTGATGCTCAATTTGTCGTACTTGTCAGTAGCCGATTCAGCGGGTTGCGGTTCTTTTTTCGCGGGTTCGGCAGGCTCGTCACCCACGTTGAAGACAATTCCGGCTTTCTCAATAATCTGCTCGGTGGTGTAGATGGGACAGTTGCAGCGGATGGCCAGCGCCACGGCGTCCGATGTGCGGGCGTCGATTTTGATGTACGAGCCATTGGTCATACAAACCAGTTCCGAGTAGAAAATGCCCTCTTCAAGATGGTAGATGTTGACCTCGGTGATGGTTATGCCGAACGATTTTGCAAAATTGACAAACAAATCGTGGGTGAGCGGGCGCGGCGGATGCAGCCGTTCCAAACCGATGGCTATGGCCTGCGCCTCGAACCCGCCAATCACAATCGGGATGCGGCGGTTGCCGTTCTCTTCCGACAAGATAAGCGCGTAGGCACCCGACTGGGTTTGGCTGCACGACAGCCCCAAAACTTTGAGTTTCACCTTCGACATTGTCTCTTTATCAATTATTGAGCAGACATCAATCTGTTGAGCAAATATAAAAATATATAGTACCACCAACCCACCCGACGGCAATAAATCTGGCAAAGAATTTTATTAACCGCACATCTTATTGATAATTAACACAATTAGCCCAACAAAAAAGACGTCAAAAAAAATGTGTTGAGAAAATCAGAATTAACGTTTCAAATGTTTGCAAGTTGAAAAATACTTTCTACTTTTGCCGTCCAAAAGTTATGAAAATATAACACATAAAAGTATGTACGCAATAGTTGAAATTAACGGTCAGCAATTCAAAGTAGAGAAGGACTCGAAGATTTTTGTTCACCGTTTGGAAGCAGAGGATGGCGCAGTTGTCGATTTCGACAAAGTTTTGTTGGTAGACAACGATGGCGACATCAAAGTAGGAACGCCGGTTGTTGACGGCGCAAAAGTGTCGGCTAAGGTGCTGACTCAAGTTAAGGGTGACAAAGTGATGGTGTTCAAGAAGAAACGCCGCAAAGGCTATCAGAAAATGAACGGCCACCGTCAGCAGTTCACTCAAATTCAAATTGAAAACATTAAAGCTTAATACACTATGGCACATAAGAAAGGCGTCGGCAGTTCAAAGAACGGCCGTGAATCAGCAAGTAAGAGATTGGGCGTGAAGATTTTCGGCGGCCAGGCTGCCGTTGCAGGCAACATCATCGTTCGCCAGAGAGGCACACAGCATCACCCGGGCAACAACGTAGGTTTGGGCAAAGACCACACTTTGTTCGCACTTGTTGACGGCACAGTTTCTTTCGTAAAGAAACGCGACAACAAATCGTACGTATCGGTTATCCCGGCCGAGGCATAGATTTTTATCAACAAAGATAAGAAAGAGGCTGACCGTCAACGCGATGGCATCCTCTTTTTTGTTTTATAACAATACAACGTTATGCTAACTCTTAAGTTTATTCAGGAAAACCCCGAGGCTGTTATAGCAGGGTTGAAAATCAAGAATTTCGATGCTGAACCATATGTGAAGCAGATTCTTGCAAAAGATGACGAGCGTCGGGCCACCCAAAAGGAACAGGACGACATTCTGGCTCAAATCAATTCTATATCGAAACAAATCGGCCAACTCTTCAAAGAAGGAAAAGCCGCTGAAGCCAACGAGCTGAAGAAAAAAAGCGGCGAGCTTGGCGAAACTCAGAAGGCTCTGGGCGCTAAACTCGACGCCATCAACGCCGAGCTGAACGACATTCTGGTGCGCCTGCCCAATATGCCGTACAAATTGGTGAAACCCGGCAAGGGCGCCGAGGACAACGAGATTGTGAAACTTGTTGACGACAAGATTCCTCATCTGCCCGAAGGCGCCAAACCGCACTGGGAACTGGCTAAAGACTATGACCTTATCGATTTCGAACTCGGTGTGAAAATCACCGGCGCCGGATTCCCCGTTTATAAAGGCAAAGGCGCCAAACTGCAGCGCGCGCTCATCAGCTTCTTCCTTGAGGAGAACGAGAAGGCCGGCTATCTTGAGATTGAGCCACCGCTGATGGTGAACGAGGCATCGGGCTACGGCACCGGTCAGTTGCCTGACAAAGAAGGCCAGATGTATCACGTCAACCTCGATAATTTATACCTGATTCCGACGGCCGAAGTGCCTGTGACGAACCTTTACCGCGATGTGATTGTATCGTCGAAAGACCTGCCGATTAAGAACACAGCCTACAGCGCCTGCTTCCGCCGCGAGGCCGGCTCATACGGCAAGGACGTGCGCGGCCTGAACCGTCTGCACCAGTTCGATAAGGTTGAGATTGTCTGCATTGAGCACCCGTCGCGCTCATACGAGACTCTGGACAAGATGGTGGCTCACGTTGAGTCGCTGGTTCAGAAACTGGGGCTGCCATACCGCATCCTTCGCTTGTGCGGTGGCGATATGAGCTTTACTTCGGCAATGACCTATGACTTTGAGGTGTTCTCGGCCGCACAGAAACGCTGGTTGGAGGTTAGCTCGGTATCGAACTTTGAGACCTTCCAGGCAAACCGTTTGAAACTGCGCTTTCGCGATGAGGAGACCAAGAAAACTCAGCTGGCTCACACGCTGAACGGCAGCTCGCTTGCTTTGCCGCGCATTGTGGCCGCCCTGCTCGAGAACAACCAGACACCCGAAGGCATCAAACTGCCCGAGTGCATCCAGAAGTTTATGGGCTGCAGCATGCTGACGAAATAATTTTTCGAAACAGATAAAACAAAGCCCGGCCAAGTTGGTCGGGCTTTTTTGTTTGTGACTATGGCGTCTACCACGGGTGGAGCATAGCGGACTCGAACCGCCTACCTATTCGTTGCGAACGAATCGCTCTGCCAGATGAGCTAATGCCCCATAGGCGGTTGCAAAAATAGAAAATTGTTCAAGTTGTGATGATTAGTCGCGAATTGTTTCTGCACAACTCTATCCGCCGACAGCCAAGCTCCGCCGTCTGCATTTAGAAAAACCGAAGACATTGATGCGCGAACCGCCGCGCCGTGTATGATTGTTGAGTGCAAAGCGCCGCAGGTGGCCGTCACCCAAAAGGTGTTCGACCAAATTATGGTTTATGATATCAGGTTGAGCATTGATTATCTGATTGTTAGCAATGACTTGCAACATTTCTGCTGCAATTTTGACCAATGTTGAGTTCTTCGCCAATTTTCCAGCTTCCGAAGCTGTAATCGGCTGATTATCGGGTAAATCAGGCGAACGCAAACCTCGTCTTGCAAAAATAAACGGCCAGCTATGCAATTTGGGACGCACCTATTATATATTTGTATCGGAAAAACAATTTGCCGATGGCTGCCTATATAATATTGGTGTTGGTTTTGCTTCTGTTTGCATTCTTTTTTGCGGCGATGGAGGTGGCGTTTGTGTCGGCCAACAAGCTGCGTATCGAGCTAGATAAGAAGCAGGACCGCGTGTTTTCGCAGATAATAGAGTTGTTTATCGAGAAGCCGGCGCAGTACTACGCCACAATAGCCATTGGCAATATGGCAGTGGTTGTGACGCTGGCAATGGCACTCACCGGCGACGGTCCGTGGCACCAACTACCACTCAACTCGATGGTGATATTGGCTGTTCAGGCGGGTGCTGCCTGTCTGCTATACCTTCTGGCGGGCGAGATTCTGTCAAAGCTACTGGCCTTTCAGGAATCGGGCAGTCTATTGAAAATCATATCATTACCAGCGTCGGTGTTCTACTATATGTTCTATCTGATGTCGAAGATCGTGTTCCACACCTCGCGGTTTGTTGCCAACCGGCTGACTATTCGCAAAACAACCGACAATGATGCCGTTTATTGGGGCTCTGTGGATTGGGATTCGCTTGCTAACGAGCAGATTAGCGAACCCGACGACGATGAGCCGAACGATATGAAACTCTTCCGCAACGCACTCGACTTTTCGGCTGTCAAACTGCGCGAGTGTATGGTGCCGCGCCCTGAGATTGTTGGCATCAGCATCGACGACAGCATCGACGAACTTAAGAAACTGTTTGTGAGCAGCGGGCTCTCAAAGATAATGGTTTATAAAGGTTCAATAGACAATGTGGTGGGGTTTGCTCCGTCGCTGTCGATGTTCCAACACCCGGTCAACATTGCGGCCATCACCCGCAACTTGCCCATTGTGCCAGAGACAATGCCAGCCAACAAACTGCTCACGCTTTTCATTCAAAACCACCGCAGTATTGCCCTAGTGGTTGATGAGTTTGGCGGCACATCGGGCATTGTTACAATGGAAGACATTCTGGAAGAGATTGTTGGCGACATTCAGGACGAGCACGACAAGAAGCGCTACCGCGAGCACAAATTCGGCAAGAACCACTATCAGTTCTCGGCGCGGCTCGAAATCGACTACATCAACGAAAAATACGGCCTCGACCTTCCCGTGTCAGAAGAATATGAAACGCTTGCAGGCCTTATTCTGTCGCACTATGGAGCCATCCCGAAGGTGCAGGATGTGGTGTCGTTCGGCAAGTTCCGATTCACCATTCTGCGCGCCACGGCCACAAAGATCGAACTGGTAGACATCATTGTCAATTGATGCGCAATTTGGCCATCGCTTTGCGCGAAAATAGTGGCGATTGGATTGCAAATGTCGCCACCGCCGCCGCCCGATTGCCGCCGAAACCGATTGAGTATCAATAAATCGATTTTATAAAACACTGATAATCAGTTATGGACAAACCGTTTTGAAAAAAAACCTTTTTCCTATGCCGTTTCTAAAAATTGCTATCTTCGTAGCCTAAATTTTTGAAATAAACCTTAAAAAATAAAAAATGGCAACTTTACAGAAAATACGTGATCACGCTGGAAAATTAGTGATGGTCATTGTTGGTGTGGCTTTATTGGCATTTGTTGTTGGCGACCTTTTCAAAGCCGACGGAACATTTGGAAGTTCGAGAAACAAAGTCGGCTCGATAGCCGGTAACGATATTCCAATCCAATACTACCAAGCCAAGGTTGACGAAAACACCGAAATTTACAAGCAAAACACTCAGCAAAACTCTTTGGAATCAGCTGTTTATGATCAAATCCAAGACCAAACTTGGGAACAGCTGATTCGTCAGTATGTTATCGAGGAAGAGTATGCAAAGGCTGGCATCAACGTTACGGCCGATGAGCTGTTCGATATGGTTCAAGGCAACTTTATTGACCCGCAGGTAATGCAGATTCCTATCTTCCGTGACGCCGAGACCGGTCAGTTCGACCGCAACCTGGTTGTTCAATTCTTGAAAAACAAGGATTTGGATCCGTCAGGACAAGCCGCTTCGTCGTGGGCTGCATTTGAGAAGGGTCTTGTGCAGAACAAGAAGGATCAAAAATTCCTGTCGTTGGTTGGTATGGGTATGTACGCAACAAGCCTTCAGACAGAGAAAGAGTCGAACGACAAGAACACCAAGTACGATTTCGATTACATCCAACTGCGCTACAGCGGCGTGGCTGACTCGCTTGTGAAGGTTTCTGAGAGCGACTTGAAGAGTTACTACAGCAATCATAAGAAAGATTTTGAGCAGGATGAGTCGCGCGACATCTATTACGTGACTTTCCCGATTGTGGCATCGGACGACGATCGCAAAAATACAATCGAGGGTGTTGCCGACCTGAAGAAGGAGTTTGAAAGCAAGGACGAAGACGCTCTTGAGCAGTTCGTTAACCTTGAGTCGGAAATCGCCTTCAACGGCAAATATCTTGCAAAAGAGGACCTTTCAGAACCGATTGCCGAACTGTTTGATGCAGCCAATGGCACCGTTGTCGGCCCGTATGAGGAAGACAACTACGTGAAGATTGCCCGCAAGATTGGCAGCGCAAATGTTGCTGACTCGGTTGAGGCTCGCCACATACTTATCCGCCCGTCGGCTGATTTGACTGAAGAGGCTGCAAAAGAGAAAGCCGACAGCATTCTGAACGCCATCAAAAAGGGCGCTTCGTTTGCCGAGATGGCTGAGAAATTCTCAGCTGACGGTTCGGCACAGGACGGCGGCAATCTCGGTTGGTTTACTGAAGGTCAGATGGTGAAAGAGTTCAACGATGCATGCTTCTTCGGCAAGAAGGGCGACAAGGTGGTTGTGAAGACACAATATGGCTATCACGTGGTTGAAATTACTGACCAGACCAAACCTTCGCAGAAGGTTAAAGTGGCAGTTATCGCCCGCGAGATTTCGGCAAGCAACAAGACTGTTGACGCCATCTACGCCAACGCAAGCCGCTTCGGCAGCAGCAATAGCAGTCTGGCCGACTTCCGTGGCAATGCTGACAAAGAAGGTCTGACACTGCGCACAGCTAACGTTAAACGCAACGACCGCCGCCTGGCTAACTTCGACAGTCCGCGTCAAGTTATCCGTTGGGCGTATAAAGCCGACAAAGGTGATATGTCAGAGATTTTTGAACTCGACGGCCAATTTGTAATAGCAATGGTTGCCGACATCCACAAGAAAGGCGTGGCTTCTTTCGACGAGGTTCGCAACGACATTGCACGCCGCGTTCTCATTGAGAAGAAAGCCGAATATCTGGTATCGAAACTGAATGAGGCAAGCGCCGGCGCATCGACATTGCAGGCTGTTGCCGACAAACTCGGCGAGTCACTTAAAGAGGCTAAGAGCGTGACTTACTCGTCGTACTCGGTTCCGACAGTTGGCGTTGAGCCAAGTCTGCAGGCCGCTATGGTAACTCTTGATGAGCAGAAAATCAGCAGCCCGATTAAGGGTAACAACGCTGTATTCTTGATTCAGGTTAAGCAGGTTGAGAAAGCCGAGAATGTTGATTTGGCACGCGAGCGTGAGCTGCTGCAGCGCACCAATATGTCGAAGGCTGGTTATCAGGTTCTGTCAGCAATTGAGGCTGCCGCCGACATTGAGGACAACCGTTCGAACTTCTATTAGCAGATAATTAAAAACACCATAAAAGGTTGGGCATTGTCCAACCTTTTTTGTTTCTTTAAAATCCGTTACTGGCGGCCACAATTATCGGCTGTCTGACGTTTTCTGACAACAATTAAAACGCAATAGCAATGAGCAAAAAAGTAGCATTAATAACCGGCATTACGGGTCAGGATGGTTCGTTCCTGGCAGAGTTTCTTTTGGAAAAAGATTATGAGGTTCACGGCATTATGCGCCGTTCGTCGTCGTTCAACACGGGGCGCATTGAGCACCTTTACCTTGACGAGTGGGTGCGCGATATGAAGCAGAAACGCCTTATCAATCTGCACTATGGCGATATGACCGACTCGAGTTCGCTTATCCGCATTATCCAACTTGTGCAACCCGATGAAATCTACAATTTGGCCGCGCAGAGCCACGTGAAGGTGTCGTTCGACGTGCCCGAATATACCGCCGAGGCCGACGCTGTCGGCACGCTGCGTCTGCTTGAGGCTGTCAGAATTTTAGGTCTTGAGAAGAAATGCAAAATCTATCAGGCGTCAACATCGGAACTCTTTGGCTTGGTGCAGGAAGTGCCGCAGAAAGAGACAACGCCGTTCTATCCGCGCAGTCCGTATGGTGTGGCAAAGCAGTACGGTTTCTGGATTACGAAGAACTACCGCGAGTCGTACGGAATGTACGCCTGCAACGGCATTCTGTTCAACCACGAGAGTGAGCGCCGCGGCGAGACTTTCGTCACCCGCAAGATTACACTGGCCGCCGCACGCATTGTGCAGGGCTATCAGGACAAACTCTATCTGGGCAACCTGAACTCACTGCGCGATTGGGGCTACGCCAAGGATTACGTTGAGTGTATGTGGCTGATTCTGCAGCAGGAAAAGCCCGACGATTTTGTGATTGCCACTGGCGAGTATCACACTGTCCGCGATTTCTGCACGCTGGCGTTCAAGACTTTGGGCGTCAATCTGCGCTGGGAAGGCGAGGGTGTGAACGAAAAAGGCATTGACACCGCCACGGGCAAGATTCTGGTTGAGGTGGACCCGAAATATTTCCGTCCCGCCGAGGTTGACCAACTGCTTGGCGACCCCACCAAAGCCAAAACAAAACTCGGCTGGAACCCGCGCAAGACAAGTTTCGAAGACCTGGTGAAGATTATGGTTGAGCACGATATGAAGTTTGTGAAGAAGATTCATTTGAAGGCGAATATGGAATAATAAAATCTAACCGATTCAATCCGATTTTATCCGATATGGAATTGTTGGAAGAATATACCAATAGTAAAAAAGATACCCTGGCATATAAAGTGATAAGGTGCGCTATGAAAGTACATTCTAAATTAGGACCTGGGCTTTTGGAATCGGTATATAAAAAGGCTTTATTGATTGAATTGAAAAAGCAAAACATAAAGGCTGAAAGTGAAGTTCCAATAAATGTCACATACTGTGGCGAAGATTTAGGCTTGGGTTTTCGTATAGATGTTTTGGTAGAAGACATTTTAATCCTTGAATTAAAATCGATTACCACCTTTGAAACTACCCATTACAAGCAATTAAGCAATTACCTTCATTTGGCAAATAAACCTTTAGGCTATCTGATTAATTTTAATGTTGATGAACTTGTCGTAGGAACAGGATTTGAAAAAGTACGGAATTTTCAATATAAAGGTGATGTTCCTAAATGGTTGTACTAAAATTATTTCGGATTAAATCGGGTAAAATCGGTTAGAAACAAAAACAAAAAAAATATGGAAAAAGAATCAAAAATCTACGTAGCAGGCCACCGCGGAATGGTGGGTTCGGCCATTGTGCGCGAGTTGCAGCGGCAGGGCTACACCAACATAATCACCCGCACCCATAAGGAACTCGACCTTTGCCGTCAGGCGGATGTTGAGGCGTTTTTTGCGGCCGAGAAACCCGAATATGTTTTTCTGGCGGCGGCGAAAGTGGGCGGCATTGTGGCCAACCAAAGTGCGCTGGCCGATTTTATGTATCAGAATATGATACTGGAAATGAACGTAATACACGCTGCCTGGCAGAACGGTTGCAAGAAACTTGAGTTCCTTGGCTCGTCGTGCATTTACCCGCGAATGGCGCCGCAGCCGATGAAGGAATCGTGCCTGCTGACGTCGGAACTTGAGAAAACCAACGAGGCCTACGCTTTGGCGAAGATTTCAGGCCTGAAATACTGCGAGTTCCTGAACCGCCAATACGGCACCGACTATATCAGCGTGATGCCGACCAACCTTTACGGACCCAACGACAACTACCACCCCGAGCACAGCCACGTGCTGCCCGCACTGATTCGGCGCTTCCACGAGGCAAAAGTGTCGGGTGCTGCGTCGGTAACCTGCTGGGGCGACGGCAGTCCGCTGCGCGAATTCCTTTACGTTGACGACCTTGCCAACCTGTGCGTCTTCCTGATGAACAACTACAGCGGCAACGAAACCGTCAATGCGGGAACGGGCAAAGAATTGACAATAAAACAGTTGACCGAACTTGTAGCAAAAGTTGTGGGCTACACTGGCGAGATTAAATGGGACACCACGCGCCCCAACGGCACGCCGCGCAAACTGCTCGATGTGTCGAAAGCTGAAAAACTTGGCTGGCGCTACAAAACCGAACTCGAAGACGGTATTCGTTTGTCATACGACGATTTTCTGAATAACCCGATGAGGGCAGAGAGGTAAAAGTTGAGAGGTTTAGAAGGTAAGAAGTTTAGAAATCTAAACTCTAAACAGCGAAGCGTCTGAACCTCTAAACCATTAAACAAAAAAATTGATATAGAACGAATTAAACGAATATAATATGAACATAGCGATTGTAGGAACGGGATACGTCGGGCTGGTGTCGGGCGTTTGCTTTGCCGAGATGGGTATCGATGTAACTTGCGTCGATATCGATAGCGCAAAAATTGAGAGGCTGAAGCAAGGCGAGATTCCAATCTACGAGCCTGGTCTCGACGAGATGCTGTTGCGCAACGTGGCGGCTGGCCGTCTGCATTTCACAACAGACCTTCGCACCTGTCTCGACAGCGTTGAGGTGGTGTTTTCGGCCGTGGGCACGCCGCCCGACGAGGACGGCAGCGCCGACCTGCAATATGTTCTGGCAGTGGCTCGCACCTTCGGGCAGAATATCAGCAAATACACCATTCTGGTAACAAAATCGACTGTGCCTGTGGGTACGGCGCAGAAGGTGAAAGCAGCCATTCAGCAGGAGCTGGACAAGCGTGGTGTGCAAGTCGAATTCGATGTGGCTTCGAACCCTGAATTCCTGAAAGAGGGCGCGGCCATTAAGGATTTTATGGGCCCTGACCGCGTGGTGGTGGGTACCGACAGCCCGCGCGCACAGAAGATTATGGCGCGGCTCTACAAACCGTTTATGCTCAACAGCGAGCGAATGATTTTCACCGACATTCCGTCGGCCGAGATGATAAAATACGCCGCCAACTCGATGCTGGCCACCCGCATATCGTTTATGAACGACATTGCCAACCTGTGCGAACTTGTTGGCGCCGACGTGAATATGGTGCGCAAGGGCATTGGCAGCGACACCCGCATTGGCCGCAAATTCCTTTACCCTGGCTGCGGCTACGGCGGCAGTTGCTTCCCGAAGGATGTCAAGGCATTGATAAAGACCGCCGAGCAGAGCGGCTATCAGATGCGTGTGCTCAAGGCCGTTGAGGAAGTGAATGAGCGGCAGAAAGGCATTCTTTTCGATAAACTCGACAAGCGATTCGATGGAAATCTGAAAGGTAAAACCGTGACACTATGGGGATTAGCCTTCAAACCTGAAACCGATGATATGCGCGAGGCACCCGCCTTGGTGCTTATCAACAAACTGGTTGAGGCGGGCTGCACCGTCAAGGTTTTCGACCCTGTGGCGATGGACGAGTGCCGCCGCCGCGTAGGCGACAAGGTGCGCTACGGCAAGGATATGTACGACGCTACCGTCGATGCCGACGCGCTCATTCTGGTGACCGAGTGGAAAACATTCCGAATGCCGAGTTGGGACGTGCTGGCACGCTCAATGCGCAACAAACTGGTGATTGACGGCCGCAACATTTACGATGCCGCCGAACTTGCCGAGTCGGGATTTGAATATTGCAAGATAGGCTGATGAACGTACTCGTAACAGGCGCCGCTGGATTTATCGGGTTTCACCTTGCCCGCCGCTTGCTCGAGGCTGGGCACGCAGTTACGGGTATCGACAATCTGAATAGTTATTACACTGTCAATCTGAAAAATGCGCGGTTGTCCGAGTTAGGTATCGATGTCAGCAAAATCGATGGCGGGCAGCCCGTTAAAAGTGCTGTATATCAGCAATTTGAATTTATAAAACTGAATATTGAAGACCGCGAGCGGCTGCCGCAAGTTTTTGAGCGCGGGCGGTTCGATGTGGTTGTCAATTTGGCCGCGCAGGCTGGAATGCGATTCTCAATCGACGAACCTTTCTCATTCATTGACAGCAACATAGTTGGTTTTACCAACGTTCTTGAATGCTGCCGCCACAGCCAAATCAAGCATTTGATTTACGCATCGTCGAGCAGCGTTTACGGCAGCAACACCAAGGTGCCCTTTGCCGAAACCGACCGCACCGACAACCCTGTCAACCTGTACGCCGCCACCAAGCGCGCCAACGAGTTGATGGCGAGTTGCTACTCTTCGCTCTACGGCATACCCGCCACAGGGCTGCGTTTTTTCACGGTCTACGGCCCGTGGGGCCGCGCCGATATGGCCCCGATGCTCTTTGCCCGCGCAATCAGCGGCGGTGAGCCAATCCGCGTTTTCAACGGCGGCGACCTTTTGCGCGACTTCACTTATATCGATGACATTATCGACAGCCTGATGCTGGTGCTCGCCAAACTACCTGAACCACAAGCCGATGGCCGCCGACACAAGGTTTACAACGTCGGCTGCTCGTCGCCCGTGCGGCTGTCCGATTTCATTGCGTTGCTCGAAGACGCGCTTGGGCGCAAGGCCGAAAAGCAGATGCTGCCGATGCAGCCTGGCGACCTTTATCAGACTTTTGCCGATTCGTCGGCCTTTGAGCGCGACTTTGGATTCCACCCGAAAACGTCTGTGGCAGAAGGCGTTAAGCGCTTTGCCGAGTGGTTCAAATGGTACAACAGCCAAACGGTTTAACTTCGGAACTATGGCACTGACGGTTTACTTTTTCGGGTCGCTGCCGAATGGCGTTGAGCCCTACTACGGCGGCGGCGAGGTGGGCAACAAACGCACCGTCGATATGCTGCGCCAATTTGGCTTTAAAGTGCGGATTGTCAGAAAGTTGCGATGCAAACTCACGGCTTCGCAATTTGTAAAATTGATAACCTATCCGTTCCGCGCTGCAATCGGGGTCGGCGCGTTTCTTGGCCTGCTTTTGTTCGGCTCGCGCAAAGCGATAGTGCACATTTCGGGTTTTTACGGCCCGACAATCTTTTTTGAATACATTTTGGCTGAAGCAGCCAACTTGCTGGGTTACAAGATTATATACGAAATGCGCGGCGGCGGTGCCGAAGCGTATCACAATAGTGGCTCGGCCATTTATCGGTTATGCTTTGCGCGAATTGTCCGCAAGGCGAGGGTGATTTTCTCGCAAGGTGTTGAGAATGAGCCGCTTTTGAAGTCGATTTCCGACACGCCAATCTTCTACTATCCGAATTACGTTGAGGCAAGTTATCTGCCGTCAGCATTGCCGCAAAAGCCTGAAAACGTGGTTAATCTGATATATTTCGGTCGCATTGAGCCGCAGAAGAACGTGAAACTGATTGTCGAGGCCGCAGCCATTTTGCAGAAGAAAACGGATATCTCGCTGACAATCATTGGAAAAGGGCAGCACGGCTACGTTGGCGAGGTGATTCGCCAAATGGAACGGACGCTCAAGCCTGGCACCTACACGTTCATTTCGGGCTACGCTCGCATTGGCATTCGTAACATTTTGTTCGACAAGCATTTCCTGATTTATCCGTCAACGCTTGCGCGCGAGGGGCAATCGAATTCCATTACCGAATCAATGAGTTGCGGTGTGGTGCCCATTTCGAGTCCGCAGGGGTTCAGTCGTACCGTTGTCGGCAACTACCGCCTGATTGTCAATGAATTATCGGCGCAAGCCTATGTCGACCGCGTGCTTGAAATCCTTTCCGACGGCAGTTTCAATGAGTTGAGCCAATTTGTTTACGAGCGCATAAAATCGAACTACACGCAAGCGGTGATTGAGCCGAAGTTGCGCGAGCAGTATGAGCGGCTTTGTGGTGAGTGAGAAACCTGCTTTTTTTTGCACAACAATTGATACACTCGTAAATCTGTTTTAAAGCCAGAACCTTTGTAGAGTTTGCTCTTTCATGGCGTTTTTGGTGGCTATGCTTCGCTTGCGGTCTGTTATACAGTTTGTTCTGTTGTTATACAATAACTGATTTTGCATATATAACAACAAAAGGGAGCGTTTGCTCCCCTTTGCTATTTTTGTCAATTGTAGACCCATTTCTACTTCTTCTGTTCCTTCGCCCAGCTGTCTTTCAGGCCCACAGTGCGGTTGAACACCAGGTGCTCGGCGGTTGAGTCGGGGTCCACGTTGAAGTAGCCGATACGTTGGAATTGGAAGTGGTCCAATGGTTTGGCGTTGGCCACGAACTTCTCAATGAAGCAGTTTTTGAGCACGTGCAGCGAGTCGGGGTTGATAATCTCCTTCATTGCCTCCAGAGCCTCGCAGTTGCGGGCCTCGCGAATGGCTGCCATCTCGTCGCGCGGGTTCTCCACCTTCCACAGACGGTCGTACAGACGAACTTCAGCCGGCAGGCAGTGTCCGACGCTCAGCCAGTGCAGAGTGCCCTTCACCTTGCGGTCGCTGCCAGGCAGGCCGCTGCGGGTTTCGGGGTCGTACTCGCAGTACACCTCCGTGACGTTGCCGTCGGCGTCTTTCTTGCAGCCAGTGCATTTCACAATGTAGGCGCTCTTCAGGCGGACTTCCTGACCAGGCGTCATACGGAAATATTTCTTTGGTGCGTCTTCCATAAAGTCGTCGCGCTCAATCCATAACTCGCGACTGAACTCAATCTTGTGCGTTCCATCTTCGGGGCGCTCGGGGTTGTTCACGGCCTCAAGCTCCTCAACCTGTCCTTCGGGATAGTTGGTGATAATGCACTTCACGGGGTTCAGCACGGCCGAAACGCGTGTGGCGCGGGCGTTCAGGTCCTCGCGAATCGAGCTTTCGAGCAGCGCGAAATCGTTCAACGCATCGTATGTTGTGTAGCCGATTTTGTCGACAAAGTTGCGGATTGACTCGGGCGTGTATCCGCGGCGACGGAAACCGCACAGGGTCGGCATTCGCGGGTCGTCCCAGCCGTTGACAAGGCCTTCCTTGACCAGAATGAGCAGATTGCGCTTGCTCATCAGCGTGTAGTTCAGGTTCAGTTTGTTGAACTCGTACTGACGCGGGCGGTTGTCGTCCAAATCCTTGCCTTCCTTCAGCTCGTCGATAAAATAGTCATACACAGGGCGGTGCACCACAAACTCCAGAGTGCAGCACGAGTGCGTCACGCCCTCGAAGTAGTCGCTCTGCCCGTGAGCGAAATCGTACATCGGGTAGGCCTGCCACTTGGTGCCAGTGCGGTGGTGCGGGTGTTTCACAACGCGGTAGATTATCGGGTCGCGGAAGTGCATATTGGGGTTGGCCATATCGATTTTGGCGCGCAGAACCATTCGGCCCTCCTCAATCTCGCCGCGGTTCATCTTCTCAAACAGTTCGAGCGACTCACTTGCCGGACGGTCGCGGTAGGGGCTGTTCTGACCAGGCTCGGTGGGCGTTCCCTTCTGCGCGGCAATCGCCTCCGACGACTGCTCATCCACATACGCCTTGCCCTCCTTTATCAGCCTTACAGCGAAATCCCAAAGTTGTTGGAAATAGTCCGAAGCGTAGTACTCGTGGCCCCAGTTGAAGCCTAACCATTTGATATCCTCTTTGATAGCATCGACATACTCAACATCCTCCTTCACGGGATTGGTGTCGTCGAAGCGCAGGTTGCAGACACCGCCGAACTGCTCGGCCATACCGAAGTCAAGACAAATGGCCTTTGCGTGGCCAATGTGCAGATAACCATTGGGCTCGGGTGGAAAACGGGTTTGCACGCGTCCGCCGTTTTTACCCTCGGCAAGGTCTTTTTCAACTTGCTCAATAATGAAGTTCGATTTGCGCTCAACTTCCTTTGTCTCTTTTTCTTCGATAGCCATATTTTGTTGTTTAAACGTTCTTGTTTCTAACCGATTTTGTCCGATTTGAGCAGACGCGATGAATCGCGTCCCTACGTCATAATTCAAAAATCCTAATTTCTAAATCCTATCTCCTAAATAAATCACTCTGCCAGCTCCCACTCAAACCCGTCTTTGGTGTCTTTCACGTTGAAACCGATGGCGGCCATCTCGTTGCGGATGCGGTCGCTTGTGGCCCAGTCCTTGTTCTGCTTGGCCTGTTGGCGGATTGACAGCAAAAGGTCGACGGCTTTTTTGTAGGCATCGCTGCTGCCGCCTGCCTGCTCCTCAATTTGCAGACCGAGAATGTCGCAGACAAACGTGCGGAACACATCCTGCAGTTCGTCCAAATCGGCCTTGCTGATGGTGCCCTTGCCGTCGGCAACGGTGTTCACAGCCTTTGCGGCCTCGAACAGGTGCGAGATGACGATTGGCGTATTCAAATCGTCGCACATTGCCTCCTCGCAGCGCTCGCGCAAGCCCGCCACATCAACGGTGGTCTTGTCCGACGCACGCAGTTTCATCAGTCGGTTGTAGGTCTCCACAATCTTTGCAAAACCTTTCTCCGACGCTTGCAGAGCCTCGTTCGAGAAATCGACCGTTGAGCGGTAGTGCGCCTGAAGAATAAAGAAGCGGATGGTCATTGGCGAATAAGCCTTGTCGAGCATCTCGTTGCCGTCTTTATCCTTGTGGCTGCCGTTGAAGAACTCGCCGAGCGTGATGAAGTTGCCAAGCGACTTGCCCATCTTCTGTCCGTTGATGGTAATCATATTGTTGTGCATCCAGTAGTGGACCGAATCGTGGCCTAGAGCGGCCGCCGACTGTGCAATCTCACTTTCGTGATGCGGAAAAATCAGGTCCATACCGCCGCCGTGAATATCAAATTCTTCGCCCAGATACTTGCAGCCCATTGCCGAGCACTCGATATGCCAGCCAGGGAAACCATCGCTCCAAGGCGAAGGCCAGCGCATAATATGCTCAGGTTGAGCGCGTTTCCAAAGCGCGAAATCGCACGTACGGCGCTTCTCATCCTGACCGTCAAGGGCGCGGGTGGTCTCGAGCATCTCCTCGACATTGCGGCCCGAGAGTTTTCCGTATTTGAATTTCTTGCTATATGCCTCAATATCAAAGTATATTGAGCCGTTGCTCTCGTAGGCGAATCCGTTTTCGAGAATCTTCTTCACAAACTCAATCTGCTCGATAATGTGCCCCGACGCGCGCGGCTCGATGGTTGGCGGCAGAACGTTGAGTTTGTTCATCGCCTCGTGGTAGCGCAAGGTGTAATATTGCGCAACCTCCATCGGCTCAAGTTGCTCCAGACGGGCTTTCTTTGCGATTTTGTCCTCGCCCTCGTCGGCATCGTGCTCAAGGTGGCCCACATCGGTAATGTTTCGCACGTAGCGCACCTTGTAGCCTAGGTGCAGCAGATAGCGATAGAGAATATCGAACGTTATGGCAGGCCGAGCGTGCCCCAAGTGGGCATCGCCATAAACCGTTGGCCCGCAGACGTACATTCCAACCCTGCCCTCGTGTATCGGCTTGAACGGTTGTTTTGCACGCGCTAAAGTGTTGTATATGAATAACTGTTCCATAGTTTTTTGTTTAATCGTTTAATTGGTGAATCGTTTTTTTCTAACCAAACTCATCCAAATTTATCGAAAAAATATATTGTGCTTCAATTATTTGCGGACGCGGCAATGCCACGTCCCTACATCCTAATTTCTAAATCCTAACTAACAAATCACCGACCCATTCTTGAAATCCTTCTCGCACGGAATCATCGACAGGGCGCCATCGAAGTTCTCGGCCATAAGAATCATTCCGTGGCTCTCGATGCCCATCAGTTTGCGCGGGGCAAGGTTGGCCAGAATGGTGACGCGTTTGCCGATAAGTTCTTCGGCGGTGAAGTGCTTTGCCACGCCCGACACCACGGTGCGCTTGTCGATTCCTGTATCAACCAGCAGTTTCATCAGTTTGTCGGATTTTGGCACGCGCTCCGCCTCAAGGATTGTGGCTGTGCGGATGTCCATCTTGCTGAAGTCGTCGTAGGTGATGAGCGGCTTCATTGGGGCGGCGGGGGCGTTGGCCAGTTCGGCTGCCTCGTTAGCCTTCTTGATGTCCTCCAAGCGCTTGATTTGAGCGTCAATCGGCTCGTCTTCAATCTTCTCGAACAGCAGGAACGGCTCGCCGATTTGGTGCCCGTCCTCAATCAGATTTGGTGCGCCCAGATGCTCCCAGTTCAGTTGCGGAATGTTGAGCAACTTGCGCATTTTCTCGGCGCTGAACGGCATAAACGGGTCGCACGCAACCGACAGATTTGCAACAATCTGCAGACAGATGTTCATTATGGTGCGCACGCGGTCGGGGTCGGTTTTCACAACCTTCCACGGCTCGGTTTCAGCCAGATATTTGTTACCCAGACGGGCAATGTCCATTACCAGTTTCAGGGCTTCGCGGAAGCGGAACTGCTCAATGGCCTCCTCAATGCGGGCCTTGCTTGCAGCCAGTTCGGCTAGTGTATCGCGGTCGTAATCAGTGAGTTCGGCTGCTGCAGGTGCCTTTCCGCCGTAGTATTTCTGCGTAAGCACAATGGTGCGGTTCACAAAGTTGCCCAAGATGGCCACCAACTCGTTGTTGTTGCGGGCTTGGAAGTCCTTCCAGGTGAAATCGTTGTCCTTGGTTTCGGGTGCGTTGGCGGTGAGCACGTAGCGCAGAACGTCCTGTTTTCCAGGGAAATCCACCAAGTACTCGTTCAGCCAGACGGCCCAGTTCTTCGAAGTCGAAATCTTGTCGCCCTCAAGGTTCAGGAACTCGTTGGCGGGCACGTTGTCGGGCAGAATGTAGCCGCCGTGCGCCTTCAGCATCGACGGGAAGATGATGCAGTGGAACACAATGTTGTCCTTGCCGATGAAGTGGATGAGCCGTGTGTCGCTGTCCTTCCACCACTTTTCCCAGTTGCCCCAGCGTTCGGGTTGGCTGTCGCAAAGTTCCTTTGTATTTGATATATAGCCAATTGGCGCGTCGAACCAGACGTAGAGCACCTTGCCCTTCACGCCCTCGATTGGCACGGGAATGCCCCATTCAAGGTCGCGCGTCATTGCCCGCGACTGCAAATCCATATCCAACCACGACTTGCACTGTCCGTACACGTTGGTTTTCCACTCCTTGTGGCCCTCGATAATCCATTTTTTGAGCCACTCCTGATAGTTGCCCAGCGGCAGATACCAGTTTTTGGTCGGGCGCTTCACAAGGCCGTGTCCAGGGTGGTTCTTGTTGGTTGGGTTGATGAGTTCGTCGGGCGAAAGAGTTGCGCCGCACTTCTCGCATTGGTCGCCGTAAGCGCCCGTGAAATGGCAGCGCGGGCACTCGCCCACAATGTTGCGGTCGGTCAGGAACTCGCCCGTCTGCTCGTCGCAGAACTGCTCCTCGGTCTTCTCCTCAAGCAGGCCGTCGTCGTAGAGTTTGCGGAAGAAATCGGCGGCAAACTTATGGTGGATGGCCGATGTGGTGCGGCTGTAAACGTCGAACGAGATGCCGAACTCCTCAAACGATTTTTTAATCAGATTGTGGTAGCGGTCCACCACCTCCTGCACCGTGATGCCCTCTTTCTGCGCGCGGATGGTAACGGGCACTCCGTGCTCGTCGCTTCCGCCGATGAACATAACCTCACGTCCGCGAGCCCGCAGGTAGCGTACGTAGATGTCGGCCGGCACATAAACCCCGGCCAAATGCCCGATGTGCACCGGCCCGTTGGCGTAAGGCAGAGCCGATGTGATTGTGTATCTTTTATATTCAGTCATAACCTTGAAATTTTGGTGCGAAAATAATGGTTTTTGGTGAAAGGTGAAGATGCGAATAGGTGCTAACACCTAAATAATTACCTTTGCGCCCGTAACCAAAAAATCATAAAGCAATGGGTAAGAAAGAAAAGCCAAAGTTTCTCGATTACCTAAACGCCGTTAAAAAGGCTGACAGGGAACGGGAAATCGCGCAGCACGGCAAGTTGATTTCGACGCGGCCGCTGCGGATTGTGAAATCTAAAAAGGTTTACGACCGAAACAGTTACAAAAAAAGAGACTGCTCTAATTATGATGACAGTCTCTTTTTTTAGTATGTAAGAGTTAGATTTTCAAGCCTAAGGCTCAGTGCTTTGCTCTAAAACCCAACTTATTTTCTCTCACCTTTTAATTTACTCCTTCACCGGCACATTGTTGATTTTCACATCCTTGAGCTGCGGCGCCGGTTGTTTTTTGCCATGCTGGTGCCCGTCGTGACTATGATTGTGCCCACTGTGGTTGTGTTCAGCTTCGTTGTGCTGATGAATATGGGGCACTACGCCACGCTCTTTAAGTAGCTCAATCTGCTCGTCCATGGTCATGTTGTTGAATTTCGCCCACTTCTTCTCCATCTCGATGCGTTTGGCGGCCTGAATTGAGTCGCGGCGGTCGATGCGGGCTTTCTGGTCGGCTATCCACTCGCTCTTCTCTTTGTCGCTCATCTTGTTGAACTCTTCCCATGCGGCCTTGTTCTCAGCTTCACGTTTTTCGCGGGCTTCCTGTGCCTTTGCCTGCTGAGCTTTGCGATCTTGCGCTTTTTGCTGTTGCTCGATAAATGTTTGCGGCTTTGCCTTGGTTGTGTCGCTACTGTTGGTTGCGCTGTTGCAACTTGCAAATGTTGTGGCGCAAATGACGATGCATGTCAGCATCAGTAAACTCTTTTTCATATCGATATCTTTTAAAAAGTTGCGGACGAAATTAGTAACTTATTCCGCCCGCAACCAATTGTTATTAATAATTATTGCAAATCACTTTCACACCGCCTGCCATTGTACGGACAATGTAAACACCCATCTGCGGCGCTTGCAGCTCAACAGGCTCGCCGTTGACTGCTGTTGTACGGCTGATGGCGCGGCCGTTGGCATCGAACAGCAGAATGTCGCCCACGGCGTTTTCAACGTGGATTGTCAGACCAGTTGCGTAAACTTTGACGGCTTGCGCAATGTTTTCGTCAACATCGGTACCCGGATTATTGTTCTCGCCACCCTGGTTCTCGTTTCCGCCCTGGTTCTCGTTTCCACCTTGATTTTCATTGCCACCTTGGTTCTCGTTTCCGCCTTGGTTCTCATTTCCATCCTGCTCAAAGATGGCGGTGAACGATAAGTTGGCATTAACCACCAAATCGGCATTTATTACCACAGTGCGCGGGTTATCGGTGTTGCCATCGCTCCACTTGACAAAATGGTAGCCTTCGTCAGCAGTGGCGGTGAGCGTTACGGTTGAACCAAACCTGACGCTTTCTGCCGCACCGGTGATGGTACCATGCTCGGCGGCTACACTCATGGTGTAGGCATTAGGCTCGAACAAAGCTGAGTAAGTGGCATCACCGTTCACTACAATCTTACGCGGGTTGTCGGTGTTGCCGTCGCTCCAACCTGCAAAGTGGTAGTGCTCTGCAGCCACGGCTTTGACAGAAGTTTTGGTTCCATACGAGAATGTTCCCGTACCCTCAACTGTACCATTTTGAGCAACACCACTGATTGTGTGGTTTTCCAACTCAAATACCGGTAATAATGTTGTATCGGAAATTACTACCAATGTGCGCTGACTGCTTGTGTTCCCATCGCTCCAGCGGGCAAATTGGTAGTGCTCGGGAGCAATGGCTCGCAATTGCAGCTCGGTGTTTTTCTCTAATTTCAACGTTACAGAACTACCTTTTGCATTGTAATCATCGAATGTTGAAAGTGGTGCGAATTCATCATCAAAGCCCAATTCAACCTGACTGCCTTCCAAACGAGCTTCTTTTACAGCAACCTTATAGAGCAGTTTGTCGATAACAATCTCTTCGGTAAGCTCCTCATTGCAGTAACGACACGGATAGTGTGCTACACACGAACCGGCGGCATCGTAAGTGGCGGGAACACTATCGGTGTAGTAGCGCTGCGAACCGCTTGTAATGTACGTGTGCTCCAACTCATCGAATGTGATAGTGTGCTGTACATTTGCAATTTCATCGTTACCATTGTTGTAATAGTAGGTGATTTTGCCATTGGTTGCGGTTACATGCCACATCTGCTTTGAGCCGACAGTAACGGGTTCAATACCTGAATAACTGTAAACATTGGCATCTTTCATGCCCTCAGCCAAATCGGCAAAGCGGAATGTGCAAGGCATTTCGTCGAAGTGGCGGGCTTGGTTATCATATTTATCCCAAGACGACTCAACTTTAACTTTTGACAAATTGGAATAAAGCAATTGGTTCCTATCAATGCGGCATCTTCCTTTGAATTTGCTTAAATCCAAATCGGTTATTTGATTCTCGTAGCAATTGAGGCGCGTGAGTTTTGCACCACCTTCGGGCAATTTCAGCGTTGTCAGATTGTTGGAAGAACAATACAATTTTGTCAGATTAGTGTGTTTGCTCAAATCCAATTCAGTCAGTTCGTTCATACTGCAGTCGAACACTGTAAGTGTATTGCAATCAGGATTCAATTTGAGTGTTTTGAGTCCACAAGCGGCAACATTGACATCTTTCAGGCATTTGCTCGCGGTCAAATTAAGTTCAACTAATTCAATACCCTCGTTGCCCTCAATATAGAGATACTCCAAACGGCTTGCCCTGCTTAAATCTACTTCTGTAAATCCGACTTCCCGGCAGGATACCGATTTTAAGAAGTGATTGTTGCTCAAATCCAATGTTTTGCCATACAGTCTGTTGGCGTCATTACAATTTAGTTCAACCAGTTTCTGACAATTGCTCAAATCCAACTCGCTTATTTTTGTGTATTCACAATTAAGAATTCGCAATTCGGTTTTATTGCTCAAATCAAGTTCGGTCAGTTGGTTGCTACCGCAGTCGAGAATCTCAAGTTTCGGATTGGCACTGACGTTCAAAGCGCTCAACACCTTATCGCCATACAAGCGGCTGTCAGTATAATTGCAATAAAGCTCTTTCAGATTGGGGTTGTTGCTGACATTCAAATCAACCAGACTTGTTCCTGAGCAATCAAGCACCTCAAGGTTGGGGTTGTTGCTTACATTCAGCTTTATTTTGTTGTTGGTGTTTTCCATTCCTCCTAATTTGAGTACTCTCAATTTGGGACTGTTGCTTAAATCCATCACATAGTATTTGCCATCTGAATTATAGTTATATGTATAGTTGTTGCCCGAAATGTCAAGAACCTCCAGATTCGGGTAATTATAATACGTACTGTAATATTGAGCATACACCTTGCCTTTCCCCAATTCAGGACAATGGATTTCACGCATAATATTCTTATTCAAATAATTCCAAATAGTGACGGAATTCTTATCGAATTTTATTCCTGTTATTATGTTTTTAATACCATTAAGCCAATCGGCCTTTCTTGTTATGTCTTTTTCAGACCAGCCTGTAACATCAAGGAAAATGCCTTTGTTGTATTCTTTTCCGTTCCGCGTTCCAACAGCAAACCATTGTTCTTCCTCGCACGAGTGCTTGCAACGGTCGCATTTGTATTTGCAAGTAATGTAACCGTTTTTATATTCAGCTGTATTATATATATAATCAATGTCTCCGACGTATGATTTCTTACCGCTGTAGCTGTTTTCGAAGTCATGCTCGATATGATAACCATCGAAGTACACCTGTCCGTTCTCAATGTTGGGGTTGCCGTTGTCGTAGTAATAACTCATACCTGAAGAAAAAGATTCTTGCGACAGGTCATTCGGTTTCCAAACTCCATCATGGGCATTATAAGAGAATCCGACAGTACTATAGATTTTCGACATGTCCATGTTTGAAAGGTGCGTCATGTAAATTGTTTCATCCCAACTGAATTTTGAGAAATCGGAGAATGCGCACGGCACATACATCGCGTCGGACGAAAACATATTTATTATCACAACTTCGGGTTTGCCTATTCCTGATAGGTCGAGGCAAAGGTGTCCACCCAATATTAGAGTGTCAATTGTTGTGGTGTTTGGCAATTCAACCGAAAAACCTCCTGCTTTCACATATCTCAATTTGGTGCAGCCGCTCAGATTGAGGAAACAGGCGCTTCCTTCGAAATGCCTCAAATTGGTGGATCGGCTCAAATCAAGGTCGCTTAAACAATTATAAAAAATTGTTCCGATGTTTTCATCATCATCGTAGACCCAATCCTTGCAATAGAACTCTTCCAAAGCCGTGCAGCCATCTAAATTCAGACTTTTCAACGTCCATCTGTTATAATTATTTTTATCTTTATTGAGACTGACGTTCAGGCTTTTCAGTTTGGCATGGTTGCTTACGTCGAGCTGGGTAATTTGGTTGTTTGAGCAGTCGAGGCTCTCCAGCTGCATATTGCTGCTCAAACTCAAAGCGGTAAGCTTGTTGCCCGAGCAGTTTAATTTCCGCAGTTGAGTATTGGAAATCACATTCAAACTTGTCAGACTATTACCACTGAAATCGACTATTTGCAGATTTCGACTAAATCCTAAATTGATTGGACCTGTCAATCCGGCGTTTGTGCAATATAATTCGGTAAGCTGCCCCATCTGTTGGGTAGTTAGAGCATTCAGATGTGCCAGTTTGTCGCAACGGTAGCCTTTGAGGTCGGTGTATGCTTTCACCCATGACATATCGCCCGTGCGGCCACGTACATCGAGGAACACACCTTCCTGCTTGGTGTAGCTGACAGTCTCGGTTACATATTTGCCGCAAGCGCATGTGAATGCCTGTGTGTAAGAGCCGTTGGCATTGTCGGTTGCAGCCGTATAATACGAGTAACTGTAGTTACTGCCGCCTATGTGCTTGACTCCACTATAGTAGATATAACATGTTTTGCCGCTGTATTCGAACGATATTTCATCGGCTGTTGCGTTTGTAATATAGTTCGAGCCCGATTTGGTTGCACCGCTCACGTTAGTCACTTTGGCATCGCTCATGCCTAACAAGTTGCTAAAGCTGAATTTACAAGGCATTTCATTAACACTGATCGACAACTCTTCCAATTCCTTGCATTTGCCTAATTGTAGTGAAGTAAAACCACCTTCGATCTCCGACGAGCTGAAATATCTCAAATTTTCGAAATCGCTCATATTGAGTGTGTAAGGATTTTCGGCGCTTACACTAAAATACTTTAACTCGCTGCAACCGTCTAAATCGACCATAGAAAGATTATCGGACCACTCAATGTAGAAATCATCTAACTTCGGATTGTTAGTGGCTGTTATATTGGCAATATTATTCAAGCCTTCCGTGTAGATTGTCTCCAGTTTGGGGCAATTGCTAATGTCGAGCGTTTCCAACTCATCACTGCTGTATAAAGCAATATCGTTGAGTTGTGGTAAATTACTTAAATCCAACTCGGTGAATTGGTAATTGTACAACTCGATTTGCGCCAGTTTTGGAACATCGCTAAAATTCAATTCACACTGAATGTTTTCCAATGCAAGACTTGTCAGATTCGAGCATCCGCTCAAATCGAGCTCGGTCAGCGGACTATGGCAATCGAGTGAAGTAAGGTTTGCGCAACCGCTTAAATCAAGAGTTGTTATTTGCTCTTCCTCACTGCCACAAGAGAAATTTTTCAATTGTGTACAGCCGCTTAAATTCACTGTTTCCAGATTGTTTTCATGGCAATATAGCGTGACCAGATTTGTGCAATTGCTCAAATTCAGCGATTCAATATTATTACTATAGCAATAAAGAAGGGTTAGATTGGTCAAGCCTGTCAAACTTAATTCTGTCAGTTGGTTGTCATTGCAAATTATTTTGGTCAGGTTCGTGTTATTGCCTAAGGTCAATGTTGTCAGTTGGTTATATTCGCAATTCAAATACTCCAACTGTGTATACTTGCTTAAATCCAATGTTCCGAATTTATTGCGGTCGCAAGTGAGTGTGGTCAGATTCGTACAATCGTCCAAGTTTAATTCTGTCAGCTGATTAGAGCGACAATTGATACTTTCCAAACTGTTACATCCGCTTAAAGTCAAATCATTCAATTTACAGCTGTAGCAATTAAGAGTGGTGAGATTTTCACAACCGTCCAAATTCAATTCTGTGAGTTGATAGCAGTAATAGCAATTAAGATTGGTCAAATTTGTGCAACCATTCAAAGTTAAAGTTGACAGCTTGCTGCAGCCAGCGCAATCAAAATTAGTCAGACCCGAGCAGTTACTCAAATTTAAAGTTTCCAATAGGCTGTTGGCACTGCAATACAAAGTGGTCAGACTTGTGCATTCACTCAAATTCAATGCAGTCAGTTGATTATTGTAACAATCCAACATTTCTAAATTGGTGCAACCGCTGACATTCAACATGGTGATTGCGGTATAGGAAGTACTTGTGCGTCTGCAATTGAGCGATTTCAAATTGGCGAAACCGCTGACATAGAGTGTGGCGAATTTGTTGTTGCCACAGTTCAATTCTTCCAGTTTTGTGCAATCGTTCAAATTCAATGCTGTCAAGAGGTTATTATTGCAATAGAGATTTTCCAACTCTGTACAGTTTCTCAAATCCAATGAGGCCAAACTGTTATTGCTGCAATTGAGAGTTTTTAGATTAGGCCAATTGCTTGCATTGAGTGCAGTTAATTTGTTGTTGCGGCAATTCAGACTCTCTAATTGAGAAGAATCAGAGCCTTTGCTTGAGCCAAAGCTTGTTATTTTATTACTGCTGCAATCGAGAGTTTTCAAATTCGGGTATTTGCTTAAATCCAACTCTGTCAGGCCGATACTTGGGCAATAGAGCGCCTCAATGCTTGCACGCTGCTCATCGGTGAGAGCGTTGAGTTGCGCTGCTGAGGTGCAACGGAATTGTTTCAGGTTGGGGAAGAGTGTCGGAATCCACGAAACATCAGAGCCATGGTAATTGGTGAGGTCGAGAGAGTCGCCTAACTCGCCTTCGTAAATCACGCCGTCTTGAATAGGCTCAATCTCAGCAAGGAACTCCTGCAAGTCATCGTCATCGTAGTCGTCGGCAATAATGGTGGCCTCAACATCCTCGTGGCCTACGCAGCAGTCAGAGCAGCGTCCGCAGAGATGGCAACGTGCCGAAGGATTCTCGGCAAAGCATACTTCGTTGCACTCAGGGCATGCCTGACAATGGTCGGCACAGTGCCATCCCTCGTCGCTCACGGTGCAACCATTCTCTGTTATATATTGGCCACAGACAGCACAGGGCGAGCCTTCGGCAGCAACACACTCGTCGCAGATTTCGGGACGACTATTGTCGTTCGGATAATCGGCATACATGCAGGTGCCGCAGTTGGCGCAATGCAAATTATGCTTGGCAACGCACGATGAGCAAGCACCGCAATCGGGGCAAGCGTCATCGGGGTTCTCGGCAAAGCAGACTTCGTTGCAGAACGGGCAAGCTTGGCAGTGAATGTCGCAGTGCCAGCCGTCGCCGCTAATGGTGCAGCCGTTTTCTAAGATGCGTTCGCCGCAAACAAGGCAGGGAATGCCTTCCTCGTTAGGCCGACAATCGTCGCAGTATTCGGGACGGTCGCTGTTGTTAGGGTATTGGTCGTACATGCAAACATCGCAATTGGCGCAGTGCAGATGGTTCTCCTCAACGCATTCTTCACAAGCGTTACATTCATCGCAACGGCTAATGCCCAAGGCCTCAATGCATCGACTACAGAACTCGCAGAGCCAGTCGTTGTTCTCGCAGCACTCGCGGCAGTGGTCACCATCATCCTCGCAACGGCCAACATCCTCATAGCAAGCCTCGCAATCGGGGCAGTGCATCTCGTTGCTCATAGCACAGTCGGCACAGAGTCCGCATGACTCGCAGAGTTCCTCCTCGTCGGCATAGCATTGTCCGCAGTCGGGGCAGTGGAACTCTTCGTGGCATTCGGCGCAAGCGTATTCGTGGTCGCTGCAACGTTCTTTAATAAATAGGCAGTCGCCACACTCCTCGCAGAAGGCCTCGTAACTTTCGTGGCAGTCGAGACAGATTCCACAGTCGTCATCACAAGCATCACTCAAACAGTCGTTGCAATATTCTTCGCCGCACTCGCTGCACGCAGTAATGCAGTCTTCACATAAAATTCTATCGCATTGGGGGCATTGGTGAGCCTCAGAGCCATTGCCGCAGCAACCACCGCAATCTTCGCAATAAACACTGCACTCAAGGCAGTATTCCATACAATCGCCGCACATGTCATCGGCACAGAAGTATTCGCCGCAATTATTACACTGAGTTTTACAATTTCCGCAAATAGTTCCATCGCATGCAGGACATTTTTGGCAGTCATCATCTATAATGGCACATTCGCCGCAATCCTTGCAAAATAAATCTTCGGATTCCATACACTCCAAACAATATATTTCGCAGACACACATACAGTTTTTGCAATACCATGTGTCACACCCCATACATGCCATTTCTGACGAGTTACTCGGATTAATCATACATTCACCGCATTCAGGGCACCACATGCCGACGTTGTCGTGACATACCAAACAAGCATACTCGCACTCGTCGCATATACAACCAGTACAAACTGTACCGCTGCACTCCTGACATTCCACTCCGCACTCCAAGCAAACGATTTCGCCGCATACAACGCATTCCTCGCCATAGGCTATCAAACAAAGGCCACATGATGAGCACCATCCATCGTTGCTATCATGGCAATCATTACACCACATGTCGCAAGCGTTGCACCAGCAATCATCGCAGACATACTCGCCGCAACTTTCACATTCATGACCTTCGCCAGCCTCCATCTCTGCATCGCATTTAGAGCAGAAAAAAGCTGCATACGAACTCAAATTAAACCCCGCAAGGGCAATCAGAATTAAGAATAATTTTTTCATTTTTAAATTAACTTATATTGTTATTTTTAAATTATTTGCAAATGATTGAGTGCAAAAACGGCAATGCCTTGGCGCATATTGGCATCAGGGCAAAAACGTCCACAAATAAGGTCGTCGGTAATTTCACTTTCAGTAAAATCATCTATCGGTTAATATCGGTTGCAAGTATAGAGTTTTTTTGAATGCGAATACAAAAAAAATGGGCAATGTTTAAGGTGTGGATGAGAGTGTGTAAGGTGTAATGAGTAAAGTGTAATGAGTAAAGTGTAATGAATTATGGGCAAGAGAAAGGCATAACAAAAGTGATAAGGTAAATGGCATAAGGAAAACGATAACGAAAATCTAACACCAAAACCTAGTGCCTTAAACTTCTAACATCGGCATATCACAAGCTCGTTTACAGTTTCAGCCTTTCTTTCAGCGCCTTATACCCCGAGTTGCTGACTTTAATTTTCTCGCCGTTGCGCAGTTCAATAAGCTGTTGCTGACCATAACGCTCGATTTTCGAGATTTTGGCCACATTCACAATGTACGACCTGTGGACCCGCACAAAATCGGCCATTGGCAGGTTCTGCTCGTAGTATTTCATTGTCTGCTCCTTGAGCCAGCGGCCCGTTTCGGTGGCTATCGACACATAGTCGCCGTCGGCCTTGATGAAATTCACGTCGGCAATGTTTATCACACTGATTTTTTGCCCGCTGCGCACGGTTATCTTGTCGATTGGCTCGGTCGGGGCCGATAAAGGTTCGGCGGTTGGTTGGGTGGTAATGTCGTCGGGCTCGTCATCGGCGTTCAGGTTCTGGTTGTAGTATTGCACAACGGCGGCGTAGAGCAACGCCAGCACCAAACCTCGTGCGGGCAGTGTCTTTGCAAAAGCAATAAGATTCTCTCCGTCAATAAAATAGTTGACCGCCAATTCAATGCCTGCAATGCTGATCACAACAAAGAACCCGACAATCATCAAGTATTGGTTGAAATAGCCGTTGACTATTGGCTGAAGCACATATTTAATTATGTTCCAAACAATTATGCACTCAAATGCGAATGTGACGGCAAACACCGCGCCATCGGCAAGCAAGGTTGCAGCGCCCGGGGTGGCCAACAAGCCGAATGCCGCACTGTAGCAGGCGGCAACGGCTGCAAGCACAATGGCTGCGGCAATGGTCGATGCCTTATTTCTAAGAAACGGGTTCATTGGTTATTCGATTGAACCACCGCCCATTACGCATCGTCCGGTGATTATCAGGCGGCGGGTGTTGTCCATTTCAACGGCGAAACGCTTGTCGGTGATGCCGCCCAGCACAAAGCTGCATTGGTTCACAACTTTCCAGTCGCTTGGCACTTTCAGGGTGAAACCGCCGCAAGTGGCATCGATGTTGAGCGTGGTATCGCCTTCAGGTAGTGTGGTGTGGCGCAGGTCGAGCATAATGCCGCCGCATGTGGCTTTAATATTGCCGCCACGAAAAACGGGCTCCATAAACACTTGCTCGCTTCCGCTGAAGCAAAAATTGTAATCGATACGGCCGTCAGTATCAACGTTTTGCTCAATGTGGCCGTGCTTTGCAGCAAAACCGCCTTCGGCTTTAAAATGATTGTTGTGGCGCGGTTTGGTGAAAATCAGTATCAAGCCCACACCAACAAACAAAACCGACCAGAAAATGGCGTTGATTTGATTTCCATGCGGCATACATTCGGGTAGGAGAGTGCCGATGAATTCAACCCAGCGGTGGTAGTTGGCCACAATGCCTATAGCAAAGAATATCAAACTATTGCGTAATTTACCTTGAATGAGTTCGGCCAATCCGAATGCCAGAAATATCGATTGCCAGCAGACAAGCAATTGATAGAGACTGTGTGGCAGCAATCCGGCGAACTGCAGGCATAGCAAACCTCCAGCAACAATCATTACAATGCCCCACGACAAGCGGCGGCGACGACTTACATTTTCATAATTTTCCATAATTCTAATTTTTTACGGTTTAAAAATAAGTTTATTGACAACGCAAACGAAAAAATGTTCTGCAGTTGCGCACCTTTTTGTTTGCAGTGGCAAAAGTATTGTGGTTGTGCGTGTTCCGAAAGGCTATATCGGTGAACCGATGTTTTTAACCCGACGAATGAAGGGTTTGGGCGGGTGGATTAATCGGACCATGGACTTCAGACAACAGACTTAAGGTTTACACAATAGAGACGCGCTACGTCTATACGCCCAACACCTTCAAACAATCTTTCATTCCTTCACCTTCTGCATAACCATTAGCCCGTCCCTAATCGGGAACAGAACATTCACAACCCGCGGGTCGGCGTGCACGGTGTCGTTAAACTGCTGAAGGCTGTGCGTGTGGGCGTCGGCAGGCGGGGTGTCGCCGTTGATTTTGCCGTACCAGAGCACGTCGTCGGCAATAATGAAGCCGCCAGTGCGTACTTCATTGATAATCAAATCGTAATATTCAGGGTATTCGCGCTTGTCGGCGTCGATGAAAACCAAATCGAAACCGCCGCCCAGCGTGGGCACAATCTGCCGCGCGTCGCCCAGGTGATAGACAATGCGGTCGGCGTAGGGGCTGCGGTCGAGAAACGAGCGGGTGAAATCCTCCAGTTCGTCGTTCACGTCGATGGTGTGCAGCACCGAGCCTTCGGGCATTCCGGCGGCCATACACAGGGCCGAATATCCCGTAAAGGTGCCCAACTCGAGCACGCGCTGCGGCCGAATCATTCGGCAGAGCATTTCCAGAACCTTGCCCTGAAGGTGCCCCGCCACCATTTGCGGACGCAGGATTTTCACGTACGTCTGCCGCTCAAGTTCGTTGAGCAGCGGGCTCGCGGCTGTCGTGTGCTCCTCAATGTATTGGTCAACGCTATGGTCGAATCGTTGCGGCATTGTCAAAGGTGAGAGTTAAGGGGTAAATGTTTAGATTGTTGTTTTATCGGTGAATTGGGTTGTAGAGACGCGGCGCGCCACGTCTCTACGCCACAATCCAATCCCTAAAAATCTGTGTTCCCGACAACTGTCGGGACTGTGTCGTCTGTGCGATTATGTTGCTACCTGAACAACTTCACAATATCATTTCCATTTGCATAGATGAGCAGTGCCAGCAGCAGCGCAAAGCCGATGTACTGCGCCACTTCCATAACCTTGTCCGACGGTTTGCGGCGCGTCACCATTTCAATGATGATGAAGAGCGCGTGGCCGCCGTCGAGAGCCGGAATGGGCAGAATGTTGAGCACGGCCAGCATAATGCTCAAGAAACTTGTCATACTCCAGAACGAGTACCAGTCCCACGTGCCGGGGAAAATCTTGCCAATGGCGATGAATCCGCCAAGGCTCTCGTAGGCTTTGGTTTCGGGTTTCACAATCAGTTTGAACTGCTTCAGATAGTCGCGCGCCACCACAAACGCCTTTTTGGCTCCGGCCGGAATGGCGGCAAAGAAGCCGTATTCCTTCTTGCGCAACTCAAAAATGCCGTCGGTGCTTGCGCTCACGCCAATCAGCCCGGTTGAGTCGATGCTGACGGCAAACGATTGGGGTTGTCCGTCGCGTATAACATTGATATTCACCGTCGAATTCTTGTAGTTGGCGATGGTGGCGCGGAACTCGTCAAAGTATTCAGTACTGATGGTGTCGATGCCCACAATTTGGTCGCCCACCTGAATTCCGGCGGCTTCGGCGGCCGAGCCCTTCATAAATCCGCCCGCCACAAACGGGAACCGCGGCGAGATGAACGTGCCGCCCTTGAGCAGATGTGGAACAATGCTGTCAGAAATCTGAATGTCAAGCACTTGGCCGTCACGCTCCACCTGAATGGTATTCGACTCGTTCAGCAGAATGTAGGCCGTGATGGCTGTGGCCTTCTCAACCCGCTCCCCGTCAACGCTGATAACCTTGTCGCCGTTCTGCAGGCCCGAGCGCAGCGCCACCGAGTCGCATACAATGCCGTACTTCATATTCTCGGTGGGCAGATACTCCTCGCCCCACGTGAACAGTATTCCGGCGTAGATGCCCATTGCCATTATCAGGTTGAAAACCACGCCCGCCACAATAATCAGCAGCCGCTGCCACGGCCGTTTCGAGCGGAACTCGTCGGGTTTGGGCGGCAGAGCCATTTGCTCCTTGTCCATACTCTCGTCAATCATTCCGGCAATCTTCACGTAGCCGCCCAGCGGCAGCCAGCCGATGCCGTACTCCGTGTCGCTGCCCTTCGGCTTGAACTTGAAGAGCGAGAACCACGGGTCGAAGAACAGATAGAACTTCTCAACTCTTGTTTTGAACGCTTTCGCGATGATGAAATGCCCGAACTCGTGGAATATCACCAGAATGGACAGGCTCAAAAGCAGTTGTGCAATTCGAATTAATGTTTCCATTTATTATTTATTGATTTTTGATTTACTGATTAACTGTTTTTTTTGACTACGGACTACAGACAACAGACTACGGACGCCAAAATATGACGTCCCCACAAAGTGCTTTTTGTCTCATAATTCAAAATTCGTAATTTATAACACCTAACTCCTAATTCCTAATTTATAACACCTAACTCCTAATTCCTAACTCCTAAATTCTAAATTCAAATCAACCCCTCCGCAAACCTCCGTGCCTCGCGGTCGGTTGCCACATAATCGTCGTAGGTCGGTTTGCCGACGAAGGCGATGGCGTGCATTGTCCGTTCGATGGTTGCGGCAATGTCAAGGAAACCGATGCGCTCCTTCAGGAAGGCGGCCACGGCCACCTCGTTGGCGGCGTTCATAATGGCGGGCATATTTCCGCCTTTGCCCAGAGCCTCGTAGGCCAGCGCCAGGCAACGGAATTTCTCCAAATCGGGTGCCTCAAACGTGAGCGGCTGCTGATTCTTGAAATCGATGCGGCCAAACGTCGATGGCCAGCGGTCGGGGTAACTCAGCGCGTATTGGATGGGCAGACGCATATCGGGCAGGCCCATTTGCGCCTTCACGCTGCCGTCGATAAACTGCACCATACTGTGGATGATTGACTGCGGGTGCACCGTTACTTCAATCTGCTCGTACGGAATGCCGAAAAGCCAGTGAGCCTCAATCACTTCCAGACCTTTGTTCATCATTGATGCCGAGTCGATGGTGATTTTTGCGCCCATATTCCAGTTGGGGTGCTTGAGCGCCTGCTGCGGCGTCACGGTGCGCAGTTCGTCGATTGATTTGGTACGGAACGGTCCGCCCGAAGCTGTGATAATCAGTTTCTCAACCTCAGGCTCGCCCACCAGACATTGGAAGATGGCCGAATGCTCCGAATCGACGGGTGTCACCTTAACTTTGTGTTTTGCAACAAGTTCGGTAATCAGTTCGCCGGCCACCACAAGCGTCTCTTTGTTGGCCAGGGCAATGTTTTTGCCAGCCTCAATGGCTTTGATGGTCGATGAGAGCCCCACGTAGCCCACCATTGCGGTCACCACGGTGTCAACGGTGCTCATTTGCACCACGTCCTCAATGGCTTTCGAGCCCGTCCAGACTTTGATGTCAAGGTCGGCCAGAGCCTCGCGCACCTCGGCATACTTCGTCTCGTCGGCAATAACCACGGCGTTCGGTTTGAACTCGCGCGCCTGCTCAATAAGCAGTTTTGCGTTGTGTCCGGCTGTCAGAACCTCAACCGTGAGTTTGTCGGTGTGGGCGCGTGCCACGTCGAGCGTCTGTGTGCCGATTGAGCCTGTCGAACCAAGAATTGCAATATGTTTAGTCATTATGTATCAGAAAATTATGTAGTCGGTTGGATTGAGCGGCGTGCCGTTTTGCCACAACTCAAAATGCAGGTGCGGCCCGGTGGTGTACTCGCCCGTGTTGCCAATGATGCCAAGCGGCTCGCCAGCCCTTACGTGATCGCCTATCTTTTTCAGAAGGAACGAGTTATGCTTGTATTGTGAGATGATGTTGTTGCGGTGTTGCACAATAATCACATATCCCGCCTCGAGCGTCCATCCGGCCATAATCACCGTTCCGTCGAGCACCGACAGAATGGGGTCTTTTGTGTTTGCAACCACATCAACACCATAATGCCCTGTTTCGGGGGAATGGGGGTTGGTGATGTCGCCTTTGAGCGGACAATAGAAGTGCATTTTCACTGTGTTCAACATTGTTGGCAGCACCGTCTCGTTCTCAACATAGCGCACGTTGAACTGGTCATCATCGACTTGCCGGTAGAGCGATGAGTCGAGTTTGATGGGGGCAATCTTGTTGTCGACTTTCTTAATGGAATCGCGGTCGACAAAATGTTTCTTTGTACCTTTCCCCACAAGGATGCTTTGCAGGTTGTCGAAATAAAGTTCTTTTTGCGCCACCACCTTTTCGAGCGAATCGACCTTCATAAAATTCTCAACAAGCAGCTGACGCTCATTGGCGTCGGGATAACCCGGCACATATTCGCGTAGGGGTGTAAAGTTGATTAGTACGGCGCCGATGCCCACAAGCAGCAGCATCACGAGCGCCACAACAGCTATCAAGCTGCGTAGCGACAGCACCGCGTACCACACTTCCTTGAGCGTGCGGTCGTTGAGTATGGCAATCCGGTAATTTTCCGAAAACCGTTTTTTCCTTTTAGCCTTGTCCATAGCTGTTTATGAAACGTGCAAATATAAGGCAGATATGCGATATCCTCTATTTTAACGTTCTTTTTTTACCTTTTGGTAAACCACATTCCATTTGCAAAGAATGTTGCACTCGGGGTCAAATATCACATTTTCAACATTGAAATCGGTCTCAACGACAAGATTCTGTTGGGGGCTGATGTTGTGCAACTGCACGTCTTTATAGTCATCTTTGCCTTCAAGTCTGATTGTCACGTGCAAGGGGTAGAACTTAACCGATGAGTGGCTTGTAGTCTGTTTAAGGCTGATGGTTGTTTTTCCCGGCTCGGTCAGATCGCATTTGATGGTATATATTGGGTAGCCGATTCCGTTAATCCAATTGTTGAAGAAATCGGTCAGCGATGTGTCCGCAGCTGCCTCAAAGCATAGCTTTGCATCGTTGATGGTGGCAAATCCGTTGGCATATTTTTCAAGAATCGCGCGACATCCTCTTTGAAAAGCCTCGGCGCCAATCTCGTTGCGCAGCATGAGAAGCGTCATGGCGCTTTTGTTGTAGATTGTCGGCACATCGAAAAGTGCATCTGGATTTGCTGTGTCAGCATTGAATATGGTTCTTTTCGATGACAATGCGCTGTTGATTGTGTATTTTTTCCACTCGATGGCCAAATCGGAATAGAATTTCTCTGTCATCAGCAACTCACTAAATGTTGCAAAGGCCTCGTTTATCCATAGATCCTTCCAACTTCCGCATGTCACGTAATTGCCAAACCACTGATGAGCCAATTCATGGGCCACAGTGCCAATATCAGTTTGCGACAGAACAGATATTGTCTGGGACTCAAAACTCTCCTTGCCATTGATACAAACTTGCCCGTATTTTTCATCAGCATATGGATAAGGAATCCAGTAATCACTGAAAAAGTTCATAAAATTGGCAATGCGTTTAGAATGCTTATTGTTGTAGGTGGTTGACGAATAATAATAATCGGCAATCTCAACCTTGTCGCCGTTCGACAACACAGTCTCACTCTCGGCAACCTCGTAGTTGCCCACCGCAAGACCCACCGTGTAGTAATTGATTGGATGGCGCAGTTTGTAGTGGACTGTATGTTGGTCGCCCGATTCTGTGTATCCGATCAACTTTCCATTGGTAACCGCCTTGTAAATGGTTGGGCAGGTGAGGTGTATGTCCATTGAGTCAATTTTGTCAGTAAGATTCTGACGGCAGGGCCACCAGTCACGGGCTCCATATGGTTCCGACAATGTCCAGCAAATTTGCGTCATTTTGTCCCACACGATTGAGCCGAAACAAGTTGCAACCGGCGTTCCGTGATACTCAATCTCTACAGAATCGGTGCAGCCGGCTTCAACCGCGGCAGGTAATGCTATCACTATCTTGTTCGATTTGTGTTTGAAACTCACCTCAATACCACGGCATACTATTTTGTCGACATGTAAACGGCCTGACAAATCGAAATCGATAGTGTTGATTGATTCTGATGTTGGTTTGAAATGGGTTGTGACTTTCCCTGATATTTGTTTGTCATCGGGCGATAACGACCATTGAGCACGACAGTATGTGACATCAATCTGCGCATGAACCTGCCAACCGGAGATCAGGATAAAAAGCATCGTTATGACTCTCAGTCGTTTCATTCTTGGTTTATTTTCTCAGCATTACTATTCCCAATTTTTCACCCAATTTCACTATATATCTCTGAAACACACTTAGTTTCTTAAGTTGTTCGGCAATTTTATCGTCGCTGTCGGGCTCACTTTGTAATTGCGCGATAATTATACCAATATTTTTGATTTCTTGTTGTGCTATTTCAACTTTATAGTAGTACAAAGTTCGATTGATGATTTCCATCAGATGACTTTGTTCGGGCGGAATGTAGCGGTTGCGCGAGTTCCAAAACTTGTCGCACACTTCGTCTTTGTTTATTAGAAGGTCAACGGCAAGTGAGCTGATCTCAACATCGTGGTTTTGCGTGAACATGTTGTCTTGCGGCAGTATTCCGTCATTGATGATAGACAAATAGCAGTCGAAAATCTTTTTGCATGCATCGTCTCTGAAAACAAGGTTATCGGTTTTCAACTCGTTGCGGATGTACTGCGACACAGTTACCATCTCGTCACTGCTATCGTCTTTTTTGACATCGAACAAAACATCGTTTCCGAACTTGATAAGGTATCTCAGCAATTCCGATTCCAGCTCGTGCATACGCTTGTTAAAGGCATCGTCATTGTTCAAAGCCGTTTGTGGTTGTTGCGTTTGCGTCTGTAACGCTGCCTCTTTTTGGCGGCGCTCACGCTCGCGTTCTTTCTGTGCGGCTTCAAGTTGCTGATAGGTTATCTTGTTGAGTTTCTTTTCGGTGGCATCTTTCAAGACGGGCTCGTCAATGTCCATCAGCTTGGCACACTCCCTTACATAGAGCAACCTTTTGATGTCGTCGGGTACCATGGCGATTGACGCCACAATATCGTTAATCAGCTCAGCCTTTTTTATTGGGTCGTTGCCTGCTTTGTTGAGCAGTAGACGGGTTTTGAAAAGCACAAAATCGGTTTCGTTCGCCCCGATGAATTCCTCCAGCTCCGATGCGCTGTGGCTGCGTGCAAACGAGTCGGGGTCTTCGCCATCGGGCAGAAGCAGCACCTTAACATTCATTCCCTCAGCCAGAATCATATCAATTCCGCGCAAAGCGGCGTCGATGCCGGCTGTGTCGCCGTCGTAAAGCACCGTCACGTTGTCGGTGAACTTCTTTATCAGCCTGATTTGTTCGGTTGTGAGCGCCGTTCCGTTGCTCGCCACCACGTTGACAATGCCGCTTTGATGCATACTCAGCACATCGGTGTAGCCCTCGACAAGGAAGCATTTTTGCTTGTTCACTATGGCTGATTTGGCTTGATAGATGCCGTAGAGCGACCGGCTCTTGTCATAAATCTCCGACTGCGGCGAGTTCATATACTTGACGTTCACACCTTTGGTGCGGGCGTCGAGCACGCGGCCGCCAAACCCGATGACCTTTCCCGTAAGGTTGTGGATTGGGAACATCACGCGGCCGCTAAAACGATCGAATGTGTAGCCGTCGTCGTGTTGGATGGTTAGGCCGGTGGTCGTCAGGTATCTAAGCTGATAACCGCTTTTGAGTGCGAAGTCGGTAAATGCCTTACGGTCGGTCAGGCTGAAGCCCAGCTCGTAGGCTTTGATGGTCTCCTCGTTGAAGCCGCGCTCCTTGAAGTATTTGTAGCCGATGGCGCGTCCTTCGTCGGTATCCGTCATATTGCGGATGAAGGTGTTTTTGGCGAACTCGTTGAGAACCATCATACTCTCGCGGTCGTCGTGGCGTTCCTGCTCCTCGGGGGTGCGCTCAGTTTCCTTAATCTCGATGTGATATTTATTGGCTAAATATTTCAGCGCCTCGTAGTACGACAGCTGTTCGTGCTCCATTATGAAGTTGACACTGTTGCCGCCTTTGTGGCAGCCGAAGCAGTAGTAGATGTTCTTGGCCGGCGATACGCTGAACGAAGCCGTCTTCTCGTTGTGGAACGGACAGCAACCAAAATAGTTTGTGCCGCGTTTTTTGAGGCTCACAAACTCGGAAACAACGTCAAGAATGCTGGCTGTTTCAAAAATCTTATCTACTGTCTCATGTTCTATCATCCTTAATGCCAAAAAGATATCGGTTATCTATCTTGGTCGTCGACGCAGTGTCGAAAAACTTTTAAAGTTAAGAAAAAATCAGTTTCAAATGAAAAACGGAGGGTGCTTGTTTTACAAAAAACAAAAATCAACTGAATGCCATCCAAATAAAAATGAAATAATGGCTAATTGGTAATCATGAGCCCAATGACAGCTTTTGTCATACAAGCACGTTGATATAAAAAAACAGCAATTTATTTCCAACTTCCGTCATATAAGTTACCTTTGGCTCACTGCTTGGGATTGCGCGCCATCGTGTCTCGCGGTTTACTTTTAACTATTTATCCGTCAGCAATATGCAGACCTTTGAACAAATAATAAGCGACCTGAAGAACCGGCAGTTCAAGCCGATTTACTTCCTGATGGGCGAAGAACCATACTTCATTGATGCCATCACAGACTATATTGATAAAAACCTTTTAAAGGACGATGAAAAGGCTTTTAATCAGGCCGTTGTATATGGCGCCGATGTCGATTTGGGACAGGTGATAAACATGGCGAAAAGGTTCCCAATGATGTCGGAATACAACCTTGTGATTGTGAAAGAAGCGCAAAATATAAAGGGTCTTGACGGTGCTGCGGAAGGCAATGTTGACCCGTTTGCGCTTTATGCCGAGAACCCACTCAAATCGACAGTGCTGGTAATAAACTACAAGGGCAAAAAACTTGATAGCAGACGAAAATTAGCAAAATTGCTCGACAAGGAACATGTGCTTTTTGAGTCGAAACCGCTATACGATAATCAGGTAGGTCGTTGGATAACCGACTATCTGCGTAATCAGAACATTGCCATTGAACCAAACGCTGCTGAGATAATGGCCGCGCATTTGGGCACCAAACTGTCGGCGATAGTGATGGAACTAGACAAGCTGAAGGTTGCTGTTGGTGAATCGAAAAAGATAACCGCCGCCGATGTAGAGCGACATGTTGGCATCAGCAAAGATTTCAATGTTTTTGAGCTTCAAAACGTCATAGGAGCACGCGATTTTTACCGCAGCACTCTGATTGCCAAGCATATGGGTGCTATGGCAAAACACAGTATCATCCCGGACATTGCCGTTCTTTACGGATTTTTCACTAAAGTGATGATCCTGCACAGCATGCGTGGCGCCAGCAATGCCGAGTTGGCATCGGCACTGAAAGTGAATCCGTTTTTCGTGAAAGACTACCAACTAGCCGCGCGAAACTACAATCTGACGCAGTGTGCCACAGTGATTTCAATACTACGGAAGTACGATGCTTACGCGAAAGGCATTGACGCACCGAACACCGACGATGCCGAGCTGCTCAACGAAATGATTTTCAGAATATTAAGCTGCTGACATGAGTACACTTACCATTTGCAAGGCTTCGGCAGGCTCGGGCAAGACGCACAAGCTCACGGGCGAGTATCTAAAGTTGGTTTTCAACCCCGACATCAAGTTCCGCAACGTACTGGCCGTGACGTTCACCAACAAAGCCACCGCTGAAATGCGCGAACGTATTCTGGATGCCATCAGCGCCATTGCCAACGGCGACAAATCGGATTACACGGACGAACTGTGCGAGACTTTCAATTTGACTGCCGACGCACTCCGCAGCCGGGCGCAAACACTGCTTAGGCAGATGCTTAATCAATACAGCTACTTCAAAATCAGCACCATCGACAGCTTTTTCCAGCAGGTGATTAAGTCAATCGCCTACGAGCTTGACCTTGACAGCGGTTTCACGCTCGAACTCGACGACAAGTCAGTGACTGACAATGCCGTAAGCCGAATGATTGACGATTTCGGCACCGAGAGCGAAGAGGGCCAGTGGATTTTGCAGACCATCGGCGACAAGATAGATAAAGGTAACCGATGGAATATTCAGAGCGAAACTTCGGATTTTGCCGTCAAGGCATTTGACAAGATTAAGGACACTGATGAAGATATAAAGCAGACCATTGCCAAATTGGGCGAGTTCAAAAACAAGTTGCGGCAAATACGCGACGCTTATCTGACAAAGGCTAGCGCCATCGGCAAAAAAGCCGTGGCGGCTATGGAACGTGCGGGGCTGACGGTTGACGATTTCTATCAAAAAGGAAAAGGAGTTGGTGCTTATTTCATAAAATGTTCTAACATTAAACAAATAGGCGATATAGGATATAACAGTTACGTAACCAACGCTATCACCAATGACGATTGCATAACTAAAAACAAAGAAAAGCTTGCCTGCTTTATACAAGCCGGATTGCCCCAAATGCTGCGGCAACTGACCGATTTGGCTGACAGTAAGGAGTTTGGCTCTGCTCTATCAGCTGATTTGACGCTCGCAAACATCAACAAGTTGGCCCTTGCCTACCGCGTGCTTCAGCTTCAGAAAGACATTTGCACCGAGCAAAACCTGTTTTTGTTGCGTTCGGCAATGCCGTTTTTGGCGAAAATGATTGGCGACAACGATGCACCATTCATTTACGAGAAATTCGGTTACGTGCTGAACCACTTTATGATAGACGAGTTTCAGGACACTTCGACACTCAATTGGAACAACTTCCGCCCGCTTATTAGCAACAAAGTGGCCGAGGGTTGCCAATCGCTCATTGTGGGTGACGTGAAGCAGGCCATCTACCGGTGGCGCGGCGGCGACTGGAATCTGCTTGACAATCAGATACAAAAAGATTTCAACATCGCGCCAAGCGAAATCGAAAACCTGGAATACAACTGGCGTAGCTGCCGAAACGTTGTGCTGTTCAATAACTGGTGCGTCAAGGCTATCAGCGATATGATGGGCGGTTTTATTGACGATATGGTAGATGCCGGCTGCTACAAACCCGAATACCGTGAGATTTTCAACCGCACCTACAGCGACGCCGTGCAGAAAGTTCCGAAGAAAAATGCTGATACAGAAGGTTTTGTGTCGGTTGATTATATTGATGTTACTGATGTTGACACCGATGAGGCGACTGGCGAATGGCTTGTGAGCCAAATCGACAGACTGGCCGAACTGGGCTACCAACCAGGCGACATTGCCATTTTGGTGCGCAGCAAGAAAAACGGCTGTGCTGTGGCCAACAGTCTGGCTAAAGCGCAGAGCGACAACCCCGACATTGCCAGCCGCTACCGTTTTGTGTCGAGCGAGTCGGTTCTGCTGGGTAACAATCAGGCCATCAGGTTGCTGGTGTCAGCGATGCAGTTTCTGCTCACGCCCGATGTGCCGTACGTGCAGGGGCAACTTGTGTGGCTCTACCACGCCATCAACAGCGGGCTTGAAACGGCCGCAGAGCGGATTCAACAGACCGTTTTCGACAAAAGTGCCGATGGCATTTGGGCGCAGATGCCGCCTGAATTTGCAGCGCTGAAAGATAGCTTCCGCCAGCTCGACCTGATTCAACTTTCGAGTCGCCTGACGCAAGTGTTCTTTGGGCTTCCACACCAGATTACCACTACCGACCGTCCGTATATCAACGAGTTTGAGGACCGTGTGCAAACGTTCAACGAGCGATATGGTTCTAATCTTCAGCAATTTATCGATTGGTGGAACGATAAGGGATTCCAGCAGACCATCACAATGAACGACCAGCAGAACGCCATCCAGATAATGACCATCCACAAAGCTAAAGGATTGGAATTCAAGGCTGTACTTCTGCCGTATCCTTCACCTATCGAGCCGCCTACATACGCCGACATTATCTGGTGCGAGACCTCAGCGGAACCTTACAAAGAATTCTCGCCGATACCCGTTGGCTACAAAGAAGCTTTAGCCCAATCGGTCTTTGCTGAAAGCTACTATAAAGAGCAGTTTATGAGGCATATAGACAATCTCAACGTTTTGTATGTGGCGTTGACGCGAGCCTCACGCGATATGCGAATCTGCGTGACATACAAAGATGAAAAAGACAGTAACTCGACTGATTTTCAGGATAAAAAGATATGGCTAAAACTGCGTGATTTCGCGCCCACCGATGCCGCTGCCGTCAAAGCTGGAATTATCTGCACCGACGACCGCATAACAATTGGTATCGAGCAACCATACACATCTGAAATTAAGGCAGATAAGGGACAGGAAGCTGTGGTGCGCGAAAGCTCGTCAAATAGGGCGAAAGTGAGCATCCACTGCCACTCAAAGGACTTTTTCTCCGGTGTGGATTTCGATCGCGTGCAGAACATCAACACGGGCAAACTCTACCACCATATTTTTGAGTACATCAACTATGCTGACGATGTGCACGATGCCGTACAAGCAGTTGTTGATGAGGGTTTTATTTCCACCGACAAGGCTTCTGAGACAGAACGCAAGGTAAGTGCGTTTGTCGCAAAACAGCCCGATTGGTTCAGTCGGAAATGGGATGTTTTCACCGAGCAATCTATAATGTTGGCCGATGGTGAAAATCGCATACGACGCCCCGACCGTATTCTAGAGTCGGACAACGAAGTGGTGGTCATTGATTACAAATTCACCAGCCGTCATAACCCTGAATATAATCAGCAAGTTAGCGTTTATGCTGATGCCTTGCGACAACTCACCGGCAAAAAAGTAAGCGGATACTTGTGGTACGTATGGCCAAACGAAAAAGTTGAGGTTGTTACCGATTGACAATAAGCCAATTAGATAAAAAACGAGTAAAGTAACCTTTACTCGTTTTTTATCATTAAATCTTTACTCTTCAAACTTTACTCTTTTCTCAAAACTCAATATTGTCAATCAATCTTACCTTTCCGGCCCAAACCGCAATACAAGCTATGGCGTGGTGCGATCCAAACTCGCTAATAGGCATAAGGGTGTCGAAATCAACAATCTGCACATATTCAGTCTGAAGCAGGCCCGTTGCATCAATTGTTTTGGTAATCCACTCGCAGAGTTGGTCGGGTTTCAAATCTTCCTTCATTGTAGTGGCCTCGAACAACGTTTTGTGAATGGTTGGCGCGGCGGCGCGGTGCTCAGGCGTGAGAAGCATATTGCGCGAACTTTTGGCAAGGCCATCATCTTCGCGGACAATGGGGCACGGCACAATCTGAACTTTCAACCCTAACTGCCGAACCATATTCTTGATAATTGCAACTTGTTGGAAATCTTTCATTCCGAAGAACGCCTTGTCGGGCTGCACAATATCGAACAATTTGCTGACAACTTGTGCCACTCCGTTGAAATGGCCCGGACGGTGTTCGCCTTCCATCACTTTGTCGAGACCATCGAAACTAAACACACGGGTGTCGGGTTCAGGGTACATCTCTTCGACTGATGGTGTGAAAACAGCGTCGCAACCGGCCTTGTCAAGCAGGGCACAGTCCTTGTCAACACAGCGCGGATAGTTTTGCAGATCGTTCTTGTCGTTGAACTGCGTGGGGTTGACAAAAACGCTAACAACTGTCACGTCGCACTCTTCGAGCGACCGCCTCACAAGCGACAGGTGTCCTTCGTGCAGTGCACCCATAGTAGGCACAAAACCAATGGTTTTGCCGTTAGAGCGGCATTGTTTTAAGTAGTCGGCAAGGTCGGCTTTTGTTTTAATAATGTGCATTTTGTTCTCGTTTTAAATCGGCTGCAAAAGAAACAATAATATGCAGTCGGTGTGCGAAAAAGATGCTCTGAAATTAGGTTTAGAACAAAAATTATTATTCTTCGCCGGCAAGTCCTTTGGCAAAACCAATGTAGGTTGCTTTACGTGCTTTAAATCCTTCTGTCCAGATGCCCACAGGCTCGCCACCACGCCAACCGCCACCCGATGGAGCATCGGTCAGACACCATTGGCAGATACCATATTGCTGTTCAACGGGGATAATCTCAAAGTATTTTTTGATAATAAATTCATAAAAATCAGCCATTTGCTGGTGCTCAGCTTCGGTCAGTTGGTTGGTTTTGATTGAACCTGCCCACTTGTTAGTACCACGCACATAACCCATATCGAGTTCCGAAATGCGGCAGAGTTTACCGCTTGCTGCCATAATCTGGAACATCTTGATAATGTGATCTTCAGCTTCTTTTTGTAGCGATGAACTCTCATAGCAGCTTATGTGCATTTGTGTACCGATGCCATCGATTCTGGTGACACCATCTGCCTCCCATTTTTTAATCCATTCAACAAGGCTCTTAACTTTTTTATTATCGTCCCAGGTAGATTCAAGATTGTAGTCGTTTACAAAAAGTTTCAATTCGTTAGGATCTCCTTTGAAGTGTTTGCGGGCGCTTGCAACAGCAGTGCGCACGTACTCGAGGTCGCCCATAAAAACTTGCCAATAGAAAGTGCCCGACGATACATTGCTTGGGTCAGAAATGTTGTTGTTCTCATAATTTTGAAGAACATAATTGCCGTTGCCATCGTTGCCGCCGCCCGAGAGAGCCTCGTTCACAACATCCCAGGCCTTCACGTAGCCGTCGGTGGCTTCCATCATTCCAGCAATCCACTGATCCATGGCCCATATGAGGGTGTCACGCTTCTGCTCGGCAGTGAGAGATATGGTTTTGTCACTGCCCTTGTGAGTTATTTTTAGGCTTTCAACCACAATATCGCCTACGAAACTGCCCGTTTGGAACAACACAAAACCACCTTCGACAGCAGGTTCAAACTGAACGGTGTATTCCTTCATTTCGGTATCAATCTCGAAACGGCCGTTGAAGTTGTCAGGATACCAACTGCCTACGCTGTAATGGACGGTTGCTTTTTCCGACGCTTTCATTTTGACAGTCATAGTGTATGTGATGCCAAATTTGGTTGTCAGATTGTTTGCCATTTGGTACTGAACCATATAGTTTTGGCTCGATTGTGTATTGTTTTTGATTAGAGCACCATCGGCTCCGATTGTTATTGAATAGTCGGTGTTGTCATTTGCATTTATAAATTCGCTGTGCCAAAAATTCCATGATTGTATAGTACGATATTCGATTTCGACATCAGTAATATCAACCTTTTCATTTTCAGGTACTTCAATTTCTTTATCTGCCATCAAGCCCAGCAAATATCCCGGTTGCTGCTGCGAGTGCCAGGCCAGAGTATGGCCGTAGATGGTGAGTCCGGCTTTCTTAGCATCATTCACAAATGTCTTCACACGGCTGAAATCCATCTTGCCGCTGCCATTCACCACCGAACCATATTTCATGGCATTGCCAGCTACAATCTCGTCGAAATGAGCCGTGACGGTGTCACGTACACCGTTAGAATTCCTGTTAAATTCGCCGACATCGAGAGCGCCACTGAATTTGAAGTTTGGATGCAATGACCGGTCAACGTATGTTTTAAGGTAACGGTAATTGTTCGGATTCGGTTTTTGTGTAGTATTTGTTTGTGTGGTGTCCGACGGTTGGGTGTCGGGATCGGGGTCCTCATTGTCTTTTTTGCAGGAAGCAAAGCAAAGAACAGCCGAGAATACGATTAACAAGAATTTTTTCATAATTGTGTTTTTAATATTTCGTAGTCAAAAATAATAATATGTATCAATACTTCTCACTCATTACCAGACTCCATCAGATAAGCCTTGATGAAATCGTTCAGTTCGCCATCCCAAACGGCCTTGCACGATTGACGTTTCGTGGCCTGTGCGCACGTCCTTAACCAGTTTGTAGGGGTGCGGCACGTATGAGCGGATTTGCGAGCTCATTTGAAGAGCTTCTTGCCAGCCTCAAATTCCGGCCTCAAAGGTACAGGAAAGATGTTTGTCAGAAAACCTATTTTTCGGCAAAAATGAGGAAACAATTTGCAGTGTGACAGAATTTGTAATTTTCTTGCTATATTTTTTTCTGACCATAAACAGCCCACGCAACTTTCAAAAACTTGCTAATAAGCAATTACTTTTTCATAAAAAGTCCCCAAACCATTGTTAATCAACACTACAAGAACGCCTTTTCTTTTCAATGCTACACTCATTTGAGTACCAGGTTCGCAAACGTCACAATAGACAATTCTGCCATCAACATCGATTATTTTAATGACACTCGGTTCACAACTGCCGCGCGTATCGACAACAACGGCTTTATCGGATTGTGAGTAGAATATTTTCACTTCCAAAGCCTCATTGTTAATCACATCAACTCGAAGCATAGAGTCCCACCAACGATAATATTCTTCCCAATCATACACATACAAACTGTCGCAAGCCTCTCTGCCATACTGATAATGTCCAATTTCCTCATCTTCATAACAGCGCAATTCACCAAAAATTCCCGCGCCAAAATTGTCGGCTATACAATCCGCTCCAAACAATTGGGATGTTGTGCCTATCTTTTCTATGTAGTGATAATAGTTGGAGTAGGAATCAGCAGGAATAAGGTTAAACTGTTTCAACTCAGTCCCGTTTATGTTCAATGTTTTGATGGATTCTACCATTATGTGCCCATACAACATATCATCACCGCAATACTTGTTATCCGGATTGTAAATTTCCATTGTGTCGCCCACATTCAAACTGAAATTGTAAACAAGGTGAAATTTGCCATCAAGATAGAAAAACACGCTGTCGCCAGTCTGGTAAGCATAAACCGTGTCCCTTGGGAACACACCACCGTCGCTTTGGTGGTACTCCGAAATCAGGACTTTAACTTTTTTGCCATCGATAACTGCAGAATCGGTTACCGTGGTTTTTGTGAATCCCGTGTCGCCCCACATTGCTTCCAAATTACCATAATACCACGTCGCTCCAATGGGTGCAAATTCAGTTTGCGCCTTAAGTGTCACTGTCGAAAAAATGGCTAAAACCGATAGTAATAATCTGATTTTCATTCTATTATCTATTAACTTTGCCTTATACCTAAACTTACATCACTCATCCCCAAACTCCATCAGATAAGCCTTGATGAAATCGTTCAGTTCGCCATCCAAAACGGCCTGCACGTTCGATGTCTCGTAGCCTGTGCGAACGTCCTTCACCAATTTGTAGGGATGCAGCACGTATGAGCGGATTTGCGAGCCCCACTCGATTTTCTTCTTGCCGGCCTCAACTTTGTTGGTCTCGATGCGGCGTTTCTCTAGCTCTAGGTTGTAGAGTTGCGATTTGAGCAGTCGCAGGGCATTCTCGCGGTTTTTAGGTTGGTCGCGGGTTTCGGTGTTCTCGATTGAAATCTCGTCGTCCTCGCCTGTGATGGGGTTTTTGAACTTGTAGTGCAGGCGCACGCCCGATTCCACCTTGTTCACATTCTGACCGCCAGCGCCGCTCGAGCGGAAGGTGTCCCACGACAGGTTGGCAGGGTTGATGTTCACCTCAATATCATCGTCGATGGATGGGGTTACAAACACCGACGAGAACGATGTCTGCCGCTTGCCTTGCGCGTTGAATGGCGAAATGCGCACCAGACGGTGTACGCCGTTCTCGCTCTTCAGGTATCCGTAGGCATAATCGCCCTCGAACTCTAGAGTGACGGTTTTCACGCCAGCCTCGTCGCCAGGCAGGAAGTTCTGCTCGCGCACTTTGTATCCGTTTTTCTCGCCCCAGCGGATATACATTCGCATCAGCATCTCGGTCCAGTCCTGGCTCTCGGTGCCTCCCGCGCCCGAGTTCAGTTTTACAATGGCGTTCATCTTGTCCTCCTCTTTGCGCAGCATATTGCGCGATTCGGCCGATTCTATCTTCTCAAGCGCCGTAGCGTATTGTGCATCGATTTCCTCCTCGGTGCTTTCGCCCATTTCGTAGAAGTCCATCAGCACCACAAGGTCGTCGACAGCCGATTTGGCCGTGTCGTAGCAGGCAATCCAGCTCTTGATGTCGTTTATTTTCTTCAACTGCGCTTCGGCTTTTTTCGGGTCATCCCAGAAGTCGGGCGCCTGACTTTTCTGCTGCTCCTCGTCAAGCTCCACGCGGCGTGCGTCGATGTCGAGATGCTTGTGCAGCGCCTCAACACGGCTCACAAGGTCTTTTTGTTGTTCGGGTAGTACCATTATATTTTTGTTTAATTGTTTAATCGGTGAATCGTTTAGTTTTGGACTTCAGACTACAGACAACAGACTACAGTCAGTTTCGAACAGTCCTTTCATTTAACTCCTAATTCCTAAATCCTAAATCCTAACTATCACGTAATAAGTTCCATTCGGTTGCAATCCAACTTCAGGAAGATGAACAGCAGCATTGTGAAGCCCCAAAGTGACGAGCCGCCGTAGCTGAAGAATGGCAACGGAATACCGATAACGGGCATCAGGCCGATGGTCATTCCAATGTTGACCACAATGTGGAAGAAGAATATTGACGCCACGCAGTAGCCGTAGATGCGGCTGAACTTCGATTTCTGCCGCTCGGCCAGTATCAGCAGGCGCACAAGCAGCGTCAGGAACAGCAGCAGCAGCACGGTGCTACCCACAAAGCCCCATTCCTCGCCGATGGTGCAGAAGATGAAATCGGTGCTCTGTTCGGGCACGAATTTGAACTTGGTTTGCGTGCCTTGCAGATAGCCTTTGCCCGAAAATCCACCCGACCCGATGGCAATCATCGATTGGTTGACATTGTAGCCCGCACCCTGTAAATCGACCTCAATACCAAGCAGATGGTTGATACGTGCGCGTTGGTGCGGTGCCAGAACGTTATCGAAGAAATATCCGACCGAAAAAGCAAATCCGATGGACGCCACGGCGATGCCGATGATGGCTGCAATCTTGCCCAGACGGTGGCGGTAGGTGTAGGCCAGGAAGAACGGAATAGCTATCCCGAACCCGAAGAGTAGCGGCACGTACTTCGGCCAGTCGGGAACCAGCCATTGGCACACCGCGTAGGCTGCTGCCGTGCCCACAATCACCGCCAGAATACCAATGCCCAGCTCTTTCGGCTTATCGCGGAAAACATAGAATGCGCCAAACGCTAGGACCTCTATCACAATGATTATCACGTGCATCTCATACAGAAGCGACAATAGGAAAAGCAGCGCCATCAGCAGACCAAGCACAAAAATCAACGGCTTCATCCCTTCACGGAAGTAGGCAATCATCAGCGCGGCAAAAACTAGCGCCGAACCAGTGTCGTTTTGCAACAAGATGAACACCGACGGCAGGAAGCAGATGCAGCACACAATCATCATCGATTTGAATCCGTCGGGCTTGAAGTGGTAGCGCGACATATATTTGGCAAGTGTGAGCGATGCTGCGATTTTGGCAAACTCGGCTGGCTGCACTTGAACCGGCCCTATAACAATCCACGATTTGGCGCCGTTCACCGTCGAGCCGAACAGCAGAACGCCCAGCAGCGTCACCATTAGCGTGACATAGATGATTTCAGCGAAAGTTGAATAGAACTTACTGTCTATCAGCAACATTGTTATAGCAATGAGCACCGCCGCGCCAATCCACATCATTTGGCGGCCGTAGCGTGTGGCGAGGCTGAAACTGATGTTGTCGGGCGAATACGACGCCGAGAAGATGTTTATCCATCCCAAGGTGACCAGCACCAGGTACAGAATCACCGTGAACCAGTCGATGTTTTGTAATATGCTGCTACCTCGTTGTTCCATTGATTAAGTCCATTTGTAACATTCTGTTTTCGAGCCAGGACCGCGTGACGGCGCCAGTAAGGTAGCGCTCAATCATCAGGCTTGCTATTGGCGCCGCGTACGAAGCGCCGAAGCCTGCGTTCTCGACATATACGGCGATGGCAATCTGAGGATTCTCGCGCGGGGCGAAGGCCATAAAAATAGAATGGTCCTTGCCGTGCGGGTTCTCGGCCGTGCCCGTCTTGCCGCAGACATCGATGTCCTTGATGGCTGCCACGCCAGCCGTGCCGCCCGTAGGCGAGTTAACAGCGCGGTACATTCCCTCGATAACCAGCGGGAAATATGTTGTGTCGATGTCGGTATAATGCGGTTCGCGGAAAGCGTCCAGAAAACTGTTGTCGCCCTCTCGGATCTCTTTCACCACGTGCGGCGTGAAGTAGTGGCCGCGGTTAGCGATGGTCGATGCCAGATTGGCCATCTGCAGCGGTGTGAGTAGCAGCTCGCCTTGTCCGATTGAGTTCGACACAATATAGAGCGATTTCAGCCGCCCCTTGCCGTACGTACGGTTGTAGAAACTCAATGTTGGCACGTAGCCCGCCACCTCGTATGGCAGGTCAACGCCGAGCTTCGAGCCAAAGCCGAATGATGTGGCGTGGTTGCGCCAGACGTTGAAGGCGCTGTCAATGGTCTGATATTTCGGATTGTCGAGCAGTGCGCGGTATTCGGCAGCGAAATAAGCGTTGCACGAGTGCTGCAGAGCCTCAACCACATTCAGTGGCGATGTGTGGCCGTGGCAGCCCATATGGAAGCGGCCCACAGTGTAGCCGTAGTGGCAGGGGTAGTAAGTATATATTCCGTTGATGATTCCCTCTTGAAGGCCGATGAGCGCGTTCACCGTCTTGAATGTCGAGCCAGGCGGGTAGCGTGCCTGCAGCGGGCGGCAGAAGAGCGGGTTCAGCGAGTCGGCGCGCAGCTGCTTGTAGTTGGCCGAGCGTTCACGCCCCACCAGCAGCCCAGGGTCGTATGTCGGTGCCGACACAATGGCAAGAATCTCGCCCGTCGACGGTTCGAGAGCCACAATAGAGCCAATCTTGTTCTGCATCAGACGCTCGCCGTACTCTTGCAGCCGGGCGTCGAGCGTGAGAGTTATGTCGTGGCCGTTGACAGCCAGAGTGTCGTAAATGCCGTTTTTGTATTGCCCCTTGATGCGGTTGTGCACGTCCACCATAAAAATCTCGACACCCTTGCGGCCGCGCAACTGTTCCTCATACATCCGCTCGATTCCGCTGATGCCGATATAGTCGCCCGATTTGTAGTAATCGTCGTTCTGCGCCGTCTTGTCATCAACCTCGCCCACGTAGCCGAAGGTGTGCGCTGCAATGTTCTGCGGATAGATTCGCAGGCTTCGCGTTTGGGCGTAAAAACCTTTAAACTGATAGAGATTTTCTTGGAAAGCCCCGTACTGCTCGGCCGAAATCTGCTCAAGGAATGTCGACGGCTTGTAGTACGAGTATCGTTTCGCTTTGCGCAGACGCTTGTCAACCTGTGCTTTATCGATATCGAGCAGTTGGCAGAACAGCGCCGTGTCGAACTCGTGCAGCTGATTGGGTGTCACCATCAGGTCGTAGGCCGCCTGATTGTGCACCAGCAGAACGCCGTTTCGGTCGTACATCAGTCCGCGCGCGGGATACTGCGTCACATAGCGCAGCACGTTGTTCGACGCCGACATCTTGTACGACTCGTTCACAACCTGCAGGTAGAAAAGCCGCCCGATATAGACGAAAATAATAAGCGCGAACAATCCGCCTATCACGTAGCACCGTTGACGGAAAGGGTTCATTTGTTGTTACGTGTGAACAGAAATTGACTTAAAACAATTAGAATCATTGTAAAGACGATACTCAACAGCGCACGCCACAAAATCAGGTGCAGACTGCTGAATTTGAACGCCTCAACCATAAATAGCGACACATGATGAACGATCACCATCACCAGGCAGTATTTGAGGAACCAGCCCGTGCCGAATAGGCGGATGTTGGGCGTGTCGGTCGGCTCGACAGTCTCGCGCGGCATAAGCGACGAGAGCAGATACGGCCTCACGAATCCTGCAAAAACCGTTGCCGACGTGTGGATGCCAGGCGAGTTGCAGAACATATCGATGCTGATGCCCAGCACAAACGAGAGCACCAGCGTCAGCCAGCCAGGTGTGCCCACGGGCAGAAGAATGATAAACAGAATGTAGATGTACGGGTTGATGAAGCCGCCCAGTTGCACTTGGTTCAGAACGCCCACCTGAAGCAGCACCAGTACCACGAACAATATAATATTTTTAACCAGCACGTTATTCATTTTCAGCCCTTTCCTGTAATTCCAACTGTTCCTTTTTCAGCAAGTTGCGCACCACCTGCACGTTCGACAGTCGCTTGAAATCGACCGATAGCCGAACGCTTGCCGACATAAAGCCGTTCACGCCGTGGGCCGTTACAGATTCAACATTGCCAATCATCACCCCTTTCGGGAAAATGGTTGAGTAGCCGCTTGTTATCACCACATCGCCATTGCTAACCTTGATGTGGCCAGGCAAGTCCTCAAGGTTGGCAATGCGGTAGTCGCCGCCTTCCCAGCCCAGCGAGCCAAAGTAGCCGCTCTTCTCGAGCATTGCGCTGATTTTCAAGTTTTGGTTCAGCAGGCTGATGACCGACGAGAAATTGGGCGACACAGCCTTCACCACGCCCACCGCGCCCATTGCCGACACCACAGCCATTCCTGGCTCAACGCCGTGCTTGCTGCCGATGTCGAGTGTCAGAAAGTTGTTGGCGCTCTTCACCGAGTTGCTGATGACGCGGCACGGCAGATACTCATACTGCTGCGTGTAAACCGAGTCGAAAGCCGTTTGCGCGGCCAGCGTGTCGATTTTCGAACTTTCGGGCATCATTGTGCGCAGCCGCGCCAGTTCGTCGTTCAGTTCCTGATTGCGTTGGTTCAGGCTCAAATAGTTGTTCACCGTCGAAAAAACGCTGTTCACCTGCCCCGCCACCGCTGCCGACGAGTTGATGAAACTCGTGTGTTGGTAACTGTTGTAGCGCACAACCATCACAAACGACACGCTCTCAAGCAGTATGAAGAGCAGCACGTAATGGTTTCGCAATATGAACAGAATCAGGTTTTTCATTTTTATTTGTCGTCAGACATCAGACATTAGTCTTTTTTTCAAAATGACCAAACCGTCTGTAGCCCGTTGTCTTTAGTCTGTAGTTCAAAAAGATTGTGCCCATCAGAAACCGACAGGCACAATCGCTAATTATTTAATCAAGAATTTGAATCGGTGCGAGTTTTTCAGCGCGATGCCTGTGCCGCGTGCCACGCAGTGCAGCGGGTCTTCGGCAACGTGGAAAGGAATCTTCGTCTTCTCGGTCAGACGCTTGTCGAGTCCGCGCAGCAGTGCGCCGCCGCCAGCAAGGAAGATACCCTTGCGGTAGATGTCGGCGTACAACTCGGGCGGCGTGTGCTCGAGCGTTGCCAGAATGGCCGTCTCAATCTTGCTGATAGAGCGGTCAAGGCAGTGAGCGATTTCCTGATACGAGATTGGAATCTCAATCGGCAGGGCCGTCATTTGGTGCGGTCCGCGAACCAGGTAGTCTGCGGGTGGCTCGTCCAAATCGGGCAGCGCCGAGCCAACCTTGATTTTGATGTCCTCGGCTGTGCGCTCACCAATCTTAATATTGTGCTGATGGCGCATATACTCGCGGATGTCTTCCGTGAACTCATCGCCAGCAATGCGGATTGACTCGTTAGACACGATGCCGCCCAGCGAGATGACAGCAATCTCAGTGGTACCACCGCCTATATCGACAACCATATGGCCCTCGGGCGCCTCAACATCAACACCCATACCAAGTGCGGCGGCCATCGGCTCGTAAATCATCAGCACCTCGCGGCCACCAGCGTGTTCCGACGAGTCGCGCACAGCGCGCAGCTCAACCTCGGTTGAGCCCGACGGCACGCAGATAACGATTTTCAAGGCAGGCGAGAACAGTTGTGTTTTTTTCTGATTCACCATTCTAATAAGGCCGCGAATCATCTTCTCGGCGGCGTCGAAGTCGGCAATCACACCATCGCGCAGCGGGCGGATGGTTTTGATGTGCTCGTGGGTTTTGCCGTGCATCATTCGCGCCTTCTCGCCAATGGCAATCACCTTTTGCGTGTTGGTGTCGACGGCTACAATCGAAGGCTCGTCAACCACAATCTTGTCGTTATGGATGATGATTGAGTTGGCGGTGCCAAGGTCAATTGCAAGTTCTTGTGTTAAAAACGAAAACAATCCCATTGTTGTATATTTTTCTAAATTCTAATGTTTGAAATGTCTGATTCCTGTGAACACCATTGCGATGCCGTATTTGTTGCAGGCCTCGATAACCTCGGGGTCGTGGATGCTGCCTCCAGGTGTTACAATGTACTTGATGCCGAACTCGTTGCAGGCCTCAACGCTGTCGCTGAACGGGAAGAACGCGTCAGAGATGAGCACGCTCTCGCCGATTGAGCAGCCTTGTTTCAGGTTGAAGCGCGGCACTGTCAGGCGTTGCAGACTGTCGATGCGGTTGGGTTGACCCATTCCCGCGCCAGTGAGCCAGTACGACCCGTCGGCGGCTTGCGAAACAAGCGCCATTGAGTTGCTCTTCAGGTATTTGCAGGCTTGTGTACCGAATTTTGCAAGGTCAATCTGCTTGTCGGTGAACTTGCAGTCGGTAACAGGTTTGTATTCTTTATCCATACCCTCGTCCTCGTCCTGAACCAGCAGGCCGCCGTTCACCGAGCGGTACATTTTCTCGCCAGTGATTGTCGGCTTGACAGGTGTTACCAGCACGCGCAGGTTCTTCTTCTTTGCCAGAACTTCTTTTGCCTCTTCGGTGTACGACGGGGCAATGATTATCTCGATGAACTTGCCAGTGAACCATTCGGCAATCTGCTTGTCAACCTCGCAGGTGAAGCAGACAATGCCGCCGTAGGCGCTCACAGGGTCGCCCGCCCAGGCCAGTTCCAATGCCTTCATCGGACTGTCGGCCACGGCCAAACCGCAGGGGTTCAGGTGCTTAACAACTGCCACGCCAACCTTGTTCTTGATGTTGTCAACAGCGTTGTAGGCGTCGCTTGCGGCCTTCCAGGCAGCGTCGGCGTCGAGCATATTGTTATACGAAATCTCTTTGCCCTGCAAGCAAGGTGAACCTGCCAGCGTGTGCTCGAGATTGGTGTTTTTGAACGGATAGAAGACGGCTTTTTGGTGCGGGTTCTCGCCGTAGCGAAGCACCTTTCCGCCAGTCAGGCTGATTTTTTCCGACTCTTCGTTGTCTTTGTTGAAGTAGTTGAAGATGGCCGAGTCGTAGTGCGACGATGTGTCGAAAGCCTTGCGTGCGAACTCGCGGCGCTGATCAAGCGTTGTCTCGGCGCCCTGTTTCTGCAGGATTTCGAGCAACTCGCCGTATTGTTCACGCGAACTTACGATAACCACGTCTTTGAAATTCTTTGCCGCAGCGCGGATGAGCGATATGCCGCCAATGTCAATCTTCTCGATGATGTCGGCTTCGGGTGCGCCGCTTGCCACGGTCTGCTCAAACGGGTAAAGGTCCACAATCACCAGGTCGATGTTGTCAATCTCGTACTGCTTCATCTGCTCGTTGTCCTGCGCATTATCGCGACGGCCCAGAATGCCGCCGAAAATCTTCGGGTGCAGCGTCTTCACGCGTCCGCCCAAAATCGATGGGTATGTTGTGAGTGACTCAACGGTCTGCACATTCACGCCCAGTTTTTTGATGAAATCGTAGGTTCCGCCAGTCGAGATGAGATTAACGCCCAGTTTGTCGAGTTCCTTCACAATCGGTTCCAACTGGTCTTTGTAAAAAACCGATATGAGTGCATTTTTAATTTTTGTTGCCATCAACAATTCGTTTAAACTTGATAATAAGTAAGATGCGACGAAAAACACTCCGCCACTCCAACGCACAAATATATAATTTTTGAAAGCCATTTAAGACAGTGATACCCGTATTTGTAAACAATATTTTAAACAAGAATCTGTCGTCTGCGGCTCGAATCGGTGAAAGATTGCAAATGCGCGATTTAAATTAGTTTTTCATTGCCTTGTGGCAGCCGTCTCTTATCTTTGCTACTATGATTATACACATCGATTGCAATACGTTTTTTGCCAGCTGCGAAGTGGCTTTTCACCCCGAATTATACGGCAAGCCTGTTGTTGTTTCCAACAGCAACGAAGCTGGCGGCGGTGTGATTCTGGCACTAACTCCGGAAGCCAAGCGGCTGGGGCTAAAACGTGGCAATCCGGTTTTTCAGGTGCGAAAACTCATTCATGATAATGGGGTTATTATGTTCGACGTTGATCACGAAAAGTACAGAAACACTTCGAAGCAAATCATGCAATCTGTTTTGGAACAAGATATAGTCCAGAATTTTGTGCAGTACAGCATCGATGAGTTTTTTGGCGAAATACCTGTCGACGATGAGGTTGAGGTACGCCGTTACGTAAAAATGGTTAAAGACCTGATTGCTGACAAAACCGACATTCCCGTGAGTTGCGGATGCTCGCAGACATACACTTTGGCAAAAGTGGCCACATGGTATGCAAAACACTATGCCGGATATGGAGGCATATGTGTGCTGTCAGAGGCAAACCGTCAGAAGGCGCTTGCAGGGCTACCCATCGGAGACGTGTGGGGTATTGGCCGAAAATTCTCCAAATTCCTTACAGCAAACAATATAGCAACAGCTCAGGATTTTGCGCAAATGCCAGAATCATATGTTAGACATACAATGAAAACAGGCGGGTTACATACTTGGCAGGAATTGCATGGTGTACGTGCCATTGAGATTGAACGCGACGCCACACAAAAAAGCATGTCGCTGTCGCGAACTTTCGCCTATATGACTGACGACATTCAAAAGTTGCGAGAGATGATTTCATTGTTCGTGTCAAAGCTGGCACGTAAACTACGCGAACAAGACAGTGTGTGCCAGACCGTGATGGTTTATATCCGTACCAACCGTCACCGTCCCGACCTCAAACAGAGAGCCGCCGACAATTCGCGCAAAATGTCAACGCCCACGCAGGACACTCGCGTAATAATGGACATCGCCTTGCAATTGCTCGAAAGCATTTATATGCCTGGATTCATGTATAAGAAGATGGGCATTGTTCTCACCGACATTACACATTCAAGCGCCGTGCAACTCGACCTTTTCAGCAACACTGATATCAATAAAAGCCGTATGTTGATGAAGGCTCTCGATGACATCAACAGCAAATATGGCGATGAAACCATCCACAGTGCATTAACCGCATCACGAAAAGAAAGAGAAATGGACGGTGATGGTTATGAAGATAGCGGTGAATAGAAAAATTTCTCAAAATCAATTGTAATGAATATCTTTCACACATGAATGAGCCGAAATTCGATACCACCTTTTTTGAGCGCTATGCGATGATAGCACTGCAGACTGTGCTAGGCGACAAATATGCGTATCTGGTCAACTCGGACCGTCCTGACTTACAGGATGTTGAGCACAGCCTGGGTGTTGAGGTTACACGATCTATGAAAGAAAACAGAACGGAAGCCGAAATGCTAGTGAATGAGCTGGCAGGTAAAGAAATTTTTTGTGTAAGTGAATCCGATTTGCGCGATATTGAACTTTATGGTTATTCTTTCGGTTTGGATGACGGACAGTTTATGGGTGAACTCGAAAAACCATACTGGTCACTGGCGTTGCCATTGAAGCGTATCATCAAAAGCAAAGTTCACAAGGTGGCCGACGGGTTTTACGGGAATTTCAATCAATTTGAACTTTTCATCTTCACAAAAGACAACCTTACGCGCCACGAAGTACAGCTTACGGTTTACTTTATGACAGAACTTCAGGATGCCAATGCCATCCGCTACGCGAAACTGCATATTGCACAGACTGACAAACTCTATGTCTGCGACTTGAAGACGCAGACGGTTGAGGAACATCCCATTTATAAGGAGCAGTGCCGCATGTTCTACAAAAAGGCGGTGGAATAGGAGGGTGGTCATCGGCATTGTTATTTCAATTACCTTTGCCGCAAACAAAACCGAACAGCTATGCGCATCGACATCATCACTGTTGTTCCCGAACTACTCGACGGGCCGTTCAGCCAGAGTATCATCGGGCGGGCTCAAAAGAAGGGTATTGCCGAAATACACATTCACAACTTGCGCGACTACTCAACCGATAAGCACCGTCGGTGCGATGATTATGCTTTCAGTGGCAGTGCGGGCATGGTGATGACCATCCAACCAATTGAGGCCTGCATTGAGCATCTCAAAAGCGAACGGGAATATGATGAGATCATCTATACTTCACCCGACGGTGAGATGTTTAACCAACCGATGGCCAACCAGATGTCGCAGTTGCAGAACATCATCATTCTTTGCGGGCACTACAAGGGTATCGACCAACGCGTGCGTGATCATTTGATTACCAAAGAGATATCAATAGGCGATTATGTGCTTACCGGTGGGGAACTGGCGGCTGCCGTCATTGCTGATGCAGTCATTAGACTCATTCCGGGGGCTATCAGCGACGAAACGTCGGCATTGTCCGATTCGTTTCAGGATAATCTGCTTTCAGCGCCTGTATATACCCGGCCTGCCGACTATAAGGGTTGGAAGGTGCCAGAGGTGCTTTTGTCGGGCAATGAGAGGCTTATAGAGGACTGGAAGTATGACCAGGCTCTTGAACGCACCCGCCGTCTGCGCCCCGACTTGTTAAAAGACTAGTCGGTAGTTGGTGGCAAACACCATGTGTTTTATTCAGCAGGTATCAGCCACCACACCAATCGACTTGGGTTTCTGTTATTTGAAATACCGTTAGAATACCATCACCCGTTTGGTCACGTTGCCAGTTTTGACAATGTAAACACCAGGGGCATTTACATTTATTTCCGCGTGGACGCGGCACGCCACGTCCCTACAAATTAATTTGCCCATCGCATCGTAAACACGTATATCCTCTGCGGCGTTTTCAACTACAATGATGTTGTTGTAGGCGTAGATGCTCACTGCGTTGGCGGCTTCGTCTGGAACAGCAGTGGCTTTTTCAGGCAGTTTTGTGCCTTCGGCCACTTTTGTGTCCGTTGCGCCGCAGCCACGCTCACAGATGGCGGTTTTGGTGCCATCGGCGGTTGTAGTGGCATCGTTGTTATAGGTGTATTTCTCAAACTTGTGACCTAATGCGGCAACCTCAGTTTGTGCCACAATCACCGCGTTGCAGGTTGAGCAGTGCTTGCCTTCGGTTTTGCCAGTTGTGGTACAAGTGGCCGCAACGGCTGCATCCACTATCTCGGTGTGACCAAGTGCCGCAACTTCCTCTTGCGCAACTAAAACAGCTTCGCATACAGAGCAATGCTTGCCTTCGGTTTTGCCGGCAGTTGTGCAAGTGGCTGCAATGGCGGCATCCACAACTTCAGTGTGGCCGTTTGCTGCAACGGTATCTGAATAATATGTATACTCACAAACCGAGCAAGTATGGGTTGTGTAGCCAACCTCGGTGCAGGTTGGGGTAGTAATAGTGGTGCTGTAACTATGGCCGTTGGCCGGGGCATCCACAACATCTTTAGTTTGCGTTGCAAACAACTCGTTTTCAAATGCTGCAGTATAAGTGGTGGTTCCCATTTCCTCGCAGGTTGGTGCAATGGTTTCCTCGCTTGTTATTGTGGCGTCTTCTGTAGCAATATGGTTTTCATTGCGTTGACAAATAGTTGTTGCCTTGCAAGTGCTACCATTATCTGCCCATTCGTACGTTGGTGTGCCGTAACTGTGTCCCATGGCGGGTATTACAAGAGTCTCTCTGTGTAATTCTTTGTTACAAACTGAGCAGTAAACCACCGAATCTTGTGAGCCCGAAGTAGTGCAAGTTGCAGGATTAATGTTTTCAAATTTATAGGCTTCAGTATGCGTTTCAAATATTGCCGTAAAAGATCTACTTTCAGTTACATTGATTGTACGTGGATTAACAGTTTCTTCATCGTTCCATTTTATAAATGAATGCACACTATTTGCCGTTGCGGTAATTGTGGCCGTACCGTTTGTTGTTGTTGCCAAATACCATAGAGAGCAGCCATCGCCTTTAACCGCATAGTTTGTTCCATCAATTGTTACGGATCCATTGTTTGCTTCTGCTCTCACCACTTTGCATCCCCATTTTACAGGTCTGTTGCTATTCCAATTAGCGGGCCAGTTAGATGGTTTAGCCGATTCTTCACATTCACAATACAATGTGGATTTGCTGCAATTTGAGAACACAGAGCTGCCGATACTTGTAACCGAGTTTGGAATGGCGACAGAAGTTAGGCCTTCGCAACCATAGAACGCATAGTTGCCGATGCTTGTAACCGAATTACCGATGGTGACTGATGTCAGTCCGCTGCAATTATAGAATGCATATTCACCAATACTTGTAACCGATTCTGGGATGGTTACTGAAGTTAGGCTACTGCAATTACCGAATGTGTCTTTGCCGATGCTTGTAACCGAATTACCGATGGTGACTGATGTCAGTCTGCTGCATTTATAGAATGCATATTCACCAATACTTGTAACCGATTCTGGGATGGTTACTGAAGTTAGGCTACTGCAATAAGAGAATGCATCGTCACCTATGGTTGTAACTGAATTGGAAATGGTAATGGATGTAAGACCGCTGCAACCATAAAAAGCGTGGTAACCAATTCTTGTAACCGATTCGGGAATGGTGTATGTTGTTTCTGTTTTTCCTATAGGATAGCATACGATAGTTGTTTTGTCTTTATTGAACAGGACACCATTTTCGGATGTATATGCCGAATTAGCACTTACCACATTTATTTCTGTCAATATACTACAACCTTCGAACGCAGAGTTGTCGATGTTTGTGACTAAATTGCCGATGGTGACAGATGTCAGTCCTCTGCAACCTTGGAACGCTCTTTCGCCAATGCTTGTAACCGAATTTGAAATGTTAACCGTTGTCAGTCCACTACAGCCAGTAAACGCATAGGGTTCAATGCTTGTAACCCATTCAGGTATGGTTATTGAAGTTAGAAAACCACACCCTGAGAATGCCAAACTGCCTATGGTTGTAATAGTTCGAGGAATACTTACAGAACGCACATCACTGCAGGCGGTAAATGTGTTGCCACCAATACTTGTAACATAATATGTCTTTTCGCCATCGGTTACAGTCTCAGGAATAATCACATCACCGGTTGGTTTGGTACAATTTTTATAGGAGTTACCAGGATCTTCATACGGATATGTTGTTTTAACTGTATTATCACCTGTGATTTTGTAATAGAGTGTATTTCCTTCATAGTATGCAGAAAAGCTATATATATAAGTTCCATATTGCCCCCACGCTTGAGTGGTAAATGCAACTGTTGCCAAAATGATAAATAATCTTTTCATAATCTGTTATTTATATTATTCATAAAATTTTATTCAACATAAACCCGTTTGGCCACGTTACCGGTTTTGACAATGTAAACACCAGGGGCGTTTACATTTATTTCCGCGCGGATACGGCACGCCACATCCCTACATATCAATTGCCCCATTGCATCGTAAACGCTGATTTCTTCTGTGGCGTTTTCAACTACAATGATGTTGTTGAGGGCGTAGATGTTCACTGCGTTGGCGGCTTCGTCTGAAACAGCAGTGGCTTTTTCAGGCAGTTTTGTGCCTTCGGCCACTTTTGTGTCCGTTGCGCCGCAGCCGCGCTCACATTTGGCCGTTTCAGTACCATCGGCGTCGGTGGTGGCGTCGTTGTTATAGGCGTAGGTTTTAAACTCGTGGCCTAGGGCCGCAACCACTTCTTGCGCCACAAGCACCTCGTTGCAAACCGAGCAGTGTTTGCCCTCGGTCTTGCCGGCCGTGGTACAGGTGGCTGCCACGGCGGCATCCACAACTTCGGTATGGCCAAGTGCAGCCACATCCTCTTGCGCAACCAAAACAGCTTCGCATATAGAGCAATGCTTGCCTTCGGTTTTACCAGCGGTGGTACAAGTTGCTGCAACAGCTACATCTATAACCTCGGTATGTCCGTTTGCTGCAACAGTATCTGAGTAATATGTATGCTCGCAAACCGAGCAAACATGGGTTGTGTAGCCAATCTCGGTGCAGGTTGGGGCGGTAATGGTTGTGCTGTAGCTGTGGCCAGTGGCCGGGGCAACCACAACAACTTTTGTCTGTGTTGTAAACGGCTCATTTTCAAATGTCGCTGTGTGGGTGATTGTACCTTCTTCCTCGCATGTGGCAGCTGTTGTTACCGCGCTTGTTATTGTTGCAGCTTCAGTTACTACGTGGTTCTCATCACGTTGGCAAATTGTTGTTGCCGTGCAAGCACTGCCGTCTTCAGCCCAAACGTAGGTTGGCGTGCCGTAGTTGTGCTGCAAAGCAGGAATATCTACAACATCTTTTGTCTGTGTTGTGAACTTGCTGTTAGTGAATGCTGCAGTGTAAGTTGTTGTGCCTTCTCCTTCGCAAGTTGCAGCTGTTGTTACCGCGCTTGTTATTGTTGCGGCTTCAGTTACTACGTGGTTCTCATCACGTTGGCAAACTGTTGTTGCCGTGCAAGCACTGCCGTCTTCAGCCCAAACGTAAGTTGGAGTGCCGTAATTGTGGCCAAGTGCAGGAGTTGTAGTTTGCGCTACAAGAACTGCATGGCAAACCGAACAGTGCTTACCTTCGGTTTTCCCTGTGGTGGTGCAAGTTGCTGCCACTGCTGCATCTGGGGCTTCGGTATGAGCTTCAAATATTGCTGTATAAGATATACTTTCATTTACATTTATTGTACGGGGATTCGCAGTTTCTTCATCGTTCCATTTAATAAATGAATGCACACTATTTGCCTTTGCGGTAATTGTGGCTGTACCGTTTGTAGTTGTTGCCAAATACCATAAAGAGCAATCATCGCCTTTAACCGCATAGTTTGTTCCGACAATTGTTACGACTCCGTTGTTTGCTTTCGCTCTCACTACTTTGCATCCCCATTTTACAGGTCTGTTGTTGTTCCAATTAGCAAGCCAGTTAGATGGTTTAGCCGATTCTTCACATTCACAATAAAAGGTGGACTTGCTGCACCTAGAGAACGCATCGCTGCCAATGCTTGTAACAGAAATGGGAATGGTGACTGTTGTCAGGTAGCTGCAATCACGAAACGCACTGCTGCCTATACTTGTAACAGAATTTGGAATGTTAACGTGTGCTAAATCGCAACTAGCGAACGCACCGCTGCCAATGCTTGTAACAGAATTGCCAATGGTGACTGACTTCAGATGTCTACAATCTATAAACGCACTGCTACCTATACTTGTAACAGAATTTGGAATGTTAACGTGATCTAAATCGCAACCGGCGAACGCGCTGTTGCCAATACTTGTAACTGAATTGGGAATAGTGGCTGTTCTTAGATTGTGGCAACTAGCGAACGCATAGCTGCCAATGCTTGTAACTGAATTTGGAATGGAGACAGATGTCAGTCCGCTGCAATTATAAAACGCAGAGCCACCAATGCATGTAACAGAATTCGGAATTGTGACTGATGTCAGTTTGTCGCAACCATAGAACGCTCTATTTGCAATAAAAATACAGCTGCTGTTTATCTCACAAGTTGTTATATTTATTGATTTTGATTTTATTAATACTAAAAATGGATTATCAGTGTTGCCAATGTATATTGCGTTGTCGCATTCGCTGAGCAAATTGTTGCACCCATAGAACGCATCAGTTTCGATGCTTGTAATCGAATTTGGAATGGAGACAGATGTAAGTTTGCTGCAACCATAAAACGCAGAGCTGCCAATGCTTGTAACCGAATTTGGAATAGTATATGTTGTTCCTGTTTTACCAGCGGGGTAACAAATCAGATTATCTTTTGCCTTATTGAACAATACACCATTTTCAGATGTATATTTTGTGTTATCGCTTTCTACAATTAGATCTGTCAATTTGCTGCAATCTATAAACACAGCGCTGCCGATGCTTGTAACTGAATTAGGAATGGTGATTGATGTCAGACCGCTGCAATTTTGGAATGCATAGTTGCCAATGGTTTTAACCGAATTGGGAATGGAGACAGATGTAAGTCCGCTGCAACCATAGAACGCATAGTCACTAATGCTTGTAACCGAACTAGGAATGGTATATGTTGTTCCGGTTTTATCTTCTGGATAGCACATGATAGTTGTCTTTTCTTTATTAAATAATGCACCATCTTGGGATGCATATTTTGTGTTGTCATTTTCTACATTTATATCTGTCAATTTGCTGCAACCGATAAACACAGAGCGGCCAATGCTGGTAACCGAATTCGGAATGGTGACCGATGTCAGACCGCTGCATTTTTGGAATGCATTTTGGCCGATACTTGTAACCGACTCGGGAATAGTAATTGATGTCAGTCCGCTACAACCAGAGAACGCATAGTCGCCGATGCTTGTTACTGATTCGGGGATGGTGACTGATGTCAGTCCACTGCAACCAGAGAACACAGAGCTGCCAATGCTGGTAACCGAATTCGGAATGGTGACCGATGTCAGTCCGTTGCAACCAGAGAACGCAGAACTGCCAATACTTGTTACTGATTCGGGGATGGTGACTGATGTCAGTCCACTGCAACCAGAGAACGCATAGTCGCCGATGCTTGTTACTGATTCGGGGATGGTGACTGATGTCAGTCCACTGCAACCAGAGAACACAGAGCTGCCAATGCTGGTAACCGAATTCGGAATGGTGACCGATGTCAG
>CAMKOM010000006.1 GCA_946414435.1 uncultured Bacteroidota bacterium
ATTTCGCCGTGAACGACGAGGGCACACAAGTGTATGTTGATGACGAAGATGGTGCGAAGGTACGCCGCAGCGGATTCCTCATCACCGGCCGCGATGCCACCAAGGAAGGCACCCCTAACAAATATATGGCAGTAAACGACGGCGGCACACAAGTATTCATCGACAACCAGCTTGAAGACGAATCGAAGGTACGCCGCAGCGGCTTCCTCATTACCGGCCGCGATGCCACCAAAGCAGGCGAAGCCACCGACTATATGAAAGTTGCCACCGACGGCACACAGATAAAATTCGACTCTGACGCTTCAAAAGTTCGCCGCAGCGGATTCCTCATCACTGGCCGCGATGCAACTAAAGACGGTTCGGAGTCTGATGTGATGGAGGTAACCCCCGACAGCACCCGCGTTTACGTGAACGGCGGCGGCAGCAAGAGCGGCTTTGGTGTTGAAGGCAAGAGTGGAGCCGGCAGCAAGAGTGGCTTTGCAGTTTCAGAGAAAGGTGATGGCGGTAAAGCTGGTTATATGGATGTTACGGCTCTGAACTTCTTTGCTGGGTACAATGCAGGAAAAACAACCACAGGCGACAACAACACCTTTGTGGGCAACAATGCCGGACTCGCTAACACCAATGGCTCAAGCAATGTTATTTTAGGAACCAGCGCCGCTAAGGAAGCAAAACGCATGAACCGCACCATTGCCATTGGCGAGCAGGCAGGCCTGGGAAGCGAAGATACAGAATCGTCTGACAACGTGTTTATTGGTTTCAAAGCTGGACATGCCAACAAAAATGGATTGAACAATGTATTTTTAGGCAACGAAGCCGGTTATGCCAACACTGAAGGCAATTATAACTTATTCTTGGGCAACAATGCAGGTAAATTACTCACTAATGGTAGTTACAATGTGATGTTAGGCGATAATGCCGGAGGTAAATCCAATGGCGATTACAACATACTCATTGGTTCCGATGCGGGAAGTATAACTACAGGGAACAGCAATGTTATGATTGGTGTCGATGCTGGTTATGCCAACACCGAGGGAGGCTATAATGTGATGATTGGCGACGCTGCCGGCACAGCCAACACCACAGGCGAAAACAATGTTTTTTTGGGTTACAAAGCTGGAAAAACCAATACGAGTGGCGAGAATAACATTTTATTAGGCAGCGAAGCTGGTAACTCCACCGATGCCAGCAACAACGTTTTCATGGGTAACCGCGCAGGTTTTTATAAATCCTCGGGCGACAACAACGTATTTCTTGGCAACGAGGCAGGTTTCGGTGTTGAAGGTAGTGAAAGCACTGGCACAAACAATGTCTTTTTAGGCAATAATGCTGGCCACGACAACACAACTGGCAGCAACAATGTCTTTTTGGGCAATTATACGGGACATGACAACAAATTGGGTATGAATAATATTTATATAGGTAATGCCGCAGGATACAAAAATGGTTATTCCATTATGAAACTTACAGCAAATATTAGTAATCCGGAATATTACACTATCGAACCTACAAATGAAGTTATAGATGATATTCAGATAGATCCATCAACTGGCAATGCTTCCACTACTAAGATACCTAACAGCAGCATATTTATAGGCGATAGTGCAGGATATGCTGTCGAACTTGGCCAAAATTCTGTGGTTTTGGGAACAAAAGCTGCAGCACACGCAAAATCAATGTGGCAATCCATAATAATTGGAGAGAATGCTGGTTTGGGAAGTGCAAATAGCCAGCATGATAACGATATTTTCATCGGGAATTCAGCAGGTAGAAAAAATGTTAGAGGTAATCAAAACGTTTACATAGGCAATAACTCTGGTTACAATATAAGTGGTGGGTATGCTAATGTTATTTTGGGATATGATGCCGCAGCAGGTGCACGTATTATGAACAGAACAGTTGCCATTGGAGAAAAAGCAGGTTATGGTTCTAATTCGACAGGTTCGGGCAGCCAGTTAAACGTATACATTGGAGCTAGTGCTGGAGAAAAGAGTTCAAATAATGCGTATAACGTCTTTGTGGGTGCCAGTGCAGGTTATGGTAATACCACAGGAGAAAATAATACTTTTATAGGCAGTGGTGCGGGATTATATTTAAAAACACCTAACAGAGTTGTATGTATCGGTCCAAAAGCTGGTAATGGTGTTTTGGATGCAAGTGGAAGTTCCACAGGCGCCATATTCATTGGTTATGAGGCTGGCTATAAAAACACAAGTGGCACAGGTAATGTATTTATTGGAAATGAAAGTGGACATGAGAATGGGCTGAGTACGTATAACGTATTTATAGGCGCATCTTCTGGTAAAAACACTAACGGTACTACCACACGTCGTTTTAAAAGTCCTATCACCAACGAATATATTTACGAAACGATAGGTTCTTCCAATGTATTTTTAGGCAACCAGACTGGTTATACCAATACAACGGGTTATCACAACGTATATGTCGGCGCCAATGCCGGATATTTTAACCAAACTGGCTACAACAATGTATTTATAGGATATAATGCCGGATTAAACGAAACGGGCAGCAACAAACTTTACATTGACAACAGCGAGACAACAACACCGCTTATTTATGGTGATTTCAACTACGATGAATTGACAATTAATGGAGACCTAAATGTTACTGGCGCAACAACTTTCAGTGGCGGAGTTAACACTACAGGCGCAATATCAGGAGGAAGTCTATCTATAGCAAAGTCAAGCAGTAGCAGTGCCCCAACCACCGTAGATACAAAGGCTGTAAATGTAGAACTTACAACATACCCGAATGGTGACAAAAATCAGTGGGGTATATACAGTAGAGTAGAAGGCTTGCGCTCAAATTATGGTTATTACAAAGCCGTTTACGGTGAAGCTAACGGAGGATACCAAGCAGTTGGTGTTAAGGGTGTTGGCCAAGGTAGTGAATCTGGTAAAGGTTATTATGGAGTTTGGGGTGAAGCCATAGGATCTTCAGCAGGGAATAACTATGGAGTTTATGCCAGCGCGACAGGCACAACAACAAACTATGGTATTTACGCCACAGCAAGCAACGGCACCACCAACTATGCCGGATATTTCTCTGGCAATGTCTATTCAACAGGCACTGTTAATTCGTCTGATGGCCGTTTGAAAAAGGATGTACAGACTATAAACGGCGCATTGGACAAAGTGCTGAAACTACGCGGTGTATCATACTATTGGAAGAATCGCGAGGAGATGGCCGCCGTCAAGAACGTTTCAGTTGATGAACTTGATTACGGCTATGATGACAAGAAGCACATTGGTGTTATTGCACAGGAGTTGGAGCAGGAGTTCCCCGAACTGATTGATACCGATGGCGATGGTTTCAAATCTGTTAATTATTCAGGTCTCGCCCCAATCCTAATCGAGGCCATGAAGGAGCAACAACAGCAAATTGAGAATCTGAAAAACGATAAAGCTGAATTGAAGAAAGAAGTTGATGAGCTTCGCAAGATGGTGGAAGAGTTGATGAAGAAATAAGGCGAAGAATAAATAATTTGGTTTTGTAGAGACGGTGCATGCACCGTCTCTACGCATTTTATGGGGGTTGTAGAGACGCGCCATGGCACGTCTCTACGGTTGTTTGGGTGAATGCGTGGGGTTACGCCATGCAATTCCAACGTTCGCGTGTGAGCAGGTTCATATGCGCTGTTCGCACATCGTTAACAAGTGGAACGTTGACATTTTCGATGGTGTGGTGATAGATGAATCCGATTTTTTCCTGTGCGCGTTTCGATTTCAGATTGCCGTCGTAGTAGCCGCACCAAACAGCGGTCCGATTCAGGTCGCTGAAGGCATGGTGTAACAACCGCCGCGACGCTTCAGGCGCATAGCCGTGGCCCCAGTGCGGCACGCCAACCCAGAAGCCAAGTTCTGCTTCGGTGTCGCCAATGGGGGCAATGCCGTCGCCATTACGCATCAACCCGATACTGCCTACGGGCTCGTTGCTGCTTTTCAACACAATGGCGTATGTCTCGGGTTTCGAGAGTACGTTTTTAATGATTTCGCGGCTATTCTCGACGCTTGTGTGCGGCGGCCACCCCGCAATAGGGCCTACTTGCGGGTCGCGGGCGTAGCGGTAAAGCGCTTCGGCATCGCTTTCATGCCATGGGCGCAGAATCAGTCGTTCAGTTTCAAAAGTCATGTTTAAACAATGTTTAAAAGTGCATCGATCGGCATTTGCCAATACGGCTGCAATTTGAACAGATTTTTTACTTTTAGCAATTATTTTATATGGCTATAACCAAACATAATTATATAGTTTGGTAGCCGCCATCTAATCTGATAAAACATTGATATGGAATTAATTGGAAAATTAGAAGAAGTACGTGCTGCCGTTCAGCGCACAGCAACTTTCACAGTAAGAGAATTTGTGCTCGAAGTTGAAAACCAACGCAACACACAATGGAACGACCACATTTTGTTTCAGGTTTCGAACAACAATGTAGGTCTGCTCGACAGCTTCAGCGTCGGACAGATGATAAAGGTCACTTTTGACATTCAAGGCCGCCGCTGGACAGGACAGGATGGCACACAGCGCGTGTTCAACACTCTGTCGGCGTGGCGCATTGAATCGGCAGAGAATTCACAGGCCGCCGCTGCTCCTACGGCTTCAGCACCAGCTGCACAACCTGCACAACCGTCGTCTCCGGCGCAACCAACTGCACAATCGGCACAAGGCAACGACTTAGAGCCAGTTAACGACCTCCCGTTCTAAACCGCACTGATGCCAACATTGCTGAAACAAAGGATTTTAAACCGCGAGTCGGGGTTCTTGTTCTATGGGCTCACACCGCCCAAGGCAACCACCGACGAGAGTCGTGTGCGCGAGATTGCAGCCAAGCAGATGTCACGCGTTGGCAGTCTTGATGTCGATGCGCTCATTCTGTACGACTTGCAAGATGAGTCGTCGCGCAACAGCAATCCGCGGCCATTTCCGTTCAGCGAAACACTCAAGCCCGACGTTTACAGCCGCAACTACCTGTCCGACTTGCAGTTGCCCAAAATAATCTATAAGAGCGTTGGTAAATATACGCCAGACGAGTTTGCCTCGTGGGTGCGCTCGGCCGACAACGATTTGTCGGTTTTTGTGGGCTCGCCGTCGAAAACGCAAACAGACAGCCTTACACTTCTCAACGCCTATCGGATTAAGAATGAACAAAACGCACAAATGGTGCTTGGAGGTGTCACCATTCCCGAACGTCACCATTTGAAGGGCGACGAACATTTGCGGTTGTTCAGCAAAATCGACAGCGGCTGCCGCTTCTTCGTGTCGCAGTGCGTCTATAGCGTCAACCACACGCTCGATTTCCTGTCGGACTACTACTACACCGCACAAGAGCAAAACCGCCCAATGGTGCCAGTCATCTTTACTCTAACACCTTGTGGTTCTGTTAAGTCGCTCGAATTTCTCGACTGGCTTGGCATTGATGTGCCGCACTGGCTCCACAACGACCTTATGCATTCAACCGACATCCTTCGCCGCTCGGTCGACGTGTGTCGCAGCACCGCTTCCGAGATTTACGCCTTCTGCACAGAAAAAGGCATTCCAGTTGGCTTCAACATCGAAAGTGTGGCAATCCGCAAAGAGGAGATTGAGGCATCGGTTGAACTTGTCGGTAACGTACGTGCCATAATGAGCCGCTGACTACCAAAGCACGAAATCGTTTTCATTCACATAAAACAAAGAATATCAAATAAATAGTATTCTAATGAGAATGATAACGATTGAAACTCGTCAAAAAGCTAACCACCTAAAACGAAAATGATTATTGGCAAATTATATTTGCATTCGTAAACAAGGCATCTGTCTGTTGTCATTAGGGGGGAAACAGGCTGAATCATAATAATATATGAAAGGAACATCAAGTCAGATAAAAAACTTGAGTTTGGTTGGCGCCATTGTCGCCTTGGGCATCATTTTCGGTGACATCGGCACTTCACCGCTCTATGTTTTCAAAGCCATTCTGGCATCAATCGGCACCGTGAGCGCCGACACAATCATTGGTGCATTGTCGTGCATTGTGTGGACACTGACGTTGCAAACCACTGTAAAATACGTACTTATAACGCTTAAAGCGGACAACCGTGGCGAGGGTGGCATTTTCTCGCTTTTCGCACTGTTGCGTAAAAACCACCGCAAACTGTTCATCATTGCCATTGTGGGCGGGTGCTCACTGCTGGCCGACGGGGTCATTGCACCGTCAATCACAGTGCTGTCGGCGGTCGAAGGTCTGTCGATAGTGAACCCGCACTTGCCTGTGCTGGCTATCAGCGTGATAATCATAACGTTTCTATTCTTCATTCAGCAGTTTGGCACCAACACCGTCGGAAAGTCGTTCGGACCGATAATGCTAGTGTGGTTCAGCACGTTGGGCACTCTGGGTTTTGTCAATCTTATTGACTGCCCGATGGTTCTGAAGGCCTTCAACCCCTACTACGCCGTGCGTCTGCTGGCCAACCACCCTTCGGGCATACTGCTGCTGGGTGCCATATTCCTCTGCACAACCGGCGCCGAGGCACTCTACACCGACCTTGGCCACTGCGGCATCAAAAACATCCGCGCAAGCTGGGCGTTTGTAAAAACAATGCTGATTCTCAACTATATGGGCCAGGGCGCGTGGATTCTTACCAACCCCGACCGCATCGACGGTAGCGTGAATCCATTCTATGCCATTATGCCCGATTGGTTCCTGCCTGTTGGCATCGTTTTGGCCACAATGGCTGCCATTGTCGCCTGCCAGGCATCGATAACAAGTTCATACACACTGATTAGCGAGGCCATATCGCTTAACTTCTGGCCCAAAATCAGAATCAAATACCCGTCGCAAGTCATCGGACAGATGTACGTGCCAACCATCAACTGGATTGTGTACGGTTGCTGCATCTTCTCGGTGTTCCATTTCCGCAATTCGGCCGCACTCGAGAACGTGTACGGCTTCACGGTCACCATCACAATGCTGATGACATCGACGCTGGTGGTCTTCTATCTGAATCAGAAGAAAAAGCCGATGTGGGCTATTGCCATTTTCGCGTTGAGCTACCTGATTGTGGAAGGGTCGTTTTTTGCAGCTAACTTGCACAAATTCAGCCATGGCGCCTGGTTCACCACAATGCTGGCCACCATTCTGACACTGATTATGGTGATTCTGCACACTGGCCGCCGCATCCGCAACCGATTCATAACTTACACAAAGATAGGTGATTATCTTCCTGTGATTAAAGACATCAGCGAGGACACCACGCTGCCAAAGTACGCCACCAACCTGGTTTACACCACCCACGCCAACTTCAAAACTGACATTGAGGCGAAGGTGATGGACAGCATTGTCCACCGTATTCCGAAGCGCGCCGACGTCTACTGGCTGCTGCACGTCGATATTCTGGATACGCCCTACACACTTGAATACAAGGTTGAGCATCTGGTGCCGAACAAGATTATCCGCATCGATTTTTTTCTCGGATTCAAAATGCAGCCTCGCATCTACGACTATTTCAAGCAGGTTGTGGCGCATCTCGGCGATGAGGGGCTCGACCTTCGCAGTTCGTACCCGTCACTGCGGAAACATAACATCCCTGCCGATTTCCGCATCATCCACATCGAGCGGCGCGTGCCCAAACAGGCCGACCTCTCGTTCAGCGAGCGCCTTGTGCTCACCCTCTACTACCCTCTCAAGCGTATGGGCCTGACCGATGTGTCGGCGTGGGGGCTGGATGCGGGCAACGTTTCGACAGAGTCGATACCGCTGACCATTCCATCGAAAACATACATTCCGGAAATTGTAAGGGCGGAATAAACGGTCAATAGACTTCGGACTACAGACAAAGGAATGTGGTGAATAGAGTTGTTTTGTTCCTAATTCACTCCACTTTCAAATCAATCGCTGCAAACCGCCGCAGGCCTTCATCAGACAGGCATTGGCAGACTTCTTCGTAGGTTTTGGCGTTGTCGATAACGGTGTCAAACATCTGCCAACGGTATCCCGACAGCAGCGATTCCTCAACCCAATACGAAAACTCGGTGTGCGGATTCAGGTATTCCAACTTTTTCATTCTCAAATACATCGGTAAGCCATCCGACACATCGCGCCAAGTGTCGGCAAAAGCGTAGTCGAACCGCTCGGCGGGCATCTGCTTTTCGGCGTACTCAAAAGCGTCGGCACAAACAATCCTAACCTTCTCAGGGTGAACAAATTGGGGCAGAATGTGAGTCTTGAAAAGTTCAATCACATCTTTTGAGCGCTCAATTATGGTTATGCTCTCAACATTTGGCTTTAAATGAACAAGATACGGATAGTATCCCATTCCCAACCCGAATGTTGCGACCTTTCCGTGGGCGGCCTCAACGGCAAAGCGGATTGTGGCCGTCTCGTTGGGCTTGATAGCCATCCACTCGTGGCCGTCCTCGTGAACGGCAGGATAACTGAAATCGCTGTCAAAGAAGCCGATACACTGTATTTCCTTGAAGTCGGGGTCGAGAATCATCTCATCGCAGACAAACGCCTCGTAGGCCTTGTAGTGCTCGTATTTCAGTTCCCAGCGGCCAAACTTTACGTTCGGAATGCGAATGTTTTTGTAGTACGGGTCCTCGGCGTAGGCCTTGGCGTCGAGTTTGACAACCGAGCGGCGGAAATATTCGTCGAGCAGAATGCGGTCGTCGGGGTTTTCGTCGGGATTGAGCCCGCAGAAACCGCTGAGCAACGCGGTGTAGATTGCCTCGTCGGGCAGCAGGCCGCCAGGGTTCGACTCTTCCATCAACTCTTTGGTTATCAGGCACGGATTTTGGTCCAGATAGTCGCAGAGCATCCACGCGTAATCGTTGTTGCGTTGGCGGATTCGCTTCAGTTCTTCAATTTTTGCCTTGTCGCTTTCGCTGAGTATCTTGCTCATTTCCAAATGGTTCTCAATTAGAAATTGAACACGGCCGCTACAATGAAGCGGTAGTTTCCAACGTTGTAATCCGACTCGTAGTGATATTTCCCACCGTCTTCAATTTTCTTGCCGTAGGTGGCGTTGGTGTACTCAACTTCGCCGAAAAAGTTCAGATAATCAGTTGGATAGAAGCCTACGCGCGGTTGAATACGCCAAACATTGTCAATGTCGATTCCGCGGCCGAAAATCTTGTCGTCGGCGTTAATATCGTCGCCGAAATTGTTGTTGCGGCCAAATCCAGCAAACAATCCAGGGCGGCAGACGCCTTTGGTGCGGCCCAGGTCAACCCAGAAAGTTGTTGTGCCGAAATTGCTGTATTTGAATGTGTTATCGTCTTGAAGTCCGCTTTCGATATAGCCGCCCATCAGGCCCTGCTCGGTCAGATTATCGCCATAAATGCCTTGGAACCGAATGCTTAACTCGCTGACATTCAGTTTGCCGAAAACCGAAACGGCGGTCGAGCCGATTTTGGTGTCGGTTTTATACTTTTTGCCGTCGGCATCGGTGGTGAAGGTGCGCGGCTGAAGCAGGACGTAGTTCACCATCGCGCCAAGATAGAGTTTCTCGCCGCGGAAGCATAGTTGGGCGTTCAGTTCGGGCAGGCAACTGTTGCGCAGGTAGGCGGTGCTGCCGCCGTCGGGGCCAACCGATTTGTTGTCGAGTTGGAAAGCGGCTATTCCGCTCAACTCAAGACTGCCAAAGTATTGAGTATAACGGGCTTGCACGTAGCGCGAGTACGGGTGGAACGGAATGCCCATATTGAGCGGACGTGTGCCAGGCATCACTTCGTGAGCCACCATCGGGTGCCAGTATTGTCCCAGCAGCAGGTTCGACTTCTGCCAGCGCATATTCAGATAGGCGTGGCGCAGACGCAACATATTGATTCCGTCGTTGGTAGCGCCTGTGAAATCGCCTTCCAGATAGCCGAAAATTTTAGCGTTGAGCGCATCGGGTGCATTGATTTTCAGTCCGATACGTGCCGTAATAGCGAGAGCGTTATTGCTCGGCTGAGCGTTGATGTCGTTGCCATCAGCGTCAAGCTTTTTTGGTGCGGGATAGAAGAGCATCTGCTCCTCGCGCGCGCTCACCACCTCGCGGGTGTCCATCCAGAACTGCGGGTCGATGAATCCGCTCATTTTGTATGTCCATTTCGGTGCTTCGGTATTTGCATCCTGTTGTGCAAAAGCCGATATCGACACCATTAATGCAGCTACGGCAAATAATGCTTTCTTTTTCATTAAATTATTGTTTTGAATTATATAAATGCTTCAATTAATTGTCCTCCGACTGACAAACAGGTCTTACTAATGCTCCCAAGAATCTATGTCCATAACCTTCATCCATAATCCTAATATCAAAGTGGTTATCATCCCAAAAGACTTCAACATAATAGTAAGTGTTGCTTGTACTATAAACATTTGGTCCATACCCTTCAAAAGTAATGTGAGGATCGGAAGGTGAGTATTTATCTGTTCCAAAACTAGCCATTTCTCCCTTATGAGTATTTTGTTTTGCCGCATAAGCCATGAGTTTATGGTTTTCCGAATCATAAACCCAGAAGCAATTATTTCTCAACTCTTCCCACTGTTCTTTTGTCGGAATATGCCATTTACTCCCAAGAATTGCTGTTGCGGCATCGTCAATCGGTTCAAGAGTGGTTAAACTATCGCCAATGAATGTGGCTCCTTTGTAATAAGAAAGAAAGTCTCCATCATCAATAGTATATTTATTAATATCAAACATGTTCCAACCGCCTGATTTAACATATTTGTAATTTTCCCATTCATAATTGTTTTTGGTTGAGGTTTCTCCCCAGGCAAAATAACCACCCGGCTCTTCAGGTGATTCCGCACCAACATTACAAGTGGCCCATAAAGCTCCACTTGGCAGCCCCAAATCGACATATTCGTGCCCGTTCGCATTTGAAATGCAAATAGGGCGAATCATATGTCCTTCGCATCTGTAACTAATAGATTCATATATATATGAACGTTCATCGCTACCACTAAAGAAGAAACTCTTGCCGTATACAGTAGATTGAATTTCGTTTTCCCAATATACTCCGTATGGCAAAAAGATTTCGTTGTTATTTATTTTACTTCTAACAATATAACCATATGTCGATGAACCCTTATAATTATCGACATAAATGCAGGTACAATTATTTATTAACTCTTCCACATGAATTGAAGTTGGCATTCCCCAACCGCCACCCCAATTGACTACAGCGGCATTGTCTTCCGGCGAAAGGAATCTTTGTGAGTCACCAATAAAGTTTAAATTATCATCATACCAACAACCTGTGCCATAGTCATCACATAGACTACGTGGCATTTGGTATTTGGTCAACAACCTTTCATCTCCATCTTTAAAGAATTTATAGTTTTTCCTTGTATATTCATTCTTGGGAGCAGTCTCACCAAAAGCGAACAAAGCTCCATACTCACTGGTATCTATGCCAATGTTGTTTTTCGCCCACAGTGTTCCACTTGGCAGTTTTAAGTTTACCCATTCAAAATCACCTTCCGTGCCTTCGATCCGCCCAAAATATGCGGTATCCGTCATATTGTCTTGAATGCTTAATATCTTGCGGGGATTATCCAAACTTCCGTTGCCCCACATAATAAACATGCAACCTTCGTCAGGAGTAGCAATAAGTTTTACAGAACTTCCTCTTTCGTAATCACCAGCTCCGGTAACTGAACCGTTGCCAATAACAACCACCTCAACATGGCAAGTTGTGTCTTTCTCTTTACATGAATTGAATGTGAACAATAGCGCTGATGCTGCTAATGATACAACTAAGAAGTTTGCTATTTTTATCATAATAGTATTGTATTTTGTATGGCAAAGAAAAGGAATTTATTGTTTTAAACGAATGATGCCGAGATAATCATTGCAACTGTTTTTTCTATCAATCAATCCGCTATGTTTCAAATTGCGTACTCGGACATCATTTGGACAAAAAAATACCAGATCGGCGAATAATCCACCAATCTGGCACTTATTTGTTTATTAACAGAGGAGATATTCAAAATTATTACATCTCTCCCGCCCCAATTATTTTCAATTCACCACAATCACCAGGTATTTCGAGCTGTTCCAGAATTTGTAGTAGTTGTTAACCACAAGACTGTCAACAGGTTTCTGGCCGTAGATGGTGTACGAGTCAAGCGGATGGGCGGTCACCACTTTCGCTTTTTTTGCGCCGTTCAGGTCGAACGATGTCTGCTCGCGGATGTCAATGCGGGTGAAAACGCTGTTGTCGAAATCTTTATTTGCCTTTTTGCTACCAATGGCAAATTTTCCCTTCTTGTCGAGCACGCCCATATCTTTCAGTTCCTTTTCCGAGCCGATGATGTAGTAGGCTGTGTTCAGCGCTTCGTCCTGACCTTCGATGGTGGCGTTCTTCAGCGCGTCTTCGTTGCGGAGCGAGTCGAGTGCAGCAGTTAAGTTATCTACCAAACTATTCAAACCTTCAATCTTCAGGTTCGATGCTTCAAGTTCTTGCGTTAGCCGCAGAATTTCTTCGTCTTTTTCCTGAAGTTTCGCTTCCAGACTGGCAATCATCTGCTGCATTTCTTTTGTCTTTACATTGGCCTTTTTCAGTTGAGCCTGGAGGTTGCTAACCTGCTCGCGGTTTTGAAGCAACATCTTATAAATCAACTGAATATCCTCGTTGATTTTTTCCTCACGACTTTGCTTGTTCTCTGAACCGCTGGCTGTTACAGCAATAATATTCTCTTTTTCCTTGATTGCCTGCAAATTATCCTCAATGCTTGAGAATGTTCCCATAATGGCGTAGATTGCCGAATCTTTCTGTACCATAATGCGTTGCAGACTGTCGTTGCTGTTCATTAGTTCTTGCCGCGATGGCCCTTGTTGGCATTGGGTAAACATCAGCATACCTAATGCCGCGATAAATGAAATTTTTCTCATTGCTTTTGTTTTTAGTTTAAGTAAAAGCATAACGAATTTGAAGGTTCGATATTGCTATATTTGCATTGAAAAATGCAGAATTGATGGAATCATTGTTCGGAAAAACACTCGACCAACTCAAACTGATTGTCAGCGAATTAGGGTTGCCGTCGTTCACAGCCAAGCAGATTGCCGACTGGCTTTATAAGAAGGAAGTCAGCACGATAGACGAGTTCTCGAACCTGTCGAAGGTGGCGCGGCAGAAGTTGCAGGAACGGTATGTTTTCGGCTTGACCGCGCCAATCAAAATGCAACAAAGTGTGGACTGCACGCGCAAATATCTGTTCCCCATTGGCGAATCGAATTTTATTGAGACAGCAATGATTCCCGATGACGACCGCGTGACGGTTTGCGTATCGTCGCAGGTGGGTTGCAAGATGAACTGCCGCTTCTGTATGACTGGCAAACAAGGTTTCCAAGCCAATCTGTCGACAACCGAAATACTTAACCAGCTGCGTAGTATTGAGGAGTTTAGCCGCATTACCAACATTGTGTTTATGGGTATGGGCGAGCCGATGGACAATCTCGACAATGTTATGCGCGCCCTTGAGATTCTGACCGCTGACTGGGGCTACGCAATGAGCCCTAAGCGCATCACGGTTTCCACTGTTGGCATTGTACCCGGGATGAAGGATTTTCTGGCCAACAGCAAATGCCATCTGGCTGTGAGTCTGCACAATCCTCTGCCCGACCAGCGCGCCGAGATGATGCCCGTTCAGAAAAAATATCCCCTTCAGGAAGTGATTGATACTATCCGCCATCACGATTTCGGTTTGCAGCGGCGAGTGTCGTTCGAGTACATAATGTTTGCTGGCCTTAACGATACGCCACGTCACGTTTCGGCACTTGCCAACCTGTTACGTGGCATCGACTGTCGTGTGAATCTTATTCGCTTCCATTCAATCCCCGACAGTCCATTCCAAGGCAGCAACGAGGCTACAATTCAACAATTTAAAGATGCTCTCACCGCCCGCGGCATACTGACTACAGTCCGCGCATCACGTGGCGAAGACATTCAAGCGGCTTGCGGATTGCTATCAACTAAAGAGCTGGTAGAGAGGAAATAGCAAAAAAAATCACATTTCTCGATTAACTTTCGGCACGTTTTTGCTACTTATTGGCAGAAAACGGAGAAAAATGACACTTCAAGAGTTTGAACAATTAACGGAAAGAATCAGGCAGAAGATGCTGATGCTGGCAGGCAGGTTCGAAAACGCCACCCGCCAATCAGTTGAGGCTGAAGATGTTGTGCAGGAGTCGCTTGTAACACTCTGGCGACTGGCCGAAAGCGGCTACCCTATCCGCAACGCCGAAGCTCTGGCAGTGAAAATTGTGAAAAACACTTGCGTGACGTACTACCGCAAACGTCGAATCGACGCGCAACCCCTTGGCGGTGCCGACTACGGCGGCGGAATGTCGGCTTCAGCACTGACCGACAACGACGATATGGCCAAAATAGAGGTGCGCCTGCTTGCCGACCTAACACCGTCGCAGCGGATGTTGCTGAAAATGAGGAACGACGATGGACTTTCGCTCGACGAGATTGCCACCGTCACGGGCAAACCAAAGGCAAGTATCAAAACAACCATTTCGGTTGCCCGAAAACAGATGTTGGACAAATTAAAACGGATGCTATGATTGACATTGATAATAAACAGGAACGCAAGGCTTTGATTGAAAGCTATTTGAACGCCGACACGACCGTTGCTGAAGAGCGCGCTCTGGCCGAATACTACGCAACCCACACCGCCGACGCCGACGAAAAAGCTGTTGCACAACTGATTCTGGCAAGCAATCCCGCACTTAAATGCCTGAGCGACAGCGGCGAGCAAGAGTTCGACCGCATTGTCGAAGGCCGCCACCGGAACATTGGTTTCCGAACCGCCTTGAAATGGGTTTCGGGTATTGCAGCGGCCATTGCGTTGGTTGTGATTATTCGCGGCGCAGCATTGTCGCGCCTTGACAATCAATGCGATATAACGCCAATTGAAATAGCGCAGACACTCAATACTCTGATGAGCTTGTCGGCTGACGAGATAGAATCGATGACCGCCACACCTTGTGGGAAAAACGTCTTAATCACCGCCAAAATGAAGGACAATAGCTCGAGCACCTACATTCTGACGCGCGACGGCGACGCACTTACAACCTACTTCGCGTGGAGGAATCAATAGTTTAACCACTAAATTTTAAAAAAATGAGAACACTTTTAATTTTAGGGCTTTGCGCCACAGCGATGGTGGCCAACGCTCAAACGGCAAAAATCGACACTGTGACTCTGTATGTCATTAATGGTGAGTTTATCAAGAATTTCAACGGCTCGCAACTGAGCGGAAAGACGATAGAAACTTATTTTATCGATACTACAGAAAGTTGGAATAATCGAGTTATTGTTGGGCACGCCATAACAACAACAGATGCGAAACCTGTTCCAGGACAAGGCATACGCATAACCACTTTAGACGGACCAAGCATAGTTGCCGGAAGAACCTCTGACTCAGATGATGATGCCGGTCTGCCTTTAACAATAATTGATGGGGTTGAGTCACTAATACCAGCCACTCCAACTGATATCGAAACGATTTCGATTCACGAGCCAGGCACTACCGAAGCGTTAAAATATGGAGAAAGGGGCAAAAACGGAATTATGGTTATCACAACAAAATCGGGAAATTCCACTACCAATACAATCTATATTATCGACGGCAAGAAATCGACCGAAGCCGATATGAAAGCTCTTGAACAGGGTAAAATTAAATCGGTTGAGGTGTTGAAAGGCAAAGCCGCGAAAAAATACACCGATGACCCAAACGTTGGCGTGGTGATTGTAACAACGAAAAAGTGAGTCGTAATTATCATTGTTCAGTGCGGCAACGGTTTGGAACAACAATCCGTTGCCGTTTTTTTATTACAAATCAGCCATTAGCCGTGATCAAACACATAAAATGCTTAAATCAGAAATCGAATTTCAACTGAGTGTCGAGCAAGCGGAACGAACGGCGGTGATAAGGTGTGATGCCATATTTGGCGATAGCATCACGGTGGTCAGCGGTGGGATAACCTTTGTTTTTAGCCCAATTGTATTGCGGAAACTCCTTATCAATCTGCAACATAAAATCATCACGGAAAGTTTTGGCCAAAACCGAGGCCGCCGCAATCGACAGATACTTGCCATCACCTTTCACAATTGTTTGATACTTAACCCCATTATACGGTTTGAAACGGTTGCCATCGACAATTATGAATTCGGGGCGCACCGCGAGTTGGTCGAGAGCCAGATGCATTGAGGCGATTGATGCGTTCAGAATGTTGATTTCATCGATTTTTTCGGCATCGAGTTTCGCCACAGCATAAGCGGCAGCTTCGCGCATTATCACTTCGCGCAATTGATAACGCTGTTTCTCGGTCAGTTGTTTTGAATCGTTGAGCCGGTCATTACTGAAATCGGGCGGCAGAATGACAGCGGCAGCAAATACCGGGCCTGCAAGACACCCTCGCCCAGCCTCATCGCAGCCTGCTTCGTTGGCCAATCCGCTGTAGTTGAGTTCAAGCATTAATAGAAACGGCGTTTCTGGAACCAGTAGTCGATGTAGGTCAGATTGAGACCAAACTGCAGCACATGATGACGCACAAGCAAATTGTCGACTGTCCCCTGCTGCTTATACATGCAGTAGGTATTGAACTTTATGGAACGAATTCGGAACCCCACTCCCAACGATGCACGGTACGATTTGAGCACATAACTGTCGATTTTGCTTGTACCAGACTCATAGCCCGCTCCTGCCCTGAATACCAAATCGTAGTTATGTCCCAAACGTTTCGGAATATACTCCGTACCCAGACTGAACGATTTGCTGTCCATTAGTTTCGATCGCAAGCTGGTAACATCAAATTTCGATAGCGGATTATAGTTAAAATCCCCGGCAACAGTAAACCTTCCTGTGTTGTACGACAAGCCCGCGCCCACAGTTGCCGGCAGATGAATGACCCGGTCACCATAATCATCCTCGAAATAAATGGTGTCGATAGCGCCAATCCTATAGAATGTGTTTGTAGCCAAATCGATACGCTCACATTTCAGAATTCCTGGTGTGCTGGCAATCAAGCCCACTGTAATGTTCTTGTTTTTCGACAGTTGGAAATTCTGTTGCAATCCAAAATCGAGTTTACCACCAACGTAATAATCAGAGTTCTCTATATAGATTGAAAACTCGTCGGCCGAAGAAATCGCAATTGATTGCCGCTCTGTTTTTGGACCGAACAACAATGTTGCATTCATGCCGAATGATGTATTTTTCAACAGATTGACGCCAAAACCCGCATAAACACGCGTCAAACCGCCAATTCCTTCCACATGCGAAAAATAACGGTCTTGGCCTCCACCCGACACATACTCAGTCGATTCGATTGTATAACCAACACTTGTATATGGCGATATGCCAAACGATATGCCAAAATTCTGACTTGGCGCCAATGTCAGCGAAAAGTACGATATGTTGCCGTTGAGTTTGTCGCCCCACGTCAAATGCGATTCGATACGCTCGTAAGCCATTTGCAGACCGATGTCTAGAAGCACCATTGTAGAGTCGATTGATGCATATGATGCCGGATTGATATTGTTAACGTTGTTAGCCGACCTCAATGCTATGCCAGTACCTCCCATCGACATATTGCGCCCGAATCCAGGCTGTTCGTACAATCCTATTCCGTATTTTGAATATGGTGAGATTGTATTGTTTTGCGCGGCAACCTCACCAATCGTTACCAGAACCAAAAGTATTGCTATTTTTATAGATCGGCACATAATCAGTAGGTTACATAATAAATTTGTAATTGTACATTTTCTGCATATTGGGTGTTGTCATCAACAACAAGCCGTTTGAACGATGATGCGCTCTCCGTGTCAGACGGCAATACTATAAGCGCCATCGATGATTTACTGTTGTCATTTTTCTGCTTGATGAAACTCCTCACAAATTTGATTGCGGAGAACATATAATACGGCTGTTTGTCATCCGATGTGTAGTAAAGCGGCGACTGCACAATGCTTCCTGACAAGTCGGTCAAGTTTGACAACAGGTCGTTCGATTCATCGGTAACTGCCAAGAACAGTGCAGATGGCAGTTGGTATGTTTCATCGTAAGAAAAATCCTTCGGTTTGATTATCAACCGAGCATCAATCACGCTCATATACTCCGATGCCGAATTAAGAACCGACAACGTCGGAAAATCAATTCGAAGTGCCAAGCCACTGCCTGTTTGAATATACGACACGTTATTGGTCTGTTTGGACGACACTCTGCCACCGTCAATCTGAAGAGTATCGAATGGTGTGCCGGAACGGTCATTTTCAAAATAAACATAGCGGTACGGATTAGTCTCTTTAGCGACAAAAGTCATGTACGAACCATCCTCATCATCGCCCGATTTGCGATAATAGAGCCTTATCTCGAACTGCGTAGCGTCATCAATCACCTTTGACTCTGGAATATCAAGGCTCGTTGTCACGAAATTAAGCCCCCATGTGCAATCTGTAGTTTGCGGCACTATGCAAATGCCGTTGAAATACTGCTCAAAATACTCATCTTTATCCATGGCATCGTCACCATTGACAATCATATCAAACCAAATCTGCCCCAGACTGTCAGACATTCGTGCCCATGAGACCAATCCGCGTGCCGGATACGGATCGATAGTGACTGTTGCCAGTTCGGTATCACTCCGCTTGAGTTTCTGATGATTGAACATTTGCTGTTGTTCAGCCCGATAATGTGGCTTGATCTCTTCCAAAACCTCGTAAATTTTGATTTCCTTCGGCTTCAAAGTATCTCCAACCCAACCTCCACCCGGTTTGAAACAAATCACAATGCTATCGTAAATAGCATCTTCGGGGATATTTGTCTTGGTAGAGAATCTTATTGGCATATATGTCTCGGCAAGCACATTACCAACATTTTCATCTTTGTAATACCCCATAAAGATGTTGGTAGTACCTGAAGTGATAACGCTGTCGAGCTTAATTGTCGACAAATTCAAGGAGAACGAATCAACATAACCCAACACGGCTTTGTTGTCGGTGAACACATCGCCAACAACATAAGAGTCGCCATCGCTGTCGCATGTATAGAACATCGCAGCGATTGTACTGACTAGCAATAAAATGCGAAATTTCATATTCTTTTTTAACGAATAGGATGTCAAAATCAAACTGACCGCAACTATTGGCCGCAGCCTATTTGAGCATTAGCGGCAAAATAACTACATAAATCTAACAAACGCGAATATTTTGGAAATATTTCGTGAAACCAAATAGTATTAGGCATTAGAGGCTGTATATCAACCATTGATACAAACAATTATTGGGGCTAACTCATGTAACCTAACTTGCAAACTTAATCACCGCCTGCGCTGCCCGTTGCGACGCCCCAGCGCTTCCCATACGCTGTCGCAGTTCGGCGTAATTGCGCTGAAAATCAGCATCGTACTGCTCATCATCAAGTATTTTGCGCAACTCATCGGCAATGGTGCGCTGGTTGCAGTCCATCTGCACCAACTCACGGATAATCTCGCGGCCAACAATCAGATTTGCAAGCGATATCCATTTTACTTTCAACAACTTGCGGCCAATACGATAGAGAAAATCGGGTGCCGAAATCCGATACAAGACCGCCTCGGGCACACCGAAAAGTGCTGTTTCGAGCGTTGCTGTGCCCGAAGTCACCAGCGCTGCACGGCTGAATTTAAGCAAGTTATATGTCTGACCAAAGACAATCGGAATGTCGCAGTCTGCGCCAATCACTTTGGTGTAATAGTCGCGGTCGAGACCAGGTGCGCCTGATATAACAAACTGATATTCGGGAAATTGGCGGCTGACTTCAATCATCACGGGCAGCATAAAATCAACTTCCTGCCTGCGACTTCCAGCCAAAAGTCCGATTATCGGTTTGTCGGTCAGGCTGTTAGCCTTGCGGAAATCGGCCTCGGTTTGGTGGTCACCCGACCGAAATTCTTCGATTGCGTCCAAAATCGGATTGCCGACATACTCCACGGGATAGTCGAAACGGGCGTAAAATTCCGTCTCAAACGGCAAGATTGTCAGCATTTTATCGATATACTTCTTTATCTTTTTTATGCGGTTCTGCTTCCAGGCCCAGATTTTCGGCGAAATGTAGAAAACGGTTTTCAGCCCAAGGCTTTTGGCAAATTCGGCAATGCGCAAATTGAATCCTGCAAAATCAATCAAGATAACCACATCAGGCTTAAAATCAACAATATCGGCCTTGCATTGTTCCATATTGCGACCGATTTTGCGCAGGTTCATCAGCACGCGGACAAAGCCCATAAAAGCCATCTCGCTGTAGTGCTTGACGGGCGGTACTCCAGCCTGCGCGGCCATCAGGTCGCCGCCGAAAAAGCGGAACTGCGCCTGCGGGTCCTGCAATTTCAGCTCCCGCACCAGATTCGACCCGTGAAGGTCGCCACTCGCCTCGCCTGCTATCAGAAAGTAACGCATTGGTTATTTAGGATTTAGGAATTAGGATTTTTGATTTTTGAATTACGACTCCTGAAATTTAAACTTGTTATCCCGATAACTATCGGAACCGATTAACTTTAAACTAAACCTCTCAACACTAAACTATTCCCCCTCACCATTAAACAAAATATATCGCCAATATTGCCACGCCATACAGCAAGCACATTGCCAGCACGCCGCGAGCAAGGCTCAAACGGTTTTGGCGAGTCCACCAGAAAAACAAGCCAGCATTGGGCATAAGGCTCAGACTCACAATCTTATACAGCACGCCGAACCGCTGAAAATGGCTGATACAATCGGCCACCGAATCGTAACCCTTTCCGTAGGCCACCAACGGCAGAAAAATTGCAAGACAAATGATAGGCAAAAGAGCGCCAATCAAAATGCCAACTATCGGTTTATCAGTGAGTTTCATAGCAGATAATCGATTTTTTTGAGCCGCACGTAGTCGGTCGAGTCAAGGTTGATTGGCACAATCGACGCATATCCGTGCGCTAATGCCCATTCGTCGGTGTCGGGTGCATCGGGCTCATAATTAACCAAATCGCCTGACAACCAGTAAAATGGCCTATCCCAAGGATCTCTATATTCAATGAAACGCTCCTTCCACACGCCATTAGCCTGACGGCAAATTTTTATTCCGCGGAAATCGGCCTCACACACATCAGGAAAGTTTATGTTCAGGCAGAGATTCTTGTCGGTATTTGTGGCTAAAAGTCGCTTAAGTATTGGTTCAGTGTATTTTACAACAATCGAAAAATCAGCATCCAAGTCGAAACTGCAAAGCGAAACGCCAACTGACGGAATGCCGTTCATCGCGCCTTCGGTTGCCGCACCCAAAGTACCTGAATATATGGTACATACAGTTGAATTTGTGCCGTGATTGATACCCGACAGAAGAAGGTCGGGTTGGCGGTCGAGCAAACGGTTTATGGCCATCTTGACGCAATCCACAGGCGTTCCAGTTACCGAATAAACCTTAAGATTCGGCTCATCGGTTATGGTTTTCACGCGGATATAATTGCTGAAAGTTATGGCGTGCGACTTTCCCGACTGTGCCGCATCGGGCGCCACAACCACCACATCGCCAATGCGTTGCGCCATTGTAATGAGTTCGGTTATGCCTTTCGACGAATAGCCGTCGTCGTTGGTTACGAGAATGAGCGGACGGTTGTTTTCCATATCAATATTGCTCGTTTTCGTTGGGGAAATCGCCCTGTTTGACATCGGTAATGTACTGACCTACAGCATCGGTGACAACCGTGTTCAGGTCGGCATAGCGGCGCAGGAAGCGCGGACTGAAACCTTGCGTCAGGCCGAGCATATCGGCAAAAACCAGCACTTGGCCATCCACCTGACCGCCAGCACCAATGCCGATTACAGGAATTTTCAGTTCAGAAGCCACACGGGCGGCCAACTTGGCGGGTATTTTTTCAAGCACCACGGCAAAGCAGCCTGCCTCTTCGAGCAAGTGCGCGTCGCTGACAAGTTTTTCGGCCTCGGCCTCATCTTTCGCACGCACCGCGTATGTCCCGAAAGCGTTGATACTCTGCGGTGTAAGTCCTAAATGGCCCATCACGGGAATGCCAGCGTCGATAATCTTTTTCACCATCGGGATAATTTCCAGACCGCCCTCAAGTTTGAGCGAGTCGGCACCCGTTTCCTGCATAATGCGAATGGCGTTCTGCACGGCCGAAGTGGGGTCAACCTGATAGGTGCCGAACGGCATATCAACAACCACCAGCGCGCGTTTGACGGCTTTGGCCACCGCCCCTGCAAAGACAATCATCTTGTCGAGCGTCATCGGCACTGTGGTTTCGTTGCCCAGCATCACGTTCGACGCGCTGTCGCCGACCAGAATAACATCGAGCCCCGCCGCATCAAAAATTTTTGCGGTTGTATAATCGTAGGCGGTCAGCATCGAAATCTTCTCGCCCTGTTTCTTCATCTCAATCAGCCGCAGAGTGGTCACCTTGCGGTTGTCGCTACATAAATATGCTGCCATTTCGTTAGTTTTAAAATCGCGCGAATTTACGATTTATTCGGAAACGATTAAAAAAAAGGTCGGCAGCGCAACGGCCGCCAACCATAAATGCACGTTTGCACGAAAGAAAACGGCGGCTGCGGAAAACATTGGAAATCAAGCCTTCCGCAACCACCATAAAACTAATCAGCAACCGTCAAATCAACCTTCACGCCGATTTTTATCCAGCGTCCAGGCAGTTCAAGACCGCTGAAATCGAACGATTTAGCATTGCCGATATTGGTTGCCTCAACAAACTGCGTCACGTACTTGCCGCGGTGCGAAATTCCCGCATCAACGGTTGCAAATCCTTTATATGGCTGTGCATCAATCTGTTTAGTCTCGGGATTGACCACATCGTAACTCCCGTTTCGGTGCTGATAAACAAGCCTGACGTTGGCCTCGAAACCGCCAACCGACCGCAGCGTGGCCGACGCCGTCAACTTGTGGCGCAAATGGTCGAGCGCGTAAAGCGACTCATAATCGCCTGTTGATTTTTGAATGCCTATATGGCTGTAGCCACACTTTAATTCACTAATTATCAGGTATTTTTGTTTAAAAATCGACGCGGGCTTCACCGTAACGTCAAATTCCTGTCCGAAGGTGTTGACTTCCGTAACGTTCTGTGCCACATAAAGTTCCTCGCCTGTCAGACGCGCCCAGTCGATAATGTTGCGGCCCTGCTTGAAATAGACTGCCGCCCGCGCGTTGAACAACCGCTTATCGGCCTTGAATCCGACCTCGTAAGTTGTAACTTCTTCCGATTTAAGATTTTCATTACCAACATTTTTCGGACTTTGATAGAACAAATCGGTGAACGTGGGCTGACGGAATGCCGCATTGGCCGACGCGAATGCGCATAATGAATTGGAAATCATATAAGTTGCATCGATTCCAGGATAGAAGTTCACCCCTCCGTCGATAAGCACCACGCCGCCTGCCGACACTGCAAAATGCTGTGCCACAAACTTATGATTGGCCGAAACGGTGGTGAAATTGCGGTCGTAAAAATGGTCGTAAAAGATTGAATCGCGGTCCTTCACTTCCACCTGCTTGCCCGTAACGTGCCCCAGACGCGTACTTTTGATTTTTTCGGTGCGGTTTTCAAGCCCGAATGTGGTTGTGCCCCAATTGGTTACGAACGACGCCTGCAAGTTCGCCCCAAAGGCATCGGTTTGGTGATAGTTCTGATAAAATGCAGGATTACTGCGCTTTAGCACATAGTAATCGTTCAGTCGCCGCCAATAGGCATTGACCGAAATCTCGGGGCCGAAGTTAATGTCGGTGCCAAGGCTCGCCAGCCACGACTCATTTTCTTCATACTGATCGGGATACGAGAGCGAATAGAAGCCGTTGCTGCCGAAATGCTTTTCGGTGTAGCCCGCCTGCGCGTTTATGTTTGACTTTCCTATCGCCAGAACGCCACGATAGAAAAGGTTGTGAATGTCGAAATCGGTATTGTCGGTGTAACCATCAGAATGTGAGACGGAAGCGGCAAGAAAATTGTTCACCTTGCTGTTGTTGACCGACGCTGTAGCGGCAATTTTATACAGGCCGTTGGCGCCGTTCAGCACGGTCACTTTGTAGCGGTCGGTGGTATCGGTCGGCGTAAAGAAGCACAACGCACCGCTCAAAGCCGCCACTCCGCTCGCTCGGCCAGTCTGTCCAACAATAATCTCAACCCGTTCCACGTCGTCAATATCGACGGGAAGCGTGAAATTGTTGTGCCCTGTTTGCGGGTCGGTAATGTTTATTTTGTTAAGGATTATGGCGTTTTGGTCAGTGGTTCCACCTCGGATCGACAGGTCGGACTGAACGCCTAAAAGTCCGCGCTGACGAATGTCAACTTGCGCCGTATATTCCAGCGCGTCAATAAGATTCTGCTGCGGGGCGGCCGCAAAATCATCGGATTTTACAATTGCAACCGGCACAATCAGTTGCGAGAAATTGCTTGTCACCCTGTCCGACGACACGGTTATTTCTTCAACTGTAACACTGTCAGCAATTTCTGCCGAGTCAATCATTGTTGAGCACTTTGCCTGCGTGGCCGCAATTGTCAGTGTGTCAACAAGAACACAAATCTTGACAACTTTTCCTAAACTGTTGTAAATGGCGTAGTTCTTGCGCGTCCACTTCGAGAAACAGACCATCCGTTTCTTGAATCTGCTGTTTTTAAATCTCATTTTTTAAATTTTTAAAAGTTAAACGCGGCGGCTCAAAGCAAACAATGTGCCAACATTGCCAATTGGGGAATCGGAAAAATCACTTATCAAGCAATTGCGCACTATGATTTTTGGTGTCGACTTTGCCTATTGCATCGATGATAACGCCCTTTTCGTCAATTACATAAGTAGTCCGAATTGTGCCGACAGTCTCTTTGCCGTACATTTTTTTCACGCCCCACGCCTCGTAGGCCTTCAAAATAGTGCAGTCGGTATCGGAAATAAGATGGAACGGCAATTCATATTTGGCGATAAACTTCTGATGCGACGCCGCCGAGTCTTTGCTGACGCCAAGCACATTGTAACCTAGCGACAGAAACCGTTTGTAATTGTCGCGCAAATCACAAGCTTCGGCTGTGCAGCCAGGTGTACTGTCTTTCGGGTAGAAATAAAGGACAAGTTTGCGACCGGCAAAATCGCTCAATTTCACAGTTTTACCATTCTCATCGACACCCTCGAAATTGGGGGCTTTGGTTCCAATCTGTAACATAATCATCTTTATTTTATTCGGTTTTCAATCGTTTCTTTTCGGCTCTAACTGCCAGCAAAATGCAAAACTCATAGAAATGGTTAATCTTTTACACAACGTAAACAAAAATCGGTGCCCCATAATGCGTCACCCTTACATCGGAGTATGCCCTTGCTGCCACACCATAGCATACGCATAATTCTATTTTCGCCGATAATGGTGCCGGTTGGAAAAATAACGCCACCACAACTAAATTTATCATTACGCGAATAACTGTAAGCCGGATAAGCATTGAATATTCCATAACCTTCTATTGGATTTCCTTCAAGGTCAAACCAACTGTTTTTAGCTATCAGTTTGCTGCGTATGTCCACTTCCTTTCCTATATATTTATTAGGGACATCACTATATTCACAATCATCAAAAGCTATTTTTATATATTCAGAATCAGGTATAAAAAAATTAAGATTAGCATCAACATTGCAGTAATCACTAATATCTGTTTTTGCCAATCCGTAGGTTGCTTCCAAGTCGTTCCAATCGTCATCAGTCGCCAAATGATATCCTTGAGGAATTGGAAATACCCCCTTCGTTTTAGCATACTCTTCAAATTCTATACGAGCATCATTGGAATTATAATGACTTGCAATACAATGTAATATTTGTTTGTATTTTTCATTTTTAGGATTCATATTATAATAAAAATTTACATCATCATCAGGTAGCGTGCAACGGATATCTTCCAGCATCCATGTGCGGTTACCGATTTTGCCAATGCTATATATATTAAAATAGTTGTCGGCGACATATTTTTCGTTGTCTAAGAAAATGCCTTTTTTATTAATCGTAATTGTTTTTGTATTACCATTGAAGTCATAATTAAGGGTAACGCTAAAAGTATATATCACAGGCTTATAGTTTATGCCCTTCACATCCCAGTGATAGTACATCTGGTATTTCTGGTCAGCCATGGTGCCAGCTGAAATACGATAGGATTTCTGTTCTGCGGGTACAGTTATTGGAGTGTTGTCATAGTTGCATGTGCTGTCAGGGGTAACAGTAATAGTAGCTCCCTTAAAATATTCTTGTTGGTTGTTGCTCCATTTCAGCAAAATAGTAAATCCATCTTCCACGTTAGTGAGTTCAAGTTCTCCAGTTGGAGATTCATAAAGATAAAAGTCATGTATTGCAGTTTTCTCACCCCAAACAGTATCACCGTTATAATGTAATGCGAATGGGACAGCATACCAAAAATAGTGTTTGTTCAGTTCCAATATACTTGGCTCCCCATACACTTTAGGCGCTGTATATATCTTAAATGTCGTATTATCGTCACTTATATAGTATTTATATTTTATCTCAGTTCCTTTTTCGTTATTGCTTCCTCCTACTACAATGTAAGGAAGGTGGTTCGACTTACTGGATATGTAGTAATAGTCTTCGTTAAAATCGTCACTTATGAAAAACACTGCGCCATCCTCAATGCTTATGCTTGTAGGTTGTGTAGGGTAAAACGGGTTCTCTTCCTCTTTGCATGCACTGAATGTTACTAAAAATGCCGCAAGGAGCGTAAATAATGTAGAATGATGCGTGTTCATTGTTATTTGTTTTTTAGTTATTATTGTTTATATTCTATAATTATCTGTTTTGTGGAAGTTATATTGCTCTTGCCGGGCAATTTCTCAATCGTTTCTTCTCGGCTCTGACCGCCAGTAAAATGCCAAACTCATAGAGCAGATAGATGGGCAGCGACACCACGCAAAGTGTGAAGGCATCGGCCGTTGGCGTTATCACGGCAGCGACAACCAGTATGGCGACAATAGCATGGCGGCGGTAGCGGCGCATAAAATCCACCCCGACAAAGCCCATACGCGCAAGCACCCACGATGCAACCGGCAACTCGAACATCACGCCCATGACAATGCAAAGCAAAAACAGGGTTGACATATACGATTCGAGCGAAATGAAATTCGGCACATCACCGCTCACCTGATATGTACCTAAAAATCTGAAAGTAAGCGGGAAAATAACAAAATAGCTTAACGCCACACCCAACATAAACATCAGATAGCCGCCGCCTACAAGTCTCACTGCCACGCGCCGCTCACTGCGGTAGAGCGCCGGCGACACAAAACTGTAAATCATATGCAAAATGTAAGGCGACGCCAACAGAAAGCCAACCGCAAAGGCCGCCTTCAGATGAATCATAAACTGCTGCGCCAAACCGGTGTTTATCATATTTACCGAAAACTCTCCGATGCTAGCGCCCGTTACGCGCTCAAACAGCCGATAGGTTATGAAACCATGATGTTTCGGCGCAAGCAGCACAGTAAACAGCTGTTCCTTAAAGAAAAATGCGGCAAAGCCCAGCACCATCACAACCGCTAAAATGCGAATAATGCTACCGCGCAATTGGTCGAGATGATCCCAAAAGGTGAGTTGATCGCTATTTGCCGTCTTCTGCGCCATCGGTCTGATTCTTTGGCTCACCGTCGGCTTTGTCGTTCATTCCGTCTTTGAAACTGCGGACGCCCTTGCCCAATCCACGCATCAGCTCGGGAATTTTCTTACCGCCAAACAGCAGCAGCACAACCAAGGCAATAATGACAATTTCGGTAACTCCCAAGTTCATAAAAAGCATTGTCTTCATATCTGTCAGAATTTTATTACGCCAAAAATAGTTTTTTCAGTTGAAAAACGTAGAGCAATTGATTTCATACTCTACGTTTTATTATGAATGGGATATATCATGTCAACAGACATCTTGACATTTTTTACAATCTTTCTATTTTTGTTAAAAATTGAACACGATGAAAAAGATCTTCATTCCGCTGATAATGGCAGCCTTGTTGCAAATGCTGTCGCAAACTGTTTGTTCTCAAGAAACCGACAATGATTTTGTGGACCCCAACCAACCTCAAATAGACAGTCTGCTTAACGCCACAAATTCCGAATCGTCCGACAGCATAAAAGCAATGAATTATTACAAGGTATCAAATCTTACCTGCGACAACGACACACGTATTAAATACGCCCAGCTCTCACTTGAATACTGTAAGCCGGCGGATACAAAAATAATGTCTAATAATTACAGTAACATTGCATATGCGTATTATATGAAAGACGAATCACGCACAGCACTGAAGTACCGTTTTAAAGCGGCCAATATCTTCCACGAACTCTCAGATAAAAAAAACGAAGCCATAACATTTTTACTCATCGGCAATTGTTATCTGGACCTTAATATCAAAGACAGCATTTTTTATTATTACAACAAGGCAATAGTATATTTCACTGAGACACAAGACACAAACCTTCTGATATCATCATACAATAATTTAGGCCAGATATATTCCAATATGTCATTGTTTGTCAATGCCGAAGAAAACCACAAGAAGGCGTTAGACTATTCATTAGCTACAAATGACACATTACAAATGGCACATTGTTATTGCTATTTGGGCATGGCAATTGCCAATCAATCTGACTCTTTAATCAACCAAGCCATCAGGTATCTAGCCAAATCAGTACGGTTGTTCGAATCAAAAGTAATTATAAACCGCCGTATTGTCGAAGAAAAATACAATGCATATATGTTGCTTGCCGACACTTATATTAAGGCAGCAAAACTGACAGGAGAAAATGTGTATGCCGATAGTTGCTATATGTTTCTCAAGAAGATTGGTAATTATTATCAGACAGTCGGTTCTAATTACAGTTATGTTCATTACCAATATAGTTATGCCGATTATCTTATCTTAAGCAAAAGATATAACGATGCACTTGCCGTATTGTTGGGAATAAACAAATATCTGACGAACAATAGCACAACATTTGCCTTTGACGATTATCATAGGTATCTGTATGAAGTTTACACAAAACTTGGTGACTACAAAAACGCTTTGAAACACCATGAGAAATACATGGAATACAAGATGGCTCATGTCAACGACAGCACGCTCAACAGCATAAAAAACTCCGAGGTGGAGCGCACACGGATGCTCGACTCCGTCAACCACCACTATGAAACCCTACGCATTGAGGTCGAACATCAACAAGAATTGGCACAGACACGTATGCGTACACGAGTTTTACTGAGCGTTGCACTCTTGTTTATTATTATTGGCGTCATTTTGTTCTTTTTCTACAAGACAACCAAAGAAAACGAAGAAAACAAATTACGTAACAAGGCTCTCGAAATAGAACGGTCATTGCTGCGCACACAGATGAATCCTCACTTTATATTCAACGCTCTCAACTCGGTACAAAGTTTCATAGTCGGCAACAATACGCAAGAAGCCGTACGGTTTCTGTCAAAATTCGCAAAACTGATGCGTATGATCCTCAACAACTCAATGGTACAATCGGTTACACTAAGCAACGAGATGCAATCGCTAAGCCTGTACCTTGACCTTGAACGGGCTCGATTTGGCAACAAATTCAACTACCGTATCGACATCGATGACAATGTTGAGGAAGATTTGGTGAATGTGCCGCCAATGTTGGTTCAACCATTCATAGAGAACGCCATCATACACGGCCTTATGCACAAGGCCGATGGCGAAGGATTAATCACCATCAAAATCACCGAAAACGACAACGACAGCCTTACTTGTCAGATTACCGACAACGGCGTGGGGCGTAAGGCTGCCGCCGAACTCGAAAAAAACAGCGAGCGCAAACATAAGTCAGTGGGCATGCAACTCACCCGCGACCGATTACGCGACCTGAACAACGAGACCAACGCCAAAATGTCGTGTGTCATCACCGACCTTGAAGACAACGACGGCAACGCTTTAGGCACACAAGTTACAATTATCATCCCTATCATGGATGGAAACGAGGAAATATGACAACATCCTTACCGTATCTTTTACTTTTTTGTTTTTCGCACACGACCATTGTTTTTCCCACTAAATCATTATATTTACAACATATATAAAATTCTATTATGGTTAAGGTAGTTATTATTGATGATGAAAAGAACGGACGAGATATCGTGAAACAATACTTGTCTTTCTACTGCGATGATATTGATGTGATTGGCGAGGCCAACTCCGTGGAAAGCGGATTTGAGCTACTCAGCAAACAAACCCCCGATATAGTTTTTCTTGACATACAAATGCAGGACGGAACCGGGTTTAACCTACTTGAGAAACTACCACAACGGAATTTCAAGGTTATTTTTGTAACCGCATACGACCAGTTTGCACTCAAAGCCATCAAGTTCAGTGCTTCCGATTATATACTCAAGCCTGTTGAGCCTGACGAATTTGTCGAGGCTGTGGAGAGAGTGAAATCTGAGTTGGCAAACCAGAACCAAGCCAAAGACGACCGCATTGATGCGTTGCTGTCGATTTCAAAAAAGAACGACTTCACAAAAATAGGACTACCAACATCTGAAGGAATTCAATTTGTAAAAGTTGACGACATCGTGCGATGTGAGGCCGATGGTCCGTATACACAAGTATTTTTAAGCACGGGCGAACGCGTTATGGTCTCAAAAAATCTCAAAATTTACGAAGATTTGTTTGCTAATAGCAATTTCATACGTGTCCATAAATCACACTTGATAAATACCAGCTACATCGACAAATACATGAATAATGGTGGCGATGGTGGTAGCGTTGCCATGGCCGACGGTTCAATAGTTGAAGTGTCGCGCCGTAAAAAGGACGAATTGCTGGCAATGATTAAATGATGACCAGCAATTAATCGTTTACTCTAATGGTTAGAAAATAATTATGCCTTCGCCGTCGGTGTGCCGAAACCGCCCATTGGGAAACGGCCGGCGGGGCCATCAGCCAGGTTTATCTTGCCGAACGATGCCTCGTACTTCGAGATGTTGTCCTGTAGGGCAAAAAGCAGGCGTTTGGCGTGCTCGGGGGTCAGAATGATGCGCGATTTCACGCCGGCCTTTGGAACGCCGGGCATAACGCGCGCAAAATCAAGCACAAACTCTGAAGTTGAGTGTGTGATGATGGCTAAATTCGAATAGATGCCCTGTGCCACATCGTCGGTCAGTTCAATGTTCAACTGTTTGTTTTGCTGTTGTTGTTCGCTCATAGTCGGATATTTTTTTCAAAAGTAACAAAAACAATTAACCTCCATCCGATTATCCAACAAAAAAGGCCACCCTGTTGGGCAGCCTTTTTCATCAAATATCTTGAAGATTATTCTCCGTCTTCAACGTCAGCGCCTGTTTCCGAAGTCATTTCCATAATCTCCTGGTCAACAGTGTAGTCATCGTCGTCGATGCTGTCGCGTCTGTGAGTCAGAGCGTCATACTCCTCTTTCGAACCCACAATCAGGTCAGAGAACAAGCGGGTGCCTGTACCTGCAGGAATCAGGTGACCTACGATAACGTTCTCCTTCAAGCCCTCCATCGGGTCTGACTTGGCGCAGATGGCAGCCTCGTTGAGCACTTTGGTTGTCTCCTGGAACGATGCGGCCGAGATGAAACTCTTGGTCTGCAATGCGGCGCGGGTGATACCTTGCAGCACCTGGTTCGATGTTGCCGGAACGGTGTCGCGGGCCTCAACCAGACGCAAATCCTTACGTTTCAAGATTGAGTTCTCGTCGCGCAGTTTGCGGCTTGTCACAATCTGACCAGGTTTCAGCGTCTCAGAGTCGCCTGCATCGGTAACAACTTTCTTGTCCCAAATCCAGTCGTTCTCTTCCATAAAGTCGTTCTTGTCAACCAACTGTTTCTCAAGGAATTTGGTATCACCCGGGTCGATGATTTCAACCTTGCGCATCATTTGGCGGACAATCACCTCAAAGTGTTTGTCGTTGATTTTCACACCTTGCAGACGGTAAACCTCCTGAACCTCGTTCACGATGTACTCCTGAACTTTGGTCGGGCCCATAATCGAAAGGATGTCCTGCGGGGTGATGGCGCCGTCAGACAACGGAATGCCTGCGCGGACGTAATCGTTCTCCTGAACCAGAATCTGCTTCGACAGCGGAACAAGGTATTTAGCCTGCTCGCCCGAGCGCGATGTGATGATAATCTCGCGGTTACCACGTTTGATTTTGCCGTAGGTCACCTCGCCATCGATTTCGGCAACCACTGCCGGGTTCGACGGGTTACGTGCCTCGAACAACTCAGTAACACGCGGCAGACCACCGGTGATATCGCCCGCTTTACCAACGGCGCGCGGAATCTTAACGATAACCTGTCCTTGCTTAACGTCCTCGTTTTCAGCAATCACAATGTGAGCGCCTACCGGGATGTTATACGATTTTATCTCTTCGCCAGCCGCGTTCTTGATTGAGATGGCCGGGTTCTTAGTCTTGTCGCGGGTTTCGATAACCACCTTCTCTGCAAAGCCTGTGGCCTCATCCGACTCCTCGCGGTAGGTAACGCCCTCCTCAAGGTTAACGAAATCTGCCTTACCACCAACTTCCGAAATGATGACTGCGTTGTAAGCGTCCCACTCGCATATCAGTGTGCCCTTCTTAACTTCTGTGCCATTCTTCACAAACAGTTTCGAACCGTAAGGTATTGCGTGATTTGAGATTACAAGTCCGGTGTTCACATCAACCAACTTCATCTCCGCCAGACGGCCAACAACGATTTCAATGTCGCCGGCGTTCTCGTCTTTATAAGCGATTGAGCGAAGTTCCTCGAACTCAACGCGACCATCGTAACTTGCGGTCAGGCTTGAGTCGGAAGCGATGTTGCCTGCAGTACCACCCACGTGGAATGTACGCAGAGTCAACTGTGTACCAGGCTCACCGATTGACTGTGCGGCAATCACACCCACAGCCTCGCCAATCTGTACCATTCGGCTGTTCGAAAGGTTACGTCCGTAGCACTTCGCGCAGACGCCGTTCTTCGACTCGCAAGTGAGCACCGAGCGCATCTCGACTTGCTCAATCGGCGAATCCTCAATAATTTGAGCGATTTCCTCAGTGAACTCCTCACCGGCCTTGATAATCAACTCGCCGGTAATCGGGTGATAAATATCGTGTACCGATGTACGGCCCAAGATTCTGTCGTACAACGATTCAACAACGTCCTCGTTTTTCTTCAATGCGGTTGCCACCAGACCACGCAGTGTGCCGCAGTCCTCTTCGGTGATAATCACATCGTTCGAAACATCGACCAGACGACGGGTCAGATAACCTGCGTCGGCAGTCTTCAAAGCGGTATCGGCCAAACCTTTACGTGCGCCGTGGGTTGAGATGAAGTACTCGAGCACCGACAGACCCTCTTTAAAGTTGGCCAAAATCGGGTTCTCAATAATCTGACCGCCCTCGGCACCAGACTTCTGCGGTTTCGCCATCAAACCACGCATACCGCACAACTGACGAATCTGCTCCTTCGAACCACGGGCTCCAGAGTCAAGCATCATAAATACCGAGTTGAAGCCTTGGTTGTCTGAACTCAACTGTTTCATCAGGATTTGAGTCAGTTTGGCGTTGGTGTGTGTCCAAATATCGATAATCTGATTGTAACGCTCGTTGTTGGTGATGAAGCCCATATTGTAGTTGTTCATCACCTCGTCAACCTGCTTGTAACCCTCACTAACCAATTCGGCTTTTTCTGCAGGAATGATTACGTCGCCAAGGTTGAACGACAAGCCGCCTTCGAACGCCATACGGTATCCAAGGTTCTTGATGTCGTCAAGGAATTGAGCGGTAACGGCTGTTCCGCAAGTCTTGTAAACCTTACCGATGATGTCGCGAAGTGACTTCTTTGTCAGCACCTCGTTGATGAATCCAACCTCATCAGGAACAAATTGGTTGACAATCACACGGCCTACGGTTGTCTCAAGGATTGTGTCCTTAACCTCGCCGTCAATCAGGTCTTTAGTCTTAACTTTGATAGTTGCGTGAAGGTCAACGCGTTTCTCGTTGTATGCGATGTTCACCTCCTCAGGCGAGTAGAACGTAATGCCCTCGCCCAGAGCGCCTTTGCGGGCTTTGGTGATGTAGTACAGACCGAGCACCATATCCTGCGAAGGAACGGTGATAGGCGCGCCGTTGGCCGGGTTCAGAATGTTGTGCGAACCAAGCATCAACAACTGTGCCTCAAGAATGGCTGCGTTGCCCAGTGGCAAGTGAACGGCCATTTGGTCACCGTCGAAGTCGGCGTTGAATGCCGTACAAGCAAGCGGGTGCAACTGAATTGCCTTACCCTCAATGAGTTTCGGTTGGAAAGCCTGAATACCCAAGCGGTGAAGGGTCGGGGCACGGTTGAGCAGAACTGGGTGTCCTTTGATGACGTTCTCAAGAATGTCCCAAACAACAGGGTCCTTGCGGTCAACTATCTTTTTGGCTGATTTCACGGTCTTAACAATGCCGCGCTCAATCAGTTTGCGAATTACGAATGGTTTGTAGAGTTCGGCAGCCATATCCTTCGGCAGACCGCACTCGTGCATCTTCAACTCCGGACCAACGACGATAACCGAACGGGCCGAGTAGTCGACACGTTTACCAAGCAAGTTCTGACGGAAACGTCCTTGCTTGCCTTTAAGGCTGTCGCTCAACGATTTGAGAGCGCGGTTATTTTCAGTCTTCACGGCGTTCGATTTGCGTGAGTTGTCGAACAGTGAGTCGACAGCCTCTTGAAGCATACGCTTCTCGTTGCGCAGAATCACCTCCGGCGCCTTGATTTCGATAAGGCGTTTCAGACGGTTGTTGCGGATGATGACGCGGCGATACAAATCGTTCAAGTCAGATGTTGCGAAGCGGCCGCCATCGAGCGGAACCAACGGACGCAACTCCGGCGGAATCACGGGGATAACCTTCAGAATCATCCACTCCGGACGGTTCTTGCCTTGCGATGCGCGGAACGACTCAACAACCTGCAGACGCTTCAGAGCCTCACCCTTACGCTGTTGCGATGTTTCGGTGTCGGCCTTGTGGCGAAGGTCATACGAAAGATCGTCGAGATTCAGTTTCTCGAGCAAATCGTAGATGGCCTCTGCGCCCATCTTTGCAATAAATTTATTGGGGTCAGTATCTTCAAGATACTGATTTTCTTTTGGAACTTTCTCCATCCAGTCAAGGTACTCCTCCTCAGTGAGCAGGTCCAAATCATTAAGTCCCTGTTCGGCAAGCGCACCTGCCTGAATGACGATATAGCGCTCATAATAAACCACCATATCGAGTTTTTTTGTCGGTAAGCCAAGCAGATAGCCTATCTTATTAGGCAGCGACTTGAAATACCAAATATGAGCCACCGGAACCACCAGTTGGATGTGGCCCATACGCTCACGACGTACCTTCTTCTCCGTGACTTCAACACCGCAACGGTCGCAGACGATACCTTTGTATCTGATGCGTTTGTACTTGCCGCAGTGGCACTCATAGTCCTTCACAGGACCAAAGATGCGCTCGCAGAACAAGCCGTCACGCTCTGGCTTATATGTGCGGTAGTTGATGGTTTCTGGTTTCAGCACCTCGCCACTCGAACGCTCAAGAATTTCTTCGGGCGATGCCAAACCGATTGTTATGTGCGAGAACTCGCTTTTTGTTTTAGTTTCCTTTCTAAATGCCATAGATGGAAATTTTAAGAAGATTATAAAGATGGTATGGCTCTTTCAAGCCATACCGTCACGTTTTTACTCTAAATTAATGCTCAATCCCAAGCCGCGCAACTCGTGCAGCAATACGTTCAACGATTCAGGGATGCCCGGTGTCGGCATCGGCTCACCCTTGACAATCGACTCGTAAGCCTTTGCACGTCCCATCACGTCGTCCGACTTAACAGTCAGAATCTCCTGAAGAACGTTGGCTGCGCCGAATGCTTCGAGTGCCCAAACCTCCATCTCACCAAAACGCTGACCACCGAATTGTGCTTTACCGCCCAACGGCTGCTGAGTGATGAGTGAGTAAGGACCGATTGAACGTGCGTGCATCTTGTCGTCGACCATATGGCCCAGTTTCAGCATATAGATAACGCCCACTGTGGCCGGTTGGTGGAAGCGCTCGCCGGTTCCGCCGTCGTACAGATATGTGCGGCCGAATTCCGGAACGCCTGCCTTGTTGGTCAGTTCGGTAATCTCCTCAAGCGATGCGCCGTCGAAGATTGGTGTGGCGAACTTCAAGCCGAGTTCGCGGCCTGCCCAACCGAGCACGGTCTCGTAAATCTGTCCAAGGTTCATACGTGAAGGCACACCCAGCGGGTTCAGCACAATGTCAACCAGTGTGCCGTCTTCAAGGAATGGCATATCCTCGTCGCGGACAACCTTTGCCACAATACCCTTGTTACCGTGGCGTCCGGCCATCTTGTCACCCACGCGAATCTTACGTTTCTGTGCGATGTAAACCTTGGCAAGTTGAACAATTCCGTTTGGCAGTTCGTCGCCAACCGAGATGTTGAACACCTTGCGTTTGATGTCGCCTTCAATCTCGCGGTTCTTGATTGTATAGTTGTGCAGCAGTTCTGCGATTGTGTCGTTTTTCTCTTTGTCGGTAGTCCACTTGCAAGGATTAACGTTCAGATAATCAACCTCGAGCAAAAGTTTCTGCGAGAATTTTGTTCCTTTCGGGATGATGTCGGTGCCAATCATATCCTTAACACCTTGCGACACCTTGCCGTTCACAATCGAGAAGAGTTTGTCAACCAGACGGGCCTTGAGTTCGCCCAGACGCTGCTGACGCTCCTCCTCAATCTTCTGCAGAAGCGGTTTCTCTGCTGCTTTCAGTTTCTTGTCCTTAACCAGACGTGAGAACAATTTCTTGTCAATCACAACGCCTGTCAGCGACGGACCGGCCTTCAACGAAGCGTCTTTCACGTCACCGGCTTTGTCACCAAAGATGGCGCGAAGCAACTTCTCCTCCGGCGACGGGTCAGACTCGCCTTTCGGTGTGATTTTACCGATAAGGATGTCGCCCGGCAGCACGTGTGCGCCAATGCGGATAAGACCGTTGTCGTCCAAGTATTTGGTTGCGTCCTCACTAACATTCGGGATGTCGGCTGTGAGTTCCTCCATACCGCGTTTGGTGTCGCGCACCTCAAGCATATATTCGTCGATGTGAAGCGATGTGAACAAATCCTCGCGTACAACACGCTCCGAAAGCACGATGGCATCCTCGAAGTTGTAACCCTTCCAAGGCATAAAGGCCACCTTCAGGTTGCGTCCCAAAGCGAGTTCGCCGCCTTGTGTTGCGTAACCTTCGGTCATCACCATACCCTTCGTTACCTTGTCGCCTTTCGACACAATCGGACGCTGGTTGATGCACATACTCTGGTTGGTCTTCTGGAATTTGGTCAGTTTGTAGCGGACAACATCGTCATCAAAACTTACAAAACGCTGTGCGTCAGTACGGTTGTAGCGAACGACAATCTCGTCGGCGTCAACATATTCAACCACACCGTCGCCTTCGGCACTAATCATATTGCGCGAGTCTTCGGCAACACGTTTCTCAATGCCTGTACCAACAATCGGCGATTCCGATTTCAAAAGCGGAACGGCCTGGCGCATCATATTCGAACCCATCAACGCACGGTTGGCATCGTCGTGCTCAAGGAACGGAATCAGTGATGCGGCTATTGACGAAATCTGGTTCGGCGCAACGTCCATCATCTGAACGTCGGCGCGGTCGGTCAACGGGAAGTCGGCCTCCAGACGTGTCTTAACTTTCGGATTCTTGAAGCAACCTTCGGCATCGAGCGGCGCATTGGCCTGCGCGATGATTCTTCCCTCCTCGTCCTCGGCTGTCAAGTAAACAACGTCGTCGTTGTTCAGGTCAACCTTGCCGTTCTCAACCTTGCGGTACGGGGTTTCGATGAAGCCCAGATTGTTCACTTTCGCAAACACACAAAGCGACGAGATAAGACCGATGTTCGGGCCTTCAGGTGTCTCAATCGGGCACAAACGGCCGTAGTGTGTGTAGTGAACGTCGCGCACCTCGAAGCCTGCACGCTCACGCGACAGACCGCCAGGGCCCAACGCCGACATACGGCGCTTGTGAGTAAGTTCGGCCAACGGGTTTGTCTGGTCCATAAACTGCGACAAGGCGTTGGTGCCGAAGAATGAGTTGATGACGCTCGACAATGTCTTTGAGTTGATAAGGTCAACTGGTGTGAACACCTCATTGTCGCGGACGTTCATTCGCTCTTTGATTGTTCTTGCCATACGAGCCAGGCCAACTCCGAACTGGTTCTGAAGTTGCTCGCCAACGGTACGCACACGACGGTTGCTCAAGTGGTCGATATCGTCGACGTCGGCTTTGCTGTTGATAAGTTCAATCAGATATTTGATAATCTCAATAATGTCTTCTTTAGTCAAGACCCTCACGCTCATATCGATGTCAAGGTTCAGTTTCCGGTTGATGCGGAAACGGCCTACGTCTCCCAAGTCATAGCGCTTGTCAGAGAAGAACAACTTGTCGATAACGTCGCGAGCGGTTGCCTCGTCAGGCGGCTCCGCGTTGCGCAACTGCCTATAGATGTAAAGCACCGCCTCTTTTTCAGAGTTGCAGGGGTCTTTCTGCAATGTATTGTAAATGATACCGAATTCGGCCAAATTCACATTCTCCTTGTGCAGAAGGATGGTTTTTGCGCCCGAATCGACGATGGCATCAATATGCTCGTTTTCGAGAATTGTCTCACGGTCAACGATAACCTCGTTACGCTCGATAGAGACAACCTCGCCGGTATCCTCGTCAACAAAGTCCTCAACCCAGGTCTTCAGGACACGGGCTGCAAGACGGCGGCCGGTAACCTTCTTCAGACCGGCCTTTGAAACTTTGACTTCATCCGCAAGATCGAATATCTCCAAAATGCTGCGGTCGCTCTCGTAACCGATGGCACGCAACAATGTTGTAACCGGCAATTTCTTCTTGCGGTCGATGTAGGCGTACATCACATTGTTGATGTCGGTTGCAAACTCAATCCACGAACCCTTGAACGGGATGATACGTGCCGAATAGAGTTTTGTACCGTTAGCGTGAATGCTCTGACCAAAGAAAACGCCAGGTGAGCGGTGCAACTGCGACACAATGACACGCTCCGCACCATTGATAACAAATGTACCGCGCGGTGTCATATAAGGAATGGTGCCCAGATAAACGTCTTGCACCACTGTGTCGAAATCTTCGTGCTCGGGGTCGGTGCAATACAACTTCAGTTTGGCCTTGAGCGGAATGCTGTAGGTCAGGCCACGCTCGATGCACTCCTCAATGGTGTAACGCGGCGGGTCGATGTTGTAGTCCAGAAACTCCAGAACGAAATTGTTGCGGGTGTCAGAGATAGGAAAGTTCTCATTGAACACCTCATACAAGCCCTCATTTTTTCTCTGATCAGGCGTTGTGTTGATATTGAAAAAGTCATTGAAAGATTTCAATTGGATGTCCAGAAAATCAGGATATTCCAATTGGTTTTTATTCGATGCGAAGTTTATTCTTTCTTGATAACCAGTTGAAGCCATTGTCTTAAAAAATAGGTGAACTTAAAAAAAACAACAAAAAGGCTTAGTGTTGGAGACCAACACTAAACCTTATCTTTATCCTAATATGGAATCCTATTTAAGCTCAACTTCAGCTCCAGCTTCTTCCAATTTAGCCTTTAATGATTCAGCTTCTTCTTTAGATACGCCTGTCTTAAGTTCTTTCGGAGCGCCGTCAACTACTTCCTTAGCCTCTTTCAAGCCAAGACCAGTGAGTTCCTTAACAAGTTTCACAACTTGCAATTTCTGAGCGCCAGCCGACTTAAGGATTACGTCGAACTCAGTTTTTTCTGCAGCGGCAGCCTCACCAGCTCCAGCAGCAGGAGCGGCAACAGCAACAGCGGCAGCAGCCGGTTCAATACCATATTCGTCTTTGAGTATTGCAGCCAACTCATTTACCTCTTTTACAGTCAAGTTAACCAACTCTTCTGCAAACTTTTTCAAATCTGCCATTTTAAATCTATTTTTAAAAAATGTTTACAAATAATGTTTATTTCTCTGATAATGTTTTTAAGATACCCGTCAAGTTCTGACCGCTCGATTGCAGAGCAGAAACAACGTTCTTGGCAGGCGATTGCAACAGTGCGATAACATCGGCAATAAGCTCGCTCTTCGACTTGATGTGAATCAAAGCCTCGAGTTGGTTGTCGCCAATGTAGAACGACTCTTCAACGTATGCGCCCTTAAGAATGGGTTTGTCACCTTTTGCACGGAACTCCTTGATCAGTTTACCCGGCACATTGCCTACTTCGGTAAACATAATAGAAGTTGAGCCCTTAAGTTCGCCAAACAGTTCCGAAAAGTCGGTGCCTGTTTTTTCCATAGCTTTTTTAAGCAGGGTATTCTTGACAACCACAAGCTCAATGTCCTTCTCGAAGCACTTTCTTCTCAACAGACTGGTTTGTTCTGCATTCAAATCAGAAATGTCAGTCAGATAGAAGTGGTTAGCATCTTTCAGACGAGCGGCCAGATTGTCAATAATAACAGCCTTATCTTCGCGCCTCATAACTCTAATTTTTTACTCTACTGATTTAACATCAATTGGAATACCAGGGCTCATTGTGCTTGATAAGCTGATACTCTTAACATAAGTACCCTTTGCTGTCGAAGGTTTCAACTTGATGATTGTGCTAAGAATCTCCTGTGCGTTCTCCTGGATTTGCTCCGGAGTGAAGGACACCTTGCCAATACCAGCGTGGATAATACCGAATTTGTCAACTTTAAAATCGATCTTACCTTGTTTTACTTCTTTGACAGCTGAACCAATTTCCATGGTAACCGTACCACTTTTCGGGTTAGGCATCAAACCACGGGGACCCAGCACACGACCGAGAGCACCGACTTTTGCCATGATTGAAGGCATTGTTATGATGACATCAACGTCAGTCCAACCGCCCTTAATCTTCTCAATGTACTCATCAAGACCTACATAGTCAGCACCAGCGGCCTTTGCCTCAGCCTCCTTGTCAGGAGTACAAAGTACCAAGACTCTGGTTTGTTTACCTGTACCGTGAGGTAAAGAAACGACACCACGAACCATTTGATTAGCCTTGCGAGGATCGACACCCAGACGGACATCGATATCGACAGACGCATCAAACTTTGTGGTAGTAACCTCTTTTACCAAATGCGCAGCTTCAGACAAAGTGTAAACCTTTAACGGCTCAATTTTGTCTGCCACTAATTTTCTGTTCTTTGTTAGCTTTGCCATTTTTACACGAGGTGTTTAATTAATTATTTACCTGGGAACTCTCCAGTAACTGTGACTCCCATACTGCGAGCTGTACCAGCAACCAAACGCATTGCAGACTCAACCGTGAAGGCATTCAAGTCTGGCATTTTGTCTTCGGCAATTTCTTTAACTTGAGCCCAAGTCAAAGAAGCCACCTTTTTGCGATTAGGCTCTGCAGAACCGCTTTTTACTTTAGCGGCCTCCAGAATCTGTACAGCAACTGGCGGACGTTTAACAATGAAGTCAAACGATTTGTCAGAATAAACAGTGATGACAACTGGAAGCACTTTACCAGCGCTGTTTTGAGTCCGGGCATTAAATTGCTTGCAAAAATCCATAATGTTCACGCCCTTAGAACCTAAGGCCGGGCCCACCGGAGGTGAAGGGTTGGCTGCCCCTCCCTTGATTTGCAGCTTAATCATTCCTGTAACTTCTTTTGCCATAACAAGTTTTTTACTCTTTTACTACCTGCATAAAACTCAGTTCAACTGGAGTTTTTCTGCCAAAAATTTTGACACTCACCTTGAGTTTCTTCTTCTCTTCGTTAACTTCCTCGATGATTCCGCTGAATGTATTGAACGGACCATCGACGACCTTAACCGATTCGCCAACAACAAAAGGCACATCGATTCCCTCGTCTATATCGTTGAGTTCATCAACCTTACCTAATATTCTGTTGACTTCAGAAACTCTCAATGGTGTCGGATCACCATTTCCCTCAGTTAAAAAACCAAGGACGCCTGGCATATTCCTAAGAAAATGAGGAACCTCGCCGACCAGAGCTGCCTCGACTAGCACGTAACCGGGAAAGAAGTTTCTTTCCTTACTAATCTTCTTACCATTTCGGATTTGATAAATCTTCTCTGTAGGAATCAAGACTTGGGAAACATATTCCTGCAGATTTAGGTGAGCAGCTTCGCTCTCGATTTGTTCCTTTACCTTCTTTTCCTGACCGCTCATGGCCCGGAGAACATACCATTTCTTTTCCATCTGACTTTAATTGAATTTATTTAACTGAATAAACCGTAAATGAATTCCATTATGTGCGCAAATGAAAAATCCATTATGTAAATAATGAGGGCTATAATTAAGGAAGCAACCATTACAACAATAGCACTATTCTGAAGGTCAGACCATGACGGCCATGACACTTTGTGTATCAGTTCGTTGTAAACCTCTTTGAGATATACTTTGATCTTTTGCATCGTTACCACTTATTAAGGCACGGGAGGAGCGACTCGAACGCCCGACACCTAGTTTTGGAGACTAGTGCTCTACCAACTGAGCTACACCCGTGTAAATAAAGGATTCCAATTGCTTGGAATCCTTTTTTATCTCTTGTTATTAATCAAGAATCTTGGTAATCTGACCAGCACCTACTGTACGGCCACCCTCGCGGATTGCGAAACGCAAGCCCTCGCTGCAGGCAACAGCTGTGATCAGTTCTACGGTGATTGTCAAGTTATCGCCCGGCATTACCATCTCAGTTCCTTCCGGCAATTTGATTTCACCGGTAACATCCAAAGTACGGATGTAGAATTGAGGACGATATTTGTCATGGAACGGAGTGTGACGGCCGCCTTCCTCTTTCTTCAGGATATAAACCTCAGCTTGGAATTTCTTGTGAGGAGTTACCTGACCAGGTTTTGCGATAACCATACCACGCTTAACCTCGTCTTTGTCAATACCACGGAGCAACAGACCAACGTTGTCACCTGCCTGACCTTCATCAAGAAGTTTACGGAACATCTCAACGCCAGTTACAGTTGACTTCTTGTCCTCGCCCAGACCAAGGATCTGAACTTCGTCACCTACATGGATAACACCAGTCTCGATACGGCCAGTGGCAACAGTACCACGACCAGTGATTGAGAACACGTCCTCAACCGGCATCAGGAACGGTTTATCAACGTCACGAACAGGCAGCGGAATGTACTCATCAACAGCGTTCATAAGTTCCATTACCTTCTCAACCCATTTCGGCTCACCATTCAATGCGCCAAGAGCAGAACCCTTGATGATTGGTGTGTTGTCGCCATCGTAACCGTAGAATGAGAGAAGTTCGCGAACTTCCATCTCAACCAATTCGAGCAACTCAGGATCGTCAACCATGTCGACTTTGTTCAAGAACACAACGATTTTCGGAACGTTTACTTGGCGTGCCAAAAGGATGTGCTCGCGAGTCTGAGGCATCGGGCCGTCAGTAGCGGCAACAACCAAGATTGCGCCGTCCATCTGGGCAGCACCAGTAACCATGTTCTTCACATAGTCGGCGTGACCCGGGCAGTCAACGTGCGCATAGTGGCGTTTTTCTGTTTGATACTCTACGTGAGCGGTGTTGATGGTGATACCACGCTCTTTTTCCTCGGGTGCGTTGTCGATAGAATCGAATGAACGCAACTCAGAAAGACCCTTCTCAGCCAAAACTTTGGTAATGGCAGCTGTCAAAGTGGTTTTGCCATGGTCAACGTGACCGATGGTACCAATATTAACGTGAGGTTTGGTTCTTTGAAATTGTTCTTTAGCCATAATAACCTATTATTTACAATTAGACAATAAATCCCAGTCTTGGAGCCGACAATGGGAATTGAACCCATGGCCTCTTCCTTACCAAGGAAGTGCTCTACCCCTGAGCTACGTCGGCCTGCTTGAGCGGGAGACGGGATTCAAACCCGCGGCCCTCAGCTTGGAAGGCTGATGCTCTATCGACTGAGCTACTCCCGCTTAAACAAAAAAAGTGGGAAGAGCAGGATTCGAACCTACGAAGCGATGACGCAGCAGATTTACAGTCTGCCCCAGTTGGCCACTTTGGTATCTTCCCAAAACAATCAATAAGACAAATGAGCCGATGGAGGGATTCGAACCCACGACCAGCTGATTACAAATCAGCTGCTCTGGCCAACTGAGCTACATCGGCAGACATTTACAGAACGTCATTCCCCATCTCGGAAAATGGTGTGCAAATGTAGACATATTTTGATAAATAAAAACCCTTTGTGCTATTTTTTTTCAAATTATAATCCACGCTGTTTTTCCTTAGCCTTCTGAAGTTGTTTGCGAAGTGCGTCAACCGAAAGATCCACAGCTTCTTCGAAGGTCTTTGCCTGACGGCTGCAGAACACATCGTCTCCTGGAATTTGTACTCTGATTTCGGCTATTTTGTTCTCTGAAATGTCCGACTTTTCGAGTTTCAAAGTCACATCAGCAGCGATAATTCCGTCATAGAAGGTGTCAAGTTTACCAACTTTAGTATTAACAAAACCCAAGAGTTTCTCGCCGGCATCGAAGTGCAACGAATGAATGTTTATCTTCATAATATCCTCCTTTTTAATAGATATTTCTAAAAAATCATTGTTTCAAATATATCGATTGACTAATAATTAAAAAAGATTTTTTCTGCGTTTTTGAGTTCTTTTGACATTATAGCTGATTAACACCACGTTACGGAAACCGCCACAAAAGCGTCCACAAGCAAACAAATTGTCGGATAAATCAGCAAAAACACTTATGAATCAGGCTAGAATGAATTACGCCCGCGGATGGGCCTGATTGTAAATCTCCTTCAGTTTCTCGAAGGTTGTATGGGTGTATATTTGTGTGGCGGCCAAATTGGCGTGTCCCAACAGCTCTTTTATAGCGTCAATCTCGGCTCCATTGTTGAGCATGTGCGTGGCGAAGGTATGGCGTAGCACATGGGGGCTTTTCTTGTCCAAGGTGGTTACGACACCAAGGTATTTGTTTACAAGGCGATATATAAGTTTGTCATAAACCGGCTCACCTTTGACGGTCACAAAGAGAAAATCGTTGTCGACGGCAACATTGTTGCGCTCATCGATATACGATTTCAAGCAGGCCTTCAGCTCAATGCCGAATGGAATAATCCGTTCTTTGTTACGCTTACCCAATACCTTCAGCTGCGCGTTGTAGAAATCGATGTCATAGGTTTTCAGACCGCAAAGCTCGGACAAACGCATGCCGGTGCAGTAGAAAGTAAGCAGAATGGCATGGTCGCGGTGGCCTTCAAAATCATCAGGAAACTGGAATCTGTCGAACAACTCCTGCATCGCATTCTTGTCGACAAAATACGGCAGGTTTTTCTCGGTTTTGGGTTTGATAATTTTCCGTGTGGGCAAATCGTCGATCAAACCTTCGCGGACAAGATATTTATAATAGGTGTGCAAGGTGGTTATTTTGCGGTTGATGGACCGTGGTTTATCGCCGTTCTCCATCAAAAAAACAATCCACTCGCGAATGATCACATGATCAGCCGTGAGCGGATTGAAATTTTCGTCGGCGTTTTGCGCGAACTCGAAAAATTGCCGCAAGTCGCTTTCGTATGCGCGAAGGGTATGAACAGAATAACGTTTTTCGTTGGCTAAATAGTTTGAAAAGCCGTTATCGAACATGGCAAGCTGAGCCAAACACTTCGCGCACCACCTATGCCGAAGCCGGATTAGATTTCCTGGCTTGCATCCTGCAACTGCTGGATGTAGGCGGCCTTAATGATTTCTCTGCGACGTACAACAGAAGGTTTTGTGAAGGCTTGACGTGTTCTCAACTCCTTAACAACACCTGTTTTTTCAAATTTTCTTTTGAATTTCTTCAAGGCTCTGTCAATCGTTTCGCCTTCTTTTACTGGTATTACAATCATAACAAAATACTATTGTTTAACATTTCTAAAACAAGGCTGCAAATTTAGCAAATGATATACAATTACAAAATTTGTCAGGGATTTATTTTCAAACTTTCTTCAATAAACCATGTTAGCCGCGAAACAGCGTTTAGCGAAAGACGCATATCACTGATTGAAAACGGTTTACTTTACTTCAAGATATGGCGATATTTTCTCGTATGTAAGGGTATCAACAAGTTTGTATTTGAGCAAATCGCTAACGGATCGGAAATTACCCATCAGCCGTTTATAATTAGTTATCGAGTTTAACTGCGCCACTGGCATATACGGATGGCGACTCAACTGCTTGTATTGGAAATTGTTCAAGTTTATTTTGCTGATTCGCGATGTGTCGATGGTGAACTGCGTATAGAGATTTGCATAGGTTTCTGGTGGCAGACTCTTGATTTCACGCAACTGCTCAACCGAATAAAATCCGCCTAACATTTCGCGGTAAGCGATAATGCGGTGCGCTAAAACTTTCCCAATTCCCCGCAAAGCCACAAGTTGCGCTGAGTCGGCCGAATTAAGTTCTACTATTAGTAACTCTTTAGGCTCATATACAATCCTGTCATATTTCTCCTGTCTTTTGTTGTCTGCATATTTCTTTTTTGTCGATTGTTTCGTGTAATTCTGCGAATTCGCGGCAATACTGATATATGGTTTCAATCTTGAATAAATTGAATCGTTTATACCATATATTCTGGCAAAATCGTTTGGAGTCCGGAATTTTCCGCCCGAATTGCGATATTTCACAATATTGGCCGAGATTCTCTCTGACAGACCCATCGAAAGAAAATCGTCATAAGTGGCCGTGTTTGGATCGAATGTGAAAATAGTGTCGGCAATTTTTGTGTCGGCTTGGCGCGAATCGGGCTCATTGGCAAGCGGTTCGTAATTCGCCATTATTGAGTCGAAGCGGGCGAAATCGGGCTGGTTGCGATTGGCATTGTAACGGGCTACAATTCGCGGCAACAGCGCAACAACAATGATAAGAACAATCAGCACCATTGTGCCGCTCTGCTGCATGCGGTTCATACTGAAATATTCGATGAAAAACTGCTTCAGTTTCATTTTTACACGTTAGAATGGATAACCAATACCGAACTGCCAGGTTATACTTTTGAATTTGAACTTGTTATGGAACAGCACCCAACTGTCAGGACCTTCAATTGCAGGATTCTTCACTTTTATACCTGCGTCGAGGCGGATGATGGCAAAATTCAAATCGAGACGCAGGCCTGTACCCGTGCCAATCGCCAGCTGTTTGTAAAACTTATTGATATCGAATTCAGCGCCCGGCCGGTCATCGTCTTTTTTGAGTGCCCAAATGTTACCGGCATCGACAAAAATGGCGCCTTTGAAATTCTTGATTATGGTGTAGCGGTACTCAAGATTGAACTCGAGTTTGATATCGGCGGTTTGGTTCGGGTACGACGACGCCGTATCGCGGTAAGTGCCGGGACCCAAATCGCGGACGTTCCACGCACGGATTCCATCGGCACCGCCCGAATAATACTGACGCACAAACGGCACGGCGGTGGCGTTACCGTAAGGAATGGCAATGCCCGCAAACGCTCGCCCCACCAACTGGTCGCGCTCGGAAAAATAATGGTAGCGGCGAAAATCGACATCGGTGCGCAAGAACTGCGCGTACTGCAAATTGGCAATCTCATAGTAGCCGCCAGCCACCGTGTCGCCCATAACACCGTTTTTATGCAGCATGTGAACCAGATTGCCGGCCAAATCAAGATTCCATCGAAAATATGAGAAATCGGTCTGTTTGTCAGCGTTACGGTTCTGATACAGAATACTATATCGGCTTCCGATTATGAAATAGTCCTTGTAGCTGTTCTCGATATACTTGCCCTGAATACGTTTGTCGAACGCTTCAGTGCGGACAGGAATGCGCACTGTGTTCAGGTCGACTGGACTGACTAAGAACCTTAGATGCTCGGTCTTTTTCCACGAATAAGTGACGAGCAACGATGTGATTTTCCGCGTGTAATCAGGACGTTTCTGATAGTTGTAGGCAACAGTGAGCAGTGTTCGCGGCTCGATTCGCTTGTACCAGTTCGATGTGCGGAACGGCAGCACGAACGACGGCGTCTCGAGCGACGACTCGGCACCGAATTCAATAATGTTGAAGGCTTCGGTGGTCTCGGTCTCGGTCTGGCGTTGCAACGACCCCGACAGCTTAACGCTGAAAATCTCGGCACCATGAAACAAATTTTTATGCTGATAGCTAAGATTACCACCGATGCCCAGGTTGCCTTCAGTGTTGGTGGCTTCAAGGTTGACAGAGTAGTTCTGATAGGTGGATGGGGTTAGCAGTACAAGACAGTCAAGCAGAGTGTCGCTGCCGGGCACTTGCGTGAAATTCTCTGTATTCTGGCGGAAAATACGCAACGAATTGATGTGGCGGCTCGTCTGGTCAACCTTTTCGACATCGTAGAGCTGTCCAGGTTCCAAAAGATTTGCTTTCAAGATTGTACGCGGCGTTATCTTTCGTTTCCCCGAAAAAAGGAACACGTACGGGTCGCGATACAGGGTGTCGAGATTGCTGTAATAGGCCGTCTTGTTACGCAAAGCTTCTTGCGGATTGTAATCAGGGAAAAAAGTCACGCTATTGATTCGGAACTGCCGGGCGTTCGATTTCTCGAGATAACCGTTGGAATTCTGCACCACAGGGCGCTCGACAATCACCTCAATATCAGCCTTATAATCACTTGTATCGACGCTATAGCGGACCAAATCGGGACTAAACATATAGTAACCGTTGCTTCTCACCAAAGCAACAATTCTATCACGCTCAGCCTGAAGTGACGCAAGTGTGAACGGACTGCCGCCATGTAGCACTGATTCGGCTGTATCAGCTATAATGATGGGCTCAATCACAGTGTCGCGGATTGTGTAGTATACATTATTAATATGTGTAGGCTCACCCAAAACAACATTGTACGTCACCCACGCCTTTTTCTTTTTCTTGACAATGTTGTATGAAACCGACGCATTGTAATAGGCGTTGTTTCTGAGAATGATGTCGAACTGCCTGAGTGTACGGTCCGACAGGGTTGAATCCAGAATCACCGGTTCTTCGCCCACCACCCTTGCAAGCCAGTTTTTCCAACGGCGCTCGTGACCGATGTGGGCGAAATTGTAGGTTGTCAGGAAGAACGGATAATACCTGAACACGTTGCGGTTGGCTTTTTGACGGTAATACGATGTCAACTCCTCCTTGTCGAAGCCGCGCCCTTCGATTTTGGTCTTGTTACGGCGCAAAAGATACTCATCGTCGGGGACCATACGGGTGATGTTGCAACTCGACATTACGAAAGCACATAATGCTGCAAATAAAATACTTATATGGATTTTTCGCCCCAAATTCATTCGACAATGGAATTGCACAAATATAATACGTTGGTTTGATTACTTTTGCGAAAAACATTGATTATGCTTACCAACAACAAGATAAAACTGATTAAATCGCTCGACAAGAAGCGTGAACGCATTGAAGCCGGCTGCTTTGTGGTTGAAGGCGAAAAAATGGTTCGCGAACTTTTGATGAGCCGGTTCGAGACCACTGAAGTATTTGCTGTTCAACAATATATCGATGAATTGCCGGCAAATTTGAAGCTCAAAGCCGAAATCACCGCCATTGGCGAGCGCGACCTTGAGCGTATCAGTTTTCTGAAGACGCCAAACAAAGCCGTGGCGCTTGCCAAACTGCCCGAAATCCGCCCCCTACCCGACTTGAGCGGTCTGAACATTGCCCTCGACAACGTGCAAGACCCGGGCAATCTGGGCACCATTATCCGCACAGCGGCCTGGTTCGGAATCGGCAACGTATTCTGCTCGCCCGACACAGCCGATGTTTACAACCCAAAAGTCATTCAATCGACTATGGGCGCCATTTTCAAGGTGAATGTATGTTACTGCAATTTGGCCGAACTAGCCGCCACCGCCCGCAAGGCCGGCATTCCAATGTTCGGCACAAGGCTCGACGGCGAAAATCTTTATGCCGCAAAACTGCCCAAAGACGCCATTGTGGTGATGGGAAACGAGTCGAAAGGCTTGTCTGCAGAAATTAGCGTGCTGATGGACAGCAACTTAAAGATACCATCATACGCTCCTCCCTCTGCTGATATGGAATCGCTCAACGTGGCTGTAGCCACAGCCATAGTATGCGCCGAATTCCGCCGCCAAAACAGCTGAATTGAACTTTCACAAGCTATAATAAAATAGGATTATTCCGCCTTACCAGGGTTGAGTCGGACCTTGACCACAACCTTCTTGACAACCGACGGCTTGCCGTTTTTCAGGCACGGTAGATGCAAATCATCGGGGTAGAAAATGATAAATTCACCTGCATTTAACGTAATCGGTTCGTAATCACCATCATAGAAGGCAATATCGCGCTCGTTTGAGTATGGGATGGTCTCTTTCTGACCATTTTTCGGCGCAAAGCCGATAATCTCAGTTCCCTTCAGAATATACTGAATGTCAATGTATTCCACGTGACCTTCAAGCTGTCCTTCGCTTTTGGTGACATACTCGCTGATTGAAGCGTACATATCGTTGCCGTCAATCGGGTATTTACCCTCGTCATAATCAACCAAATCAGACGACTGCAAGTACTCGAAAGCCTTTGCAAACAACGGATGCAAGGAGTGATACTTTGCGTGGTTAGTGAGACTATCTTTAATCATACTCTCGGTTTTTAGCACCGCAAATATAAGGTTGTGTTCGATATCTTCTTCCCGTTTCCGAGCCTATTTTCTCACGGTTTTTCGCTCAAGGCGATATGGTGTTGATTGTCAATCGGCAGCGAATGGCTGTGAAAAATCAATATCGTCACTTACGCAAAAACTCGACAACTTTTTCGGCACTTCGCTGGCCATCGAGGGCAGATGAAACAATGCCTCCGGCGTAACCGGCGCCTTCGCCGCAAGGAAAAAGCCCCTGAATCTGAACGTGTTGCATTGTCTCCGGATTGCGCGGAATACGCAACGGCGAGCTTGTGCGGCTCTCGACACCGATGAGCAGCGCCTCGTTGGTGTAGAAACCGTGCATTCGGCGGTCGAACTGGAGAAGACCGTCTTGCAGGCGCTGGCGGATAAATTCGGGCAACCACTGATGCATTGGCGACGACATAACACCAGGCGTGAACGATGTCCGCGGAAGCGAACCCGAGACACGCCCTTCGACAAAATCGGCCAACCGCTGCGCTGGCGCAATCTGGCCTGCGCCGCCATTGTTGAAGGCAAGCCGCTCGTATTGCATTTGGAACTCGAGACCAGCCATCACCGGATCGGCGCAAGGCGGAATATCCTCGGTGCGCAACTCAACAACAATGGCCGAATTGGCCCACTGGCTGCCACGCGCCGACGGCGACATTCCGTTGACAACCATCTCATTATCAGCCGTTGAAGCAGGAACAATAATTCCACCAGGACACATACAAAACGAGTAAACCCCTCGCCCACCCGACTGCTGCACAAGGCTGTAGGCAGCGGCTGGAAGATATGGTCCACGCTGGCGGCACGAGTATTGGATGCTGTCAATCAGGCTCTGCGGATGCTCAACTCGCACGCCCATTGCAAACGCCTTTGGTTCAAGCACAATACCCTGACGGTGAAGCGAATAATATACGTCGCGCGCCGAGTGGCCTGTAGCCAGAACCACAGCATCGGCATTGATTTCATCACCTGCGGTGGTACGGATTCCACGAACGCGGCCACCATCGAGAATCAGACTGTCGAACGACACGCCGAAATGCACCTCGCCGCCGTGCTCGATTATGATTTTGCGGATATTCTCGATGATGCCAGGCAACTTATCGGACCCAATGTGCGGATGCGCGTCAACCATAATGTCGGGGTTGCCGCCGTTGGCGTAGAGAATGCGCAAAACTTCGGAAATGTCACCGCGCTTTTTCGAGCGGGTGAAGAGTTTTCCATCAGAATAGGTGCCAGCACCGCCCTCGCCAAACCCGTAGTTCGAATCAGGGTTGACGCCCTGGTTGCGGTGAATGGCGGCAATGTCAAGACGACGCGAGTGCACGTCTTTTCCGCGCTCAACGATTATCGGCTTCAGCCCCGACTGCAAAAATTTGAGCGCGGCAAACAATCCGGCAGGCCCGGCACCGACAATCACAACCGGTCGGCAATGTTCAACATTTTGGTATTCAATCAATTTATATTCATCAGGTTGCGGCAGTTCATCGATATAGACATCGAGCCGCAGATTGATTAACACACGGCCGTGACGCGCGTCGATTGACCGCCCGCGCAAGCGGCATAACGAGATTTGTTCGGTGGAAAGGCCCAACTTCGCGGCAGCAGCGGGCAGATAAAATTTCTCTGACGACGCCTTTTCGGGCGACAAGGCCAAAGTGACTTCCTTAATCATTATTCAAAGCAAAGCACTAAAGTGACCATTTTTGAGCCCAAACGGCGGTAGGCGCGTGTGTACTCCGAGCCGTCCTGCTTGACCATATCAAGCAATCCGTAGCTGAATTTCAATTCGGTAGAGTATTTGAAATACTTCAAATAGTTGTCGAGTCCAATACCAACCTCTGCATAGACATCGAACTTTTTGAGCCTAATTTTCGGTCGTTCTTCAGGCTTGACCTTCTTGCGTGCGGCCAAATCGACAACAGGGTTCAAGCCCCAGTAAATGTAAGGCCGATAGTTGCTCTCGCGCGTTGAACGGTATTTAATCAGCGTTGGGAACTGCAAGAGCGTGGTCTCGATTTTCATATTGTGCGAGCGCAGTGCTTTGTCGGGCTCAACAAGTTCGTCATCAAGCAGATACGTGAGTGTTCGCTGACTGAATGCAAGGCCTGGCAGTGTTCGCAAGTCCCAATTGTCGGCCAGTTTCAGGTTGAAAACCATACTAGCACCGAACAATGCTCCACCGCTGTATTCAATGGAATATACGGTGTCGAGAAGGTTGAACTCATCGGAATGGCTGATGCTAAACGACATTTGCCCTAATGAGAAAGCGAAACCGAAATGGTACGGCTCGGCATCGTAGAACGGCTTGCACCACGGACGCTTTTTCTGCGCCGACGCACCGCCCGCAACCGCAAGCAAAAGGATTATGAATAGCAGTTTTTTCGCCATATTCTTTGAGAACGCAAAAGTATCAAAATAATTGTAGCTAACAGCTAAATATAAAATTAGCACAAAAATCTACTATGAAAACGCTCTGCAAAACCTAATCAATTATATCTGTGATAAAAAAAACATTTTCAATTATACGCTTCACAAGAATCGGCAACTGTTTTTTTGCACGCATCATCATCGCTATAATAAACATCGATGGCGACAAGCAGCGCCGTGAAACCCCAGAATGGAACGGAAGCCTTGTCGGTGTCGAGAAAATCGTTCAAAACACCGTGGAAATAGTAGGTAAAAAGCCCGACGATGGCCGCTAAGCCAATGGTGTAGAGCATCGGGTGGCTATTACGGGTGCGGCGGATGGCGCGAAATCCGGTGATGATGGTAGTAATCATCACTGCCACAAGAGTTATCGGACCTAAAACACCTTCCTCGGCCAACGGACCAAGATATTCGCTGTGAGCGTTGCCCATATCACCCTCGTTCGTGCTGATGATGGTCTTCTCATACGAGATTTGGAATGGCGCGTAATAGAACATATAAGTACCAGGTCCCCAACCAAATACTGGACGTTCAAGGAACATTCGGCCAGCGCAGTTCCAACGGTTGATACGTTCCATATTTGATGCGTCAGTTGAGATGTTGGCCATCGACTGAAGGTGCTCGACAAAATCGGTCGACGAGTCTTGGTCGTTAGTTTTCAGGTCGCGCATCAGCATATCGCCGAACGTGAAAAAGCCTATCGCGACAACGCCGATTATGGCCACAATAGTAATGAACTTGATTTTCAGCTTGTGACAGCACCATATTCCGAATCCGCCGACAAGGCTCAACCACGCCGCACGGGTATACGAGAAAATGATGCCGACAATCAGCAAAAGTGCCATTGCCATAAATGTCGCACGCTTGCGCGGGTCAATCAATTTGCTGAACGCCAATGCGATGACCGGTGGAATGTAGAATGCCAGCAACGCGCCGTACGACGTGTGGTCTTTGTAGAACGGATTGGCCGACCAGTGGGCAATTTTCTCATCGAAAATGCCGTATTTAGCGTGGCGCACAAGTGCGTAAACTACTACAATACAGAGTGCTACGGCATACAGGATCACAAAAGTCTTTGCATTGTTCTCATCTTTGCGGAACACCTGCGTCATTACAAAATAGAGCGGAACGATGAACCACAGCCGCGACAGCAGGAATTTGAGCGAAACAAGCGGGTCCTCACTCATCACACACGTAATAAGCATCCACGCCAGATAGATGTAAATGGTGATGCTGACGGGGTGCGTCAGAATGCGTTTGTCGAAACGTTTCTCGCTGATAATCTTAAAGATGAACAGTAGCATTATGCCTGCCAGCAGTGGTTCTGTTGGCAGAAACATATCAATAGGCAGACCTTCGATAAGTTCGCTCAACGGAACCGAAAGCGGCGCCATAAATGCAATGGCCAGCAGTAGTTTGTCGAGCGACAGAAAGGCTGCGGCCACAAGAATGACCGCTATCGGCAGAACGCTCAATAGGTAGAATTCGTTGTAGATGCAAAACAGGTTGAGTGCAAGAAACAACGCCGTGCAAGCATAAACCCACCAGCCGTTTTTTTGCTGAATCTGCAAGGCTTAATTCTTTTTAAGGAAATCGATGCGGCGAGCAACGGCGTCGCGGATTATCAAAAATAGCATAAAAGCAATAACTGTAGCGATGGTGGATGTTGCTACAATCATCCAACGCACCGGATATGCTTTCTTTTCTGAAACGGTAGCCGGATTGACAACATATTTATGCGGCAGATTCTGACGCGCATCCAGCTGAGCCTCAGTAAGTTTAGTCTTCAGGCCAGCCAGACGCTCGCGGTCAAGTTTCAACTGACTGCTGATTCCGGCAAAAGCGCCGCCCTCTTTTCCCAGTTCGTCGAGACGTTTCTGAATCTCGTTGGCGGCACTCTTGTTGCCGTTGCCAAGAGCCGTTCCAAGCGCACTTGACAGAGCCTCGGCCTGCTTCTCGTAATCGACAATGCCTTTTTTACGCATCTCGTTCAGCGTCTCTTCCTGTTCGTCGATGTCGGCTTTCAATTCATTATATTCTTTTTCAACAAGTTGCATTGCCAAAATGGCCTTCGTGTGCAACATATTGTTACGTACTGTATCCACCAGATTCGAAATCTCGTTGGCTATTTCGGCGGCGAGTTTCGGGTCAGTATCCATCACCGAAATGCTGACTGACAGGAACTTAGTCGGTTTTATAACAATGTTTTTATTGTATTTCTGATAGAGTTGTGTATAAGGGTATTTGGTCCCAGGCTTGATTTCGTAGTGGTTCATCAAGTCATATTTTTCAATAATGCGGCGACGGATTTCGTCCGATTGCAGCACTTGCATCAGTTGGTCGAGTTCCTCGTCCTCGCCCAAGCGCAGTACGCTCTTAACCATACCAACCGACGACGTCGAGAGCAAGTCCTGCGACAGCGAACCGGCTGCCGTCGGGAAAAGAATTACCTCTGATTTGTATTTCTCTGTCATACAGAGCGATACAATCGAAGAAATAACAGCCGTGGCAAAGCCGACAATGATTATTGCCCAACGGCGTTTCCAAAAGTAAAGAATCAAATCGACAGCGTCGAACTTGTATTGGTTTTGATTTTCTTCCATAATTTTTCGTTTTTTGAGCCGCAAAAGTAATAATTAATTGGTGAATCGGCTAATCGGTCAATCGTTTAAATGTTGAGAGTTAAGAGTTGAGCACCTCGTTGTTTAGAAGGTTGAGTTTAAGGCTAAACTTTAGCTGTTAAACTCAAAATACTATCTTCTACAACTTCTCCACTTTTCCAACAAACAAGATAGTTCCGGTTTGCTTGTCACGAATGATGTAGGCAAACGGGCGGTTGACGTTAAATTCAATCGGAATCATTTGGGGACCTGCGCCTGTTAGTTCAATTATTATCGTTACTGCCGCGGCTTCAGTTCCACTCTCATCAACGCTGATATGTGAAAGTTGGAACGCATCGCTCACGAACGCTTCAGTGTATCCGCCGCCCATTCTGCTCAAATCGGCGGTTAATGGCGAAAACACATCAACCACACCTAACTGATTCATAATCTTGACCAAATTATGATTGAATTCCAAATCGAATTTTGGCAAGTGAACAAAGAGTTCTTGCGACGACATTTTTGCAAGAGCCGCATCAAAACGAACCTGACTTAATTGTTCGATGCATTGACCAACGCTTATTCCGTTGTTGGGCAAGATGATATCCATACAAGTTGTGCCGGTGTATGGTAGCTCGGCCATTGTAAAAATGTCGGTCCTGACGTAGTTGAAATATTCCTGTTGATGCATCATATCGACTTGTGACACGGCACCATTTGCATTGGTAAAATCGGCCTTTTGTGTTGCGTATTCTTTAAATGGATCAGCCCAATCAGCTTTGAAATACAAGGCATTAGCCATTACGGTTATTGGCAGCGGATCAAGGTCGGATAGCATCGACGGAATCATTCCGTGCGTTTTTTGGTTGCACCAGCCGTTCATCACAGCAAGCGAACTGTCTTTGTTGGCAAAATTCAACGTTGCCGCTTCCGCATCGAAATAATTGTTACACAATTCTATATACTCGCTAAAAAGTGGAAACCGACGGTCGGTCCAAATGGCATTGGCCGTCTCTATAGTTTGTTGGGAAGCACCATCCTCATACTCGCTCACTTGTGCGCTCTTATTGGCATACTCGCTGTTCAGTGTGTTCCAATCCGAAATAATTTTCCGGCAATAACTGTTCAACTCATCGATTGATTTTGAGCCATATCCGAACGCATCGATAATCTGCTTGCGGCTGTCGCCATCGGCGCCGTTAGCAAGCATTGCAAATGCCATTTGAACACTTATGGGCGATAGAAAGAAATTGCCGTCGGACTCATTATTCAACTGCTTGACGATATTGAATGTGAAATCGCCTTCGGTTTGCGCGGAAATAGTTTTCAAATTGACGGAAACAGTATCGTTTTGATACACAGGAATCTCACACCAAAACGGCGGAATCGAATCGGGGTCAGGACCAGGTTGAGTGGTGCCACTAATTGAAGTGGTGTCGGCAGTTGGCTCGGGCTGCGGTTCAGGTTCTGTGTTATCATTTTTATCGCATGCGGCGAAAACGAAACCGGCAATAATCAATGCCGCAAAAACAGATTTTTTCTTCATAATATAGTTGTAAAAAATAGGGACGCAACACATGCCACGTCCCTACAAATATAGCCAAAACTTTAATTAATTATCCTTCCACAATCACAATCTTCTCAATCAAGTCGCCCTGACGGATTGCGTCGAGAACATCGAGCCCATCGAACAATTTGCCGAAGCAGGTGTGAACGCCGTCAAGGTGCTGCGTGTTCTGACGGTTGTGGCAAATGAAGAACTGCGAGCCGCCCGTGTCTTTGCCTGCGTGAGCCATCGAGAGCACGCCGCGGTCGTGGTATTGGCGTCCGCCGTTGGTCTCGCATTTAATGCTGTAGCCCGGACCGCCGGTGCCAACACGCGGGTCGCCCAAATTGCGCGAATAGGGGCATCCGCCCTGAATCACAAAATTCGGAATCACGCGGTGGAAACGCAGCCCGTCGTAGAAGCCTTCTTTTGCAAGTTTCACAAAGTTATTAACCGTGTTCGGAACGTCGTCAGCGTACAATTCAGCCTTCATAACGCCCTTTTCTGTGTAAAATTCTGCTGTAAGTGCCATAATGTTGTGAATTAAATTTCTTGCGAGCAAATCTAAAAAGAATATTTTTGTGTCAGATTATCCATTGAGACAGTCGGTTAAATTTTATTAAATGCAAGTTGCGCATAAAATTCGTTTTGCTATTGCCGCGGCGGTTCTACTCGTTGGCGCACAGGCTGTTAACGCCCAAAGTTGCCAGTTTGAGAAGAATGCCATCGACGCCATCACCGAAACGCAGGTTAAGGTGACGCAACCTGTGACGGTGGCCAAACTGAACAACAATCCGCTCTACTTCAAGGCTCAGAGCATCGGCAGCAAATACCGTTTCCTGAAAATGCGCTACTACAAATACAACAACTTCTCAATCGACGAGTCGCGCGAAATATCGTTGCGCCTGACCACCAACGAAGAGATTGTCATCTATCCGCGCCACGCGGCGGGCGACACCATCCGCTCTACTGTCGAGTCATCGTCGGCAATGCTCATCTACCCCATCAGCGCCGAGCAGTACGAAAAACTGAAGCGTTACCCCGTTACAACCTTCAAATACTTCGTCACAACAGGCTTCATCGAAGTGCCAATCAAAGAGAACAAGCAGACGAAGATTATGGGGATTTTGAATTGCATTGATTGATAAGGGGAAACGTTGAGAAGTTTATCCCGATAGCTATCGGTGGCTTAGCTGTTAAACAGGTATAGTTTGGCAAGGCTCGGTTAGCACAACATCCCGATTATATTGTTCTCATCTGCCGGCTATTTTCCATGCACACTCACCGTAACCCTCTCAACCTGCATTTTTGTGTCGGCTGTGCGCTTCTTGTTCAGCCACGCAAGGAAATCTGTCAGCGGTAGTGAGCGCGGAAGGTCAAGACCTGTACTGCTTGTGGCCGATGATGCGTAATCTACCGCCTTGGCAAAATCATTTTCTGAAAAAATAATGTATAAATCATTAAAAATCTGCCCCGAACCATCATCACAATTGAGTTCGTACTCATCGATGGTATTGGTGGCATCGCCGTTGGCATCGAAAAAGACATATTGACGGTTGGCTTCCACTTTCTGACTGCCGTTTTTCTGGTTGCGATATGGTAGCAGACAATATGCTGTGTGCGTTTCATCTATCAGATATACAGACACAAAACCGTCTGTTGGTGATTGAAACATTAAATATAACTGGTCACCCGATTTGAACTCTGCCGACTCAAACTGCCGCCCCGTGCCGTTGCGCAAAACGTGATACTCAAGGTCGGTTTTCAATGCGTTTTTGGCCTGAGCCATACCGCACACCGAAGCCAGGATGTAGAGAGCACCATTTTCAAAACCTTGCTCAATGGTTGGTTCTTGTGTATCGTTGAGCCACTCACCGTTGACATAGTCCTCGCCTGATGTGTAGAGAGCATCGGTGTAACCGCTGCCGTCTTCTTTTGTTGTCATTGTCTGCGTTTGCGATAGCGACTCGCCAAACTCACATGCCAGCGCCGAAATTCTTGCGCGTTGAATGGCCGTGTGCCGTGCCGCTTCGAGCGTCTCGTTTGCCTGCACGTAATATTTGTAAGTGCCGCAAACCTGCTTCGGTTCTTGCGCCACAGCCGTTAGTGTGGCCAGCAAAATCAATGTTATCAACAACGTACGCATATTATTTCAGTTTCCAAGTTTCCCAATTGCCGCCCACCGTGGCCGATGGCACAACCACAGGTGTCTGACTCTTGCCGTTCACCACGATTGACTGCTTGCGGACGTTTTCAGTAACGTAATTGCCTAGTTCTTTGTATGTTACATTACCCGATGTCTCTTTGATTTTCTTCAGCAGATAGTAAGTGAACATTCCATGCTGTTGCTCGTTGTTGGGGTATGCAGTCTCGTCGCCTTGTGCGGCCGAAAAGACAACCATATTGCCCACGGGCGCGCTGCTTTTGGCCTTGATTGCCACGCCACGAGCGCTTGCCAGCATCTGCCCGTCGCGATTGGCGCCACTGAAACAGGCATCTAAAAATACGGTTACTGATTTGCTTGGCAAGTTGCCCAAAGTACTATACAAATCGTCTAATCTGTAACCAGTTGAAACATCGTTACCGAATCCGTCAACAGGAAGCAAGTAGGCTGTTTTCTGCGACTCATCGGGAATGCCGTGGCCAGCATAATAGAAGATTACGCGAGCCTCGCCGCCGTATGCGTCAATCACCTGTTTGAGCCAGCGCACTTCGTATTTCATATTGTTGAGCGTGGCATCGGTAACAATGTGAACGTTATTGGCAGGGATGCCTAAAGTCTTTTTGCAATACTCGGCGAATGTGCGGCCATCGTTGACGGCAAACGGGACTTGTGCTTCTTTTTGATAGTTCTCATTGGCAATTATCACAGCGAAAGTGTTGTCGGAATTCTTATCGGACGCAGGGATTTCTACATCAACTTCCGACACGCCCAATGTCCATTTCGACGATTTAATCTGTTGCTGACCGCGCGCTACAGATTGACCATTTGTCTGTAAGTCAAGAGCAATTGGTTCAAAGTTGTAATCTATTTCGGCCATCTCATAGTTGAGCGATGCTTGATTGCTGTATTTGTATTGCTCACCATTTGGTAAGGTGAACAAAACTTCAGCAATATTTATAGTATCGTTGTCGATAAAGCATTTTGTCTCTTTAGTTATTGAAGCCCATTGCTGCTTGAATTGCGGTGCGTTTTCAATTGGTACAGGGACGAGAAGTGTGCCATAATTTGAGTTTGTTACCATAAACACTTCATTCTCTGCGTCATAAGCGCCCAACTTAATATCAAATTCTTTATCCTGATATTTTTCAATATATACTTTTTCTGCTTTTTGCGCCAACTCTCTGATTTTTGCTTCACGAGTTTCGGCTGTTACTCGTTTTTTCCAAGTGTCAATTTTCTCGAATTCCCCCTTTTTCTGCCATTCGTTTAGCTCTTTTTCCACCATTTTTTTTGCGAAAACCGGGAATAACCTATTTAAAGCATCTGTTGCTTTTTCTGCCGAAGCATAACTGAATGGAACCACAATTTTATAATTTGTGTCAAAATATCCATAGTCTGACCCTTTTCTTGCAATAGCATAGCCATCTTTAAAATCATCTATGCTCGCGTAAACGCAAGGTGCGATTATTGTCCCGTTTCTGCTGATAATTCCGTAATAAACGCCTTTTTTCACTTTCGCATATTCGCCAATAAAATCACTAGCGCTATCGTAAACGCAAGGTATGACCTCACTTCCTTTTTTATTAATGTATCCGTAATATTCACGATAAGATTTTCCTTCCTTAATACCCGCTTTTACTTTCGCCATCCCGTCATGGAATTTATATACAGCAGTGTATTTTGACACACTTGCAATGTGATTTCCAACACTATCTATCAGCAGCAACCTATTAAACTGTGTTCCTTGAATATCTTGAGTGGCCAAAAACAGTCCTTCTTCATTATAAAATATACGGTTATATTTATCTGATACTATAGTTCCGCGATTATTTATAAGAAAAAAACTTGTTCTGTCACCGACAATGGCGACATTGCCAATAAAATAGTCCGCATCTACATATTTGGCAGGAATAATTATTGTTCCATTCTCATCTTTATAACCAAAACGGCCATTATCACCAATAAATCTGATATATTTCTGTGCATATCCGCATACACACAATTGACAAAAGACTATCAGAAAAACTAATTTCTTCATAAAAATATTATCTAGTATTGCTTTGTTATTTATCACTTCACACGGGTAAGACGTTTCATCTTACCCGAAAGTTGCGTAAAGGTATAAGAAAAAAAATGAGTGATGGTGGTTAGACATAGAATTGTTTGCCACCTCGGTTCTAAACATTAATTTACATATATCCAATATATTAAAATAAGGCGTGTTAGATAAGAAATCAGTTATTAGAGATTATTTAACAACTGCCACCATAGGTATGAACAAGCAGACGAAGATTATGAGGATTTTGAATTGCATTGATTGATAAGGCCAAAGGTACTTGGTATTTGCATCTGAAAACTCGCCTTCCACAGCGTAGAATCAGGCTGCCACAATGTGACAGCCCTACACACGCCTTTTTAACTCACCCCCAAAAACTTATAACTTATTAACTTTCAACTTACTACTCTCACGTCACTTCATCTTGTTTATGCAGTCGATATACGCCTCGACCGAAGCCGCAACAATGTCGGTATTGGCGCCGAAGCCGTAGTAAAGGCGGCCATCGTGCTCAACCTGCATATGCACCTTGCCCACATCGTCGCTGCCTTTGTTGATTGACTGAATGGTGAACTCTTTGAGCGTCATTTGCCGTTTGATAATCTGCTTCAAAGCCTTTATGGCCGCATCAACAGGGCCGTTGCCGCTTGCCGCCGCCTCGAACTTTTCGCCCGCAATGTTCAGCCCGATACTTGCCACGGGTTTTACGCCAACACCAGCCGTAACTTGCAGAAAATCAAGTTTAACGTGGTTGTTCATCGTAATGTCGGCGCCGGCAAGCATCAGCAGGTCGTCGTCGTGGATTTCCTTTTTGCGGTCGGCAAGTTTCAGGAACTGCTCGTAGATTTTGTCGAGCCGCTCGCCATCAACCTCAACACCCAGAACCGACAGACGGTGCTTTAGTGCGGCGTGTCCGCTGCGGGCGGTGAGCACAATCGAGTTGTCGTCGATACCTACATCGTGCGGGTCCATAATCTCGTAGGTGCTGATATTTTTCAGAACGCCATCTTGGTGAATACCAGACGAATGTGCGAACGCGTTGCGTCCCACCACGGCTTTGTTGGCCTGCACAGGCATATTCATCAGGCTCGAAACCATACGGCTTGCCGGGTAGATTGACGTAGTGTTCAGGTCGGTGTGAAGGCCGAGCCCCGAGTGGCACTTCAGAATCATCGCAATCTCTTCCATCGCGGTGTTTCCGGCGCGTTCGCCAATGCCGTTGATTGTCACTTCGCACTGCCGCGCGCCGTTCACCAGTCCGGCCATTGTGTTGGCGGTTGCCATACCTAAATCGTTGTGGCAGTGGGTTGAAAGTATGGCGTTGCCCATATCAACGTGGTCAATCAGGTACTTGATTTTTGCGCCATATTCTTCAGGCAGGCAATAGCCCGTGGTGTCGGGAATGTTGACCACCGTGGCACCCGCCTTGACAACGGCCTCAACCACCCGCGCAAGATACTCATTATCAGTGCGTCCGGCATCTTCGGCATAGAACTCGACATCGTCAACAAAGCGGCGGGCATATTTGACGGCCTTCACGGCACGCTCGATAATCGCCTCGCGCGTTGAGTTGAACTTATATTTAATATGTGAGTCCGAAGTGCCGATACCAGTGTGTATCCGCTTGTGTTTGGCGAACTTAAGCGCTTCGGCGGCCACTTCAATGTCTTTCTCGACGGCACGCGTCAGGGCGCAAATGGTTGGATAGGTCACGGCCTTCGAAATCTCAACCACCGAGTTGAAATCGCCCGGACTCGAAACCGGAAATCCCGCTTCAATCACATCAACGCCAAGCCGCTCAAGCATTTTGGCCACTTCAATTTTTTCGACTGTATTCAGCTGACACCCAGGAACTTGCTCGCCATCGCGCAGCGTTGTATCAAAAATATAGATTTTATCTGACATAATATTGTATTCTAATAAGTTAACGATTATAACATCGAACCGAGTTGTTCGGTTTTCAGTTTTTGTTGATTTATAAATTTTGGATTTCGTGCACTCAGTTGGTGCGGCGCATCGCATAGACGCGCAAGATAATTATTGGCCGACTTAGCTGCGGCGCAATCGTAGTAGCGATAGTGATAGGGCAGACAATAGGCTGGCAGCCGCTTGGTTTGTGCGGTTTGCAGTCAGTCCGATATTGAATATTGTGCCCATAATTAAATCGGGCGCAAAAGTAAGAAAAAATTGGAAAATCCAAATTGGTGAGCGCCACCTATTTTGTACCTATATATATAGCTGCGATTCCGAGCGACAGGCTGCGGAAACGTGCGCCGGCATAGCCGCATTGTTCCATTATCCGCACAAAATCAGCGCGTTGCGGGAATGCTTTTACCGATTCGGGCAGATAGGTATAGGCCGATTTGTGGCTCGACACCAGTCGGCCAATCAGCGGCAGAATGTGGCGGAAATAGAAGTTATACAGCTGTTTGACCGGGAACGCCACCGGCATTGTGAACTCAAGAATGACGCACGAGCCGCCGGGTTTCAGCACGCGCAGCATTTCGGTCAGCCCTTTTTCAAGATTTTCGAAGTTGCGCACACCGAAGGCCACGGTGATTGCATCGAAAGTGTTGTCGCCGAAAGGCAGGTTTTCGGCATCGCCTTTCTGCACCGTGATAGTGTCCGACAGATTGATTTTCTGCACTTTCTGCCGTCCGACGTTGAGCATCTCTTCCGAAAGGTCGATACCGACGATTGACTGCGGACGGGCTTTGCGGGCCACGGCAATGGCCAGGTCGCAGGTGCCGGTGGCCACGTCGAGAACGGTGCCGGGGCGGTTTTTCGCCACTGAGCGCGCCACCTTCCGGCGCCAAATCTTATCAATATTCAGCGACAGCGTGTGGTTCAGCAGGTCGTATTTTGGTGCAATGCTGTCGAACATACTCTCAACCTGCACTTTTTTCGATTCGGGATTCGACTGGTCGGGAACTACCATCGTTTTTTTGCTGTCTGCCATATATTTACAAATTTTAAACCGTTAAGTGCCGTTAGTTTCGGCGCACGAAGATACTCTTTTTGTGTTTGCCGCCAGCCAAATGGCTCGATTTACGCTAAATGTGCGGCCATAAAAAAAACAACCCCCGGTGCTTCGGGGATTGTTAGTTTCCTTAGGGGACTGTATCGGTTAATAATTTGAACGTTGTCTGTTTTCTTTAACGATTCAAAAATATAACCGATAAATCGCACCGTTTTGGCAAATGTAAATATGGTTGGCGATGATTAAAATTCGGTAGATGCAAATTCAAATTTGGTTTCGGGGCTGATACGTTAAAGGCGAAATGCACTTTTATTCCATCTTCTTTGCCTCGTTCCAGAGCTTGTCCATCTCTTCAAGTGTGGTGTCTTTCAGCGTTTTACCATTTTTCTTGATTTGCTCTTCAAGATAGTTGAAGCGGCTGATGAACTTTAGATTGGTGCTGTCGAGCGCGTTCTCGGGATTGATTTTGTAGAGCCGCGCGGCATTGACAAGGCTGAAAAGCAGGTCGCCGAACTCTGATTCGGTGGCTTTCGACGACGGGTCGGTCTGCAACTCGGTTTTGAACTCTTGCAGTTCTTCTTCAACCTTTGCCCAGACCTGCTCACGCTCTGGCCAGTCGAAGCCAACGCTGTGGGTTTTGTCCTGAATGCGATAGGCTTTCACCAGCGCGGGCAGCGATTTGGGCACACCCGACAGCACGCTCGGCTTGCGGCCTTTCTCTTTGAGTTTCAGTTGTTCCCAGTTTTGCAGAACGGCTTCGGCCGAGTTGGCTTTCTCGTCGCCGAACACGTGCGGATGACGGTATATCAACTTCTGACACAGCGAGTTAATCACATCGGCAATATCGAATTTGCCCTGTTCCGAACCCATTTTTGCATAAAAAACGATGTGCAGCAGAAGGTCGCCCAACTCTTTTTTCACTTCGTCCATATCGTTGGCCAGAATGGCTTCGGTCAGTTCATACGACTCTTCGATGGTCTGCACCCGCAGCGATTCGAAGGTTTGTTTGCGGTCCCACGGGCATTTTTCGCGCAACTCGTCCATAATGTCGAGCAGTTGTCCGAAGGCTTCAAGTTGTTCTTTTCGTGACATTTATATAGCTTTTACAAATATTGGCGTTTTTCGTTCGATTTTGAGCATTTCGGCCAGTCGGGCGTTCCGCATTGCAATCTCGAGCAGTCCCAGCGAGTTGAAGATTGCCACAAGGTAGCCTTCGGGCACATCACTGTAAGTGCGGCTGATGCTCGTGATTTTGTGGTTTTCGTGTTTCACCACAATCTCGAACCGACGCTTGCCGCACACTTGATAGAACATTTCCTTTGTGATATCTGTGATGGCGTTCTGGTACGAGTCGATGTAGATTACGCTACCCGAAATGGTGTCGGCCGAGTACGACGGACTGAGGTGAAGCACAGGCAACTCGCCGCTCACATCAGCGCCCAGATCGGCCGGTTGCGCGCCGTTGGCCAGCATACAGGCCGCTTGCGCGAAGATGGTCAGCTCGGGAAAGGTTGAAATGCTGAATTTTTCGGGGCTGAGGGCGAGAACCGCATCCGGCTCGTCGTCGAACAAAACGCTGAAAGCCTTCACATCGTCGCCGATGAAAAAATGCCCTCTGTAGCAGACGCAGAGCGGAATGCGATCGTGCGTTATCTCACCGTTGATGCAGAGCAGATGGATTGTTCCGGCCGGAAAATGGTGAAACACATTGCGCAACACAAACGCTGCATCAGCCGAATGGCAACTGGTGATGTTGTTGGTGATTTCGACAACACTGGCACTGGGGCACTGCGAATAAATCAGCCCCTTAATGGCTCCAGTGTAGAAGTCATTGTTGCTCCAGTCGGTTGTGAGAGTTATTATCGCCATAACAAGCGCAAATGTAGTGAACAATGACGAAAACGTAAACTGAAAACTAATACACAACGCAAACAAGTCTTGGTTACGACTTTTGCCTTATGTATTTAAAGAGTCACTCTTCAACCACCCACACATTTCTTCGCCCGCGAGGCAAATCCCCTTGATTGTGTGGTGGTTATAATATCAGTCACAATCGCTTTCAGTTCAGATTTGAGTTCTGGGTAATCTGCAATCCGACTGGCAATCAGCGACATACAGTTGGCTTTTACACCGATAGGCTCGTCAGACGTTTCGAGCATTCGGAAACAGAAATCGACTATCGGGCCGTCGAATTTTTGTGGTACATCGGTGAGCATCAGAATTTTGCAGGCGATACGACGCATTCCGCTGAATGTGAATCGCGGAAGGGCGGCAACAAGTGCAGGAATATGCGGCAGCAGAATGTTATGGTGTGCCGCGGCCACTTTCTCAAGCGCCCACAAAGCCCGTGCTGCTGTCCGGACGCTAGCGTTTAAGGCAATATCGACCAAGTCGGCAATGCGTTCGGCGTTGGTGCCAGCCCAGTTGGCAATAAAATCGGTGTTGGCACGCGACGCTTCGGCCTCCAATTGCGCTATAAGTTGCTGATTCATTAGGCGGGAATCCAACTTTTGAGCCTGTTGATTTCGTCGGGCCAAAGAGTCTCGTCGGGTGTTTCCAGAACGAGTGGAATGCCGTCGAAACGCGCATCGGACATAAGCATCTTAAAAGCATTCTCGCCTAAAAAGCCGCTGCCGATTGACTGGTGGCGGTCCACTCGGCTGGCGTGGCCTTTCATTGTGTCGTTAAGGTGCATTCCGCGAAGGTATTGAAAGCCAATAATATCGCTGAATTTCTGCCACGTGCGGGCAAAGCCTTCTTCGGTTTTCAGGTCGTAGCCAGCGGCATAGGCGTGACACGTGTCGATGCAGACGCCAACACGTGATTTGTCATCTACCTTGCTGATAATCTGCGCAATCTGCTCGAAAGTAAAACCAAGATTTGTCCCCTGACCAGCCGTGTTCTCAATAACGGCCGTCACGCCCGATGTTTTTTCGAGCGCAATGTTTATCGATTCCGAAATAAGCGCAAGACACTCATCTTCAGATATTTGCTTTAGGTGGCTGCCTGGGTGGAAATTCAATCGGTCGAGGCCCAACTGTGCGCACCGCTGCATCTCATCGATAAACGACTCGCGCGACTTCTGCAGCCCGTCGGGGTCAGGGTTGCCAAGGTTTATCAGGTAACTGTCGTGCGGCAGAATCTGCTTTGCGGTGTATCCGTATTTGGCGCAATTCGCCTTGAAAGCATCTATTGATGCGGGTTCGAGCGGTTTGGCAAACCACTGCCGCTGATTTTTTGTGAAGAGTGCGAAAGCCGTTGCGCCTATCGCGCTGGCGTTCAGCGGCGCATTCTCAACACCGCCCTGCGTGCTCACGTGAGCCCCGATGTACTTTGTCATAATCTTCGATTTTGCGGCTAAGGTAAAAATTACAGTGGAATTTTGCCGTATCTTCGCGGCGTTATGAGCAAATCGATAGCAATAATGCGGCACGCACTGACCGAAAACGGCTGGCAGAAGCCTGACGCCGACCGCTGTATTCTGCCTGACGGCGAAGCGCAGACCGCCAATGTGGCTCTGAAAATGGCCGCCGCCGGCATTGCGCCCGATGCTGTCTGGGCGAGTCCGGCGCAGCGTGCTATGCAGACGGCCGAGATTGTTGCGCGGCAATTGTGCCCCGGCGTTGAAATTGAGATTGTCAGGCCGCTCTATGGCGATGACGAGTATCAGGTGGCCGACCTTATCGAGATTTGCCCAGACACAATCAACAGCTTGCTGATTGTCGGGCACAACCCGCTGGTTTCGAGGCTTGTAAGCCGATTGTCGGGCAGCGACGGATTCGGCTGGTTCGCCACTTCGGAAGCGGTCTGGCTTGAGTTCGACACCGAATCGTGGGCCAATATCGCGAAAGCGCCCATCACGGGCAGAATAAAAATATCACCATTAAGAAATTGATAAACAATCAGATATAAGAAAGATTAAAATATTTTCGTCGCTGAGGTGCAACTTTTTCGCAAATCGGCATCAATAGGTAAAACGCGTTTTGAAAATGGACTTTACAACTGACTTTTGGACCAAGGCCTACAACCGCAACATCAGCAAGCTGACGGGCGCGTGCTATCGCTACGTGGCCGACCGCCAGCTGGCCGAGGACCTTGCCCACGACGCCTTTATGGCTGCGATGGAAAAATCGGACTCGTTTCGCGGCACCGGACAGTTCGACGCCTGGCTGCGGCGCATTGCGGTGAACACCGCCCTGCAGCACCTGCGGACTCAAGCCGCACAGCAACTTTACGAAAACATTTTAATCGAGGACGAAATGGACAGCAACGACAACTTGAACATAATCGCGCAGGTCGATTTCTCGCAAGAGGAACTGCTTGCCGCCGTCAACCAGCTGCCTGAGCACCACAGGCTGGTGTTCAATATGTATGTGATTGACGGATATACGCACGCGCAGATTGCTGAAGAGCTGAATATCAGCGAGAACACATCGAAATCGCACCTGATGCGGGCTCGCAAACGCCTTCAGGAAATTCTGACCGAGAAGGCGCAGTCGAAGCGCCGCCGCCGTGCCTGGCTGCTGTTCTTCATTCCGCATCGCGAGGGCTTTGTCGATAAACTTTACCAGCACAGTTTCAGCAACTTCGGACTGGCACCGGCCGCGCCGGCAGCATCGCACGCAATCAATTTTGGCGCCGCTGCGGGGCACGTCACCGTGAGTTCAACGGCCGCTGTCACAACTGGCATTGCCACTGCCACGGTGGCCGCAGGCGTGGGTGTGGGCGCGGTTGTGATGAACACCGAAAGCGAACCCGTTCAGGAACCCGAACCGATTATAATCGCTGCCGACAGCACTGTAATTCAGACTGATACAATCGTTGACGAGCTTCCGCCCGACACGCTCAATCTGACCGACACACTGGCGAATTTGCCGCCCGAACCTGTGCCCAAGGCCACCAAGGCGAAACCGAAGGAAGAGAAGAAAACCGTGGTTGTCAAAAAGAAAATCATCCGCCACCGCAAGGTTGTGGTGACCGACACCGTGAGCGCATCAACCACCAATCCGTAATTTATGAAATCGCTGCTAACCATTTTTTTAGCTATTGCAGGCTGCCTGTTGTCGGGTGGTCTTTTCGCGCAAGATACAGTTTACATTTACGAGGAAGTAATTGTGTATGACACTGTGTATGAGTACATTGAGAAGCGCGTCAACCCGTTCGAAGACACCAAGGCAATGCGAATTATTCAGGTTGACACACTCACCAACACATCGAACCTGCTGATTATCGGCAACGGCAAAACTACGACCATTCCCATCGACAATGTGGTTATCAGTGAGGATGTTAAGAAAAACGACAGCACAAACAATGTGGGCTTTTGGAATCTTATGGCTTTTGCCGTTAAAAATATGCTCATCGACAAAAGCACACTAGATATGTTTTTGGGCGCCGGCGCGTGGACAAGCATTTGCAGCCCGATAGTGGTTGAAGACCATCTGGCTTGGAATCCGGGCGGTAACGCCACTGTCAACTTCGGTGTGAATTACGAGACACAATTCATCAGCCGATTCACCTTGGGCACAGGTGCTGCCATTCATTTTCTATTTGAAAACGAAGGACTTAAGGGTAAATTCACTTGCAACTATCCCGACTGCAACTCTTGCACCAACGATGCAAAATACACTATAAGTATCACCACCTTTAACATCGAAAAAGGCGAGGAGGGGCACGGCGAAGGCCTTGATATGCATTGGAACGAGGACGAGAGCACCGGACAATATGAGGATTCGGTTGGTTTGGTGGAATCGACAACGAACTATGTGATGTTTGCCGTGCCGGCGCGCTTTGGCTTCCGAATCGGCAGATTCAACCCCTATATTGGCGCGGAATACAACATCCGAATGGCGATGAACAACGATTTGAAAGACCTGCACTCGCTAGGCATCATCACGGGTATGCGCCTCGATTTGAGCAAGCATTTTGCCATATCGAACAACTTCTACTTCCCCATCACCAAGGATATGACGCACCGCGGTACGCTCTACAGCCGTTCAGACGGCACTTTCGTCCGCACCGACAATTACAGCTGGCGCACCTTCCGAATAGAATTGGCAGGGCATTTCAAGTTTTAGCTGACAAACTCAAAACACAACAAAAAAGCACCGTTTTTTTCGGTGCTTTTTTTGTTGTATTGCAGGGATGATTTCAATCAGATAATCGGCTAACTGGTTAATCGATAAATAATTCAATCAATCAGTCCTTCAGTTACCAAATATCAACGCGCTCGGTTTCAGGCACAAACAGTTTGTCGCCTTCTTTCACACCGAAGGCTTCGTACCACGCATTGATGTGCGGCAGAGTGCCGTTCACGCGCCAGCGTCCGAGTGAGTGCGGGTCACTCTTGGTGCGCACACGAATTTCTTCGTCACGAATATTGTTAGCCCATATGGTAGCATATGCCAAAAAGAATCGCTGTTGAGGTGTGAAGCCATCTTTATCCGGTAGAGGTTTGTCTTTAATAGCATTCAGAAAAGCCTGATATGCGACTTGCAGACCACCGTGGTCGGCCAGATTCTCACCCAATGTCAGTTTGCCGTTGGCTTTCAGACCGTCAAGCACTTCAATATTGTTGAAGAACTCAACCAAAGGTTCGACGCGAGCTTCAAACTTCTCTCCGTCACCTTTCGCCCACCATTCCTGTATATTTCCTTCTTTATCGAATTTACGGCCTTCATCATCAAATCCATGAGTCATTTCGTGGCCAATGACAACTCCAATAGCGCCATAGTTAAAGGCATCATCTGCCTCCATATCGAAAAACGGATATTGCAGAATGCCTGCGGGGAAGCAAATCTCATTAGATGGTGGATTATTGTATGCATTGACAGTTTGTGGTGTCCTAAACCATTCGTCAAGGTCAACAGGTTTATTGTAATGTTTTTCAACCAAATAATCAAACTCATTGCTGTTGATAGTCATCATATTTTCCCACAATGACTTATCTGGCGATATCACCAAATGTTCGTAACTACGCCACTTGTCTGGATAGCCAATCTTGACGCGGAAGGTGCTCAGTTTGTCTATGGCAGCACTTTTGGTAGATTCGGTCATCCAATCCTGGGCTAATATGCGCTCACGCAAGGCTCTTTGAAGATTCTGCACAAGTTTTACCATACGTTCCTTATGCGATGCAGGGAAATATTTCTCAACATAAAGTTGTCCGATAGCTTCTCCCAAATTACTGTTACACAAGTTAACAGCTCGCTTCCACCGAGGAGGTTCCTGCAAACGTCCACTCATCACCTTGCCGTTGAAATTGAACGATTCGGTCCGCACTTCGTCCGACAGATATGATGACGCTACATCAATGTACGACCACTCAAGATAAGACTTCTGCGTTTCAAGGCTCTCATCGACAATCAACTTATTGACTTCAGCAATAAAGTCAGGATGGCATAAACTCAATTGCTCAAGATTGATTAACCCCAGTTCTTTGCAAAAACCGTCAAAATCAATGTTTTTGTATGTGTCTTGCAATGTTACGTAGCTGATTTTATTGTAGTTGGCTTCAGGGTCGCGCAGTTCAGCATGGTATTTCGATACTTTTGCCAAACGGGTCTCGATTTTCAGCACATCTTCCATTTTTTGCACCGCTGTTGCGGAATCATATCCAACCAACTCAAACATTTTCTGCACGTGTGCTCTGAACGCCTTCATAATTTCAAGCGTGTTCTCATCGGTATCGGTATAATACTCCCTTTCATCAAGAGTCAAGCCACCTTGCACTATAGAAACAATGTAGTTTTTGCTGTCTTTGATGTCAGTTTCAATTCCATAGTTAAAATAACCGGGGATGCCCTTATGCATAAATTTGACCATCGTCGCGAACAACTCAGTTTTGTCTTTAATACCACGTATCAGATTCAAGTCTGATTCAATGGGTTTGATACCCTCAGCATTGAGTCTTGTGCTATCCATAACCTGATTGTATAGCGTGGCTATTTTATAGGCCACTGTTCCCGGTTTTTGTGGTTGAACAGTTATATTTGTTATCAAATCATTAACTTGCTGACGAGTGATTTCATCCACCATTTCAAATGAACCATACCGTGAAAACTCGTCGGGCAGAGGGTTGTTCTTCATCCAGCCGCCGCAGACGAACTGATAAAAATCATCGGCCGGACGCACCGATGTATCAAAATTTTCAAGCCTTAAGCCAGATTTTTGTTCTGGTTGTCTGCATGATGCTATCATTGCTGCTATAGGCATTAATAAGAGTAGTGTTTTTAAGTTGTGAATCCTTTTCATAACGCTGATTAAATTGATAATGCCTACAAACATAATTATTTAATATGAATATGATTTAATAAAAGGGGGGGAAAACGCATTGGCGATTTAATAATAAACACAAGTATCTGAATCCCAATACTATGCAAAACTTATATCTACGTATCAAAATAAAAAGTAAAAAATACTTTTTCAACTCGTTTTCGTTACCGATATTTGTGTAATTTTGGATATACGCATAATTGGAAAATGATATGAAACAACTCAATAGGAACACCGCCGCGGTCAAAACCTACACCGAAAAGGTGATTCAGTTTGGCGAAGGGAATTTTTTGCGCGCTTTCGCGGATTGGATTATCTGGCGGACCAATCAGAAGACCGATTTCAACGCGTCGGTGGTGGTGGTGCAGCCGCGGGCTGGCGGCAAAGTGGCGATGCTCAACGCTCAAGACGGACTTTATCACCTTAACCTTCAAGGACTTGACAGCGGCAAAACGGTCGATAGCATTGATTTGATTGACGTGGTGAGCCGCGGAATTGACCCGTACATTGATTTTGACGCCTACCTGCGCCTGGCCGAGCAGCCCGAAATGCGGTTCATAGTCTCGAACACCACCGAAGCGGGCATTGCCTTCGACCCCGCGTGCAAGTTCACCGACAAGCCTGCGCTCTCGTTCCCTGGCAAACTGGTGCAGTTGCTTTACCACCGCTTCGAGCATTTCAAGGGCGATGTCTCGAAGGGCTTCATTATTCTGCCGTGCGAACTTATTTTTCATAACGGCAAACACCTGAAAGAGTGCATTTTGCAATATATTGACCATTGGGAACTTGGCAACGAGTTCAAAACGTGGTTCGAGACGGCGTGCGCGGTTTACAGTACGCTTGTCGACCGCATTGTGCCTGGCTATCCGAAAGACAACGCCGACGCGATTAAGGAACGTATCGGCTTCGATGACAATCAGTTAGTTGTGGGCGAAGTTTTCCACCTGTGGGTGATTGAAGCGCCCGAATCGCTTTCGCGAGAGTTCCCTGCCGACAAAGCGGGGCTGAACGTGCGTTTTGTGCCGTCGGAAGCGCCGTACCACGAGCGCAAGGTAACGCTCTTGAACGGTCCGCACACGGTTTTGTCGCCTGTCGGCTACCTTTCGGGGCTCAACACCGTGCGCGAGTGCTGCACCGATGAACTGATTGGCCAATTTGTTGACCGCGTGATGTTTAGCGAACTTCTACCCACTCTGAATCTGCCCGAACACGAGTTGCGGCAATTCGCGCTGGCCGTGAAGGACCGCTTCAACAATCCGTTTGTAAAACATTATGTTACAAGCATTATGCTCAATTCGTTCCCGAAATTCAAGACGCGCGACCTGCCTGGCCTGAAAGTCTATCTTGAGCGCAAAGGCGAGTTGCCGAAATGCATTGTGCTTGGTCTGGCGGCCATTTGCACCTATTATAAAGGTGGCCGCCGCGGCACCGACGAAATCGTGCCCAACGACGCGCCCGAGATTCTCGATTTGCTCAAAACGCTTTGGGCGACAGGCAGTTGCGCCGAAGTTGCGAAGGGCATTCTTGCCGCAAAAGATTTGATTTGGGGCGAAGATTTGAACTCAATTCCTGGGCTTACCAACTTGTTAACCAACTATTTGGAACTGATTCAAAAGTCGGGGATGCGCGAGACTGTTAAATCGGTTTTGTAACTATGGCACAATATATTCGAATCAATCAGGCTGATAATGTGGCGGTTGCGCTTGCGCCGCTTAAGGCTGGCACGCCAATCGACATTGACGGCGTTGTCTTGCGCGACGATATTCCCGCAGGGCACAAGTTCGCGCTTTGCAACCTTTCGCAGGGCGACAACGTTGTGAAATACGGCTTTCCAATTGGGCACGTGATGCGCGCGGTCGATGCAGGCTGCCATATCGACCATAACATTCTGAAAACCAATCTCGATGGCGTATCGGAATATACTTACACACCGAATCTTACTGAAATCGAATCTGCCGCCGTAAAGCGCTCATTTAAAGGCTTTAAGCGCGCAAATGGTGATGTCGGCATTCGGAATCAAATTTGGATAATTCCGACGGTGGGCTGCGTGAACGGAATTGCGCAGAAACTTGCCGAGCGTTTCAGCGCCGAAGTGGCTGGGCGGATGGGCAGCGTTGACGCAATTGTTGCATTTCCACATAATTACGGTTGTTCGCAACTCGGCGGCGACCACGAGAACACACGCAAAATTCTGCGCAATATGGTGCTGCACCCAAACGCTGGCGGCGTGCTGGTGGTTGGTCTGGGCTGCGAGAACAACCAAATGTCGGCTTTCCGCCCGATGCTCGGCAATATCGACAAAAGTCGCATAAAAATGTTTGAAGCACAGAAAGTTAGTGGCGATGATGTGGAATACGGACTCGGGCTTTTGCGCGAGATTTTCGCCGTCTGCTCTAAAGATGTGCGCGAAGATGTGCCAATGTCGGAACTGCGTGTGGGCTTGAAATGCGGCGGTTCCGACGGGCTGTCGGGCATAACGGCCAACCCGCTTTTGGGCCTGTTCAGCGACTGGCTGGTGGCGCAGGGCGGAACAACCGTCCTGACCGAAGTGCCCGAGATGTTCGGCGCCGAAACAATCTTGATGAACCGCTGCGAGAGCCGCGCCATTTTCGACAAAACGGTTGCTCTCATTAACGATTTCAAAAGTTACTTTATCGCTAATAATCAGCCTGTTTACGAGAATCCGTCGCCTGGGAACAAGGCTGGCGGCATATCGACGCTCGAAGAAAAATCGCTCGGCTGCACGCAGAAATGCGGCAAGAGCACCGTCCGCGACGTGCTGGCCTACGGCGACCGCCTTGAGCGCCGCGGTCTGAACCTTTTGAGCGCCCCTGGCAACGACCTTGTGGCAAGCACCGTACTGGCCGCAAGTGGCTGTCAGTTAGTGCTTTTCACCACTGGACGCGGAACGCCGTTCGGCACTTTTGCGCCAACGCTGAAAATCTCGACCAACACGCCGCTGTTCACCAACAAGCCAAACTGGATTGACTTCAACGCGGGCGTGATTGCCGATGGCGAGCCGATGGACAAGGTGACCGAAAGGTTTATCGATTTTGTGATTGCAGTGGCCAGCGGCCAGGCGGTCAACAACGAGAAGAACGGGTATCGTGAGTTTGCAATTTTTAAAACTGGGGTGACACTTTAGCGGTGTGTCCTGACGGACAGAAATTTTATGAAAATTTAAAATAAAAATTATATAAAATTCTATATAACAAATAGTTGCGTAATATGGATTTGGCAGAAGAGCATAACAATAAATATTCGTTTTTTCACGAGATAACAGGTGTGGCGATGAAAGTGCACTCGAAATATAAGTCGGGATTGCTGGAATCGGCATACGAAGCAGCAATGAAATATCTTTTAGAACAAATGGGTTATAAGGTTGAGCGTCAGGTTTTTCTGCCGATTTTCTGGGAAGATGTGCAACTTGACCAAACCTATAGAATGGATTTGGTTATAAACGATGATATAATTGTCGAACTGAAATCCATAACATATGTGGATTCTCAGCAACGCAAGCAACTATGGAATTATATGAATTTGACTCACAAGCCGTTTGGTATGCTGATAAATTTTGGCGCCGAAAGTTTGTATTCCGAATGGTATGAAAGAGATTCTGCAACAGGAATGATAGAGAAAATAAGATTAATGTAATATGTTGTATATCAATTTATTATAATAAATATTGTTAAATTTTTTGAATTAATTTTTTAAAATTTCCCGCCGTCAGGCGGCCCCAAAAAACTCACATAAATGACTATAATAGACGCACATAGCCACCTATGGCTGAAACAAGACACCGTGGTCGACGGGCAGCGGATTTACACCACAAACCGCGGCCGCTCGATGTTTTTCGATGGCGAGCGCCAAATGCTGCCGCCGTTTATGGCCGACGGACGCAACACCGCCGAAGTTTTCATCGCCAATATGGACTATGCGCAGGTGGGCGGGGCCGTTGTGGTTCAGGAAGTTATCGACGGTTATCAAAACGATTACCTTGCCGAAGTGGCGCAAAAATACCCCGACCGCTTCTTCGTCTGCGGAATGCCGCGGCTTGGTTTGGAATCGGTTGAAGCCGAAAAACTGATTACCGCTGACGATATTTTGAGCGACGTTAAAATCTTGTATTCGCGTGGTTTTAAAGGAATTGCAATTCCTGGACACCGTGTTCGCCGTCCGCTGGCCGACCTTCTGCCTGCAATGAAGTTTATGGAAGCGAACCAAATGATTTTCTCGATGTGCCTTGCCGATGACGAAAGTCAGATTGCAGAATTTCAGCAACTTATAACAGAATGTCCGAACTTAAAAATAGCAATCGGGCATTTCGGGCTGGCGACCACAAAAAATTGGAAAAATCAAATTCTTCTGGCGCGGAACCCGAATGTTTTTATCGAGTCGGGCGGCATTACCTGGCTGTATAACAGCGAGTTCTATCCGTTCCCGTCGGCGGTGAAGGCCATTCGCGAAGCGGCCGACCTGGTCGGTATCAGCAAACTGATGTGGGGCAGCGACTATCCGCGCACCATTTGCGCCATAACCTATCGGATGTCGTACGATTTTGTACTGAAAACCAACGAGTTGACCGACTTGGGAAAATCGGCCTTCCTTGGCGAGAATGCGGTTAAGTTCTACGGATTCAAGAATTTACCGCAGTTACCTTACATTAAGAATATGTCAGAATAAGAAATACCTAAAATTTTAATCGTATAAATATGAAAGCAATTGAAATTCAAACACCTGGCAACGTTGCGGTTGTCGATGTTGAAAAACCGACCGCCAAAAGCGGCGAAGTGCTGCTGAAACTCGGCTACGTGGGCTTTTGCGGTTCCGACCTGAACACCTATCGCGGCGGAAACGCAATGGTGACGTTCCCGCGAATCCCTGGGCACGAAATTGGCGCTACCATTGTTGAACTTGGCAGCGATGTACCGTTACAACTTAAAGTAGGACAGACGGTTACCGTCAATCCGTACACCAACTGCGGACATTGTGCGTCGTGCCGCCGCGGCCGTGTGAATGCCTGCGAAAACAACGAAACGCTTGGCGTTCAGCGCAATGGCGCAATGCAGGAATTTATCAGCCTTCCGTGGCAGAAAATCATTCCGTGCGGCTCGGTTTCGGTGCGCGATGCGGCCCTGATTGAGCCGATGAGCGTTGGTTTTCACGCTGTCGACCGTGGCCGAGTGACTGATACTGACACAGTTATGGTAATCGGCTGCGGAATGGTCGGTCTAGGCGCAGTGGTGCGTGCCGTGATGCGCGGCGCAACCGTCATTGCCGCCGACCTTGACGACGAGAAACTTGCCATTGCCCGCCAACTTGGCGCCACTTACACCTACAACACCGCCACCGAGTGGAATCTGCCCGCGCCCGACGTTGTGATTGAAGCCGTTGGCGCCGCGCCCACCTATCAGTTGGCGGTCAACCGCGTGGCTTTCACTGGGCGCATTGTCTGCATTGGCTATGCTAAAGCCGATATTTCGCTGACTACTAGCTTGTTTGTAAAGAAGGAACTCGACATTATGGGCTCGCGTAATGCCAATCCGTCTGATTTTGAAGCGGTTATCAAATATCTGACAAACTCAGGCGCACCTGTCGAGAAGTTTATCAGCCGCATAATCGAGCCGCAGCAATCCGCCGAAGCGCTGAAAACCTGGGCCGAAGCACCTGGAAAAGTGTTCAGAATACTTGTAAAATGGTAAGATAATCAGTAATATACAACTTATAACCACTAAATAAATGGAATTGAGAAATCTTGGAAAAACGGGCCTGAAGTTGTCGGCTTTAGGCTTTGGCGCGTCGAGTTTGGGCGGCGTTTTCCACTCGTTGAACGAAGCCGACGGCATTCGTGCGGTGCACACTGCGGTTGAGAACGGAATCAACTTTATCGATGTGTCGCCCTACTATGGCCACCTGAAGGCGGAAATGGTTCTGGGAAAGGCACTTAAAGAGATTCCGCGCGACAAATTCATTCTTTCAACAAAGGTTGGCCGCTACGGAAAAGACGGCGTGAACACTTGGGACTATTCGGCCCGCCGCGCTCACGACAGCGTTTTTGAGAGTATGGAACGGCTCAATGTTGATTATATCGACATTATCAACGTACACGATATTGAGTTTCAGGCGGCTCTGCCTGGCGGTCTGCAAAAGATTGTCGATGAGACACTTCCCGCGTTGGTTGAGTTGCGCGAGAAGGGCGTGGTCGGCCACGTTGGCATTACCGACCTGCAACTTGAGAACCTGAAATGGGTTGTCGAGCACTCGCCCGAAGGCACGGTTGAGAGCGTTCTGAACTTCTGCCACTACTGCCTGTGCGATGACAAACTCATTGATTTTCTTGACTTTTTCGAAAGCCGCGGCATTGGCGTCATAAACGCAAGTCCGCTCTCGATGGGCCTTTTGACAATGCGTGGCGCCCCCGACTGGCATCCTGCGCCCGAAGCCTTGCGCAAGGCTTGCGCCGAAGCGGCAAAATACTGCGAGTCAATCGGTTATCCGATAGAAAAACTTGCAATGCAATACAGTCTTGGCAACAGCCGAATCGCTTCGAACTTGTTCTCGACAACCAATCCGCAAAACGTCTTGAAAAATATCGATTTTGTGAGCGAACCCGCTGATGCTGAAGTTGTTGCAAAGGTTCGTCAAATTATTGGCGACCAATTCCGTGTAAGTTGGAAAAACTCTTAAAAACCATATTTTTAACCACTAAAACTACTGATAAAATGAAGACAATCGAAAAAAGATACCTGGTGCCGTTCTGCCTTGTGACGCTTCTGTTCCTGCTTTGGGGAATGGCTAACAATATGACAGACACGCTGTTAAGTGCCTTCAAGCGCATAATGTCGATGACCGACACGCAGACGTCGCTCATTCAGTTTGCGTTCTACGGCTCGTACTTCTGCTTTGCACTGCCTGCCGCGCTTTTCATTCGCAAATACAGTTACAAAAGCGGTGTCATTCTGGGCCTTGTGCTCTACGCCGCTGGCGCCATTCTGTTTTTCCCCGCGTCGAAAGCCGCTTCGTATGCTTTCTACCTGATAGCCATATACATACTGGCTGGTGGATGCTCAATTTTGGAAACCACGGCCAACCCGTACATTCTTTCGATGGGCTCACCGTCAACATCCACCCGCCGATTGAATATTGCTCAGGCTTTCAATCCATTAGGCTCGATAACAGGCATTCTGATGAGTCAGTTTTTCATTCTTTCGCAACTGTCGAGCGCTACAGCGTCTGACCGCGCCGCAATGTCCGCCGCCGACCTTTCCGCAATGCAGTCGCACGAGCTGAACGCCATCACAGGCACCTATATGACGCTTGGTTTTGTGCTTTTGGTGATTATGGTTGTGATGCTTTTGGTGCGTATGCCCGAAGGCAGTGATAGCAGCCGCGATAGCGTGCTCGATTCGTTTAAACGATTGTTTAAGAATAAGAAATACATTTTTGGCGTTATGGCGCAATTCTTCTACGTAGGTGCGCAAATCTGCGTCTGGTCGTTCACAATCCGCATTGTGATGAAAGAACTCGACCTGCTCGAAGCCGATGCTGCCACTTTTTATCTTATTAGTATCATTGGATTTAGCGCAGCGCGATTCCTATTCACGTGGCTGATGAAATGGATTCAACCGTCGAAACTGCTGCTTTGGGCGGCCGCAGCCGATATTGTTCTGTGTCTGATAGTTGCGTTGTGCAGCGGCACTGGCGTGATTTGCATTGTGGCGCTCATTGGCGTCAGCTTCTTTATGTCGCTGATGTTCCCCACCATTTACGGCATAGCGCTCGAAAACGTCGGTCAAGATGCCAAAATTGGTGCTTCAGGCTTGATAATGGCCATTTTAGGCGGTGCTCTTCTTCCCCCGCTTCAGGGTGCAATTTCCGACGCAACAAACATCAACATCTCGTATCTGGTGCCGATGGTGTGCTTTGTGGTGGTGCTGTTGTTTGCGGTTTCGGTTGTAAAGAGCGAAAAACGTATTGCATAAATTTAATTATAAATCTAAATAAATCAATAAGATGAATAATAAAAACTGTTTAACAGCCGCTCTCTGTCTTTTGGCGATGACGGCAACAGCGCAACTGAAAACTGATATAAATTCAGGTTGGAAATTCGCGCAAAGTGATGACACCGCAACGTGGCAAAACGTAACCCTGCCGCACGATTGGAGCATTTACACACTGCCGCACCGCGATGCGCCTTCAGGCAACGACGGCGGATATTACGACACTGGAACCGGTTGGTACAAAAAGATTATCAATCCTGGTAAAATTACTGATGGAGAGCGAGTTATGCTCGATTTCGACGGTGTCTATCAAAAAGCCACAGTCTATGTCAACGGCCGTCGCGCGGCGTGGCACGGCTACGGCTATACACCTTTCAGTGTGGATGTTACGCCATTTTTGAAACCAAATGCCGACAATGTTGTCACCATACGTGTCGATAATTCGGAGCAGAAAAACTGCCGATGGTACTCGGGCAGCGGAATCTATCGCAACGTCTGGCTGCGTAGGGTTCCTGCAGTGAGTGTGGAGCCGACTGGTTTCAAAATCATCGCCAATGCCGACGGTCATATCGAAATTGAAGCACTGGTTGAGAACAACACCGATGCCCGCCGCTCTGTCAGCGTCAAGATTGCAGCGGCAGGTGCCGAGTTGGAAAAAAAGGCCGATATCGATGCCAAATCTGCCGTCATGGTTAAAATGGAACTCGATGTCAAGAATCCTAAACTGTGGAGTTTTGACAATCCAAATCTTTATGAATCAACCATTTTTGTCGATGGCGTAAAAAATGTGACGCGGAATTTCGGTTTCCGTTCAATCAGTTATGATGCCGAAAACGGGTTCCGTCTCAACGGCAAAAACATTCTTATCAATGGAGCGTGTGTCCACCACGACAACGGACTTCTTGGCGCCGCCGCCCCCAATGCAGCTGAATACCGCAAGGTTAAACTGATGAAATCGGCTGGGTTCAATCTTTTGCGCACAAGCCACAATCCGCCTTCGGATGCTTTTCTCGACGCCTGCGACCAACTCGGAATGATGGTTGTTGACGAGGCTTTCGATGGCTGGCGAACTTCGAAAAACGATTACGACTATTCGCAACTATTTGATAGTCTTGCCGTTGACGATGTCAAAGCAATGGTTGTCCGCGACCGCCACCACCCGTGCATTGTGGCGTGGAGCATTGGCAATGAGGTTATCGAGCGCAAGGATATCCGCGTAATCCATACCGCTAAAATGCTGAAAAACGCCATTTTAAGCGTCGATGACAGCCGACCCGTCACCGAGGCGCTCTGCGCTTGGGACAGCGACTGGGAAATCTACGACCCGCACGCCGACGTCTTGGATATCGTAGGTTACAACTATATGATTTTCAAACACAAAAGCGACCACGAACGTGACCCGAAACGCGTCATCTGGCAAACAGAATCGTATCCCGCACACGCCTACCGAAACTGGGAAATTGTTGCACAATACCCCTATGTGATTGGCGATATGGTTTGGACGGGTCTCGACTATCTCGGCGAATCGGGCATTGGCGGTTGGCGCTACAAAGCCTGGCCGCAGGGCGAATCTTGGCAAAATCCGCAATATCCCTGGCACGGCGCCTACTGCGGCGATGTTGACATTACCGGATACCGCAAACCGATTTCGTATTACCGCGATATAATCTGGAACGGAGCCAACGCCGCCGAAACTATCCATTTGTCGGTTCGCGAGCCCAACGGTTACGTCGATTCGATAAAGACAACAATGTGGAGCACCTGGCCCACTTGGGATTGCTGGAACTGGCCGGGATGGGAAGGCCGCCCGATTGATGTCGAGGTTTATGCCGTTGGCAAGTCGGTGAAACTTTATCTTGATGACCAACTTGTTGGCGAACAGCCTGTTGAACACTGTATGGCCACTTTCACCATTAATTACCAACCTGGCACTCTGCGCGCCGAATGTGATGGCAAATCGTCGATATTGAAAACCGCCGCCGCACCTGCCAAATTATCTCTCAAGGCTGACCGCACCAAATATAGCACCGACACCGACGATGTGGCTTTCATTGACGTAACACTCACCGACAACGCAGGCAACCCGTGCGCATTATCGACCGACGAGATTTCGGTAACGGTGAAAGGCGGCGAACTGCTTGCCTTTGGCACCGCCGACCTTCGTGACGGCACCAATATCCACGATAGCAGCCACCAATTGTTCCACGGCCGCGCACAAGTTATTGTCCGTCTGCCGAAAGGCACCAAACCTGTGACTGTGAGCGCCAAAGGCAAGGGCATTGCCACGGCAACGGTGAAATTGAAGTGATAGTGTAGAAATGAGCTGATTTCAGTTAATATCTTCAGAAAAAATTGATTGATAAATTATGTTATAAGCCTACATTTGGCTTGAAGTATCAAATAACTTTTTTTGAACATAAAACACTTATAATTAATCTGATATGTCAGTATCAAAGAAAAACATTGCAGTAGTTTGCGGCGGTTACTCAAAAGAGAGCGTCATTTCGCTTCGAAGCGCCGAACAAATAGCGTCGGTGATTAGTCCTGACTACAACGCCTACACCGTTTACATAACCCGAGAGAGTTGGAACGCAAAGATTGGCGAAAACCTTTATCCAATCGACCGTAACGATTTCACTTTCAATCTGAACAGTCAAAAAATTGTTTTCGACGCCGTTTTTATGGCCATCCACGGCACACCTGGCGAAGACGGAATGCTGCAGTCGTACTTCGATATGCTCAACATTCCCTACACGACGTGCAGCGCATTTGTTTCAGCATTGACTTTCAATAAGTTCGCTTGTAAGGTATTCTTGAAAGAGTACGGTATCCTGACAGCCGACGCCGTTTTGCTGCGCCGCAACCAACCCTACTCTCTCGACGAGATAAGCAACCGCTGCGGTTATCCAATGTTTGTTAAGCCGAACAATGGTGGTTCAAGTTTCGGTGTGACAAAAGTCAAGCAACCTTCTGATTTGCAAGCTGCTATCGATAAGGCTTTTGCCGAAGACAGCGAGATTATCATTGAACCATTCATCAAGGGTGGCGAGTTCACTTGCGGTGTGTTCAAGACCGACACAGAGTCGATTGTATTCCCGCCAACCGAGATTGTCAGCAAAAACGAGTTCTTCGATGTCGAAGCCAAATACACACCCGGAATGTCGGAAGAGATTACACCGGCGCGTTTGTCAGATGCTGATATGAAAGAATGCCAATCTCTTACATCGAAAATTTACGATTTGCTGGGCTGCACAGGCGTTGTCCGCATCGACTATCTGCAAAAGGAAGGTCGGTTCTACTTTATGGAAATCAACACCGTGCCGGGCATGAGCCGTGAATCGATAATTCCCAAGCAGACTGTTGTCTATGGCCTGCCGCTCAACGAGCTCTACCGCAAGCAGATTGACGACGCCTTGTCGCGCAAGCGCTAACTTGCAGCCAATCGTCGTTCGGCAAAATAAAAACCCGTTGCATACAACCGATGCAACGGGTTTGTTTTATGTCCCGATTGAGTGTTATTCTTCCTCTTCTTCACGATGTATGTGATACCGTTCTTCCAACTCTTTAAGCATAGCCTCCTTGCGGGCAAGATCCTCTTGCGTGGCGCGAAGTTCTTCGTAGCTTTGTTTCAGCACTTCCGACTGTTCGGCCAGCATGTCGGCTTTGTCTTTCGACTCTTCGAGCAGTTTTGCCGTGCTTGCATTTATCTGCACCATAGATATAGTCGATGACAAAGCATCGCTAATTTTGGTCAGGAAGTTGATTTTGTATTCCTCAATTTTTGTGAACGACGCAAGCTCAATGACGGCGTAAACCGTGTCGTTCATGATGGCGGGCATCAGCAGCACATATTTCGGATTAGCTTCGCCCAAACCCGACGTGATTTCCATGTAGTCGTCAGGAATTTCGTTTAGATAGATTGGCGCTTTTTCGTAAGCACATTGACCCACAAGACCGATCCCCTCTTCAAATTCCTTTTCACTGTGTTTGACACGATTATAGGCCACGGCGCCTTTCAGTTCGTATTTCACATGCTCGGGGTCTTCGTTATTGATGATGAACACACCGCCTTGCACTACGCCAATATAATCAGTCAGTTTGCTGATAAAGGTGCGGCTCATGGCTTCCAAGTTCGATGTTTCCTGACGTAGCAAGTCGTTGAAGATGGCAATTCCGTTAGCTGTCCAGGCTTCCTTTTCTTGCTCGGCGGCCTGTTGCTTTTCGGCAGCTTTTGCCTTTTGTAACTCGTCGCGCATGTTGGTCAGAGCCTTGCCAAGCTCGTCGTCTTCGCTTGCCATCTGGTACTCGTGTTCAAAATTATTGTTTGCGATGGCGTCAGCAAACAAAGCTGTATTATGCAGATTTACAGCTAAATTTTTAAATGAACGGTAGATGTCACCAATCTCATCCTGTTTGTGTTTGGTTTCGCTTTTGCTGGCCGCAAACACGCCGCGCCCCATCTCGTCAATCTTCTCGCGAAGCCTAACAATTGGCCGCTGGATGAACTTTTTTGTCGCCACATTGCTCAGCATCAAAGCCGCAAAACACAATGGAACGGCCCAAATCAGAGACCAAAGTCCATAATAGCCGACCGCATAGGCTACAATCGTGCAAAACATCGACGGCAGGAAAATCACCAACCCGATTTTGAAGACGATGGTCTTTTTGTATATGAGGTGAAGAAACGCTATCCCGAAAGGGACAATGCCGAAAATCACTATCAGAGCGAATAGAAGTACTGAGTTCATATTACACGTTTTTAATTGGCAACGACGCAAAACGCGCCAAAGCACCTTCAAATATATATTGTTTGGCCGTTTAAAACACAATAAGATTGATTTTTATTTTCCGATACACAATTTTGCACTATTTTTGGGCTGCATTTTGGATAATTAATTTTATGAAACACAACGTTTTAGTGTGGGGATATCTTTCTTCACTCATTTTATTGCTCGGCACCATTTTCATGAATCTCGATTTTGTGGCGGGCAAAGTGCTCTTTCTTGTAGGCTTTTTCACATTCAATCTGGGCTATCTGATACCGCTTTTCTTCGTCATTTTCAAAGATAACCAGGAAAACCGCATTGGGCTGATAATTGTTTTGAGCATCCTGGGGTTCTTCATTTTCCTGATGGGCCTGACGTTCTTTATGGTGAATTGGGGCGGCAACAAAGTACTGATTTATGTAGGCGGGTCGTTCCTGCTGTTGGCGTCGCTGCTGATGATTGCCATGCGCCGCAGGTTCTACGAGACCTCCGTTGACTCGTGGTTTCCGATAGTACTTTTCAGTGTTTTCATTGTGATAGGCATGCTCACCAGCATGGTGCATAGGCCCATTCTGCGGTCGTTTACTATATCGAACCAGGAAGCCGTGCTGCAACTCGAGTCGTTGCAAAACCGCAACCATCACATCTTCAATGAACTCAGCGAATTGTGCGACAGTGACTCGGCAATGTTGACAATCAAGCAGAAAGCCATATTGGTTGACCGCAAAAGCGACAGCATGATGAGTTTCATCGACGAATTGAAACGCGACTTGATAGTGTATGTCGAAGGCAATAAAATGTTGCAGGACACTGCTCTGCTAATCAATTTGGTGCCGGTGCAGTCGAATGTCGAGATTAACTCGGTGCGGCGGTTTATGTTGGGACGCAAGCGTCAAAAAGCGTCTGTTCTGCATGGCAAAATCGATGACTACCATCGCGAAATGTCGGTTTTGGTGCCACAAGGCGACCTATGGCTCGCTGATTTTGTCGACGCCACACTAAATACCAACGTTCTGCGTCTCAACAAACGCATCTATAACCGCGATTGGGAACGCCAGCATTTCTACAATTTTCCGCTTGTGACGGTCATCAGCCAGCTCACAACCATGCAACTCAATATATGCACCGTGCAAGGCGAATTGCTAAGTGGCTGTTACAGAGACGCATTGCGGCTGCGTATGCCCGTTTCTGACACCATCAGCAAAAAATGACGGCAAAAATTGCAAGGTTGTTTGCACCATTCGAAAAAATACATACTTTTGCAGTCCTATAAAATTAGACAACAAAACATAAGAAAGGGTATATATTATGGCAATGAAAAGAACATTCCAACCGTCTCAGAGAAAGCGTAGGAATAAACACGGATTCCGTGAGAGAATGGCCACCAAAAACGGCCGTCGCGTATTGGCTGCCCGCCGGGCAAAAGGCAGAAAGAAACTCACTGTTTCTGACGAGAAATTGCACAAGGCATAATACAGTCTCTAAACGATACAATAAGGCGAACTTAAAAGTTCGCTTTTTTTGTACCCGCATATTAGCAAAAAAACGCCGCATCAATTATGGTGCGGCGTTTTTTGTATCGGATTCCTGATGTCAAATCGAATCACGGATTTACCATCGACTGCGGCTGGCCGGTAGCCTCAAGCACGTTCCACCAGAAATCGCTGTTAAGGTTGATTTTCTTGCGCTCGGCTACGGCAATCGGTATCGGCACAATGGTGAACTGGTGCTTCCAGTAACCCACCACAAAATCGGTCTTGCCGGCCATTGCGGCGTGCACGGCGTTCTGCGCCAGGATGTTGCAGAATTTACTGTCGTTGGCGTTGGCCGGTGCGCTGCGGATAATGTAGCTCGGGTCGATGTAGCGAAGCGAGAACGGGAATTTCTTTGCCGTGAACTCTTCGTTAATCTTGTCGCGCAGGAACACACCGATGTCCTGTTTCTTGATGTTGCCCGACGCATCCTTCTGGTGCTCTTTAATGTCGAAGAAGTTCTGTCCGGCACCCTCGGCAACCACAACTAACGCGTGCTGTTTGGCCTCAAGACGCTTGCGCAGGCATTTCAGAAATCCATACGGACCGTACAACTCAAAATTCATCTCGGGCACCAGCACAAAGTTCACTTCCTGGGTCGATAGGGCAGCATTGGCGGCAATGAAACCCGAATCGCGGCCCATCAGCTTCAGCAGGGCGATGCCGTTGTAGGCGCCTTTGGCTTCGTTGTGCGCTGAATTAATGATATCGTTTGCCACCGAGAAAGCCGTTTCGAAACCGAACGACCGTTCGATGAAGTTGATGTCGTTATCGATAGTTTTTGGAATTCCGGCAACCGAAATACGCAGGCCTCGGCGCTCAATCTCCTCGTGAATGGCGTGTGCGCCGCGCAGAGTGCCGTCACCGCCAATACAGAACAGAATGTTGATGTTCATAATGTCGAGAGTGTCGACAATTTGTCCGACATCCTGGTTGCCGCGCGACGAGCCAAGAATGGTTCCGCCCGACTGATGTATGTAATCGACCAATTTAGGGGTCAGTTCCACAACCTCATGGTTATATTTCGGAACAAGTCCCTCGTAACCATACTTAAAACCAATGATGCGCTTCACATCGTAGCGATAATACAAGTGGTTTACAAGGCTGCGAATCACATTGTTTAGTCCGGGGCAAAGACCGCCGCATGTAACAATGCCCACTTTGGTCTTGGCCGGCTCAAAGAAAAGCGTCTTGCGCGGACCTGCCTTTTCAAGCGAGAGCGGTTCTTTTTTGCTTTTGCCGCATTTCTTGAAATTCTCAAGCGAGTTGTCGTACAGAATGCGGTCGTTATCGGTGGTGAAGTCATAATCGGTCTTCGCCAGTGTCTGAACCAAAGGCGACTCCACGTTACCTTTGCCCAACGATTTTACAATGAAATCTTTATTTTCCATGTTTTAAGTGTTTGATGTCTACAAAAATAGAAAAAGACATCTGAAAAACAGATGCCTTTTGTATCGTTTTTTCGCTTTGACCAAATTCCAGTCAAGCGTCCACGGTTCAAAACGAGTCATTCATAGTTTCGGCACTGTCATCATCGTTCGAGTCGTCGGCAAGGTTGCTGAAATCGTTGTCGTCCAAATCATCATCCTTGTTGCCATCATCGAAAAAGTCGTCATCATCAATATTGCCGGTGTCTTCGTTGTTGATACGAAGCAGATACATACGGTCTTCGGTTTCGAACGGCAGACCGCAACATAGCTGGCCGTCTTTGTTCGTGAACGAGATAAGATAAGCGTTGAATCCGTCGGGATACATTGCTTTCACCTGCTCGCGCATCTCTTCGCTAATCTTGTCGAAATCTTTAATTACACGTGGTTTGTTTGTGCTGCCCATATAGTGTTGTTTTTCTGTTAAAAATTCGTCTGTCAGCAACGAGTTGCTAACGGCATCAAATATTCATATTTTTTCATTATGTGCAACACTTGCAAACAATTTTATTTATTGAAGTGATAAACGAACACAATTGTGCCTTCAAACGCCAGTTTCGGGCAGTCTTTTATCTCCATTTTTATGGCGATGCACGCTTTAACAACACCGCGCAAATCGGTTACCGACAGCATATCGGCGTGCATACGGACGAAACTGCCAGTGAGCACCGGCTGCCCGAACTTCAGTTTCTCGATGCCGTAGTTTATCTGCATCTTCAAATTTTGCACATCGATAACTTGCTCCCAGTGGTACGGCATCAGCGCAATGGTCAGGTAACCGTGGGCGATAGTGCTGTGAAACGGCGACTCCACTTTGGCGCGCTCAACATCGGTGTGAATCCACTGGTGATCGTGAGTCACGTCGGCAAATTGGTTAATCTGCTCCTGTGTAATCTGCTGCCAGTCTGATGTACCAATCTCTTTCCCCTCAAGAGCTTTCAGTTCTTCAAAATTGTGTATGATATGTTTCATTTCCGTTTTTTATAATTCCGAACGGGTGATATGCAAAAAGTGGGCAAATTGCAACCGATTTGGAAATAAAAAACGTTTAGGGTTGACAATGAAACAATTGTCGGAACAAAATGACCAATTTAACAGAATTGAATCATATTAAAATATGTATAGACGATGCACATTACTTATCCATCGCCAGCCGTAGTCCGCAGATGTCGTTCTTGGCATCGGGGGCGTTTTTGCTGCGGTTCCAAACCCAGCAGGCCTGCGATGTGTCGTTGAAGCAGCCGCCGCGAATCACATACTGCAGCGATTCGACACCCTCGTAAGGATCGGAACACCACTCCCACACATTGCCGCTCATATCGAAGATTCCCAATTCGTTAGGTGTTTTGGTAGCAACGGTATGCGGATGCGACTCGGAATTTTTTGAGTACCACCCCACTTTGCCAATAACATCGCCGCCGCTGAACTTATAATTTCCGCTTTTGCTGCCGCCACGTGCCGCATACTCCCACTCATCTTCTGTCGGAAGGCGGAATTTCTGCCCGGTCATTTGGTTCAGTTTCTCGACAAAAGCCTTACACTCGTTCCAACTAACCGACTCGACGGGCATATCTTTGCTGCGCGAACGCAATGTCGATGGATTTTTTCCCATCACAGCCTTCCACAACTCTTGTGTCACCTCGGTGCGGCCAATCATAAAGCCTTTAACATCAGTGTCTTCCTGCTTTCCCGGCTCTCCCATATCAAAGGTGCCGCCATCAACACAAACCATCTCAAACTTGACGCCGTTGGCCGTAAACTCACGAACCTCGCCGTTCTGTGCAGCCGCAAAACCAGCCACCGTCACCGCAAACAAACTGAAAATCAGACGTTTCATAATACATCGTTTTAGACTTTCAAGATATAAATAAATATTGGGATTACCGACATCGTATTTTCAATTTGAAAAAAGATGGCGTATATTGGCACCATATCGCAAGGGCTATCTCATTAAAATTCAACAAAATAACCTCGATTCCTAACTACTAATTCCTAATTCCTAAATATCAAACTATTTCGCCGACATATACTCGCCCACCCATTTTGTATCCTGCATATCTTTCAGCAGGCGGATAAGGTTGTCGCCGTAGATGACATCGCTAAGAAAATTCATTCCGTACTGCGACAGAATCTGCATCTGACCTTCGGTGGGCACGCCGTTCTGTCCGCCCCAGCCAAGCGCCTTCGACTCGCCGAACGGGTATGTGGCGTAGCGCAGTTTCCACAAGTCTTTGAGCGTGAGTTGGTCGATGCCTTCGGTTTCAAACATATCTATGCGGTCGGGATTGGCTTTCGAAGGCTCGGCACCGCCAAACTGACGAAGAAATGTCTCGTATTTGATAAAACGCACGGTTGGCTTGCCTTCGTACGGTTGGCAATGGATTCCGTAGGTAACAACCTCAAGGCCAGCCGTGGGCATCAGACTCACGCAGAACGAATATCGCGCCAAGCGGAACGCTTCGGGGTTGTCGGCGCCTTTACGCATCAGCACCTGCGCATTCGCCGAAAGGCCAACCATAACCATCAGAACAGCAATCAGTTTCCTCATATCTCAATCGATTAAAAACGATACTGCGGCCAGCACAATCAAGATGCAGCCCGTGAGTGTCTTTTGGTGATGCTCGAAAATGTGCCAGTTCAGGCGGCTCAGGCCTTTGGTGCCGATATAGACGAGCGTTAGCATAGTGCTCACTGTAGCAACAAGATAGATGGCCGATGTAACCAGAATTCCGCGCCAGCCGAACACGCCCGCAGGCAAAAAATAGACCTCGAGTTCGATGCAGGGCGAGAAGAACATCGCCACAACCATTGAGCCGATGACGGCGCGTTTGGTTTTTGCCTGCCGCGCATCGTCGAAATGGTCGTGATGGTGATGGCCGCGCCCAATGAAATCGGAAACAATGAAAATGACACCCAAAACGGCCAGAACAGCGGGCGCCACCCAGTGCGTCAGTTCGGCGTGGTTGCTCGAGAGTTGGAATCCCGCAAGGCCAATCAGAATGCCGATAATCACAGTGCTTGCAATGTGTGCGGCGCCGATGAGCGCAGTGGCGTGCAGCGTCTCGCGCATTGTCCAGCGCTCGCTCTTACCCACGGCCACAATGGGCAGCCAGTGGTTTGGAATGGCGGCGTGGACAAGGCTCAACAGCAAACTGCCCGAAATAATCTGCCACATTCGCTATCAGAAATTTAAAAGAAAATCAAAATCTTCGTCAGGTTCAAGCTCAATGGGCTGACGGCCATTGATGAACAAGCGCAAATTGTTCTTGCCCACATAGCGGACGTGTCCGTCCTCAACGTTGAGCATACAGCCTTCGCGCAAGCCCACAACGGTCGATTTCGGGTTGGCGGCCAGATACTCCAGAATGCGTTCCTCGCGCGTCTCGCCGCCGTGGCCTTCAATCTGACGGTCGGTGTAGTGCGGATTGATTTGGAACGGCACCAGCCCGAAGGTGTCGAAGCCCAGCGGGTCAACCACGGGCATATCGTTGGTTGTCTGCATTGTGGGGCAGGCCACGTTGGCGCCCGCACTCCAGCCCACGTAAGGCGTTCCTGCCTGCACACGGCGGCGCACAGGCTCAATCAGGCCGTTCTGATGCAGATGGCGCACCAAATTCCAGGTGTTGCCACCACCAACCACAATGGCGTCGGCAGTCTCAACGGCTTCAACCTGATTATCAAACCGATGTATCGATTTCACACTCAGGCCGAAATCGCGGAATCGGCGGTTGACTTTCGCCTCATAATCGTCGAAACTGAACGTCACAGCAGCATATGGAATGAAAACGATGTTCTGCCGCCCGTTCAAAAAGCGCGCAATCTCGTCTTTCGAGTACTCTAGAAACGGCTCGCCAGCCATTGTCGAATTGCTTATCAGAAGAAGATGCATATTCATTTATTGATTAATTGATTAACTGATTGATAGAATGACAGAGATTTAATTAATTGCCACTCGTTTTGCAATGTTCCCGACCTTAACAATATAAACGCCTGTGTTTTTGATATTTATTGTGCGGACGCGGCACGCCACATCCCTACAAACCAATCTTCCCATTGCATCATAAACACGGATTTCTTCCGTAGCTTTCTCAACCACAATGTTTTTGCCGTAAGCATAGATGCTAACTGCATTGGCGGCGGATTCGGTGACGGGGGTAACATCTGTTTCTTTCCGACCACGTTCTATGGTGACGGAGGATTTGTATCCCCATAAAACACGACATCCACTATAGTTCCAATCAGGATCCCATGCATGAGGTTCTCTTTCAAATTCACAATATATAGTCGCTGTACATCCAAAAAACGCTTGGAAGCCAATGAATGTAACCGAATTGGGGATGGAGACTGATGTCAGGCCGCAACAATTAAAGAACGCAAAGATGCCGATGCTTGTAACCGAATTGCCTATGGTGACTGATGTCAGGTTGTTGCAACCATCGAACGCAAAGTCACCAATACTTGTAACCGAATTGGGAATAACTACTTCTTTTTCATCACCGACGTATGCCGTGAGTTTTGTTTTCGTGGCATCAGAAAATATGAATCCATCTTCATCAGGGATTGCATTAACATTTAGAGCTCCCCACGGACTACCTTCCGCACTACCCGAATAAACTATGTTTTTTACGTTGCAAAAAGCACCTTCGCCTATGCTCGTAACCGAATTGGGGATGGTAACTGATTTCAAGCCGCTGCAATAAGCAAACACACGTTCGCCGATGCTTGTAACCGAATCGGGTATGATGACTGATGTCAGGCCTCTGCAACCTTCGAACGCAAAGTCACCAATGCTTGTAACCGAATTGCCTATGGTGACTGATGTCAGGCCTTCGCAATATAAGAACGCACTTTCGCCAATGCTTGATACCGCATATTTTACACCATCGAACTCTACTTCGGCAGGAATAACAATGTTGCCTTCGAGGTTATTGTCATAATATATTTTTCCAACTGAAACTTCGTGTTTTTCGGCATCGGTAATAGTGTACTTCAGGTTACCAATGGTAAAACCTTCGGCCCACGCCTGCCCAGCAAACGCAACAGCCGCAAAAAGCGTCATTAGTCTTTTCATAATTTGCTGATTAACTGATTAATTGATTGGTTGAATGCGGATTTAATTTATTACCACACGTTTTGCAATGTTTCCAACCTTAACAATATAAACGCCTGTACCATTGATGTTTATTGTAGAGACGTGGCGCGTCGCGTCTCTACACACAAGGCGCCCCATTACATCATAAACACGGATTTCTTCCGCAGCATTCTCAACCACAATGTTTTTGCCGTAGGCATAGATGCTAACTGCATTGGCGGCGAATTCGGTGACGGGGGTACTAGGTTCGGTTGCTTGTTTCCAAACAATCTCACCTTTGTATTCTTCACCACACCAAACACTAGACCAATTAAGCGGCTTGCTTTCAAAATCACAATATATAGTCGCGGAACAACCATCGAACGCATCTTTACCGATGCTCGCAACGGAATTAGGGATGGTGACCGATGTCAGACTATTGCAACAAAAAAATGCCTTTTCACCGATGCTTGTAACCGAATTTGGAATGGTGACTGAAGTCAGACTGCTGCAACCGCCAAACGCCCCCGTGCCAATGCTTTTAACCGAATTAGGAATAATGACTTCTTTTTCAACACCGACGTATGCCGTCAGATTCGTTTTCTCTGCATCAGAATATATGAATCCATCTTTATCAGGGATTGCATTAACATTAAGTGCTCCCCACGGACTACCTTCTGCGCTACCCGAATAAACTATGTTTTTTACATAGCGGAACGCTTTGTCACCAATGCTTGTAACAGAATTTGGAATGGTGACTGATGTCAGGCTAGTGCAGCCATCGAACGCTAAATAATCAATGGTTACAACCGATTCAGGAATAGTTACTGATGTCAGGCCAACGCAATCTTCGAACGCTTCGGGACCAATGGTTGTAACGGAATTGGGAATAGTGACTGATATCAGACTTTTACAATTGCTGAACGTATAGTCGCCAATACTCTTAACCGATTCGGGTATAGTGACTGATGTTAAGCCAACACAATTCCAGAACGCCCCCCAACCAAAGCTTGTTACCGATTCGGGTATGGTGACTGTTGTCAGGCTGACACACCCACAAAAAGCACAGTTGCCAATGGTTTTAACCGAATTAGGGATGGAAACTGATGTCAAACCGCTACAATCCATGAACGCTTTTTCACCGATGCTCGTAACAGAATCAGGGATGGCAAGTGATGTCAGTCCGCTGCAATCTCTGAACGCATAGCCACCAATTTTAGTAACCGATTCGGGTATGGTTACTGATGTTAGGTTGCGGCAACCCGCGAACGCATAGTCTCTAATGCTTGTAACCGTATTGGGAATGATGACTTCTTTTTCATCACCAACGTATGCCGCCAGATTCGTTTTCTCGGCATCTGAATATATAAATCCACCTTCATCAGGGATTGCATTAAAATTTAGTGCTCCCCACGGACTACCTTCCGCGCTACCCGAATAAACTATGTTTTTCACATAACCAAACGCATCCTTACCGATGCTCGTAACAGAATTGGGAATGGTGACTGTTGTCAGGCCAATGCAATACCAAAACGCATCGCTACCAATGCTTGTAACCGAATTGGGAATGATAATTGATGTCAGGCCATGGCAATTAGAGAATGCATCGCTACCAATGCTTGTAACCGAATTGGGAATGGTGACTGATGTAAGGCCGCTGCAATTACGGAACGCATAGTTGCCAATGGTTGTAACCGAATTGCCAATGGTGACTGATGTCAGTTTGCTGCAACCACTGAACGCAGAGCTGCCAATGCTTGTAACTGCATATTTTACCCCTTCGTTTTCAACTTCGGCGGGAATAACAATGTCGCCTTCGGGTTTATTGTCATTAGATATTAATCCAACTGAAACCTCATGTTTTTCGGCATCAGTAATGGTGTACTTCAGGTTGCCAATGGTGAAGTCATCGGCCCACGCCTGCCCGGCAAACGCAACAGCCGCCAAAAGTGTCATTAATCTTTTCATAAGAATTGTTATTTTATTTTCAAAATTACAACTTTTAATTCCTAACTCCTAACTATTTCACAATCTCCATTTTGATGGTCACTGCTTCAAGCGGCCAGTCGCCATTATCGGTTTTTACGGCGGCAATCTTGTCGATAACTTCCAATCCCTCAACCACTTCGCCAAACACCGTGTGCTGTCCGTCAAGGTAGGCGCAACCGCCAACCGACTTGTACACGGCGCGGGCTTCGGGGCCGATTTTCACGTTGTAGTTGAACTCGGTGCCGTTCAGTTCGCCGTCGGTGTAGGTTGTGCCCTGAACAATGAAAAACTCAAACGGCGACGAGCGTTTCTCGGGGTTGTTCTCATACTCACGCACCATCGACAGGGCGCCGCGCTTGTGGATGTTGCCCTCGCGGAACTCCGCAGGCAGCGTGTATTTGCCGATTTTCTCCTTCACCGCGCGCCGCTCGTAGCCGTCGGTGTCGCCGCCCTGAATCATAAAATTATTGATGACGCGGTAAAACTCCGTGCCGTCGTAGTAGTGTTCCTTGATAAGGTGGATGAAATTGGCGCGGTGCAGCGGCGTGTTCTCGTACAACTCCACCACCATTGTGCCCTTCGACGTGACAATCTTCACCCTCCGTTCGGGATTCTCGCGGCCGTATTTGGTGAGTTCTTCAACCACGTTGTCCTCCGTCAGGCGGACTTTTTTTGGCTTGGCTGCCTTTTTGGTGCCCTTCGGCGATGCCGTCTTCGTTTTCGGTTTTTCGGTCTGCGCCGATGCTGTTTCCGCCTGCTGCTGTGGTTGGCCTTTCGGCGATGGTTGGCCGCCGCAGGCGCAGAGCACAACTGTCAAAACCGTGCTAATCAACACCTTGGCGATATTTATCCTCGTCCTCATCGTTCAGTAGGCTTAAATAACTGTTGTAGCGGCTTTGCGCGATGCGACCTTCGGCAACAGCTTGTTTCACAGCGCATTTCGGCTCGTGAGTATGCGTGCAGTTGTAGAATTGGCAGTTGGCCGACTCGGCGAACATTTCGGGGAAATAGTGCGCCATTTCGTCCTTCATTTCAATGGTGCCAAAGCCCTTAATTCCAGGTGAATCAATAATATAGCCGCCATTGAGCAGCGGGTGCATTTCGGGGTAGGTGGTGGTGTGCGTTCCGCTGTCGTGCGAGTCGGAAATGGCCGATGTGCGCAGTTCAAGGTTGGGATTCAAGCGGTTGGCGATAGTCGATTTGCCAACACCCGAATGGCCAGCCAGCAGCGACAGTTTGCCGCGCGTGAGTTCCTCAATGCGGTCGATGCCGATATTTTCCACCGTCGATGTCTTAACGCACTCATAACCAATCTTCTCGTAGATGGCAATCAGTTCGTTCATTTCGGCGGTCTGCTGCTCGTTGTATAAGTCTATCTTATTGAAAACCAAAACTGAAGGAATATTGTAAGCCTCCGCCGACGCCAGAAAGCGGTCGATAAACTGCGTGAACGTGCGCGGACTGACGAGCGTCACCACCAGAATGGCTTGGTCGATGTTGGCGGCCATTATCTGCGCCTCCTTCGACAGGTTTATCGACTTACGGATGATATAGTTTCGGCGGTCATCAATGCTGTGTATCAAGCCCTTACCCGTTTCGGTGTCAACGTCAAACTCCACCACGTCGCCCACCGCCACAGGATTGGTTGTGCGCAGCCCCTTGGTGCGGAACTTCCCGCGTATGCGGCACTCCACCACGCTTCCGTCATCCCTCCTGACCAGATACCAACTGCCTGTCGATTTTGTTACAACTCCTTTTTCCACAACAAGTTATTCAATGCGTTTGCGCTGTTAGACGTATCTAATTTCTATTCGACTGCTGTCTCTCTATATTCCTGATATTCACCACCCTAACCCCTTTGTAGTAGAAGTTGATGATGTCGAGAAATGAATAGTTGCGGCGAGCCATCTCCATTGCGCCCTCTTGCGAAAGGCCAACGCCGTGGCCGTAGCCGTAGCCAGTGAATTCGAGCACCTTGCCGCCAGGACGGGGGCTGATTGAGAACCAGGCCGACTTGAAACCAAAATCGGCGCGGATTTTCTTGAGCGGAATGGTGTCCGTCATATAGCGGTAGCAGCGGTCGCGGCTAGTGGGCGAATAAACCAGATTCGCCGCGCGCGACTTGCCATCAACAATCTTTATCCCGTTGTTTTGCAAGTATTTAATCCATCGGTCAACCGAGACTGTGTCGCGCCAGATTGAGTTGTGCTGACGGATGCTGAACGTGTCGATGACCGATTTCAAATAGGGTAGCGACGAGAGCCAAACATCTTCCGAATTTGCCGTCTGACCGCCTGAGTTTGAATGAAATACGGCGGTTATCGGGGTGTTGGTGGAATCGACAATGATAAGGTCGGTGGTGTGCGAAACGGCCTGACGGATAAGGCTGTTGCGGTGGCAGCGGTTCAGGTAAACTTGATGGCTCACATCGTCCATCAGACTGTATTTCTCAACACCTTCGCGCCAGATTTTCTCATAAAGATATGTGCGGCTGATGATGGCCTGCGTCTTGTAATATTCGTAAGGCGCTTTCGGCCCCGCCTCGCTCTCCACAACGCCTGACAGATAATCATTTACATCAACGTAATTCTCGATTTTCAGATTTCCGCCGTCGGTTGTAACCTTCAAATCACCATCGTAAAAACGTGGTTTGAGCGCAGGCACGGCAGGCTCCACTTTGAAAATGCTCTTGCGCGTTGACGCCGTCAGATAGAGTTCGCTGAAGATGCCCAAATGCTCGTCTTGGTCCCAAACGCTGATGCCCTTGCCCACGATTGTGAAATAGATTATCGCATTCTTTTTCAGCCTCATAAGCATTCGGTTGTCGGCCACAAGACTGTATTTGCCCTCGTCGGTGGTGAAGACAAGCGTTTTGATTTTGCTCTGACTGAAGATGTTGACACGCACAGTTTCGGCTCGTGCGCCCAACGCCGCAAACGCCAACAGAAAAACCAAAACCAAATATCTATTTCTCACTGATTTGCAATTATTTGCACTCCGCAATTCAATAGCAGAGCCAATGCCAAATGTAAATGAATTTCAACAAAGTTTGGCGGCAGTTTCTGCATTTTGCAAACACAGAATTGTTCAAGATATAGTTAGGTGATTGATCATATAACAAACCACAGCAAAATGTCTATTGCCCAATCCAACTAAAACTTTTTCAACTCCTGATAGAGCCGCTGCACGGGAAGCCCCATCACGTTGAAGTACGAACCCTCGATGCGCTCAACGCCCACATAGCCAATCCACTCCTGAATGCCGTACGAGCCGGCCTTGTCAAATGGCTGATAATTATCGACATAGTAGGCAATTTCATCATCGCCGAGCGGACGGAAAAACACATCGGTGGCAACGCTGAACACACTTTTTTTCTGATTGGTTTTCAAACAGACGCCCGTGAAAACAGTGTGCTTACGCCCCGAGAGCTGCCGAAGCATAGCAATGGCACCACTCCTATCCTTCGGCTTGCCAAGCACCATATCGTCAATCCAAACGATTGTGTCGGCGGTGATGAGCAGCTGATTGTCAGCTAGTTCGCCATCAAAAGTCGATGCTTTCAGATTGGCCAAATGCTCAACAATCTGCGCACCTTTGAGCGTGGGCGGATAGGTTTCGGCGGTATCGCGCAACTGCACTGAAAAATCGGGCACAATCTCCTTCAAAAGTGCCTGCCGACGCGGCGATTTAGATGCCAAAACAACCTTGTATCTATCTGTTATAAAATCCATTATTGCTGGTTTTCAAAATATTTCAATTCGAATGTGTGATTGATGCACACAGGCAGCTCGTGTGCATTATGAGTCACAAACACAAGCGTTTTACCAGGCTGGCTGCAAAAATCGTTGACAATGCCAATGCAACGCTGCAAATTTCGGTTGTCGAGTCCGTGAAAAGGCTCGTCAAGTATCAGAACCTCAGGATTCTTCACCAACGTACGGGCAAAAAGCACAAGCCGCTGCTCGGCCGATGAAACCTTCAGAAACGACCGCCCTTCGAGATGGCTTATGCCGACAACCTGCATCACGTAACGCGCCGTAAGCTCCTGATCGGGGCTGCACGTACGGTAAAGCCCGATGCTGTCGAAAAAGCCCGACTCCACAATCTTCAGACAATCAACTGGTTCGCGGTAATAAAGGTGCATCTCGGACGACGTGAATCCGATGCGTTTTTTGATGTCCCAGATGCTCTCGCCCGTACCGCGTTGGCGGCCGAACAGAGCAATATCCTTGGCATAGGCCTGCGGATTGTCGGCAAAAATGTAACTCAGCAGCGTCGATTTGCCCGTGCCGTTAAGCCCTTGCAACGCCCACTTCTCACCGCGCTTTATTGTCCAATTCAAATGTTGCTGCACAATGTGTTTCCCATATGAAATCTCAATGTCGCGCATCTCAACAACCGTTTCGCTCGCCGACGGCTCGATGGTCGGAATGCGGCTCCAGTCGATGGCTGGCGCCGATGGCAGCGTTTCGGGTTGCGGCTTAAACTCCGACGCAGGCCCGCAATAAGTTATTCTGCAACCGCTTAGCTGCAAAATATGCGTTGTGCACGATGGGATGCGGTCGGCTGTGGGGCTAATGAACATCAGTTGAATGCCAGTCTGCGGAAGCGCGCCCAGCAAATCGTCGACCTGCGGCACCATTTTTATATCCAAGCCATTGAATGGGTTGTCAAAAATCAGCATTGAAGGCCTGTCAATCAGCGCTTTCGCAATTATCACACGACGCATCTCTCCACTCGACAGATGGATTACACGGCGCCCCAGCAGGCTGGAAATTTTCAGCGACCGAAAAAACGAATTTGTCTCAAACTCTTGCAATTGCGCAGTTTTAAACATCTCCGACACAAACGGACACTCATCAACCTCGGTACTGTGAAAACGCTGCTGATAGTACATCTGCTTGAAATCGTCGGCCGAATAAGCCGATTTGAAATTCACAGTCTTGATGAATTTGTCGGGCCAGAGCGTCTGGTATTCCGACGTGCGCATCGCTTCAAGAAAATGGTAGACAATCTCACCCTCGTCGGTGAAAAATTTACCGCGCAGGATGTTTGCCACAGTCGTCTTGCCGCTGGCGTTATCGCCCACAATGGTCCACACTTCGCCTTCACGAATTTCCCAATTTATCGGCTCTGGGAAAATCGCGTCATCGATGCGCGGACGGTAGTTTTTTATAGTGATGAACATTGGTTTTAGGTGTTGGGTATTGGGTGTTGGGTGTTGGTTTTAAGGCATTAGGCAACAGGCATTAGGCATTAGTTCAATCATTCACGCATTCAATCCTTCAATCCTTCACGCATTCAATCCTTCAATCCTTCCTACCACTCTATCGGCGTCATTCCGTGCTCCGTCAGATACTGGTTGGCGCGGCTGAAATGGTGGTTGCCGAAAAATCCGCGCGAAGCCGACAGCGGCGACGGGTGAACCGATTCGAGCACCAGATTGTTGCTGCGGTCGACCATTGCGGCCTTCTGCTGCGCGTATGAGCCCCACAAGATGTAAACAATGTTCTTCTTCTCGCTGGCAACAGCGCTGATGACGGCGTCGGTAAACGTTTCCCAACCGCGCTTTTGGTGCGAACCTGCCAAATTCGCCCGCACGGTGAGCGTAGCGTTCAGCAGCAAAACGCCCTGCTTAGCCCACCGCGTCAAATCGCCCGATGCGGGTATTGGCGAACCAATGTCATCGTGTATCTCTTTGAAAATGTTGCGCAACGAAGGCGGATAATCAACCCCGTCCTGCACCGAGAAGCACAAGCCGTGAGCCTGTCCTGGACCGTGATAAGGGTCCTGACCGATAATCACGACCTTCACATCGTCGAACGGGCAAAGATTGAAAGCGTTAAAAATCAATCTTCCTGGCGGATAAATAGTTTGGGTGCGGTACTCATCACGTACAAAATCGGTCAGCGTCTTGAAATATGGCTTGTCGAACTCGCCTTGCAGACGCTGCTTCCACGATTGCTCAATGCTTACTTCCATTTTGTTCTGTTTTTGGCAAAGGTACGTTTTTCGGCAAACAAAAAAGGCCTTGAGCAGCGCCCAAGACCTTTTTTGTTATAATACCAAAGGATTATTCCTCTTTGTAAACTGGTTTGTAAGTTTGGATTCCGGCAACACTACCACGGTCACGCCAAACAAGAGTGTCTTTTGTGTCATAATGCACGTCATCCTGCTTGAAATCGATAGTGTAATCGAGGTAGAGAACATCACGGTCTTTGTTGCCCCATGCAAGAGGAGCTCCGTTTTTCACATATTTACCAGTACCAGATGCCTTACATAAATCCTCATTGTTAGAAACAATTGTGCAATCGTCACCATCGAATGTGAGCAACAACTCACAAGTCGTAGGTACACCGGCGATTTCTGTAGTCGAAATTGGAACAACAATTTGATTCCTCGATTTCGTTGTTGTATAAACAACATCACCATTCTCAATAAAATCACCACAATGACGATTGGCAGTTGCTTTTTCATAACCATCAGGAACCTGATATACATTAGTAACAGTCTGCGTTTTGCCTGTAGGTTCAAATGCACTTGAAACAATGGCGCCTTCAGAATCCGTATGACGCTCTTTTGTGTAATAGTTAGCACTTGCAACATTATCACAACGGCCGTTTGACATCATCTCAACATTGTTGAGCAAGAAGCTGACATTGTCGATGTAGTAGTCATTCGAATCGGCTATCTCGCTAAGATTGAAAGCTATTGAATGGCCACCTGCCTGACCGCTCGAAACAGTTCCTGTTATAGTCACGGTTTTCCATTCAGTCGTGAATGTTATCTCGCCTAAATTAGCCTTATACGAGCCTGGTCCTTCATGAACCTGTGTACCCGATTTTGCCTCTTTGGTTGCCTTCACATCCATTGTCAGTGTAAACACATCGTTTTCAGCAAAAGGAGTAACTGCATCGATCCAGAACTGGTTATCCCAAACTTGTTCCTTTTTTGGACCTGCGTGAATAGCTATACACATATCGTCACCCGTTACAGTTTCAGTAACCTCTTTGAATTTCAATTTATCAAAGTTGTCTTTACCTCGGCGTAAATATGTTGCTGTGTACTCGTTGATGTAGTTTACGCAGAACAATGTGTAATCTTTGGGCGCCACATCCCATTTGGCCAAGTCTTGACGCAACGGTGAAGAACCTTCGATAACCGGTGTGCCGCGGTAGATGTGGTCAACACCGGAGAAATTCTCGCCCATGACAACAGGAATAACATAATTGTTAGAAACAGCCAACGGGTCGTTAAAGAACTTCTCTTTATCCAATTTAATCTCAACGCCACCACGGAAACCGCCAGCATAGTCAAGCACACTGCCGTTAACCTCATCATAGTTGTAATAGTCTTTCGGCAGAGGTTTCACTTTTGTGCCATCTTCGAAAGTCAGCCCTTCGGTAAGCGATTCATCAATTTTGATATCGATTTTTGCATTAATACCCTCGTACGAACCGCCGAATGTGCTGTAGATAGTAAAACGGCCTTCGTTGTCGTTGGTGTTGTCGTAGGTCTCGACATTACCCAAAATCATAGTGCGGATTGGGTATTGGTACGAGAAATAGGCTGTTGTTCCGCCGTCGTAGTCGGGGAACGTTTGCTCGCTGTTGTGGCAAGCAGAGAATGCCACAGCAACTGCGCCTATTGATAAAACTGATATTATTCTATTCATTTTCATTATATTAGCATTTTAAGATTAGAATCTATCCCAACCATCGTTCTGTTTCAGAGCCGACCACTTGTTGATTTCTGTCTCTGGCACAGGACCATAATACATACAATCGTCGAAATTTCTGGTTTCGTTTTTCACATCAACAACATTGTATGTCTTTTTACCACCGGCAGTCTTAATTTCCATAGCTTTAACTGGTTCGTTAAGATTTGCCTTCCAACGACGGAGATCCCAGAAACGATGACCTTCGAAGCAAAGCTCAATGCGTCGCTCGTTGCGAATCAGCTCACGCATTGTTTCTTTCGATTTTGCACATTCATCCAAATATTTGGTATCGGTAATTCCTGCTCTTTCACGAATGGCTTTAATCACATCGTATGCACTGTAACTTGCACCCGGAGCTGTCCCCTTAGCCTCATAAGCCTCATTGGCTGCCTCAGCGTATGCAAGGAAAATCTCAGTGTAGCGAATACGTGCATTGTATTTGTGCTGTGCACTGATACCGCTACCACCGTCTCTCATCTTGATGATGCAATCCTCGTTTAGCAGCTTGCGCATAAAATAACCCGTACGTGTTGGAGCACCACCTTTTTCAGCGTCCAATCCATCCACATTGTTTTTGTCGTCAACGGTTGTGTTTATCAAATCGGTGTTCTTGATTTTGTCAGTCGACCGATATGGTCCGAAATCAGAACCGTCATGAACAATATACAAGTCGAAACGCGGGTCGCGGTCCTCATACGGATTCTGCGGGTCGTAACCACTGGCAGCATCGGTAATAGGATAGCCGTTAGCCATTGGGAAGGCGTCAACCAAGTTCTGAGTAGGATTGATACGTGCCTTGCCAAACAACGATGCCGGATAGCAGTCACCCTCCAAACTATTGGTCTCACTTACATTATCACGCCATATAATCTCAGCCGGCACTCGACCACCGCGCACATCGCGAATCTCATCAATGTTGTTATACCAATGGTTGCCGTTGGGATCGATACCGCTTACACCACCAATTGTATTAAGCAATTCCGCTGCTTTTTCTGCAGCATCTGCCCAAGTAACACCCGATTGGTCGCTATAAGCTGGACTTGCAGCAAACAATGCCACTTGAGCTTCAAGTGCGGCTGCAATTCTACCCGACATACGACCGCTCTTGGTTGCACCAAACACGCGGTTGTAGTCCTCAGCATTATCAACACCAATTGCTTTGTATTTTTCTGGTATATCGGCGTCTTTTATGTTCACATAATCGTAAGGAAGATACTCACGGGCTTCTTTCAAATCGCTAAATATCTGATCAATGCATTCTTTGAAAGTGGCACGAGGAACATTAAAGTCATCGCCTGCCGTTTCGGAATGAGTAAGGCAGGGCACACCTAACAATTCTCCTCCAGCATAACCACAATGGGCACGCAGGAAATAGAACGTCTGCAAGGCACGAAGTGCAAGAACCTCACCTTTGATCTGGTCTTTGAACATTTCGTTAACCACTTCCTTACCGGCCCATTTGAAACTGTGCATTTCCTCAAGAAAACGGTTCACATATTGAAGATTCGTACGGCGCGAAGTCCATTGATTTAATGGGTTTACACCACCTTGTTTTGAACTCCACAATCCATTACCAACTTTCAAGTATTGGTTTTTCTCCCACTCATTGGCACAAGAGAAATCGTCGTTCGACACAGCATCGTCAGTTGCGACATCTGAGAAACTTTGTGCCCCACCTTGATACGGCAGATCGGAATATCCATGCATTGCCAAACCAGCAGCATTCACAGGAACCCTTGTCAGCGACTCAAAGTCCTGATTGTTCTCGATACCCGGATCAAACATATCGTCGCACGCAGCAACTACGGGAATCAAGATCGCTAATTTTATTATTCTATTCAATTTCATATCTCAAATCATATTAAAATCAGACATTAGAAAGTTGCTTTCACGCCAACTTGGAAGAAGCGGGTTTTGGGGTCGCTTGCGATAGCAGTCTCCATCACCTTGCGTTCCTTCGAAATCGTCAGCAAATCTTTACCACTGACAAATGCACTGACACCTTTCACGAAACTGTCGCCAAGCATTTCTGTCGGCAAATCGTAGGTGATTTGTATCTTGGTCAATTTAAAGGCATTGTCTTTATACAACCAGAAATCAGACTCCGCATAGTTGTTGTCACCATTTGATGTAGTAAGAGCCGGATATTTGGCGTTCGGATTATCTTCCGTCCAAGTATCCTTGACTAAAACAGAGTATTTGTCGTTGCCTTTTGGCTGATAGTAAGAATTGTTCTTGCGGGCATAAGCACCAGCCTTGGCGCTTGCCAAAGCATAGAATGTAAAGCTCTTATATTTGACAGTCAAGTTAACACCCATGGTAAACGGTGAACCAAAACGGCCATCCTTACCTAAATACACCTTATCATTTTCATTAATGATAGTATCACCAACGCCATTGTTGCTCAAATCAGCATAGCGCAGATCGCCCGGACGGACATTACCCAATTTTTGCTCCGGAGCACCTTCTATTTCGGATACACTTTGGAAGAATCCAAGATTCTTGTAACCCCAGATACCATCAATTGGTTTGCCTTCGCGGTCAAGCTGGCTTTGATTCTCTTTATCAAGTTCCGTTTGCAGTTTGGTAATCACCTTGGTGTCGTAATAAGTTCCTACAACACCAAGAGAAACTCCTATTTCATTTATATTCTTGTTAAAATTAACAGCGAAATCTAAACCTTGGCGGCTGTTGACATCGTGGTTCAAATAAGGAACGAAATTCTGCATGTGGCTTGGCCAATCCTCGGTTGTGCTAACCAGATAGCCTTCCCAACGGTTCTTGAAGAACGTGAATTCTGCGTTGACAAAACGGTCGAACATTGAAGCTCTAACACTGGCCGAGAATTCTTTGCGCTTGATCATTTCTAGGCTGGCATTCTCACCACGTTTAGGAGCAATGGTTGTTGAACTCTTACCGTCACCCCAACCGAATCCCCAACTGTTCTTATCCCAGTTGCCATTGTACAGGTAGTAGCGGTCAACGCGTTTTTGACCATTTGGCCATGAAACAGCTGCAACATCCATATCCTCATTCAGTTGGCTAACTGATGCCGAAATCAAAAGATCATCAAAGATAGAGCCATCGAGGAACGACTCACGAGCCAGATTCCAACCGAGTGTCAACGACGGCGAGAAGGCATTACGGTGTCTCGGCGCAAGTTTTGCCGAGTGAACCTCTGCCGCACTGAACTGTGCATAGAAACGATGAGCGAAATTGTAGCTCAAATCGAAACCAAGGTTGGCATTTGTGGTATTGTGATACTCACCATCGAAAGTCTGCTGGAAGCCGTTACCCAACAAAATTGCCGACACATTGTGATCGCCAAAGCTACGGACATAGTCGAATTGGAACGACAGAGCCAGTGTGCGAGTCTCTTTTGTACCCCACAGCATTTTCTGGCCTGTCACCTCATCGGTACCAATCTGAGTTATTTTGTGGATCATCTCATCGTCAACTTCATTGCCATCTTCATCCTCATATCCCCATGTGGGTTGGAAAACGGCATATTTAGGATCAAACCTTGTATTATATGACGCTTTGAAGTCCATACCAAAATTGGTTTTCAGAGAAAGACCTTCAAGCAGTTTTTCAAGATTGAAATCCAAACCACCATCGAACTGGAACTGACGGCTTGTCCATTTCAACTCACCTCCTGCGTAAATCTGGCTGAAGACATTGTTTTGAGTTGCCTGCGTTCCGCCAAGGAACTTGCCGTCGAAAATATTGCTAGTATTCTCAACTAATTCCTTACCCTCCGCATCCTCGGCAATCTTGTCAACCGGAATAAGCGGAGCTGCATGGTTCGGGTAGTTCGGGCGTCCCGTCGATGCCATTCTCCAATAAGTCATGTTGTCAGCAGGATTGCTGCTGTACTGACAGTGTTTCGAATCGTAGAAAGTAGCGTTAGCGTCGATATGACCTCCAATGTAATCGTTGAAATTGATATCGACATTACCGCGAACGCTCAAACGGTTGATGCGAGTATTTTTGGCATCGGCCAATTTCACAAAATCGTTCTGTGTGTAAGCGTTAATGTTTCCATACAAACGAGCTCTACGGTTACCTCCCGACATTTCAAGAACAGCCTCTTTACGACTTTTGACTTTCCTGATATAGTCAGATGAATAGTAATCTAAATCCACATAATGATATGGATTGACACCGCTTCTTGTTTTCTCAATTTCGTCTTTTGAATAGGTCAAATCCTCATCGTCATAATCAACTCCGTACACCTCATCATACCAGTCATTGCGCTTGGCCTGGTTGTACCACTCCATGTAATCGGCAGCACCCAGATATTCGGGGAGTTCTTTTATTACATCAAAACCTGTATTTATATTGAGGTCGATTTTCAAGTTCTCGCGAGCCTGTCCACGTTTGGTTGTGATAAGTATCACACCTTTCGATGCACGACTACCATAAAGCACAACAGCATTCGCACCTTTCAAGAAGGTTATCTGAGCAATTTCTGAAGGTTGCACGTTGTTTGCGTCACGTGGTATTCCATCGATAAGAACTAAATAGCCTTGACCAGAGTCGTTGTCTATACCTTCATCATTACCCCAAATTGACTTGCCGTTCCAACCGCCAACCAAACTCTCCATGTGGTCGAGGCTGTAGGTAGTGTAGTTCTTGTTGAGCATCTCCTCAACATTGACATACGAAACACCACCAAGCAGGTCGTCTTGTGCCACACTGCGGAACGCCGTTTTGACCATATAGACAGAATCTTGCACATCAGACTCCGCCTGCACATCGGTCTGGGCACCCGCTGCAAACGGCGCAACGGCCAACGCGGCACTCATGACTAATATATTATGTTTATGTTTCATTTTCTATCGTTTATTAATTCAACAATTATTCATGGAATTACCACCCCGGATTCTGTTCAAACTCAGGATACAGATAAATTTCACTGTCGAGGAACGGGAACCAATAGTGTTTTGCTCCGAAATTCCGGGTAAGGATGACCTCTTTACGGTAGTTTGCAACCTTTGCCTCGCGCGGGTCGTTGTTCTTAAAGAATTCGAGGTCTTCCAAACGGTCAAATTCCTGACGGAACTTGGTGTTGTAAGGATACTCGGTAAGAAGCAGCCAACGCTGTAAGTCGTTGAAGCGGAAGCCCTCAAATGAAAGTTCAACAGCACGCTCGCGACGAATTTCGTCAATAAACTTATTCCTGTCGGCCACATATTTTGCTCCAACATTGCCAGCACCGCAACGCTTGCGAATTGTATTCACAGCCTGCTCAGCATTTCTATCGAAAGTTGATGCCTTTTGTTTTGCTCCACCAACAGCTGCGCAAGCCTCAGCATACATCAAATATACATCGGCCAGACGCATATACGATAGATAAGTGTGCAAACCATTACCCCAATCATATGATTTGTCAATCTCGTTGCAGGTATGCGGCACAAGTTTCTGGATGAAATAGCCAGTCTGGCTGCCGTTTGCCACCGGACGCATATTGCCGCCTGTGAACAATTCACAGTAGCGGAAAGCTTCCTTATCAGTGGTAGCACCATTAAGATATTTGAAACCATCAAACACTATGTCGTGATAGAAACGCGGGTCACGGTTGTTGAACGGATGCTCCTTGTCAAACCCAGAAGCAGGATCATCAATCGGAAGACCGTTGGCCATTCCGTACATCTCAACCAAGTTGGCCGTCGGCTGGTGAATCACGTTATCGTGCTGAACCAAACCTGCCACTTTCGGGCCAAACACTTTGGTTGTGTTCCAGTTAGAGCTGTTCCAATCCTTCGAAGGACCACGCATAATTGCCTCGGTTGCACCTGGTGTGCGATATCCTTGGTTCATAGTATAGAATAAATCGGAATAGCATTTGTTTTTGGCATTGCTTGTAGGAATGTGATTGTAAATATCATCAAAATCGAATTTTACAAGAGCATACTCTGTCTCTCCATCCTCTACCAACTGCAGTACCTCACCAAAAGTCTCTGCAGAACGTTTGCAATATTCTACATCATACTCATACGTTTGACCACTAGCAATGGCGCCCAACAATGGTTTACCCTCTAAGGTAGCTTTCATAAGCGGACTGCCTGCCCACAAAAGGCATTTGCCTTTGTAGCAGAGAGCCATTATCTTATTCGGGCGCAATTGGTTTTTGCCTTTTGTGGGGCTTCCCACTTGTGTGTCGTCCCAATTAATCGGAAGCAAATCAGCGGCACGCTGGAAATCTCGGGCACAGCTGTCGGCACAGTCTTGGAATGACAAACGCGGAAGTTTCTCGATATTGTTAGGATCGAGCACTTTGTTGATGTATGGCAGACCGCCAAAATATTCCATCAACTCAAAGTGCCACCAGGCACGGAAGAAATAGCTTTGTCCAAGAATGACGTTACGTTCTTCCTCGGTTCCGTCCATCTCATCGATATGCTCAAGAGCCATATTGGCCTGACGGATGCAGAACCAAGCATGCCCCCACAACGAATGGTTTTTGGGTGCACTAGCATCTGTAGGATTATTATTGGCTGTAAGCAGCCAGTTACCAGTCTGACTCCAAGCACGGAAGTTGCCAAGGTCAGCCTGGTGTGTCATACGGTCATCGGCCTCGGGGTTGAATATCTCATCGTCACCCCAGTTCCACGACGGACACCAGTTACATTTCTCTTTGTCGGGAATACAGTTGATTATCAACTCAACAAAACCCTGATAGTTGTTGAAGTTTTTGAAGGCATCGGTTTCCGACACAGTCGTGTTAGGCTCGCGGTCGAGATAATCCTTGCACGATGTGAAAGTTGAGCACAAAGCCAAACCCAACAACCCAACGAATAATAATGTATTATGTATCTTTTTCATTGTCTTAAGTATTAGAGAGTTATTTTAAGACCAAAGTTGAAACGCTTTACAGTTGGGTATGCTCCCAAGTAACCGCCGCCACCTAAGTTCGACTCACGGTCATCAGGCATCTTGGTCCACAACCAAAGGTTATTGCCATTGACAAATAACTTCAAGTATGAAAGTCCGATATTCTTAATCCAACCACCATGCCAAGAGTATGCCAACTCAGCATTCTTCAGACGGACATACGAACCATCGAAGATATATTGTGTTCCGTATGCAGGGAACTGTCCACCCTCCTTGCTAACAGGAGCGGTCATCCAACGATATGTTGTTACATCAGCATCCGGATTTTCCTTGCTCCAAGTTTCTCCCATATCGTAAACAGTATTCAATTTCTGGCCAAAGCTCTGAAGCACAACATCACGGGTGACATTGCGCACACCATAGAATTGAACGAAACCGCTTAATCCTTTCCACTCAAATCCCACTGTTGCATTGTAAGTATTCTGCGGAGTGCCTGTATATCCGTATGGCGCACTATCCTTGCTATCTACAACACCATCTCCGTTGAAATCAACAATGTAGTAGTTACCCGGAAGACGGAAGCGGTCATCTGTCTCAAACGCCGGGCTACCATACAACTCATCGATGTTGTTGATGAAACCTCTGTCGATAAACGAACGGTACTGACCAATGGCATAACCCTCTTCTTTCTGATAGTTAGGCATCAAAGGAGCATCGTCTTTCTTGATAATTTCGTTCTCATTGTGTGTCAAACTGAAGTTACCCCATACACGAGATTCACGGCTGAACTGTTTGTTGATACGAAGCTCAATCTCATATCCTTTAGCATGAACCTCGCCAAGGTTCGACACTGGCACATCGAATCCGAAGTAAGCCGGGACGGCACGGTCGCCACCATTAAGTAGCACATCGTAACGTTTGTCACGGAAAATCTCGACATTACCTGCAAACAAGCCGTTAAGTAAAGAGTAGTCGATACCAAAGTTGAATTTTCGCACTGTCTCCCAGTGAACGTCTTTATTACCCAACTTCTTCATTCTATACCATGTATAAATACTGTCGCCACCACCATCAAGAGTCATACCGGTGTGACCGCCGAATTCCCATTCATCCATATAGAGCCATTGGCCTGCGTTATCGCTACCAATCTCACCCAACGATGCACGAATTTTCAGCATATCGATATAGTGGTTTTCCTTCAAGAACATCATAAATTGTTCCTCCGAGATCATCCAACCAAGAGCACCCGAGTTAAAGAATGCAAATCGGTTCTCTGGAGCAAATTTCTCAGATCCGTTGTATGCACCGTTGTACTCGAGGAAGTAACGGCCTGCGTAACTATAAGTGGTACGGAAAGCCCAGTCCTCACGGTAATTTGGAATACCATGGCCGTTCAACTGTTTGTTACGCGAGAACAATCCCATCGCAGTAATGCTATGTGCTCCAAAATCGCGAGCCCAGTTCAACTGTGCCTGATAATACAAACGGCGGTTTACATTACCCATCGAGCCGCCACCAGTCGACCAACTAACTTGCTCTCCCCAATCGAGACCGGTGTTGTCACCGTCAATGTCATGTTGGTTATAAACCAAACCCGTTTTTGGGTCAATCCATTTCTGCTGAGCATCATTGTAGGCATCCTGAACACCACGACCGTTCTCTACAAAGTTGTTGTCCATCGAAAGATTGGCACGAGCACTCAAACCTTTTGTAATGAAATCGAGGCGCTGTTCCAAAATGAAGTCTGTTGTAATTGAGTTCGAAGTGGTTTTCGACATACCAGCCAAAGCCAAGTTCTGTGCTGAGTTGGTTACGTTCGAAACTTGAGGATAATATCCCCAAGCACCATCGGCATACTGCGGAATGAACACGTCAGGAGCAATGTTGTAGGCACCTGCCCAACGTTGGCCTTCCTGCCAAACATCACCTGCGTTCATTGCCGGAGCTTTCTTAACGCCAAGCGAACCTGCGAGGTTCATCTTGAACACTGTGGTTTTGGTAATGGTGAAATCGAGGTTGCTACGAGCGTTGATACGCTGATAACTGTAACCAGTCTTATATCCACGACCGTTGTCAAAGATTCGCATAAGGTCATCTTCAAAAACATAATCGGCAGAACCATAATATCTTACATACTTGGTACCACCGCTAATGCTCAAGTTTGCATTATATGACAAAGCCTGATTCTTGAACAACTCATCCTGCCAATCGACGTTAGGATAACGTTCTCTATTTGTTCCCGGCACTTCGGCACCACGTTCAATCAAAGTGGTTTTTCCGTCGGGATCGCGATATTTTTCAATTTCACTTTGTGGCGTGATATATTCCCACGAGTCTTTGTCCGTTACAGGCAATTCCATCTCAATGGTTTTGTTGCGGGCCATCAAAGCATCATAAGAGTCAAGTTTGTTAGGCAGTTTCGAAACTCGTTTTACAGTAGTGGTGAAACCCGCATCGATACGGGCCTTTCCCTCCTCACCACGTTTGGTGGTGATAAGGATAACACCGTTGGCACCCTTCACACCGTAAACTGCGGTTGCCGAGGCGTCTTTCAAAACAGAAATACTCTCAACCGAGGTGATATCAACCGAGCTCATCGAACGCTCGATACCATCAACAAGAACCAATGGGTCGCTACCATTCCATGAGCTAGTACCACGAATCACAATTTTTTGCTTGGCGTTTTCGCCTTCGTCCAACTCAGAACCTGGCTGACCAGAGCCTTCCATTGTGATAACACCAGGAAGGTTACCCGTCAATGCGGCACCAATGTTCGACACACCAGCTGCACGCTGCAGAGTGGCTCCTGTTGTCTGGGTAATAGCACCCACAACCGATGCTTTCTTCTGTTGGCCATAACCAACGACCACAACCTCATCCAAGCCAACCATGTCGGGTTGCAAGGCGATGCTGTAAGGTCCCGCCCCTTTCACGGTTATTTCCTGAGTGGAATAACCAATGTAAGTGACAACTAACACATCATTGTCGGCGGCCTGCATAGTAAATGTTCCGTCGCCCCCAGTAATTGTTCCTGTCGTTGTACCTTTAATTACAACGTTGACACCAGGAACAGGCATTTGCTCTTCATCCACTATTTTACCTGAAACCTGATGTTTTTGGGCAAAAACACTGAATGACAGCAACATCATTGGCAGCATTGCTACCGCCAATTTCCATAATCGATGTTTTCTCATCATAAAACTGTTTGGTTATTAAAAATTTATAGTCACTTTCCCCCCGCAAAAGCGGTTTTTTTAATGTGCCAAAGATTATAAAAAACTACACTACACATTCCACGAATTGACACATTATATTTAATTGATGTTACATTTGACACTAAAATGGCGTTACAAAATTTTACGCATATGTAACATGTTTTTTTATAACGCGCTATATACCTACAAAATACAAACTCGCACAAAATCAATAGCAACCCACCTTGCCTACATTTTAAAAATCGACATTCTAGTGAAATTATATGATGGATTTTGCCATATAAAGAACCGGTTACCGCCTAGTTTTCCGAGCAGAAACGCTGTAATCAGCCACAATATGGATTATAAAACGTTGTTTTTTCAATCAGCCGCAATATCAGCCGACTCGCCGTCCTTTGAACCCACATTTTTCTCCATGTACTCGCTCGGTGCCATACCATACAAATCCTTGAACGCCGTCGAGAAATGCGAAGTACTTGAAAAACCAACTATTTCGGCAATTTCAGCAATACTTTGGCGTTTTTCGGACAGTAAGGCGGCAGCCTGTTGCAGACGCACATTCCGGATGAAAACCCGCGTTGACTGGTTGGTAATCTCTCGTAACTTACGGTGCAAATGCACACGGCTGATACCAACCATACTCGCAATCATTTCGACACTTAATTCTGGATTGTCGATATTCTTGTTTATCACAGTCATCACTCTTTGCATCAGCCGATCGTCGGGCGAATTGACCTCAATCCGTTTAACATCAGCGCCTTGAGTTTGACGCCCCTGGAAATTGTTTTTAAGCGTTTCGCGACTGCGCACCAAATTCATAATCGTATGCCTCAACACATCGATACTGAACGGTTTTGTCAAGTATGCGTCTGCTCCCGCATCAAGTCCCTTGATTCTATCATTCTCCGTGGCAAGCGAAGTCAGCAATATTACCGGAAGATAATTCACCGTGATATTTTGTTTTATTTTGCGACACAAAGTTTGACCATCCATAACTGGCATCATAACATCGCTAACAACTATATCTGGCGTTTTCTGCAAAATAGCATCGAGCGCATCAGCTCCGTTGGTATACTCAACAACATGAAAATATAGCGATAGCTCATCGCTAATATACTTGCGGATTTCATCATCATCCTCAACAATCAACACACGATATTTTGTTTTCGCCTGTTTTTTGGGCCCACTTTCAATTCTTGGCAATACAGCTTGCGGAGCTGGCTGTACATCGAAATTATCTTCAACTTGAGCCTCTGTTACAACCGACAGCTCTTCCTTCGACAAATGATTTGAGCCGAGTGGCAAACTGACTGTAAAATGACACCCCGGCTTACCAACATTGTTGGCGGCCACAACTGTTCCATGATGCAGCTCGACAAGCGATTTCGTAAGATGCAGGCCCACGCCGGTTCCCGACACCGACTTTTCGCTTTGCGACTGGTAAAAACGCTCAAAAATCCTATGCAGTTCATCAGGATTGATGCCAGTTCCACTATCTTCAACATCAATGACCACCGATCCTTCCGCAAAACCATTTGCCGGATTGGCTTTATCCACTGAAACCGCGACATTAATCTCTCCATTTCGCGGCGTATGCTTGAATGCGTTCGACAATATGTTAACTATTATCTTATCGAAATTGTCCGGATCTATCCAAGCCCTAATCTCTGGCTCATTAGCCTCAAAATTCAAACCAACGCACTGGATATCAGCCTGATATTCAAAATTTGCACATATATCTCGCACCACCTTCACAATATCGCATTCGGCAAAGGTCAACCGCATCTGCCCTTTATCAATTTTACGAATATCCATAAGTTGGTTGATCAGACTCAAAATACGCTCGGCATTTCGTTTGATAGTATCGTAAGTTCTTTGTCTTACAGGATCAGAATCGGATTTTATCAGCATTTGCAACGGCCCTATAATCAGCGATATAGGCGTTCGGATCTCATGCGAAATGTTTATAAAGAACCGCAATTTGGCCTCATTCATATCTTCTGCATACTTATGCTCAATGACTTGCATGCGCAGATTACGATTTCGCTGCAGGTGTAACACCATAATTATAATGCCTGCCATTACCAACAACACGTACGCGATATATGCAATTGTTGTCGAATACCATGGTGCGGCAATATAGATCAGTAGCCTTCGGGTTTTCGAGAACGAATTGGCGTCTACGGCTTTGACACAAAATTCATGCTTCCCCGGCTCCAAATTACTGAACGACACCTTATTGCTACCATTACGCAAATGAATCCACCCTTTACCATCCATATTATATAAATAGGTAATGCGCCCGGGGTTAGCATATTCCATGGCCGAGAATTCTATGCTGAATGAATTGTCAGTGTGCGACAGAAAGACTTTTTCCGCTTTCGATATGTCGCAATCAACAATAGGTCTGCCACCCGAAAGCATGCCTTTTGCTACAGGCATATTATGTATATAGAAATTGGTTAACATTATACTCGGTATCGAATACTGCTTCCTGATTTTTTTAGGATTGAAACATATCATTCCGTTGACTCCACCAAAGAAAACCCGTCCTTTACCGTCAACACTCGAAGCGGACTTACTGAACTCGTTACACTGCAAACCATCAGATGAGTAATAGTTTGAGAACGAATAGCTTTGTCTGTCCAGACAAGTCACGCCACTATTAGTGCTTATCCAGAGATTTCCATCAACATCGCTTTCAATAGACGAAACCGAATTGCTCGGCAAACCGTTAAACGTAGTGTATTTGACTGTTTCCCGAGTTCTGGGGTCGAAACAAATAAGCCCGCTAGCCGTTCCCACCCATATTATTCCGTCAGTGTCTTCGTGCAATGCATAAACAACCTCACCCGAAAACATAAGGTTTTCACCCAAAACTGACACAAAATCTTCCGTGTCCATATTAAGACACCCCAAACCTCCATATCCCCCAAAATACAGTCTGTTGCCCGTAATAAGCATTACATTTATCCACGAAAGCGGTAATTGATTAGCTGTCGCCGAATAGCCGACACCACTTGGCATGGCATGATAAATTTTCTGATCAAGTGTAGGGATAGCAATCCGACAAAGGCCAATACCGCTAAGAGCCACCCATAAATTTTGGCAACTATCCTCCACCATACAATAAACGCTTGTCGCATGGCTAAAATCGCCCTCATCTGCCAACTCAAAAGGCACACATATGCCCGTAGTCTCATTCAAGCGATAAAGCCCTTCCAAATACGATCCCACCCAAACATTTCGATACGAATCGCGATATACGTACAATGTCGTTCGCGGTATAGATCCAAGTGAGGTTCCGGTTTCATAATGTTTTTTTTGAGACAAATCGTTGTTTAACAAATATATGCCATCATTATCTGTTCCCACCCAGATGTTATCACCATCACAAAGAACTGACATTACACAACAAGTGCCAATGGTGTTCGCAATAGACGACATGCTACCGACAAACACAAATTCGTTTTCAGCCGCAGGCTCCATAACAACTCCCTGTTGAAAACAGCCTAGCCACAAATTGTTACGGTTATCGCGCATTATTGAGTGCACCTTTAGCTTCCGGCTGTCCAATCCAACCAAACTCAAATTATAATCACTCAGCTCAGTAGTCGCCGTATTAAACATTTTTAACCCACTGCCATCAGTTCCAATCATAAGAAACGATGAATCAGCAGCTTGTATATCCATAATTGCACTTCGTACCTGTCGCTGCGATGCCACCGTTGCAGTTTTTCCAGACACAACGTCACATCGCAGCAAATTACCCAGCGAAGTGCCCATGTAAACAAAGCCATCGGGCGCACAGAACAACGAAAAGCACGACTCACTTCCTTCAAAAGTGTAGTTGGCAATAATCTTACGGTTGCGGTCGAGTACAAACACACCTTTATTTAATGTCGCTACCCAAAGATTTCCATTTTTGTCGAGCAGAAGTTTTTCTATATAGAAACAATTAGGCAACAACTCCGGATCCTGAAGTAGCGACAAAGTACCGTTGTTATTTTCAAGCACGAATATGCCATGTCCTGAAGTGCCAACCATAACCAAGCTGTCACTACCACTCACAATGCACGACACATTAACGCCATGTGGAAATTTCACACCTTCAATGTAGGCAGGGATTTCGGCAAAACACCGGGTCGAATGGTCATACGACAAAAGCCCAGTGAATGTGCCGACAAGGAATCTTCCATCACCAATCTGATGTATCAATCTAACATTGTTGTTCTGCAACGCAGAAGAATCGGGATCTTCTTTTTTATATGTCACAAAATCGGCACCGTCGAACCGGACCAAACCATCTTCTGTTGCCACCCACACTACACCACTACGATCTTGAAAAACTTGATTCACCATATTTGACGGCAACACGCGCTCCGAAGTGAAAACAACACAGCTGCTAGCCAATGCCGTGGCATAAAGAAATGAGATAAAGCAAAAAGTCAACACAAGAGGCTTTAGACTAAAAGTCCTTGCGGCGGAAATGATATTTGAAACTGCCATCTTTAGCGCATCCATTCCATCGAAAATATTAGCTCGCCTAATCATTAAAAATTTCATCACACTGTTTCTTCAAAATTTGTCATATGCCCAAATACGGGCATTCACAAAATTAATTATAAAAATTACAATTAAAAACAAATAAAACATTATAACACAACCGCATATATGATATCAATGTTATATTAGTTAAAAATTTTGTAACAAAAATAAGCAAAAGATGTTACAAATGCCAAAAATCATGAAACACTTTTTAAAGGCATACTTAAAGGCAATTCGGAAATTCGTACATCAAAATAAAAATGGGGAATTACAGCGCAAATAGCATTAAAATAAACTGGCGAATTCCATGAATTTGTCAGCGGGTGACTAATCTATTTAATAATTAACAAAAACTTTTGTATGATGAAAATGCATCTATTATGGAAAAACGCAGTGCTTGCACTGCCAATGATGCTGCTATCCGTCGGAGCTTTTGCCCAGCAACATGAGATAAAGGGCTCAGTTCTTGACGAATCGCAACTTCCCATTCCGGGAGCAAACGTGGTTATTAAAGGAACCACAACTGGTACTATTACCGCTGGTAATGGTGAATTTACAATGAATGCCGCCGATGGCGATGTTCTTCAAGTATCCTACATAGGTTACACTACTGAAGAAATCACCGTTAACGGCAATGGCCCGTACAACATTGCCCTGGTGCCTGATTTGGTAGGCCTGGACGAGGTTGTGGTTGTAGGTTATGGTACGCAAAAAAAGAGCGACTTGACTGGTTCAGTTGCTTCAGTGCGTTCTGACGACCTCAAAAAACTTTCAATCACCGACGCTGCTTCGGCTCTGCAAGGTAAAGCATCTGGCGTTCAGATTTTGAACTACTCTGGTGCTCCTGGTCAAGGCGCTGCAATCCGCGTTCGTGGTTATTCTTCTAACAGTGGTAACATCGGACCTCTGTTGATTGTTGACGGTTTGAAGGTGGACAACATCCAATACCTCGACCCATCAATGATTGAATCAATGGAGATCTTGAAGGACGCCGCATCGGCTGCCATCTATGGTGCTGAGGCTGGTAACGGCGTTGTGCTCATCACCACAAAGACTGGTCAGGACAAGGGCGACGGTACTATCACCTATAGCTACAAACTGACTCAAAACCAATTGGCCAAAAAGCCGGGTGTGATGAACCGTGAGCAATACATCGACTTCATGAAACAAAAAGGTGAAGATATTGAAGAGGCTATGCGTGATGCAGGCGATGACGGCGAAATTGACACTGATTGGGCCGACGCTTTGTTCGAGAAGAGCTTCACTCACCAACACTCTCTGTCAATGCAGGGTGGTAACCAACGCGGTCACTACTTCCTGTCGTTGAACTCACTGAACAACAACGGTATCGTTGTTGGTGACAAAGACGTTTACAAACGTTTGTCTGCACAAATCAACGCCGACTATAAGATTAAAGATTGGCTGACTGTTGGTACAAACACCTCTATCGAGAAATGGTCTACCACTTCAGTATCTCACATGTCAGAAACCAACTCAGTTATGATGGCCGCTTTCCAGAACGACCCTCTGACTCCGGTTTACTATGACGATTACAGCGATTTCAAACTTGCAACTGCAAATAAATATGATGTAGAAAAAGGTGGTAATCCTGACCTTGCAATGAGAGATGACAAAGGCCGTCTGTTGGCTGTTTCAAAATATGTTGATAATGACCACGGTTCACCGCTTATTCAGTTGTATCGTACACACACTGACAATGGTGGCGTTTCTGTTCGCGGTACAGCATTTGCAAACCTTTCACCTATTAAAGGTTTTGTATACACATCTCGCCTTGGTTACCGTATCAACTACAGCAACCGTCACAACTACTCTACTCCGTACTATGCAAACTCAATGGCTCATAGCGAGACATATACCTTGGAAGCAAGCGCCAACACTGGTCTCTACTATCAGTGGGAGAACTTCTTCAACTATAACCTCGACCTTGGCAAGAACAATATTGGTTTGATGGCCGGTATGTCATATATCGAGAACAAGAGCGATAATGTAAACGGTAGTGCAACTGGTGAAGACATCTTAAGCTCATACGAAGAGAACTTCCGTTACTTGAACTATGTTGCTAACAACACAAGAGAAAATGCAATAACTAAAGACGTAAGCGGTGAAGACATCACCAAATATGATGTTAAGTTTAAAGAGGGCTCAACCGCCACTTTGGATGATATCGAAGGTATTTCAAGCATAACCTATAAAACAACAGAAACTGTTGACTTGGTAACCAAATCATTTGGTAACGCTCCTAGCCGTTCTGCAAACCTTTCTTACTTTGGCCGTTTGACTTATTCTTACGACAACAAGTATAGCTTGCAGTTCAACTTCCGTGCTGACGCATTCGATACTTCGAAACTTCCGAAAGACAGCCGTTGGGGTAAATTCCCATCAGTATCTGCAGGTTGGACACTCAGCAACGAGAGCTTTATTAAAGACAACATCAGCACAGACATGCTTTCGTTCTTGAAACTCCGCGCTTCTTGGGGTCGCAATGGTAACATCAATGTGTTGAACAACTACCCGTATTCATCTACCATTTCTTACAATCAATCATGGTATCAATACAGTGTAGCTGATGGTGCAGCACAAATATTTGGTTCACTTCCTTCTCGTTTGGCTAACCCCGATCTGAAATGGGAGACTTCAGAGCAAATCGACCTTGGTCTTGACGCACGCTTCCTGAACAGCCGTCTGTCACTTGGCATCGACTGGTACAAGAAGACCACAAAAGACCTTTTGGTTAGCGTAACTCCTCCTCTCGAGGTTGGTGTTTCAGAAGTAACAAAGAACGCCGGTGAGATTGAGAACAAAGGTCTTGAGATTGAATTGGGCTGGAAAGACAAACTTGGTGACTTCAGCTACAATGTAAACGCAAACATGTCGACTTTGAAAAACAAGGTTACTTACATTGACCCGAACGCAGGTGCTCGCATTCTGCATGGTTCATACTATGTTAACCAGATCAGAAACGCCTTTGAGGAAGGTCACTCAATCTGGTACTTCTATGGCTACAAATTCGACAAAGTCAACTCTGAGGATGGTACCTACACATTGGTTGATATGGACGGTGACGGCCAAATCACTGACGCCGACCGTACCGACATTGGTCAAGGTATGCCGAAGTACACTTACGGTTTGACCATCAACTTGGAATACAAAGGCTTCGACTTTACCGTATTCGGTAATGGCGTAGGCGGCAACAAGATCTTCCCTGTTCTGTTCCGTACCGACCGTATGTACAACAACACTCTTGAGTACTATCACGAGAACGCATGGACAGAAGACAACAAGGGTGCTTCTATGCCGAGCCTCGAGGTTGTTGCCAACGACCCGAAATACTGGGCATCAAGCGCCAACATCTTCAAAGGCGACTACTTCAAGTTCAAACAAATACAATTGGGTTACACTCTGCCTGCCGACTTAACTAAGAAGGCTTTCATCCAGAATGCACGTGTATTCGTTTCTCTTGACGACTTCTTTACTATTACCAAGTATCCTGGTTTCGATCCGGAAACTGCAACAACATCGAACGCAGACCAGATGGGTATCGACCTTGGTACATATCCTGTTTCGAAGAAATTCGTCTTCGGATTTAGTTTAACATTCTAAAAAATTGATGAAATATGAACAAGTTTAAATTTTCGATACTGATTGGCGCATGTGCCATTATGGCCACTGCGTGCGAAGATAAGCTTGATGAGGAGCAGAAGGGTGTGATATCCTATGAAAACTTCTATCAGACTGACGACGATGCACAGAATGCCTTAAACGGTATGTACGATGTGTTTTCTAAAGCAATGACAAATGCCAACAACGTTGGTATTCAAAACGCAATGTTCTTTACCTTCAACCTCTGCGGCGATGATATGTATGCTGCAGGTGAGTTCTATGGTGATAACGACTTCATGTCACAGCTTAACGAATTCCGCTATGCTTCTGACCATGAGTGCTTGACCAATGCTTACAAAGCATTCTACAACATTATCTATGCTGCCAACTTGGTTATCAACAATGTTGGTAAAGAAGGTGCAGAAATGACTGATGTTAAGAAACGCTGCATAGCTGAGGCTCGTGTTGTACGCGCTTACTGCCACATGATGCTTGCTTCTGTATGGTTCGATCCTCCGAAAATTGAGAAAGTGCTCACTGGTAGCGAGGAGATTCTTAACAGTGACCACACTGAGTTGCTCACATGGTGCGGTGACGAGTGTATGGCAGTTGTTGATGACTTGGACGAGAGAAATGGTTCATCAGACAAAGATGGTACCGTTAAGGTTACAAAAGGTTTTGCTCAATTTGTAGCTGGTAAATCTTATATGTTTGCCGGAGAGTTTGAGAAATCAAAATCAGCCCTCAAACCTTTGGTTGAATCACCAAACTACGCACTTGTTCCTTCTGATCGCATTGGCGAGACATTCAAAGCCAAAGGCGATGGCAACGAGGAGCAGATTATGGCCACTAATATTTCTGTGAACATGGCTGTAGGCGTATGGAATGGTATGATTCAACGCAGTGTTTGGATGTACTCTAACATCATGAACTGGCGTCTTGACCACTTGGCAGGCGCACCTGAAGAAATCACCAATGGTTGGGGTGGTCTTGGTCTTCGCGAAGACTGGACTACAGATTTCATTAACAACGATGGTGAGGATTCACCACGCCGCAAAGCTTGGATGAAGAGTGTTGATGAAGTATTTTATGAAATGAGCTACGGTGCAGGCGACCTCAAAGACGGTAAACCTATGACCCGTGCTGAGAAGGAAGTTGACCCGAACCGTGGTATCAAAAAATGCATCTACGGCTACACATTCTATTGGGAGTACAAACGTCAATTCTTGAATGAAGAGACATATCCTGGCCAGGCATTCCCAGTTAGAAACACTCTGCTTGCACGCTTGGGTGAAGCTTACTTGCTCTATGCTGAGGCTTGCGCAAGAACTAACGATGAAGCCGAAGGTCAGAAATACTTGGAAGCAATTCAAAAACGTGCTGGTTCAAAAACTGTAGGTCTCAATGGTAAATCATTGTTGGATGCTGTTAAGGAAGAAAAACGCTTTGAGTTGTTTGCTGAAGGTTGCCGCTGGCCCGATATGGTTCGCTGGAGCGAGCAGGACGGCGATGCCAGCATCTTTGACAGAATCAAAGACAATGGAAAAATGGTTCCGACAATGTATGACGCATTCTTCGATGCAAACGGTTCTGTAACCATTCCAAAAGAAGAAGGTGGAGATCCTAAAGAGTCTAAACACAGATTCTACATTGAAGAGAGCCATCCGAATACTGGCGAAGTTGGATTTACCAACCCAACCAAGTATAAATACTTCCCAATTCCGTTCAGCGAGACTCAGGTTAATCCAAAAATCAAACAACACGAAGGCTGGACAACAGCAGAAACTACAGAAGAATAATCTTATCTGTTGAATAATAAAAAAGGCTGCTCAAAAGGCAGCCTTTTTTGTTTTCATTTATTTGTGCGAATTATTGCAAAAACCCCAACTTCAAAGAATACATCTTACCACACTATTACTAAATTTGCTATCATTTGATTTTAAACCGTTTTATATGAAAAAGTTTGGATTAACAATTGCTGCCGGACTACTGAGCATAGCCGGCTTTGCACAAATGCCAGGCGGCGGATTCGGCGGCTTTGGCGGCAACCAGAGCAGCACCGACACAATGCGCTACTCTCAAAAATTCCTCAACATCAACTATGCTGGCGACAATGAGGTTTACCACAATCTCGACATCTATCTGCCCAAAGAAGAAAAATCGAGCTATCCGGTGGTTATACACATCTACGGAAGCGCATGGTTTAGCAACAACTCTAAGGGAGCAGCTGACCTCAACACCATTTGTGCCGCTTTGCTCGATGCAGGATACGCCGTTGTAACACCCAACCACCGTTCAAGCGGCGATGCCAAATATCCGGCACAGATAAACGATATTAAGGCTGTAATTCGCTTTGTACGCGGCAATGCAGACAAATATCACTTCGACACTTCGTTTATTGCAACTTCTGGCTTCTCGTCGGGCGGGCACTTGGCATCACTTGCCGCTACAACCCGCAACGAAAAAGTTGCCGATGTTGATGGCTACAAGGTTGATTTGGAAGGGAATGTGGGACAGTTTACTAACTTCAGCAGCAGTGTTGACGCGGCTTGCGACTGGTCAGGACCTGTTGATTTGATGCACATGGACTGCGGCGAGGCTATGAAAATGCCAACATCGCCGGAAGAGGTAGTGCTTGGCGTACCAATGAAGGGTAACGAAAACCGCTACAAGGCTTTGAGCGCACCAACATTTATCGACCCGACAGACCCTCCAATCATTGTCTGCCACGGCAAAAAAGACAATGTGGTGCCTTTCTGCCAAGGTGAAAGCTTCTACAATGCACTAAAAGCAAAAGGTGTCAAAACTGATTTCATTCCCGTTGAAGACGGCGGACACGGATTCAACATGTACTCGAAAGAGAATCTGGCAAAAATGGTCAACTTCTTGAACGATGCCCGCAAGGAGAAAAAATAAATTCTTCTTTTCCTATCATAAAAAGCCGGCACTAAACCGGCTTTTTTATTTGTGCCGTTTTTTTGGAACACATTACATTAAACACAGTGTTTCGAACTTAAAAAATACTATCTTTACCACGCAACTAATATCAAAAAACGATGAAACATATAGCCTTAATGTCGCTTTGCATGGCTCTTTGCGGAAATTTGTGGGCACAAGAACCCATTGTCAAGCAAATGAGCAAAGCCGATTTCCTGACAAAAGTGATGAACTACGAAGAGAATCCTAACCAATGGGTCTATCTTGGTGACAAACCATGCATAGTCGACTTTTATGCCGACTGGTGTGGCCCATGCCGGATAGCATCGCCTATCTTAGAAGATTTAGCCAATGAGTACAAAGGTAAAATTGATGTTTACAAAGTCAATACCGACCAAGAGAAAGCGTTGTCAGCAGCCTTCGGAATACAAGGAATTCCTGCTTTCTTATATTGTCCGCTCAAAGGTAAACCGCAAATGACATCAGGTATTGCCCGTTCAGTCGAAGAAACAAAGGCATTTTTCAAAAGGATTATTGAAGAGTTTCTGCTGAAACAATAGTCCCTATTGGCCGATCATAACCACACGCCGACGGGCCGTGCCTATCACAAACCTTGTCTTTATCACCGACGATGCGTGAAAACACCCCAAAGCCGATGGCAGAATATTGCTTTCTGGATTTGTAAGCGGCGGTTGTATGTTGCTGTAGATGGTTGAAAATTGCTTTGACAGTCCCGAGAAATACTCGTATGCGCTTGCCGATAGTGCATAGACGCAAACCATGACCGAATCGCCGGCGACAAATGTGTGCGGAATGGTCATTTTATAGATGTCGGTAAGATGCGAATCTTCATATAACCAAAGCGAAAGTCCATCGTTAAGCAAAGTTCCATTTTTCTCAATTTCGACACGATAGAATTGCACCGAATCGTTGTTTTGCCTTGAATAAATCGACACGTAGTAACCGATGGTGTCGAAAATGGTGTAGTTGTCGCGGTACTCAACCACCATTGAATCAATTATTGCCCGGGGAGGCATCTTGTCTATAGAACTATAATGCTCACCATCTACTTCAACAGTAAGCAGATAGCGCGTACCTGCCTCACCGTTTATTTCTGTGGTCCAATACCGACCCTTGCCTATGCCGATAAGCTGCGCAGCGTTGCCTTGGTCGTCACGAAGAAAGACAATTGCGTTGTCAACCAACTCACAGTCATTGCTGTCCAAGGCACTAACCGAGCGCGAGACAATGACCGTTGAGACAGAGTCCGCGTCAGTCACTCGGCCTTCGATGACCACAACTCGCTCGCCATCGCCAAAAGCATTAAAATCAGACGGCTCGTAGCAACCTGTGGTAAAGAATGTTACAGCCGCTATCACCGGCAATAATATGGATTTGCGAAACTTGCTCATTTCGGAAGCAAATATATTAATAATTGGTAAGAGGGAAGAGTTTAGGTGTTGGGTGCTGGGGGTTAGAAATTTTATGTTCTAGGATTAGCATCGGCATTAGTGTCTGTGTTAGCGTTTTAGTTTTTCGTTTTCCGTTTATGTTATTTTTGCAGAAAAATTGCTCCAATGGGAATTGCCTTGCCAACTGATTTTGAAGCACGGATGCACGGCCAACTCGGTTCCGAGTACGATAGTTTTGTTGCCGCACTCGAATCGCCTATACCCACAAGCATCCGACTCAACCCTCACAAAACCAATGCGTTGTCCGACATTAGTGATACCGTGTGTTGGGAGCCGCAAGGCCGCTATTTAGCCGAGCGCCCCGTCTTCACACTCGACCCGCTGTTGCACGCAGGTGCCTATTACGTGCAAGAAGCAAGCTCAATGTTTGTCGGACACGTATTGCGGCAAATTGCAGACAATAAGGCAAATATACGCATTCTCGACCTCTGTGCCGCACCAGGCGGCAAGAGCACACACTATGCATCATTCATAGGGCAAGGTGGCCTGCTTGTTAGCAACGAGGTGATCAACAGCCGCGTACCCACCCTCTGCGAAAACATGACCAAATGGGGCTGCCCCAACGCCGTGGTCACCAACAACGACCCGGCCGATTTTAGGCGACTAGCAGGCTTTTTCGATGTTGTGGCCGTGGATGCACCGTGCTCGGGCGAGGGAATGTTCCGCCGCGACGCTACTGCCATCAACGAATGGTCGGTGACCAACACCCGCAACTGCGCCCAGCGCCAACAGCGCATTGTAGCCGACGCTTGGGACGCACTCAAACCCGGTGGCCACCTGATTTACAGCACCTGCACCTTCTGTCCCGACGAAGACGAGAACAATATGACGTGGATAAAATCGACATTTGCAGCCGAGCCGATTGAAATCAGCATTGCGCCCGATTGGGGCATTACACCGATTGAAAAAGACGGCTGCACCGGCTACCGCTTCATTCAGCACCTGACGCGCGGCGAAGGATTTTTCTGCTGTGTCTTCCGCAAAACCGACGGCAGTAATTTCTCGGCCAAGAAACTGAAAAACAAGGTCCCCTCCGTTCCCAAAAAGCAGATTCCGCGCCTGCAGGATATGACCTCCGGCACTGATTTCGAATATTATTTGAAAAACGATACCGCCATAGCAGTGCCACAATCCATTGCCGCCGATGTGTTGGCCGTGGCCGATGCGCTGACTGTCAGAAAGATGGGCACAGCCATCGCACATATTTTCGGCGAAAAACTGGCACCCGAACACGATTTAGCTCTGTCGTGGGCACTCAACCGGCAGGCATTCAACGCCGTAGAACTTCCCCTACCCGATGCCCTACGCTATCTGCACCGCGACAATGTTTTTGTTCCAGATGCCGCCACAGGCTTCAATCTTGTGACATACAACAATTTATCTTTGGGATGGATTAAAAACATCGGCAACCGATGGAACAATCTTTATCCGCAGAATTGGAAGATTAGGATGAATGTGGAATAGGCCACAAAAAAAGGCCTGTCCTTTCGGGCAGACCTCAAAATCGGCTTACGCCTAATTCGTTATGCGATAGCAATTTGGCGCATTGGTTTTGGTTTGGCTTCTTCGCGTTTCGGAATCTCAACGTTCAAAATACCATTCTCATATTTGGCCGAAATCTTGTCACCATTGGCGGCTTCGGGTAGTGTGAACGAGCGGCAGAACGACTGGTAGCTGTATTCACGGCGAGTGAAGCGCTCATCGTCTTTTGTCTCATTCTCAACCTTTTTCTCCGACGAAATGGTCAGGACATTGTTGTCGAGATTGATTTTGAAGTCCTTCTTGTCGAAGCCAGGAACGGCCATCTCAACCTTAAACGCATCGGCGTTTTCCTTAATGTTTACTGAAGGCAACGTAGTGTTGGTTTCAGAGTAATTGCGGTTCGACCAGTCGAACAAGTCTGTGTCAAAAAGTTGGCCGAACAACGACGGATAATTGTTAAATTTAGAAAGTGTCATAGTTCAATCCTCCATATTTTAATTAGACATTTTTTGCTTTATTTGTTTATGCGATAGCAATTTGGCGCATTGGTTTTGGTTTGGCCTCTTCGCGTTTCGGAATCTCAATGTTCAAAATTCCGTTCTCATATTTTGCCGATATTTTGTCGCTGTTGGCGGCATCGGGCAGCGTGAACGAACGACTAAACGATTGGTAACTATACTCGCGGCAAGTATAACGCTCACCGTTTTTGTGCTCATTCTCAACCTTTTTCTCCGATGCAATGGTCAGCACATTGTGGTCGAGATTGATTTTGAAATCTTTCTTGTCGAAGCCCGGAACGGCCATTTCAACTTTAAACGCGTCGGCGTTTTCTTTGATGTTCACTGCTGGCAGAGTGGCTTCAGCCTCGTGGTTGTTGTACTCCCAGTTGAACAAATCGTTGTCGAACCAATTGTCGAACATCGACGGGTGATAGTTGTTAAATCTTGCGAGTTTCATAATTAAATCCTCCATATTTTAGTTTTACATTGTTTCTAAATCGAAAACGCCCATACATTTTCAACTTTTGTGCCAATGCCCAAAAGTGGAATTATTGTCCACTTTTTGCCACATTTTACTGACAAATTGACTTAGATGACACTTTTATTATTATAATCCCGTTAATTTGTAAGATTTTATGATTTAAATCACATATGTCATTTTGTCTGAAATATTAATAATAATCTTGCGATGCTGTTTTTTTCAGTGGAAATAGGCAGACAATAAAAACATTGCGGCTGCGTATATTATTGTGTGCCAAAAATTCCCAACAATGGCGGAAAATTGATGGCGGTTTAATTAATTATTATAGTTTTGCAGCGGCTTTCGGAAAACCCGGACAGCCATACTAAAAATATTCGGATGAAAAAACTATCATTACTTGTATTGCTATTCGTCGCGGCAGTTTCGGTTGCAAACGCGCAAACAGAGGAGTACATTACAATAGGTATAAATGGCGGTGTTCTGCACAACATCAATGGCTACAGGAAGGACACCAACTACTATGGAAACTCATTCAAAAATGGCATTCCCGGCTATAACGTAGCGGTTGATTTCGGTATTCGTACATCGGCCAAGACTCGTTTCCGTCTCGAGATTGAACACGAAGAATTTCACTATAAAGCATTGTGGGACACTGCAAGAATGACCGACAAAATCAAAAGCAAAATCTACGAGAGTCGCGTCAAAGTTTGGAATATGGGCATCAACCTAAGGTTTGATTACAAACTTGCAGAGAGTGATAAATGGAAAGTTTTTGTATCACCTGGTTTCTTATGGGAGTTCAATATTGACCGTGAGTCGAAAAACATTAAGGTGGAATATGAGAACCCATTGGAACATCACATCCGCCCAAAAAGCTATTACAACTATTACAAAATTGCATACGAAAACCCCAACCACATTTTGGGTGGCAACGTGCAATTGTTATGCAAATACAAGATTGGCAAACACGTAGCACTGACGCTCACTCCCGAATACTACATTTATTTCCGAGGTATCGTCAAAACCAATTACGGAAAGCCATATATGCGCATGACTCTAAACGGAGGTTTGGAATTTAACTTCTAAACACATACACACATAAAAAAAGCCTATCATATATTGGTAGGCTTTTTTATTATGCATACTATAATTATTCCATCCATCGCCTGATTTTAATTTTCATTGCATTGTTTACGGGCTTGTCAGCAATCAGAGCCAGATAGCCTCCACCTCCCGCACCAGCCAATTTCCAACCCAGGACATCATGCTTATATTGCTCTATCACGCTCAAAATCTGACTATTGACCATATTGGGGAACATAGCTGTCTGTGCATTGAACGATTCGGTAACAGCAGAGCCGAAAGCAATCGGATTGCGCATCATAATTGCCTCCCAACAATGGTCGGCAGCTGCAGCTAATGCGCTGATTTTACGCTCTGTGATGTCAGTATTGCAAAGTAGGTCGGTTCCGTCAGGACGAGGCCAAAGCGTGACAAGGTAGATGTGCTCCTCAAGCCATGTCAGAATGGCCTCATCGTCGACACGTTCAATTTTTTCGGGCCAGTAAACACCGTTGTAGTAGTGCCGCACAAGTCCTGGAACACAGATTCCTATGGCATCTTGTGCACCTGAAATTATTGTACGCCCCGGTTCGTTCTCATATCGGAAGAGCATTTTTGCAAGTTTTTCAGGCTTCTCGAGTGGCAACTGATACGGCCACAATTGCCGAGCGGCATTGCGTGTCGATGTCGACATTCCGCTGCGTTCGTTGTATTCAACAATCGGTTCAAGCGATATGGTGATGGCCCATCCAGGATGTATTTTCGATAGTTGTGGCTGGTCAATCCACGTACCAGCGATATCAAGGCGATATGGCAATTGACTGCCAGTGTCACCACGCAGTGCTGTTGTCGAACGCATGGGCAATCCAGCCTCCGGAATGCGTTTCAACACAATATACTCGATTCCCAAATCGCGGCAGAGATCTGCTTTGGCTGGCGAGTGGCCGTCCTCGTTCACCACATAGCGATCGGGTTTCAGTTGGCGCAACTCATCAACAAAATCGAGTAATCCGCTGCCACTATTTATCCATGCATCGGTTACGTAACGAATTGATTTTACCATATAT
>CAMKOM010000007.1 GCA_946414435.1 uncultured Bacteroidota bacterium
GTGTGCTGTATTCTTTTTGTTTGTGTGTATATCATATTATTGGACAATCATCCCCAAAGCAATACTTTTTTTGTACTTGACATTTTTCTTGTATCGTTGTCTTGTCATGGTTAGAAGAATAAAATAGAAATGTCATGATTTATTCTTTAGTTACATTATATTGTCCGGGTAATGATGTGGTGAATAACATAAAAAGCATATCAAGTCAGTCCGATAAAGTATTTGTATGTGATAATAGTCCGGTTAATAACGGAACCATTTTTGCAAAAATAGAAAATGTGGAGTATGTTTTCTTTGATAAGAATAATGGCTTGTCCGTTGCGTTTAATACTATTCTGAAGAATAGAAGTTTCAGTAATAGTGATTATGTGATTTTTTTTGATCAGGATTCATACATAGAAAAAAATCATATATCTTCTTTGATTGAAGAATATGAATTATTAGAAAAGAATTTTGGCCCCATTGGCTGTGTTGGCCCGGTATACCTGAACAGTAGAAATAATAAGATAGAGATTCCTATCGGTAAAACAACACTAACCAGTCATTCATATAAAGTGAAGAGCGTTATTACATCTTCAATGTTGTGCAAATTTGAGAATTTGAAAAAAATCAACTTTTGGAACGAGAATATTTTTTTGGATATGGCAGATTGGGATTTGTGTTGGCGGTTACAAAAAGCGAATATGCCATGTTGCATGACGGATGTTTCTGTTTTATATCACACATTAGGCGAAAAAAAACACAATTATTATATATTTAAAGTTCAAGAGTGGACACCATTAAGAACATATTACCAAATACGAGATAGTATGTCTTTGATGAGAGAAAACTATGTCCCATTAAAATTTAAAATAAGATTCATATTTAATTTAACAATAAGACCTGTAATTTATTTGTTATTTCTCGATAAAAAAAAGAGCAGGCTGCATTATTATTATGATGGTATAAGAGATTTCTTCAAAGGGAAAAACGGGTCTTATTAAAGTCGCAAAATATGCTTTTTTCTGTACTACTTTCAGTATATAATAAAGAAAATCCCATTTATTTAGAAGAAAGTTTGGCATCGGTTTTTTCACAAACACAGACGGCCAATGAAGTCATTTTAGTGGAAGATGGTAAATTGACTCCGGAATTATATTTAATAATTGATCAGTATTGTGCAAAGCATCCAGAATTGAAAATTGTGAAATTGGAAAAAAATTCTGGATTAGGTGTGGCATTAAACGAAGGGTTAAAGTACTGCACAAATGATATTGTTGCTAGAATGGATACTGATGATATTGCATATAAAGATAGATTTGAAAAACAGATTAATTATTTTAAGGAAAATCCGAAGATAGCTTTGTTATCGGGCAATATAGAAGAGTTTATTGGTAATACTTCAAATATTATAGGCATACGTCAAGTACCAACAGATTATTCTCAAATAAAATCATTTTTAAAGAAAAGAAACGCATTTAATCACATGGCTGTGATGTTCAAAAAAAACGCAGTAATAGCTAGCGGAGGTTATCAGCACGTTCCATATCTTGAAGATCATGATTTGTGGATAAGAATGATACAAAACGGTTATCTCGCAGCAAATTTGCCAGATATTTTGGTGAAAGCTCGAGTTGGCAAGGATATGATAGGCCGAAGGCATGGTTTTAAATATGCAAAGCATGAGTTGTTTTTTTTGAAACGGCAATTAAAATCTCATTTTATTTCAAAGATTGAATTTGCTATATTAGTGATATTGAGGATTCCTGTCCGATTGTTACCAAAGTTTTTGTTAAGTTTTATATACAAAGTTTTAAGGAGAATAAAAAGAAAATAAATATGGCGAATCTTCTTTTCACTGGTGCTTCGGGTTTCCTTGGTTCTAACATATTTCCACTGTTGTGTAAAAATTACGATGTAGACACATTGGCGTTGGATGATAAGGCCACATACAATATAAACCTTGTGACCGACGAAATTCACTTGAGCCATGGGTACGATATTGTCCTTCATGCTGCAGGCAAGGCGCATGTAGTTCCTAGGACCGATGCGGAAATTAAATTATTCTATGACATTAATTTTGAAGGTACCAAAAAAGTTTGCGCAGCTTTGGAAAAGGCAGGAACGCCCAAATCGTTTATTTTTATTAGCACCGTAGCGGTATACGGATGCGATTTTGGTGAAATGATTACCGAAGAACACCCTTTGGATGGTCAAACGCCTTACGCAAAAAGTAAGATAATGGCAGAAGAGTTTTTGGCAGACTGGTGCAAACGAAACAATGTAATACTTACAATTCTCCGTCCTTCACTGCTTGCTGGCAAAAACGCTCCAGGCAACCTTGGAGCGATGGTAAATGGCATAAAAACAGGTCGTTATTTAAGCATTGCAGGCGGTAAGGCTCGCAAGAGCGTTTTGATGGTTGACGATATTGCCAATCTGATTCCGTTAGTGGCGGAAAAAGGCGGTATATACAATGTCTGTGATGACACACAACCTTCATTTCATGAATTAGAAGTGTTAATCAGCAAACAATTAAGTAAGAAACCGCCAATTTTAATCCCGATGTGCTTGGCAAAATGTTTGGCGTTTTGTGGCGATTTTTTAGGTTCAAAAGCACCTATTAATTCATTGAAATTAAGAAAAATGACGGAAACTCTCACTTTCAGCAACGAAAAAGCCAAAAAAGAGTTGGGGTGGCAACCGCGGAATGTTTTGGAAAACTATATGATATAGAGATTATTGGTGCGTTGGGTAATTTGTTGTATATGAGATGATTTTGCATATTTTAGTCATAATATTATTAATTATATTGGAACTTGTATATTTTCGCGTTGCCGATAAATTCAACATTATCGACAAACCCAATCAGCGCAGTTCGCACACACAAATAACCCTACGTGGCGGAGGTGTGATTTTTTGTGCCGGAAGTATTCTTTATTACTTGTTTTTTGGATTCCAGTACCCGTTTTTCTTGGTGGGTATGCTATTAATCAGCATAGTAAGTTTTATTGACGATTTGCGTTCCGTATCAAACAAAATTCGACTTATAGTGCAGTTCGCCGCAATGTTCCTGATGTTTTCCGACTTGAATATTCTAAGTTTTAGTAATATCTGGATTATAATATTTGCTTTGATATTATGTGTTGGAATAATTAACGCATACAATTTTATGGATGGCATAAACGGAATAACTGGCGGATATTCGCTTGTCGTTTTGTTATCGATTGTCTGTGCCGATTTGCAAGTGCGTTTTATCGATATTAACTATCTTTGGGTTGCCATAGCCGCTGATTTAGTGTTTTGTTTTTTCAATTTCAGAAAAAAAGCGAAGTGCTTTGCGGGTGATGTCGGTTCTGTTGGAATTGCATTTATAATATTGTTTGCGTTAGGCAAGTTGATATTAAAGACAAGCGATTTAACATACATTTTGTTCCTTGCTGTTTATGGTGTCGACAGTGTTCTTACTATCATTCATAGAATCTTGTTGCACGAAAATCTTGGGCAGGCGCATCGTAAACACGCATATCAGTTAATGGCAAACGAATTGCGGATTCCGCACATAGCTGTTTCTATGGTCTATATGCTTATTCAATCGGCAATTTCTGCGGGAAAAATATTTTTTCAAATAAATGAGTGGATGTATTTCTCCGTTGTTCTGTTAATTTTAGCGAGCGCATACGTTTTTTTTATGAAGAAGTATTACTATTTGCACGAACAATATTTAGGGGCACAAGGCAATGATAATCAATAGAGAGTTGTTGGACAAAGTGTCTGCAGAAGCAAAAGCTAACGAGAGATTGCGCAAAAACTTCAATCTTCACGAATCGTTGGATGCGCCAGCACAAAGACTTTTAAATGCTTTGGAACCAGGTACGGTTATCCCGATTCATAGGCATCGTCATACAGCCGAGACATATATAATTCTTCGTGGTAAAATCGAATTGTCTTTATATAAAGACGATGGTCAAATTATAGAATCGGTAATTTTAAGTGCCAATAGTGATAATATGGGATATAACATTCCCAAGTGTCAATACCATTCATTGAAGGTATTGGCTTCTGATACTGTGATTTTAGAGGTTAAAGACGGTCCGTATCAACCATTAAGTGAAGATGATATTTTAAAACTATAGTTATAGTAAGAACGAATTTATTATAGTGAATACAACAAAGTATGATGCAAATAATGAATAATATAAAAAGTCAGCGTATATTCGAAAAAATAATGCCATTATGTTTGGCATTATTTTTTGCCCGTACGGTGTTTATCGGATACAAATATCTGTTTTTTGCAACATTTGTTCCGTGCTTTCTGTATTCGGTGTATGTGTTATTCAAACAAGGTGTTGCAATACCGAGACTCAAAATGTTATTGCTGCCAGTGTTTGTTGTGTTATTGTTCTTTGCTCATTTCTCTCCATTAAGCAATGTGGTGAAAGAAAGTGTGAATATTGCTATAATAGTGTATTTTGTTGCTTTTTCAAACTTGTATTATGCTGATGACAAATGCGATTCGTTCTTGAAATGGATTGTGAGATTGACATTGTTTGCGGGTATTATTGCTATCTCGCGGTCAGTGTTATCAATGATGGGCTTCACTTTGCAACATTTAAGTGTATTTTTTGAAGGAGAACGGTTTTCGTTGGTCAGAGATAATAATTTTTATTCTTTATTTTTTATTGTAGCAATTATATTAACAGCAAGGTTATTTCTGCAACATAAAGTCTCCTCGTTTTTTGTTTTCGTTTGTGTTCTAATATCAATAATAAATATTGGAGCAAGTGTTTCTCGGAGAGCGTGCGCATTGTATGTGTTGCTTATTGTGGCTTTGATGATAATTGTTAAAAAAAGAAGATGTGAAGGGGTGTTTTTGTACAATATCTCAATATTGTTGGCATTTGTATTTTGTATTATTGGATTATTTGTGTTCTCTGGCGGATATAGCCCCAATATGTCTTATGAGAAAAAAACAAAATTATATAGGTTATATACATTTATAGGAAAGAGTGAGTCTTTTCAAGAATTCGATTTAAGGCAACGTAGAAAATACTATGTTCGTTTATCTCAAGATGTTGATAAAAGTAATTTGTTTTATAAAGGAGATTTGAAAAACGGGCTAATAGCATGGGAGGCTCAGCCCGCCTCGTCTAGTGATAACGTTAAGTTTAATTTGGTTAAAGGAGAAGATGGGGAACCTATTATCAGAATAGAAAGGAATATCTGGGGCGGCAGCTGGCAAATCCATTATAAAGGGAGACCTATTGTTTATCATAAAGATGTGACATACGTAATTTCGTTTGCATATAGAGTTGTAAAAGGAATTCGAAATCCATTTAATGTTGGTTGGTGGGTGAATGAAGGTCATGGCTATCTAGTCGATCTTCCGCAAACAATTGAGTCTATTGATAGTGTATGGAATCGATGTTCAGTGTCTTATAAATTTAAGGCAGATTATATTAATTTGGATTGTTTTTTGAATAGTTTGCATGGCGGAGCAGAAATCGAAGTAAAAGACATTAGTCTTACTTGTGATGACACCACAGGCCTACCGATGTATGCCGACCAATTGTCAGATAGTGTTATTCATAGTTTCTTTGTGAAAGAAGGAGCTGATACCATAAACTATTTTACCGCCCCTCGCACAGCCCGCTGGCGCTACGCGCTTGAACTTTGGCAAACACGCTACACCACGCAACAAAAGATTTTTGGCCAAGGCTTCAAATATCTCGAGTGGTACGGCGAGAAGTTTTATAATAATCCTAAGCGCTATGATTTTCCACATAATCCTATAATCTCGTCGTTCTTGTATTCGGGAATTATTGGTGGTATCGTATATATCATCTTCCTAATATCAAGTTTGTGGCTTTATTGGAAGAAGCGCAAAACAATGGGCATCTTCTTCATTATGTATTTGTGCTGTATGTTCTTCTGCATGTTTAGTGGTAGCAGCCATTTCAGTTTCCCGCTATTTGCGTTCCTTTCGTTCCTGCCATTTGTAGAGTATGGCAAGCAGAAGAACGAGGTCCCTGAACCTGCACAATAGATGTCTCGATTTCCTTCCGGGAACATCTATTTCATTATTCTTTCCGATTCTGGTTGTTTGATAAACAATTGGTAACAGTGTATAAGGTAATGGACCGTGCGATAGCCGCATGCAAATGTGAGCAAATTATCGCTGTGCGCTAAAAAAGCTATTAACACCCAACTTGTTGAATACATAATTCCCATAGCCCGAAATCGATAAATATAATACGTACATTGTGGTTGATTTTTGATGGCTTGTCAATTATTAAAAGTGTTGATATCCAAGCTGTTAAAATGGCGAAGTTTTGCGCGTTTTGTTATGGCAAAAGGTAACGCAGGCTCAAATAATAAAGCGGAAGACAGATGAAACGTTTAATCAGTACATTTATTCTGGCGGTAGCCACATGCTGGCTCGCATCGGCACAAAACACCTTGTTTCAAGAGACTGAAACCGTGACAGTTGAGGTTAACGGCGATAACAAAAACGACGATGGTCTGCTCGACATCGTTTTTGCCAATGGCGGCGATAGGCTGCTAACCTACAAAATGGAACTGTCGAGCCGCATCACAAGGATTGGCGGCGAGTTGCTCATCACCATTGACAATAAGAGCGTGAAAATGGGTTCGACGCACCAATACAAAGGCTTTGGCATCGACAAAGTGCTGATGCCAAACGTGTTCAGTGCTGAGTTTGTGCTGCTAACCAAACAAGGCAATGAACTGAAACGCTGGACGGTAAACAACGAGCCGTTTGAGGATGGGAAAAATATGGTGCGATTCTACTACACCGAAGAGGAGCAAACTGACTGCAAGTTGCGTATTGTTGAGGTGGGACTGCATTTCAGCAAATCGGGCGTGCGCGAGGCCGATGAGTTCATAACGCTAATCGATGACTATTTTAACACCGATGCGCGTCTGAAAATGATGGAGCAGGAGCTGGCCGCCGTCAAGGCCGACTCTATTGAGACGCTCGAGCAATCGCGGCAGCTGACCATCGACAATGTGGCGGTGTTCAACAACATCAAGTCTCGCCATTTCGACACCGAGCTTGATCTTGCCACTAGCGATCCCATTGGCTTGATCGACCACCTGCGAGCTGCTGAACAGACCAACCGCAACGTCAAGAAACAGGTTGAATATGCGCTGTCGCATTTGTGGGAGACCTATTACAAAAAGGGTATGGACTGGCTCAATTGGGGCAAGGGCGACAAGGCTGAAGATTTGTTTATCAAGTCGATAGGGACAAAAACGAACTATGCGCCGCCGCATTACCAGCTTGCACTGATGGATTTCGAGGGAAAACTCTATCGGAAGGTGCTCGACACTTGCGTAAGGATTATTGCTGATATGAATCCCGATTCCGATACGCGGTATGGTACCATTAAACTAGCCGAAAAGGTGATTTACGTTTATATTGACTCGGTTGGTTATTTTATTGAAAATAAGGATGTTGATGGCGGATTCGCGATGTTGTCGGTTTGCAAGGACTACTGCAAGCGAATCAAAGGCATCCGCCGTTTTGAGGAGTTCGATAAACTGTCGGCGCAGCTCTACGGCGCCATCCACGCCAAACTTGTGGCTCAGGCCAGAGAGTTTTATGAAGCTTCTGATTTGCGGCAGAGTACAGTTTTTGCCGATTCAGCGGCAAGTTTGCGTGCTGAATATCCGACATTTGACATTGATGCCACCGATGAGTCTAAATTGCTGAACCAGTTGTATGTGGCTTGGATTGCGTATGGCAAGAAGGTGTCGATGGACAAGCCGGACGAGGCGCTTTTCGCTTTCGACCAAGCAACGCATATCTGCCGCACGCACAAAGCGGTGAATTGCACCGATGAACTTGAGAAATTAGCGTTCGACAGCCGTACACACAAATATATGCAGATGCTCACCGAGGCCAAATCGTCGCTCGATGACGGCTATCCCGACTCAGCGCTCGAGCAGCTCGACGAAGCGGAGAAGTATCGTCAGACTTGGGAACTCAAGAAAATCGCGCTTGCCGATGAGTTGCGCGTTGAGGCTTATCAGCAGAAATACGACGGTTTGATGTGCGAAGGCGATGACGCAATGTCGCGCAAACAGCCACGCGAGGCGATGGCGTTCTATGCTTCGGCATTGGCAATCAACAAGCAGCAGCCAATTGTGGCTGACACTGCTTGGACTACCAAAAATCGAGCTGCGGCAGTGCTTTACGTGGTTAATTTGTGCAGTTTGGGCATATCGTACGCCAATCTGTTGCAGATGGGCAAGGCGGGACAGCAGTATCAGACAGCGTTGGCTGTAGCCGAAGAATCGAAAATATCGAAGATTGAAGAGGTGCAAAACGCATTGGCCGAACTTTCAGCCGCACTCAACGAGGGTGAGTGCAGTCAGGCTTGGTTCGATTACAATGTGCAGGCAGGTGCAGCCGAAAGACTCATAAAGCAGAAGGAGTTTTTGAAGGCGCGAACCGTGCTTCACAAGGCAGCCGGCATTGCCCGAGCCAACTACAACTGCAATCTGACCGATTCTGTTGCCAAAATGCGCGCTAACGACATCGAAACCATTTGCCGCTATCAGCAAATGATTAATTCGGTGCAGCCGATGCTTGAGCAAAAAGAGTTTAAGCAGGCGCTGGAGACATACGTGGCAGCCACAGAGTTTTTCACCGACAGTTGCAACAACAAATTTGGCATTAAACATAAACCTGTATATGAATATGTTTTTGAAAATCAATATAGTGGCTTGATCGATGCGGCGGTTATTTATTATGCGGAAATCAACGAATTGAAAAAATCTCTCAATCTGCTCAACGAGTTGAACCGTCGCTATTTTGAGGCCATGTGGGCGCGTGAGAGTCAGGAAAAATTGGGCATTGAACTTGCCCGCCGCGATTTCCGCGAGCACCCGTCGGCTGATTCGAAGGTGAAGGTGCTCGACTACACTCACGGCGATAAATGGTATAACACTCTGAAAAAAGCCTATTTACAAGAGTGGATTGACAATTCGTTCGAAAATATGAAAGAAGAAAAGAACTGACGAAAACCGTCGGTCAAATGCGCGGAAGCCAAACAAATGCCTACTTTTGCGCATTGAAAAAATGGATATGATGGAAACAGATATAAAACTTAATACTATTCCCGAGGCTATTGAGGCTATCAAACGTGGTGATTTTGTGATAGTTGTGGATGATGAAGACCGCGAGAACGAAGGCGATTTTGTGATTGCCGCCGAAAAAATCACACCAGAAAAGGTGAATTTTATGCTGAAAAACGGTCGCGGACTGCTCTGCGCGCCTATCACTATCGACCGTTGCGCTGAACTTGAACTCAACCATATGGTTGACAACAACACGTCGATTTTGGGCACGCCGTTCACTGTGTCAGTTGACAAGATAGAAGGCTGTACCACAGGTGTTTCCGCTGCCGACCGTGCCGCAACCATCCGCGCTTTGGCCGACCCCGAATCGAAACCGTCAACCTTTGCGCGGCCCGGCCACATCAATCCGCTTTACGCTCAAAACAAGGGCGTTATCCGTCGTGCGGGACACACAGAAGCGGCCGTCGATTTAGCCCGCCTTGCAGGACTTCATCCCGCCGCCGCGCTCATCGAGATTATGAACGAAGACGGCACAATGGCGCGGATGGAACAGTTGCAAGTGATTGCTAAAGAATTCAATCTCAACATAATAACCATCAAAGACCTGATTGCCTACCGCCTGAAGCAGGACACGCTCATTGAGCGCGGACCCGAAGTGCATCTGCCAACGGCTTACGGCGATTTCCGTCTGATTCCGTTCCTTCAGAAGTCGAACAACAAAGAGCACATCGCTTTGATTAAGGGCTCGTGGGCTAAGGACGAGCCGATTCTGGTGCGCGTCCACTCGTCGTGTATGACGGGCGACATTTTCGGCTCGATGCGCTGCGAGTGCGGCGAGCAACTGCACAAGGCAATGCAAACCATTGATAAAGAAGGCAAAGGCGTCATTATCTATATGAACCAAGAAGGCCGCGGCATTGGGTTGATGGCCAAAATCAAGGCCTACGAGTTGCAGGAACACGGCTACGACACTGTTGACGCCAACATTCATCTGGGTTTCGATGCCGACGAGCGCGACTATGGGGTGGGGGCAAGCATTCTGCGCGAGTTGGGCGTGAGCAAGATGCGCCTGATGACCAACAATCCCGTGAAGCGCATTGGACTTGAAGCCTACGGGCTCGAAGTGGTTGAGAATGTGCCAATTGAGATTGAGCCGAACAAATACAACGAGTTCTATATGCGCACCAAAAAAGAGCGTATGGGACACACTCTCAGGCTGATACACTGCAACAACAAATAATGAAAACAGTCTGCGTTTTTTGTGCGTCGAATCGCGGCTTAAATGCAGAATATGAGCGCGTTGCCGCTGAATTTGGATCGTTGCTGGCTGCACGCGGATTGGATATGGTTTACGGCGGCGCCAACGTTGGGCTGATGCGTAGCGTGGCTGAAGCCGCAATGGCGGGCGGCAGCAAGGTCACGGGCGTTATTACCGAATTTCTGGCTGGTCGAGAACTGGCGCAGTCGGGATTGGCTAAGATGCTCACCGTGAGCACAATGCAGGAACGTAAAGCCACAATGGAACGCCTTTCGGACGGATTTGTGGTTCTGCCTGGCGGCTTCGGCACAATGGATGAGATGTTCGAAATCTTGTCGGGCGGACAGTTGGGGTTTCACAAAAAGCCGCTTGTGGTGCTGAATATCAATGATTTCTTCAATCATCTGAAAGCCCAACTCGAGTTTATGGTCAGTGAGAAGATGCTTTTACCGCAGCACGCCGCAATGGTTCAGTTTGCCGACACGCCAGCCGAAGCCATCGACCAATTATTCGGCTATTCCGCACCTGTGGTGGGTAAGTGGATCGACGACATCCGCCGCGACAACGGGCTTGCTGTAAAATCTTAATTCTTTATCTGTGAGTTTCTGTGATTATTTGAACTACTAATCACATTCTCTCAGGTACTTGAATACCCATCAAGGCAGCACCTGTTTTGATGACTTTTGCCGTTAACTTGCTCAAAGCCAGGCGGAACTCACGCACTTTTGCGTCTTCTTCTTTTAAGATTGAGCAGTCGTGGTAGAACTGGTTGTATTCCTTTGCAAGACTGTATAAATGGTTGGCAATCAGAGCAGGACTGTAATTTGTGCCAGCGTCAGCCACAACAGCGGGGAAGTCGAAGATGAGTTTTGCAAGCTGCATCTCCTTCTCATTGAGTTGGGTGGCGGCGTCAATCTTGTCGGCAACTTTCAGGCCCGAATCTTCGGCCTTGCGCAGCACCGAGCATATGCGCGCGTGGGTATACTGAATGAACGGGCCAGTGTTTCCGTTGAAGTCGATTGACTCTTTCGGATTGAAGAGCATAGTCTTTTTCGGATCCACCTTCAAGATGAAATATTTCAGTGCGCCCAAACCTACCATATTGTAAATCTGTGATTTGTAATCATTGTCGAACTCTTGCAGTTTGCCCAGCTCGTCCGATGTTTCGCGGGCGGTTTTCACCATTTCGGCAATCAGGTCATCGGCATCCACAACCGTTCCCTCGCGCGATTTCATCTTGCCTTCGGGCAGTTCAACCATTCCGTACGACAAGTGGGTGATGTGGTCCGACCAGTCGAAGCCCAGTTTTTTGAGCACAAGTTTCAAAACTTGGAAGTGGTAAATTTGCTCGTTTCCAACCACATACAGCAACTCGTCGAGTTTATATTGCTCAAAGCGCTGATGCGCCGTGCCAAGGTCCTGCGTCATATAAACTGATGTGCCGTCGCCGCGGAGCAGCAGTTTTTGGTCGAGGCCGTCGGCAGTGAGGTCAATCCAAATTGAGTTGTCATCCTTCTTGAAGAGCACGCCATCTTCCAAGCCCTTCATCACAATCGACTTGCCGAGCATATATGTCTGCGACTCGTAATAAACCTTGTCAAAACTGATTCCCAGCGCTTTGTAGGTAACGTCGAAACCGGCGTAAACCCAGCCGTTCATTGTTTTCCAAAGGTCAACCACATCCTTGTCGCCGGCTTCCCACTTGCGAAGCATCTCGCGGGCTTCAAGAATAATTGGGGCTTTGTTGGCGGCATCGTCGTCGCTCATTCCCTGCGCCTTGAGTTCGGCAATCTGTTTTTTGTATTCCTTATCGAAGCGCACGTAGTAGTCGCCCACCAGTTTGTCGCCCTTCACGCCGAGGCTCTCAGGTGTTGCGCCGTTGCCCCATTTCTGCCAGGCCAGCATCGATTTGCAGATGTGTATTCCGCGGTCGTTCACCAAGTTAGCCTTGATGACGTTGTGGCCGTTGGCTTCCAGAATCTGCGCTACAGAGAATCCGTAGAGGTTGTTGCGGATGTGGCCCAGGTGCAGGGGCTTGTTGGTGTTGGGCGATGAGTATTCGACCATAAAAGTCTTGCCGCTAGAGCCTTTCGGCTTCATTCCAAAGCGCTCGTCGACGATGGCGTCGTTCAGAAATTCGGTCCAAAATGTTGCTGAGAGTTGAATGTTTAAGAATCCCTTAACAACGTTGAAATCAGCAACTTCGGCAAGATTGTCGCGCAAGAATGCGCCAATGGCGGCGGCGGTGTCTTCAGGTTTCTGTTTCGATATTTTCAGAAACGGGAAAACAACCAGCGTGAAGTCGCCCACAAACTCTTTGCGGGTTGTCGAAAACGTTATCTGGTCAAGGTTTGCGTCGGCCGAATAGAGTGTTTTGATAGCCTTCGCGGTAGTGTCTTTCAGCAACTTTTGGATGTCCATATTTATTATGTATTAATGAGGGCGCAAATATAGCAAATCATTTACCTTTTTTGTGCCGATTGATGGTTGTGAAAAATGAGCAAAATCACCGCGTTTTTTTTTGTGAAAAAAATCAACTTTTACCCCAAATTTTCGTCAAAAAAATGGTCGGAAAATTCATTTAAACCAACCTAAAAATAATAGCAGTTTAGTTATCAATCAGTTATAAAATTTACTTACAGTTAACTGATACACAGTGTTTTATAAAAAAAATAAAAAAAGTTGATTTTTTTTTAGTTTGATATTTAGAACAATAACGTGAAAGTGAAAAATGCAACAGCAAAATCGATTTTTTTTTTCCAATTTTTTAACAATGTTTGTACATCGAAAAACAAAAAAAACAAGTCATTAAATATCAAATGGATAAAGATTTTAAGCAGGTTTGGGACAATTGCTTGCGTTTTATCAAGGACAATGTAAAAGCTGCTGAGTATAGAACGTGGTTTGAGACCATCGTTCCGGTTAGACTGAATGGGAAAGTTTTGACGATACAGGTCCCAAGTACTTTCTATTATGAGTATTTGGAAGAGGCCTATATTGATCTGTTAAGCAAGGCTTTACAGATGGAACTTGGTGATGGCGCGGGTTTGGAGTACAACGTTGTTATGCAAAATATGCCGCATATGCAACCAACGGTTATTAAGTATCCGACTGATAACAAAAAGGATTTGTACAACAATCCGGTAAATATGCCCAATGTTGACCATTCTGTTATTAAAAATCCTTATTCAATACCCGGAATTCCAAGGGTTCAGATTGATCCGAAACTCAATAGTCGCAATACTTTCAATAGATTAGTGGAAGGTGAGTTTAACCGTTTGGCACGTTCGGCAGGTTATGCCATCGCTACCAATCCGGGAAAGACAACTTTCAACCCGTTGTTCATTTATGGCGGCTCAGGTCTTGGCAAAACGCATCTGGCACAGGCCATTGGTGTTGAGACAAAAGACCGGTTTCAGGATAAGGTGGTGCTTTATGTTACGGGTCATGAGTTCTGCACTCAGTTTGCCGAAGCCACTTTAAACAATAGCCGCAACGATTTTCTGCATTTTTATCAGATGATTGATCTTTTGATTATTGATGATATCCACGAATTGACAGGTAAGGCTAAGACGCAAGATATTTTTTTCGAGATTTTCAACCATCTGCATCAAACAGGCAAACAGTTGATTATCACTTCCGATAAGGCTCCGGCTGATATGGAAGGTATTGAAGACCGATTGTTGTCGCGATTCAAATGGGGCTTGTCGGCGGAACTTACTACGCCTGATTACGATTCTCGCAAAGCTATTCTCAAGCAGTACGCTTATAATGAGGGTATTGAGATTAGCGATGATATTCTCGATTATGTGGCCGCTCATATTACTAACAATATTAGAGAGTTGGAGGGAGCGTTGATATCACTTTTGGCTCATTCCACACTCAATAAAGAGACCATTACAATTGAGTTGGCACGCCAAATTATTGACAAGTTGGTGAAGAATACAACCCGCGAACTCAGTGTTGGTTACATTCAAAAGGTAGTGTGCGATTATTTCAATCTTCAGGCCGAAGCTATTACTTCAAAAACTCGTAAACGCGAGATTGTGCAAGCTCGCCAGATAGCAATGTATTTTGCAAAGAATATGACAAAATTGTCGCTGGCAACTATCGGATCGCAAATAGGAGGAAAAGATCATGCAACGGTTCTTCATGCTTGCAAGACGGTTAACAATCTTATCGACACCGACCGTCAGTTCAAGGGCTACATTGAAGAAATAGAGAAAAAACTGAAAATTTGATATTATAGAATTCTGATAATCATAACTTTATGCAGCGCCAAGACTCGCGAGTCTTGGCATTTGCATTATAAAAGGACAAAAACATGGCACAAGTTCAGCAACCATCGATACCAAAAGGCACGCGCGATTTTGGCCCGGCCGAGATGATTAAGCGCAACTACATTTTCGATACCATCAAAAGTGTGTTCAAACTCTATGGTTTTCAGCAGATTGAAACGCCTGCAACCGAGAACCTGTCAACCCTGATGGGCAAATACGGCGAGGAAGGCGACAAACTGCTTTTCAAGATTCTGAACTCGGGCGATTATCTTGGCAATGTTGATGCCGAACTGCTGCAATCTAAGGATTCTGTGAAGGTTACGAACAAGATTTCGGAAAAAGGCCTTCGCTACGACCTTACAGTGCCTTTTGCGCGCTTTGTGGTTCAGCACCGCAACGACCTTCAGTTTCCCTTCAAGCGTTATCAGATTCAGCCCGTTTGGCGTGCCGATAAACCTCAGAAAGGCCGTTACCGCGAGTTCTACCAGTGCGATGTCGACATTGTTGGCAGCGACTCGCTGATGAACGAAGTGGAGTTGATTCAGATTGTGAACGATGTCTACCAACGTTTCGGAATCCGCGTGGCGCTGAAAATCAACAACCGCAAGATTCTGGCTGGCATTGCCGAGGCCATCGGTGCTCCCGACAAGATGATGGACATCACCGTTGCCATCGACAAACTTGACAAAATCGGCATTGAGAACGTCAACAAAGAGTTGGCTGACAAGAGTTTGAGCAATGATTCAATTGCCCGTCTGCAACCGATTCTTGCACTTAGCGGCGACAACCGACAAAAACTTGCTCAGATTGCCAACGTGCTGAAAGATAGTGAAGTAGGGCAGAAGGGGATTGCCGAACTGACATCCATTTTCGATGCCATTGAGCCGCTTGGCCTGCAAACGCAAATCGACCTTGACCTGACGCTGGCTCGCGGCCTGAACTACTACACGGGTGCTATCTTCGAGGTTAAGGCGCTCGATGTGCAGATTGGCTCAATCACAGGCGGCGGCCGCTACGACGACCTGACAGGAATCTTTGGAATGCCTGGTGTTTCGGGCGTGGGCATCTCGTTTGGTGCCGACCGCATCTACGACGTGCTCGACCAACTTAATCTTTACCCGCAGTCGGCAACGCAATCAACTCAACTGTTGTTTGTTACGTTTGGAGAAGCCGAGCAGCAGTGGTGTCTGCCTGTGGTTGCGAAAATGCGCGCGGCAGGCATCAGCACAGAACTTTATCCTGAGCCAGCCAAGATGAAGAAACAGATGTCGTACGCCAACGGGCGCAACATCCCGTTTGTGGCCGTGGTGGGTGAGAACGAGGTGAACGAGGGCAAGGTTATGCTGAAGAATATGAAAACAGGTGAGCAGCAGTTGCTTTCGCCCGACGAAGTTGTTGATTTGCTGAAAAACAAATGATAAGAAAGCCGGTTACCCCCGGCTTTTTTTAACCTTCTCAACCTGATACATTCCAATCAGAATCATTGCAGTGCCGAGCATTGCAAAAGGTGTAATGCGTTCGCTGATCACAAGCGCCGCCATCACTATTGCTACAACCGGATTGAAATACAGATAATTCGATGCCTTTACCACGCCAATTCTTTTCATCACAATGTTCCAAAGCACATAGCACGCTAGCGAGGCAATAAGTCCCAGAAACAGCAGGTTGAGCCACACTACAGGTTGGCGGATGATGGTTGCGTCGGTTTGCAGTCCTGAAAAGGCCAGCATGGGCAGAAGCGTGAGCAAGCCGTAGAAAAACACCTTGCGAATGATGAACAAGTTGTTGTATTTTGCCGTTAACCGTTTGGTAATGAGTGAGTAGAAAGCCCACGACCATGCGGCTGCAAATGCCAGCAAATCGCCAACGGGCGACAGTTTGAGCGCAAACTTGCCGTTCAGCACCACAAGCACCATTCCAACAAACGCCACCACAGAGCCAATAGCTTGACGGCGGTTCATTCGTTCGTCGCGGTTGGCGATGCCCAGTAGCAGGGCGGTTAGGATAGGAGTGGTGCAGACTATGAGCGAAACGTTGGCCACAGTTGAAATCTGCAGGGCGGTGTTTTCGGCCAGGAAGTATGCCGAACCGCCTGTAACGCCCAATGCAGCAGTCAGCAGTTCGTCTTTCAGGTTGTCGCAGAACAGTTTGCGTGGTGTTATGACCCAAATGCAGATGTAGGCCAGCAAAAAACGGTAGAAGAAGACGTCGATTGGTCGCAGGCCACTGTTTATCAATACTTTGCTCGATACGAAGGTGGTGCCCCAAATGCAGACAATGGCAAACGCGAGCAGATTGAACAGAAGAGTTTTGTTTTTACTGAAAGAGATATTCATCTTATTTGCAATCAGTTGGTTGCGTTGCGTTTTTTCATCACCTTTTTGAGCGCTACGGTCAGTTGGTCGGGGCATGATGTGGTTTTCATTCCGCAAGTGGTGCCTTCGAGTTTGCTTATCACATCGGCTACGGGCATCCCTTCTACAAGTCGTCCAATGCCTTTCAAATTGCCGTTGCAACCGCCATAGAACTGCACATTGTGCAGAATGTTGTTGTCATCAATTTCAAAATCAATTTGTTGGCTACAAGTGCCAACAGTTTGGTAGCGGTATTTCATCGTTTTCGGAATCTTAAAAATCTGGCCGCAAATATATTAGAAGTTGAGAATTATATTTTGCTGCGGGTTGGTGAAAAATAATTTTATCACTACCACTTTGCGTTTTGCACGCTTTTTGTTCAACTATGCGCCGTCGGTTCCAAAAACCGGCTGATAAGTATGCTGCGGCTGCATTCCGCCGTCGCGGCAAAACATTGAATCACATAATAATAAATATATGAAAGGACTAAAAATCATTGTCTTGGCCAAACAGGTGCCCGACACCCGCAACATTGGCAAAGACGCTATGAAAGAGGACGGAACTGTGAACCGTGCCGCCCTACCGGCTATTTTCAACCCTGAAGACCTGAACGCTCTTGAGCAGGCTCTGCGGCTGAAAGACCAGTTCCCCGGAACCGAAATCACTATGCTGACTATGGGCCCGGGACGTGCAAACGAGATTCTGCGCGAAGGTATCTACCGCGGTGCCGACGACGGAATCCTACTCACCGACCGCGCCTTTGCAGGTGCCGACACGCTTGCAACTTCTTACGCCCTGTCGTGCGCCATTCGCCGCATTAAAGACTTCGACGTTATCATTTGCGGACGCCAGGCTATCGACGGCGACACCGCACAGGTTGGCCCGCAGGTTGCCGAGAAACTCAATATTCCGCAAATCACATACGCAGAGGAGATTGTGGCTGCCGACGACAAGAAAATCCGAATCAAACGCCGTCTTGAGCGCGGTGTTGAAACCGTTGAGTGCCATTATCCCGTGCTGGTTACGGTGAACGGCTCGGCCGCACCCTGCCGTCCGCGCAACGCAAAACGCCTGATGAAGTACAAAAAAGCCACAGGCAAGAGCGAGCGCGCCAACAACGAGGCTCTTGAGAAACTGGTTGCCGCAAAGCCTTATCTCGACATTAATGAGTGGACAGTGAACGACATTGAGTGCGATGTGAACCAACTCGGTCTGGCAGGCTCGCCAACCAAAGTGAAACAAATCGAGAACATTGTCTTCCAGGCCAAAGAAGCCAAAGTCTTGGGCAACAGCGACGCTGAAATCGACGACCTGATGAAAGAACTGATTGCAAACCACACCATTGGTTAATGTGTTGGCAATCAATGATATTTAAGAATCAGTAAACACAAAAACAGATGAACAACATTATAGTATATTGCGAATTTGAAGATGGCCGCGTTGCCGACGTAAGCCTTGAACTGCTTACCAAAGGCCGCAAACTGGCCAACAAACTCAACTGCAAACTCGAGGCGCTCATTATCGGCGCAAACCTTGACGGCGTTGAGAAACAGGTGTTCCCCTACGGCGTCGACACAGTTTATCTGGCTGCCGACAAGCGTCTGGAGCACTATCAGACACTGCCCCACACGTCAATCGTCTGCAAACTGTTTGAGGAGCAGAAACCGCAAATCGCCTTTATGGGCGCAACCACCGTTGGCCGCGACCTTGGCCCGCGCGTGTCGTCGAAACTGCACAGCGGCCTGACCGCCGACTGCACCAACCTTGAAATCGGCCCGCACACCGACGTAAAGACAGGCAAGAGTTACGAGGACCTTCTCTATCAGATTCGTCCCGCGTTCGGCGGCAACATTATCGCCACAATCGTCAACCCCGAGTGCCGCCCGCAGATGGCCACCGTTCGCGAAGGCGTGATGAAAAAAGAGATTTTCAAGGCCGACTACAAGGGCGAGGTTGTCAAACTCGATGTAAACAAATACGTTAGCGCCACCGATTTCGCCGTCAGCATTATCGACCGCCAGATTGAGAAATCGAAAATCAACATTAAAGGCTCGCCGATAATCGTGTCGGGCGGCTACGGAGTGGGCTCGAAAGAGAACTTCCAACTGCTGTTCGATTTCGCGTCGCTAATCAACGCCGAAGTGGGCGCAAGCCGCGCCGCTGTTGACGCTGGTTGGGTTGAGCACGAGCGTCAGATTGGCCAGACAGGCGTAACCGTCCGTCCGAAACTCTACATTGCCTGCGGCATATCGGGCCAAATCCAGCACATTGCAGGAATGCAGGAGTCGAGTATGATTATCTCAATCAACAGCGACCCCAACGCCCCAATCAACAAGATTGCCGACTACGTGATTACAGGCACCATTGAGGACGTTCTGCCGAAATTGATTAAGTATTACAAACAGAACTCTAAATAAATCAGACAATTATGGCTAATTTTTATACAGACACCCCCGAACTCAAATTTCATTTGAACCACCCGCTGATGAAGCGCATTGTTGAGTTGAAAGAACGCAACTATGCCAATGCGGGCCAGTTCGATTTCGCGCCAGCCGACTTCGACGACGCAATGGACAGTTACGATAAAGTGCTCGATGTTGTTGGTGAGATTTGCGGCGAGATTATCGCCCCGAACGCAGAGGGCGTGGACCACGAAGGCCCCGTCTGCGCCAACGGCCGCGTAACCTACGCAAGCGGCACGTCGGCCAACCTTGACGCAACACGCAAGGCAGGACTCTGCGGCGTGAATATGCCGTACCGCTACGGCGGACTGAACTTCCCGACCGTTCCCTACCTGATGGCCGCTGATATGGTATCGCGCGCCGACGCAGGTTTCGAGAACCTTTGGGGCCTGCAGGACTGCGCCGAGACAATCTACGAGTTTGCCGACGACGACCAGAAGCAACGCTACATTCCGCGCATTTGCGAGGGCGAGACAATGTCGATGGACCTGACGGAGCCCGATGCTGGTTCCGACCTGCAATCAGTAATGCTGAAAGCAACTTTCAGCGAGGCTGACAACTGCTGGTATCTGAACGGTGTTAAACGATTCATTACCAATGGCGATGCCGATATTCACCTTGTGCTTGCACGCTCTGAAGAGGGCACTCACGACGGCCGCGGCCTTTCAATGTTTATCTACGACAAGCGCAACGGCGGAGTAACCGTGCGCCGCATTGAGAACAAGATGGGTATCAAGGGCTCGCCGACCTGCGAACTCGTGTTCCGCAACGCCAAAGCCGAACTCTGCGGAAGCCGCAAGTTGGGCCTTATCAAATATGTGATGTCGCTGATGAACGGCGCGCGTCTGGGCATTGCCGCACAGTCGGTTGGCCTGTCGCAGGCCGCCTACAACGAGGCTCTCTCTTACGCCCGCGACCGTCAGCAGTTCGGTCACCCGATTATCGAGTTCAGCGCCGTTGCCGAATTGCTGGCAACAATGAAGGCCAAACTCGACGCAAACCGCACAATCCTTTATGAGACAGCACGTTTCGTTGATATGTACAAGACTTTGGAAGACATATCGAAGGAGCGCAAACTGACACCCGAAGAGCGCGACGAGTGCAAGCGCTACAACCGTATGGCCGATGCCTTCACGCCGCTGGCAAAAGGCTTGGGCAGCGAGTTCGCCAACCAGAACGCCTACGACTGCATTCAGGTTCACGGCGGTTCGGGCTTTATGAAGGACTACACCTGCGAGCGTCTTTACCGCGACGCCCGTATCACAAGCATTTACGAGGGCACCACACAACTTCAGGTTGTTGCCGCAACACGCTATGCCACCACAGGTTTCTATCTTTCGATGATGAAAGACTATGCCGCACAGCCCGTTGCCGACGATTTGAAGCCGATGCACGACGTTCTTGACCGTATGACAGCCGAATACGAGGAGACTGTGGCCTACGTTATGGGCAAAGAATCGCAGGAGTTCATTGAACTGCACGCCCGCCGTATGGTTGAGATGGCAGGCTACACCATTATGGCCTACCTGCTGATGCTCGACGCCAACCGCGACGCAATGTTCCGCCGCTCGGCCGAAATCTTCCTGAAATTCGCCCGCACGCAGAACGCACAGCGCTCAATCTTCATTAAGGAGACTGATGTTGACTTTAACTTTAAGTTTTAATTAAGCGATAAAATGCAAATGAAACCGCCGAGTCCGTTGGGCTCGGCGGTTTTTAGTTTATCCTATTTCAGCCACTTATCCAGCCACGCAAAGAACGTGCGTTGCCAAAGGATTCCGTTCTGCGGTTGCAGAACCCAGTGGTTCTCGTCGGGGAAGATGAGCAGTTCGGCAGGCACGCCACGTAGTTTGGCCGCCGCAAAGGCCGCCATTCCCTGTGAAGCCAGAATGCGGTAGTCCTTCTCGCCGTGAATGCACAGAATCGGTGTATCCCACTTATCTACAAACAAATGCGGCGAGTTGGCGTACGAGCGTTGGGCCACTTCGTTGTTTTTGTCCCAGAACGGACCACCAATGTCGTGATTCTCAAACCACATCTCTTCGGTCTCAAGATACTGCTGCTCAAAGTTGAACATTCCGTCGTGGGCTATGAAGGCCTTGAAGCGCTTCTCGTGGTGTCCCGCAATCCAGTAAACCGAATAGCCGCCGAAACTTGCGCCCACGCAGCCCAAATGGTCGGTATCAACCCACGGCTCTTTGCTGTAGGTGTCGATAGCCGTGAAATAATCCTTCATACACAGGCCGCCGTAGTCGCCGCTAATCTCCTCGAGCCACTCGCTGCCGAAGCCGTACAAGCCGCGGCGGTTGGGCGCCACAATAATATAATCGTTGGCGGCCATTATCTGGAAATTCCATCGATAACTCCAGAACTGACTGACAGGACTTTGCGGACCGCCTTCGCAGTAGAGCAGCGTGGGGTATTTCTTTTTCGGGTCGAATTTTGGCGGATAGATAACCCACACGTGCATCTGCTGACCATCGACAGTGGGCATCCAACGCTCCTCAACGCGGCCAAAGTCCATCTGGTCGAGTAGCGGCTTGTTCTCGAAAGTGATTTGCTGCTGGCTTCCGCCGACGGGGTCAACCACGTAAATGTCGTTTGGCGCGCTCATCGAGTGGCGAACGGCCACCAGTTTGTCGCCTGCCACGGCAACCGATTCATAGTCGTGCTGGCCTGTAGTTATCTGCTTGAACATCTTCGATTTAATGTCGGCATTGTAGATTTGGATAGTGCCGTGCTGACAACTAATCAGGTAAATGCTGCGGCCGTCGGCGTTCCAGGCGAACTGCTCAACGCTCTGGTCCCAGCCTTCGCTTACATCGGTGCGTTGGCCAGTGGCTAACTCAATGACCATCAGGCGGTTCTTGTCAGACTCGCAGCCGTCGCGCTCCATACTCTGGAATGCCATCAGCGTGCCGTCGGGCGAGAAGGCGGGGTTAATGTCGTAGCCCATCATCCCTTCGGTCAGATTCTTGACAGTCTTGCCTGCGGAAATATCATAAATGTAAATATCTGAATTTGTTGATATTGCGTACTCAAGGCCTATCTTTTTACGGCAGGTGTAGGCAATGGTCTTGCTGTCGGGCGAGAAGGCAATCTGCTCCACGCCGCCGAACGGCTTCATCGGGCACTCGTAAGGTTCGCCTTCAAGAATATCGTGCTCGTTGGTGGTCTTAACCCCGTCGTAATCAACCAGGAACGGGTGTGGAACGGTTTCAACCCACTCGTCCCAGTGCTTGAACATCAGGTCGTCGATTATCCGCCCCGACGATTTCGGCAGGTCGGGATAGACATCGACCGTGCGCTGGCCGTATTTGACGTCGGCAATGAAAAGGATTTTCGAGTCGTCGGGCGCGTAAAGGAAGTCCGACACGCCGCCTTCGTGATTGGTAATCTGTGTGCGGTTGGTGCCGTCGGGGTTCATCTCCCAAACCTGCATCTGTCCGCTCTCCGACGAAAGGAAAGCCACTCGGCTGCCGCCCTTGACCCATTTGGCGCCGTACTCGCTCTTGGCCGAAAGGGTTATCTGCTTGTTGTCGGTGCCGTCGGTGTTGACAACGAAAATCTCGCGGTTGCTCTTGTTCTGCTCCACGCTGTAGTAGGTGACGCCGTAGAGCACCTGCGTGCCGTCAGGGCTGACTTGCGCGTCGGCTAGGCGCCCAAGTGCCCACAAGGCTTCGGGCGACATCCGTCGGTTCTCAATTTTCAGTTGGCTGCGGCCGATAATTGGTCCATCGCCCGTGCTGCACGCTGCGGCTGTTGCTGCTAATGCCATAATTGCTAATGATTTGAAGTTCATATTCGGTTTGTTTTAGCGTTTAAGCAAAGATAATCGAATGATTGAATTGTTGATTGGATGATAGATTTTTGACACACCGATCTTTTATCCTTATTGTTGTAACATGATTAAAATACTCCTATATACGTATAATACTGAACAATCTTTTGGGAATAAAAAAAACATAGAGGTAGTAGCATTTTTCTTGTCATATAAATATATTTGGGAAAAATACCAATTATGGATACAGAAAACACCGTGTGTATGCTGACGGGCGACGAGATGGAAGAACATTTCGTTGAAAAAGAGTTTCTTCCCGAAGGCCAGGACGAATATTATCTTCGTAATAAACAGACAACAAAACCCATCGGCGGTTGGCGCCATCTGCGCAGCGACGAGATTGAGCGTCTTGTGAAAAACAACAATAGCTGCGAGAATTGGGATAACTTTCTGGTTACCGATGAGTTTAATCCCAAACAGATAAAAAACAACAAATTCTACGGACTGGTGCGCATTGGCGAAGTCCGCGACGCTATGCTGCAATATCACGATTTGCGCTTGCGTGTGGGTATAACCAACAGTGTGATAACATCTTGTGATATTGGTAACAACGTGGCTATCCACGATGTGCACTACCTGTCGCATTATATTATTGGTGACAACTGCATCATTTTCAACATTCAGGAGATGTGCTGCACCAACCACGCTAAATTCGGCAACGGCATTGTGAAGGACGGCGAGCCGGAGGAGGTGCGTATCTGTCTCGACTTGATGAATGAGACGGGTTGCCGCAAAGTTTATCCGTTCGACGGAATGATTGCCGCCGACGCCTATCTTGGAGCTAAATTTATCGATGACAAGCCGCTACAGGCCAAACTCTCGTACCTGACACAGAATAAGTTTGATTCTCGCCGTGGTTACTACGGCACCATCGGAACTGATTGTGTGATTAAAAATTCGGCCATCATTAAGGATGTGAAAGTGGGCGACTGCTGCTATATTAAGGGTGCAAGCAAGTTGAAAAACGTCACCATCAACTCGTCAATCGAGGAGCCGTCGCAGATAGGTGAGGGTGTTGTGCTGGTGAACGGAATTGTAGGCTACGGCTGCCATATTTTCTACTCGTGCATTGCCGTAAGGTTTGTACTGGGCAACAACTCGAATCTGAAATACGGTGCGCGCTTGATTCATTCTTTCTTGGGCGATAACAGCACAATATCGTGCTGCGAAGTGTTGAACAACTTGATTTTCCCGGCTCACGAGCAGCACCACAACAATTCGTTCTTGGTGGCTGCCATACTCAAGGGGCAGACCAACATTGCCGCCGGCGCCACAATGGGTTCGAATCACAACAGCCGCACTAATGACAACGAGATTGAGGCTGGCCGCGGATTCTGGCCGGGTTTGTGCTCAAGCGTCAAACACTCGTGCAAGTTTGCATCGTTCACGCTGCTGAGCAAAGCCGATTATCCGACAGAAATGAACATTCCTCTGCCATTTGCGCTGGTTAATAACAATGTGAACCACAACGAGTTGGAAGTAATGCCGGCATTCTGGTGGATGTATAATATGTATGCTCTGGCCCGCAACGCTTGGAAGTATCAGAAGCGCGACCTTCGTAAACGTAAATTCCAGCATATTGAGTTCGATGCTTACGCGCCCGACAGTATGGAGGAGGTGATAACAGGACGTAAGTTGCTGGAAATATGGACTGCCAAAGCCTGGCTGCGCACTCAAAACAAGAACATCGATGGACAGAGCGACAAGGCTTTGCGCGAGGTGGGCAAGGAGTTGCTGCGCGGCGACCGCAAAGTGGTTGACAATATGCAAGTTTTCGGTGAGAATATGGAAAAGGGCAAACGTCGCGTCAGAATTCTGAAAGTGTACGATGCCTACAACTCGTATGGCGATATGCTTGTATATTACGCAGTTAAGAATGTGATGAAATATTTGCAGGAGAACTCTGAGGCCTCGTTCTCGACCATTGCCGGATTGATGGCAGGCCGCCGTCAGAAAGAGTGGTCGAATTTGGGCGGACAGTTGATGCAGACATCGGATCTTGACCAACTGCGCGCCGACATCCGCAACGGCAAACTTGACTCGTGGGAGGCTATCCACAACCGCTACGATGAGATTTGGGAGCGCTACAGCATTGATAAACTGCGCCACGCATACCAATCGCTCTGCTATCTGCTTGAGACTGAGACAATCACAGATGATATGTGGCATGACATACTTAAGCGCGCCGTCGGTATTCAACAATACATTTGCGACCAAGTTTACTTGACGCGCAAGAAAGACTATGACAACATCTACCGCAAGCAGACATATCGCAATAGCGAGGAGATGATTGCCGCTATCGGGCCGCTTGAGGAGAACAGTTTCATCAAACAGGTTCGCAGCGAGACCGATGATTTCAATGCTAAAATCGAAGAATTATATAAACGTTTAAAATAAAGTAACTTTTTATGAATCTGTCAAATAAGAAATACGCAGACTATGCGTTGGTGCAGGAAATGATGGGCACCGTTGACACCGTGCGGAAATTCGACCCGACGGTGACTAAAAATATTGCCGATGTAGTGAAAAAAACGCAGCGCCTTTACCTGACGGGCGAGGGCTCAAGCCGCATTTTTCCGGCCAAGAACGCTATGCGCAAGGCCAAACGCTGGGGGATGGACATCAACGTGCAGACCGACGGCTCGCGTCAGTCGTATGAGTACGATTTGTCGAAATACACCGTTTGCTGCGCATCGAATTCGGGCCGTACCAAAGAGGTTATTTTGCTGGCCAAAAAGCTTACAGAGTCAGGGAAAAAAGACGTTTTTGGCCTTACAGCTTGCCCCGACACAATGATTGAGAAGGCGTGTGTCAGCACTCACATTCTGAACTGCGGATGGGAACAGGCTGTGGCCGCTACAAAGAGCGTCGTTGAGCAGGCTTTGTATTATGAGTCAATACTTTGGAATCTGCAGGGCGTTGATAAATCGACCGAATTGAAAAAACTGCCTGAGCTGCTTGAGGAAGCTCTCACGCTGCCAATTCCTGCCGATGTGATTAATGCTGTGAAGCAAGCCGAAACAATCTATTTCTCGGGTTACAACGATGGTGTTGCTGAGGAATTGACATTGAAAACCAACGAGATAACCCGTCGTAAATCGGATTTCCTTGAGGGAACGTATGCTGTTCACGGAATTGAGGAGGTGATGAGCCCGAAAGATGTTGTGTTTGTGATTGACCCGATTGAGGCTGAGATTGAAAAATTCCATGAGGTGCTTCAGAAGGGAGTTGGTCTGAAAATCGTTGCCATTGCCGACCACGACACGCCGTTCGAGACAATCCGCGTGCCCGAGGCTGGCGATTTCAAACCATACGTAATGCTCTGCGCCGGCTGGAATCTGCTTGTTGAGATTGGCATTGCCACCGGCATCGACCTTGATAAGCCAGAGCGTGCCCGCAAGGTTGGTAACGAATTGATTGTTTGATAAATAATTTGTATCAATGGTAAAAGCCTGCGGTTCTTAATCGTGGGCTTTTTTGTTTATCACTAGATTAGTACACCTTTTGCTGCTTGAGTTTTTTTCTAATATATTTGGAATGATTATAATTTCTTGAAGATGAAAAAACTGTTATTCATTTTGCTGATAGTGATGTTTACTACGCAGATTAAGGCGCAAGGCACGATGCCGCCAGTTGATATGGGGGGGTCAATATATGTGTATAACGACCAATTCCCGTATGGTGATCTACTCTGTACAATAACAAAAAGAAATGATGACAAACATTTCGAAGTATCGGTTGAGGGCGGATATATGGCTAAATATGATGATATTATTGTAATTGATTCGGTGTTATATACAACGAAAGGAAGAAAATATGTTTTTACAGCATTGAACGATAGAGCGTTTGCAGAACTTCCAAGGCTGGTTAGTGTGATAATACCCAATAGTGTAACAAGCATCGGCACACATGCATTTTATAATTGTAATAGTCTAAAAAAGATTATTATTTCAGATTCAATTACAAGTATTAGCGATTATATGTTATGTGGGTGTGTCGCTTTAGATTCATTAACAATCCCTAAATCTGTTGTAAATATCGGTAATTGTGCATTTTACAATTGCAAAGGTTTAACTTCAATAATCATTCCAAATTCTGTTATTAATATTGGCAAAGTGGCATTCGCTGATTGTACTAGTCTAACTTCGGTAAACATTTCTAATTCTGTAACGACTATTGGTGCTTATGCGTTCAATAATTGTCAGCGTTTAACATCGATAACTATTCCAAAATCTGTCATTAGTATCGGTAAAAATGCTTTTTCCGATTGCAAAAATCTAACAATCCATTGTGAAGCCGATTCAAAACCAGAAGAGTGGGACAAGGATTGGAATCCAAATAACCGCCCTGTTATTTGGGGATACAAAGGTGATAAATAACACATGCAATCTCAACAAAATAAAAAGGTGAGTCGTTCTGACTCACCTTTTTTCGTATCGTGTTTTTTCGGTTTACTCACTAATCCTGAACCAATCGAAATCGGCATAGCCGCCGGGCTCTTTGGTAGAGTAGAAGAAGAGTGCGTAGCGCTGGCCCATAAAGTGGTCGAGGCTGTACGACATTGGCAGGGTGTCGCCGATTTGGTTCCACTGCTTGCCATCGAACGAGTAGTAGAACACAGCTTCGTCTTTGCCGTGGCTGCCAATGGCGCTCTCGTCGGCAATCCGCTCAAAGTCGCAGTCGGCCTTGAAATAGACGGTTGTGGCGTCGCACGGAACGCTTGCAACCTCATGCTGTACGCCGCGTTTAGGAGACCAAGTGTTCGACGGGCCTTCGGTCATATTATCAGCCATCACAATTGATTTTTGGCCGCCGTCGTTCTTAACAGCCACAAAGCCGAATCGTCCGGCCAAGAGTGCCAGTCCTGCAATGTCGCCGTCGTTCAGGTTCGAGGCGTCGAGACAGACGGAACCGGAACATTTTGGGCCGAAAGTTCTCTGCGACAGCATATTGCGGCTTTGGGTGAAGAGTGTGTCGGTGCGGTCGGTTTTGAAACGGATAAAGCCCCTGCGCTCTGTCATCGACCATAAAGAGTTGACAGGATTGTGGTTCCACTGCCAAACAATTTTCGGTTTGTCACCATCGAACTCATCGCTATCGACAATGCCTGGAATCAGACTCTTGTTCTTGGGTAGGTCGAGAGTCTCGGGCACTTTGCCGTCAACGCCAAGCACCGGCCATCCGTCTTCCCAGATAACGGGAACAAGGTAGGGAATACGGCCTACTGCGCCACGGTCGCCAAACAGATAGGCGAACCAGCGGCCGTCGGGAGTGTCAATAAGTCCGCCCTGTGCCACACCTTTGTCCTGCAACAAAACGCGGCCCTCGTACGGTCCGAATAGATTGTCGGCACGGTGGCAGACAACGGTGCGCACACCGCCGCGCGGCCAGCAAATGTTGAACAGGTAGTATTTACCGTTGATTTTGAACATCTGCGATCCTTCGGCGCCAAGCATCAGGTTTTCGCCCGCGGGCAGACCGGCGTTTTCTATCAGGACTTTTTCTGAATTGGGCTTGATCCCGCTCAAATCGGGCTCAACTTCGCGGATTATAAGTTTGCCGCCGCCGTTTATCATATAAATGTGCCCATCTTCCTCAAACACAATGGTATGGTCGTGGTGTGAAGGACTGAATTCATGGCGTTCCCAATTACCGTTCTCAATGTTGTCGGTGGTGAAGAAGTAGGTTTTGCCTGTCACTTGGTCGAAGGTGCTGACAAAGAATCTGTTGTTGACATAGCGGATACAACTTGCCCACGAGCCTTTGCCGTAGGTATTCTTTCCGTTGAGCAGCATTGTCTCGTCCTGGTCGCCGAGCGTCTCGTAGGCGTAACCCGCTATTTCCCAGTTGCTCAGGTCTTTCGACTTCATAATTGGCACGCCTGGGTTCATATGCATTGTGGTGCTACTCATATAATAGGTGTCGCCCACGCGCATCATCGACATGTCGGGCACATCTGCCCAAATCATTGGATTGGTGAAGCCCGTTTCGGTGCTTGCATTCTTCTGACCACTGCATCCGCACATTATTGCAGCAGCGGCCAATATGGTGATTGATAAATGTTTCATCTTTTTATTGTTTAATGGTGAATCGGTGAATCGTTTTTGGGGACTAAAGACATCGGACTTCAGATTGGAAATCAAAGTATAATCTTTAAAATCTGTTCAATCTGTGCCATCAGCGTTCTTTACTCTTTATACTTTACACATTACTCAAACAACTCCAAATCAACAAAATCGCCCAGAGCCTTGTGGCCGTTGGCGTTGGGGTGCAAGTGGTCGTTGTCGTGCAGAGTCTCGTCCATAACCGTTGAATCGGCTTGGCTGCAAACGGCTTTCTCAAAGTCGATTACGGCGTCGAACTTGCCGCAGGTACGAATCCAGTTGTTCACGGCCAGACGGCACTCTTCCTTCTCGGGCGAGCCGTAAAAGCACTCTTTGAACGGCGTTACGGTGGCACCGAAAATCTTCAGTCCGTGGGCGTGTGCCGTGTCAATCATCTTCGAGTAGGCGTCAATCAGTTCTTTCTCAGTTGCCGACGGATTTGGCGAGTAGCCCATATCGTTAACGCCTTCAAACACAATGACATACTTAACGCCAGGCTGCTCAATCACATCGCGATTGAAGCGCACCGAAGCGTTGGGGCCCAGTCCGCCGCGAATGACGCAGTTGCCGCCAATGCCCATATTGAGAACGGCGAGTTTGCTTGTGGCGGGATTGGCCAGCAGGCGCTCAGAGAAGACGTCGGTCCAGCGGTTGACCTGATTGGTCGTTGAGCCGCGGCCGTCGGTGATTGAGTTGCCCACAATGGCAATGGCTGCCGTGGGTTCGTCGGCCACCACGTCGAGGCGCTCAATGGTGTACCAGTGGTCGGTGGTGACTGCATCGGCGAAATCGGTGTTATTCAGTTCGTTACCTGTCAGAATGTACGAAGTGGTGCGTGAGCCTGGGTGGCCCGTAATGTCGCTCGGCACAAAGGTGTAGGCAATGGTCACGGCCACGTCCATACGCGGTGTCAGCGCAAACGGCAGCGCGTCGGAAATAACCGATTTGCCTTTCTCAATATCAATGGCCTGCTTTCCACCGAACAGCACGTTCACAGCCTTTGCGGCGTCAATCTTGCTGCCTTCGAGGGCGGGGGCAAGGCTCACGGCGGCAATCTTCAGCACGTCGTTGCCGAACTCGTTCGAGAGTTTCAGGCGCACGGTCTCGCCGCCGATTGACACGCGGATTTTCTGGCGGATAGTGTTCCCGCTGATTCCTGGCTCGGGCGGGCAGTTGTGCGGCTCTGTCAGTTGTACAGCCGTTCCCCATGTGGCCACCCAGCGGGCGTCGGTTTGTTGTTTCGATTGCTGTGAGCATGCGGCAAGCATTGTGCCGGCTATCAAACAGCAGATTTTGAGTGTCTTGAAATGTTTCATTGTTTTGAAATTTAATGTTTTATATAGTTGTAATATTCAAAATTCGCTTGGCTGTAAAATATGCAAAAAATCGACACTTTTAACAATGTGCAACAAAAAATACAATCGGTTGCAATAATTGAGTGTCAATGCCTTATTCGAACGCTGTTTTTATAAAAAAACCGCCATATTTTGTGGCGGCTAAAAAATGTTTCTATAAGGTGTTAACAGGCTCTAGTGATTGTGTACTCAATTTGTCTTGAACTTCCAAGTTTTAACCTCGGCAAGTTCGGCGTTGGCTTTCACAATTTTCTGTTTCAGGCCTTCTTTATATTCGGTGAGTTTAAGATCGAGATTTGCGTCGGCAAGGGCGAGCATTTCTGCAGCTAGGATGGCGGCGTTTTGTGCGCCGTTCACGCTAACGGTGGCAACAGGAATTCCTGGAGGCATTTGAATCATTGACAGCATTGCATCAAGGCCGTCGAGCATACCTTTAATTGGCACGCCAATGACTGGCACTGTGGTGTTGGCGGCAATCACACCCGGCAGGGCGGCAGCCATACCGGCACCGGCAATTATCACCTTCAGTCCGCGACCTTTGGCTTCGGTGGCAAACTGCTCAACTTCGGCGGGTGTTCGGTGTGCCGACAGAGCGTTCATTTCGAACGGAATTTCCATATCGTTCAGAAACTGGGCGGCTTTTTCCATCACCGGCAGGTCCGATGTGCTGCCCATTATTATGCTAACTATTGGTGTCATGGTTTTCAAGTTTAAAGTTTAGGAGTTTAGATGTGTGTTCTTGACTTTACTCTTTATACTTTACTCAATTCTTGCACGCAATCACTTCCACTTCAATGAGTGCGCCTTTGGGCAGCGCGCTCACCTCAAAAGCGGCGCGAGCAGGGCAATCTTTGGTGAAGTACTTGGCGTATATGCCGTTCATTGTGACAAAATCAGCAATGTTTTTGAGCAGGACGGTACTTTTCACCACGTTGGCGAACGATAGTCCGGCAGCATCCAGGATGGCACCAATGTTGTGCATCACCTGCTCGGTTTGGGCTTCAATGCCTTCGGGCATCTGGCCGTTTGCGGGGTTAATCGGAATCTGTCCCGAAACAAAAACAAAGCCGTTGGCTTCAACGGCTTGGCTGTATGGCCCAATGGCTTGCGGTGCGCTGGGTGTCGAAATTATACTCTTCATAATCAAATTTCTGCCAATTCAAATGGAACTTCGGTAAGCGATTTATAATCTTCGCCGGCTTCAAGAATGTCTTCGTCGGTTTTGGCATAGTACCATTTTACCACAATTTTCTTGCCGCTTTTATAAAGCGGGTCGAATAGGTTTATAATTCGGCATACGATTTTTGCCGATGCCGAATTATGGTACTTCAGCCTAAAGTTCAAAGTGGTGCTTTCGCAAGGATTCTTCACGTATTCATTAATCCAGTCGAACACAGGTTTGTAGAATGACAACACATCTTCGGGGCGTGATATGCCTTTGATTAGCAATTCGCCCGTTTCAGCATTAAAGTTGATTTCCGGTGTAGTCAATGTGCCGTTTATAACTAGTGTTTCCATAAAAACATTAATAATTTCCAAATGTAGTTTTTTTTGATACAAATGATTCAATAACGTCAGTTTTATTTCAACCGCTTTTATAAATAATAATTTTGTGTCAAAATCCTGATTTGTTGTTATGCGGCATTGCTTGTTATGGGGGTATTTGGTTATTTGTAAATTAGAAACTCAACTCGCCGATTTTTGCGACGGGCGGCGTCGGTTTGCTCGTGAGTGACTGGTTGGCGCTTGCCGCGACCTTCAGTAATAATGCGGCTGTCGTCGATTCCTCGCATGTTCAGATAGTTGGCCACCGAGCGGGCGCGCATACGGCTCAGGTCCATATTGTACTCATCGCTGCCCACATCGTCGGTGTGCCCGATGAGTCTCAGTTTGGCATCAAAAAATACAGTCAGCAGTTCGGCTACGGCATTGAGCGATGTGGTGTCTTCTGTCAGTATGTCGTACGAGTTGAAATCGAAATGGATGGTTTTGTCGAAACCGACGGTATCGCCGCTAACACGAATTCGGTTTGCGCCGATAAGGTGGATGCGTTTCTCGATTTCCGATTTCAGATAAGGTCCGATAGGTTGGAGCTTTCCGGCACTTTTCAGTGATCGCGACTTGATGAAAACGCCCGAGTCGTAGATGTTGTCGCCCACATCGGCAATGGCCATCGTCAGTTTGTAGGTGGCGTATGGTCGGATTTTTGCTTTGGCTTCGAGTAAGGTTGTCATGCCGTCGAATTGGAAGACACTTGCAAGGCTGGTCCCGGGATTGTCAATTGAGAAACCACGCCACTGCTTGTTCTCGATGTAAAACTCGGAATTCCGTTCAGCATTCACGTGGTCAACGGTGATTGGTTCGCCAGTGGTGGGCAGTTTCGCTATATTATATAAGGTATCGTATCCTGGCCCTTCGATGAAGAAGGCAAACACATCGTTTACGCCCTTGTTGACATATTCGGGGTACTCTTCTGATGCAAAGAAATACTCGAACGACACTTCATCGGTGTTGGCCACGAATTCAATTTCAAGAATGGCTGCATCAGAAGTTTTTGCACCTGCAATTTTCTCGAGTCTGCTGTCGCCTGGTGTAAACATGGCACAACCCGAACTGGGAGAGTCGTTGGGATAGCCAGCCCACGAGACCATTCCGGTCGACATTATGATTCCCGATTGGATGGGCAGTTTGTCCGATGCTGATATAAACGTTGCAATTGAATTCGGATTGGCACGAAAATGTGTGTTTAAGATAGTGATTCCGAATGAATTACGCGGCAGTAACTCTTCGACGAGTTGTCTGGAGTTTTTCGATTTGAATAGCATTTGACCATCGGCGCTAACGGTGGCGGCGAGCAGTGCTGTCAGAATCGTTATTGCACGACGGATACCCATTATTCCTGCGATTGACGGTTTTCAAAATATTTCCACAACGTGTCTTCGGGTGTGGGGGCCACAATGTTCACCGGCTCTTTCGATACCGGGTGGGTGAAGCTGATGCGGCGGGCGTGCAGGCTGATGCTGCCGTCGGGGTTTGAGCGGCGCGCGCCGTATTTCAGGTCTCCCTTGATAATGCAGCCGATGTTGGCCAGTTGCACGCGAATTTGGTGATGACGGCCCGTAAGTAGCTTTACTTCAATGAGAAAGTACTTGTCCGACTCGTCCAGAAGCCGGTATTCGAGTTGCGCTTCCTTCGCGCCTTCGGCTGTCGGCTCGCACACATATGATTTGTTCTGTTTCTCGTTCTTTCGCAGATAGTTAACTAGCTTTCCCTGTGGCTCTTGCGGACGTTTCTCAACAATCGCCCAATAAATCTTCTCAAGATCCGATTTCTCTTTGAAGAGCTTGTTCATCCGTTCAAGCGCTTTCGACGTGCGGGCGAAAATCATCACGCCCGAAACGGGGCGGTCGAGCCGATGGGTAACACCCACAAACACGTTGCCAGGCTTGTGGTACTTAACTTTCAGGTATTCAGCCACCTTGTCGGCCAGCGGTGCGTCGCCAGAGCTATCGCCTTGCGCCAAATCCGACGAGCGTTTGTTGATGGCAATCAAGTGGTTGTCTTCGTATAGTATTTCAAGGTCTTCCATCTTGCTGATTTTCAGTTTCTGTGGTCGATGATCGTTTGTTGCAAAGCCATTGGTATAGGCGATAGGCGGCATATCCGCAGAGCGCCCCTAGCAAGCCGCCACAGGCAATGTCGGCAGGGTAGTGGGCACCAATATACATCCGCGAGTAGCATACCAGTGCGGCCCACGCCATTAGTCCAATCCAGGCGGCTTTATGTCTGAGTACAAGACAGATAAATGTTGCCACACCAAACGTATTTGCCGCGTGTGATGATACAAATCCGTACCATCCGCCGTGGTAGCCGTTCACAATGTGAAGTATGCCTTCGAGTTCGAGGTTGTGGGTAGGGCGGTAACGCATCACTACATTTTTAAAGCAATGAACTGATATTGAGTCGGCAAGTGCCACTGTCAGCGCAATGCCGATGAGCGCAATCCACCAATTGCGGCCCGATTTTCGGATGACCAGCCAGAGCAGCACGGCATATAGTGGCAGCCACGCCAGTTTTCCGCTGACGAACCACATTACACTGTCGAAAAACGGTGAATTCCAGCCGTTTATCAGCAGAAGCAGCTGACGGTCTATTGATTCGAGAGTCTCAAACATATTTTGTTTAATCGTTTAATCGAAACATCCAATATTTAATATTCAACACTCAGTCTATCAATCATTTATTGCCTTCCAAAGCAAATCTTTCAGTTGCTCAAGGCCGGTCCGTGCCACTGACGAAATCATCACACAGGGCACATCGCTTGGCAGTGTTTTTTTGATGGCGGCGGTGAGCTCATCGTCGAGCATGTCGCATTTGGTCACAGCCAGAACGCGGCGCTTGTCGAGCAGTTCGGGGTTGTATAGCCGCAGCTCGTTCACCAGCGTCTGATAGTCGGCGGCAACATCATCGGAATCGGCCGGAACCATAAACAGCAGCACAGAGTTGCGCTCAATATGACGCAAGAATCTCAATCCCAGTCCTTTGCCTTCGTGGGCGCCTTCAATGATTCCCGGAATGTCGGCCATCACAAACGAGCGGTTGTCGCGGTATGAGACAATGCCCAAATTGGGTTCGAGAGTTGTGAATGCGTAGTCGGCAATCTTCGGTTTGGCCGCCGACACCACCGATAGTAGTGTCGATTTTCCAGCGTTGGGGAAGCCCACAAGGCCGACATCGGCAAGCACTTTCAGTTCAAGTACACGCCAGCCTTCTTCAAAAGGCTCGCCCGGTTGTGCATAGCGCGGGGCTTGGTTGGTAGCCGATTTGAAATGGTTGTTGCCTTGTCCGCCGCGGCCGCCTTTCATCAAGATTTTCTCTTCGCCGTCAGCGGTAATCTCAAAGAGCGGTTCCATTGTCTCGGCGTCTTTTACCACAGTGCCCAGCGGCACTTCCAGAATAACGTCTTTCCCGTCGGAGCCGTGCTTGAGCGCACCCATTCCCGACTGGCCACTCTCGGCAAACGTGTGTTTTTGAAACTGAAGGTGAAGCAATGTCCACATCTGGGCGTTGCCGCGCAGAATAACGTGACCTCCACGGCCGCCGTCGCCGCCGTCGGGACCGCCCATAGGCTCGTATTTGGCACGGCGGAAATGCGCCGAACCAGCGCCACCCTTGCCGCTGCGAGCAAAAATCTTTACGTAGTCAACAAAATTCGAATCTGCCATAACTGTGATTTGTCTGCAAAGATATTCCGTTGATTTGAAATTTGTGAATTGCGGGCAAAAATGTTGAATTAAAAACAAATGATGTGTGGTAGTGATTTTTGCCGGGTGACTGCAGTATCGATATTTAAAAAAATCATTGCTGACAAATAGACATTTACGCATTAACATCTGAATTGTTGAACTTTTTCGTTTGTAAAAAACGAAACCAATGCTAAATTTGTAGGAAATTTTTGTTAGATGGAGACCGAGCAACTTATCGACTCATTTAAAAGCAAATTCGCGGCGCTTGTTGAGAAATACAACGGGCTGAAGGCTGAGAATACGCGTCTGGCCGGTGAGAATGCCGAACTTCGACAGAAATTGGAAGAGAAAGAGAAAGAATTGGATAACAATAAGAAAGAACAAAATACACAACAATTAGCGAATACATTTTTGGCAGCAAGCGGCAACGACCCGCAAGAAGCCAAAAACAAGATAAATAAAATAGTGCGGGAGATTGACAATTGCATCGCCCTATTGAACCGATAAAAGATTGATTTGAAAATGGATAATGAATTTACAATAAACGTCAGCATTTGCGATCGGAGTTATCCTATCAGAATCAATCGCAACGATGAGGAGAAAATAAGGAAGGCTGCAAAAAAGATAAATGACACTGTGTCGCAATATAGGCAGGTGTATAGCAACAAAGACGGTCAGGATTTCCTTGCGATGGTGGCGCTTCAGTTCGCAACGCGAGTTGTGGAGAGCGAAGAACACTTCGAAGTCCAGCCGGTTATTGAGGAATTAGGCAAGCTCGACGAGCAGTTGTCGGCTTTGCTGAATGATTGATAACAAAACGTTCTTTAACATAGAAACCGAAAAAAATACCCGCACCGGTTGGAATAGTTTGGGAAACTCAACACTAAAAAAATAGGGGTTGCGTTTATTTCTGCGTAAGACAGGCCTCAACGCCGCAAGGCGTAACCATTTGGTTCAGTGGAAGTAAGAAACAGTCGCCGCATCTCCGCCTATATCATTATAGGAGTTTTCACAAAGACATTCCGGTGCGGTTTTTTATTTTATAAAACAATATATATATGGACAAAACAACATTAGTAATTGCAATTGTTTCGGCGTTAGTGGGAGGTGTGTTAGCCTTCGTAATAATGAAAGTTGCATTGAGAAAAAAAACACGGCAGTTGGTGCAAGATGCTGAAAACGAAGCAGAAATGATAAAGAAAGAGAAGGCTCTTCAGGCAAAGGAAAAGTTTCTGCAACTCAAGGCTGAGCACGAGAAAGTGATTAACGAGCGCAACAGCAAACTTGCCGCCGCCGAAAACAAACTAAAACAGCGTGAGGCCGGCATTAATCATCAGATTGAGGAGTACAACCGCAAGAAAAACGAGGTTGACGCCGTGAAGGAAAAACTTAACTCTCAACTCGAAATTGTTGAAAGGAAGAACGAAGAACTGGAAAAACTTCACAAACAGCAGGTTGACCAGTTAGAGTCGATTTCGGGCCTTTCGGTTGAGGATGCAAAAGCACAACTGATGGACTCGCTCAAGGCGGAAGCACGTACGCAGGCGATGTCGGAAATTAATGAGATTATGGACGAGGCCCGTCTGTCGGCCAACAAGGAGGCCAAGCGTATCATTCTGCAAACCATACAGCGCGTGGCTTCGGAGCAGGCAATCGAAAATTCGGTTACTGTTTTTCACATTGAGAACGACGACATAAAAGGCCGCATCATCGGTCGTGAGGGCCGCAACATCAGGGCTTTGGAGGCTGCTACGGGTGTTGAGATTATTGTTGACGACACACCGGAGGCCATCATCCTATCGGCTTTCGACCCGGTTCGCCGCGAGGTTGCCCGCTTGGCTTTGCACCAACTTGTAACCGACGGTCGTATTCACCCGGCACGCATCGAGGAGATTGTTGCCAAAACACAGAAAATGGTTGAGGAAGAGATGATTGAGACTGGCAAACGCACCGCCATCGACCTTGGCATTCACGGTCTGCACCCCGAACTTATTCGCCTGATTGGTAAGATGAAATATCGTTCATCATATGGTCAGAACCTGCTGCAGCACTCGCGCGAGGTGGCCAATCTGGCTGCCATTATGGCTTCGGAACTCGGACTGAACGCAAAGGCCGCCAAACGAGCCGGCTTGCTTCACGATATCGGCAAAGTGCCTGACGACGAACCGGAGTTGCCGCACGCAATTCTGGGTATGAACCTAGCCGAGAAGTACAAAGAGAAACCCGATATCTGCAACGCCATTGGCGCCCACCACGACGAGGTGGAGATGTCAACACTGATTGCCCCGATTGTGCAGATTTGCGACGCCATTTCGGGTGCGCGTCCTGGTGCACGCCGCGAGGTTGTGGAGTCGTACATCAAGCGTCTGAAGGAACTCGAGGATTTGGCGCTTTCGTACCCTGGCGTACTCAAGACATACGCCATTCAGGCAGGCCGCGAGTTGCGCGTGATTGTGGGCAGCGAGAAGGTAAGCGACGCCGAGGCAGAGTCACTCTCGTTCGACATTGCCAAGAAGATTCAGGACGAGATGACTTATCCGGGACAGATTCGCATCACCGTCATCCGCGAGACTCGCGCCGTAAGTTACGCGAAGTAACGGTTGACGCACAATCGATATTATTGCCGAAGCCGATTGAATGTCGGCTTTCGGTTTTTTAAAGAGATGTTGAGTAATGAGTAAGGGTTATGGAACAGGCTCGTAATTCGGAATTCATAATTCGGAATTTTTAAAATACCAACTATGAAACAGTTACAAATGGTTGACCTTAAGAGTCAGTACCAGAGGATTAAACCGCAGATTGACAGCGCAATTCAGGGCGTGATTGACAGTTGCCAATTTGTGAAAGGTGCTGAAGTAAAGGCATTTGAGCAGGAACTGGCGCAGTACCTGAGCGTGAAACACGCAATTGCTTGCGGCAATGGCACCGACGCTCTGCAAGTGGCGCTTATGGCTCTCGGCCTTAAGCCCGGCGATGAGGTCATAACCACCGATTTTACGTTCATTGCAACAGTTGAGGTGATTGCTCTGCTTGGACTGACGCCAGTTTTGGTGGATGTCGATGAGAAAACGTTCAATATTGATGTTGAGAAGGTTGAAAAGGCCATCACACCGCGCACAAAAGCCATTGTGCCTGTTCATTTGTTTGGGCAGTGCGCCAATATGGAGGCAATTATGAAAATTGCCGCCAAGCACAATTTGTATGTGGTTGAGGACACAGCGCAGGCTCTTGGCGCTGAATACAGATTTAGCGACGGCACAGTGCACAAAGCCGGAACCATTGGAACTATTGGTTGCACATCGTTTTTTCCGTCGAAAAACCTTGGCTGCTACGGCGATGGCGGTGCGCTTTTCACCAACGATGATGCGCTTGCCGAGCAAATCCGCAGCCTGACCAACCACGGAATGAAGGTGCGCTACCACCACGACCAGATTGGTGTCAACTCGCGGCTGGACACTATTCAGGCGGCCATTCTGCGCGTGAAACTTCCGCACCTTGACGAGTATAATCTGGCACGACGTACTGCCGCGGAGAAATACAATACCGTATTGTCGGAAATATCTGATATTGAAACACCTGTAACGGCTTCATTTACAACGCATATTTTCCATCAATACACGCTGAAAGTGAAAAACGGCCGTCGCGACGCACTGAAGCAATATCTTGATAGTGAGGGCATTCCGAGTATGATATATTACCCGATTCCGCTTCATCAGCAAAAGGCTTTCGAACCATACATTGCAGGGAATCAAAAGTTTGCAGTGTCGGAAAAACTGTGTGGCGAGGTGCTCTCTCTGCCAATGCACACCGAATTGAACGATGAGCAGATTGAGCGGATTACTGGCGCGGTGAAGGCATTTTTCAGTTGAACAAGTTTAGTAAGTTGAAAACAACAACATAACACTTTACACGTTACTCATTATACTTTACACAAAACTATGAGCGATACGGGATATTTTGCACACGAATCGGCAATAATCGACGAGGGTTGCACAATTGGTTGTGGCACAAAAGTTTGGCATTTCACGCACATTATGAGCGGCTGCACTATCGGTCGCGACTGTAATATTGGGCAGAATGTGGTGGTATCGCCGCAGGTGGTGCTTGGAAACAACGTTAAGGTGCAGAACAACGTGTCAATTTACACCGGCGTGACATGCGAGGACGATGTGTTTTTGGGACCGTCGGCAGTGTTTACCAATGTGATAAACCCGCGTAGCGCCATTGCCCGCAAAGACCAATACCGCCCAACGGTTGTGCAGCGCGGAGCATCAATTGGTGCCAACGCCACCATTGTTTGCGGTCACACCATTGGGCGCTACGCCTTGATTGGCGCGGGTGCTGTGGTTACCAAAGATGTGAAGCCGTATGCGCTTGTTGTTGGCAATCCAGCCCGGCAGACAGGTTGGGTTAGCGAATACGGCCACAAATTGAAATTCGACAGCAACGACATTGCCGTCTGCCCGGAAAGCGGACAACGGTATAAATTAGAGGCTGGTGAGGTTAGTGAGATTTAACTTGTGTAATCGGAAGTCAAAATCTTTATTGGCCAACTACTACCATTGTTTATCCAATATCTCAATATTTTTCTCGTCAAGTGTCAAAACATCAGCGCCCAAATCGGCAACATCATGTTTAAACAATACTTGTTTTGAATCTTTGTCAACTCCAACAAAGTAAAGCGTTAGTGTCGGATTATCATTGAAACTTTCTTTATATCTGTCGTCAATTACAGTAATTTTTCTACTTTCTCCTGACAGAAATCTAAGATCGGGATTGCTGAAAAACAAGGAATACCTCACATTCTCTTCGTCTGACAATTTTGGATTAATTGCGTATATCGTATAGGGTGTCTTGTTTACAAACTCAAAATATAAAAGGACATACTCGTCAACAATTGATAATATCTCAACATGGTCAAAATTAGGCTCTTTTATTAGAGTGCCGTCAGGAAACTTCGCTCTGTTATTTGCATCATTAAACAAAAATGTACAATTATTTCTATTCAATGTGAGCTCCTTAGTTTTCTTGGCGTTAATGCCATAGCACAGGCACGACACGTAATTTTCGTCTTCAAATTGGAGAGTGTAAACGCCATCACCTGGTAAAACTATTTTTTTGTCGAACGCGATTGTGTCAGTTTGAATCATTGGCGTGTCGTATGATATGCCCCATATCCTGTCGTATGGTGGAATGTGGCGACCTTCTGTTCGTTCTGTATAGATTATTACTTTGTCATATTTAAAGCCACTCTCGTTTTTTACCTTTATAGTTTGCGCCTTCACGCCATTGGCTGCTACTATACAGCATGTCATTAATGCTGTTAAAATAACTTTTTTCATATTCAATTGTTTTTTTAATCCGTTTACAAAAGATTCATTTAAAACACATTTTGAATATAGCAAATATAAAACTAATCTACTGGTGCCAACTACAAATTTCAATTATTCCTCGAATTGATCTAATTAAAGCATAGGCGTGAACAATGTATCTTCGCCATCAACTAAATTTCTTTTAAAAAGTATTTTTTACTTTTATTTTCCTATATTTGGCAGACAAAAACTTAAAACACAACTTTATGAACCGTTTGTTTACCACCGCAACTCTTTTGGCTACAGCCATTTGCGCATCGGCGCAGCAGAATCCGATTATCAAAACAGTCTTCACACCCGACCCCGCGCCTTACGTGCACGGCGACACGGTCTATCTGTTTGTGGACCACGACGAAGACGACGCCACATACTTCAAAATGAAGGACTGGCTGCTGTTTAGCACCACCGATATGGTGAACTGGACCTATCTGGGCACACCCGTCTCGACCGAGACGTTCAGTTGGGCGGCACAGGGCGACCGCGCGTGGGCTTCGCAGGCGGTTGAGCGCGGCGGCAAATGGTACTGGTACGTTTGCTGCAACACCAACAAGGGCGAAGACGCTCTGGCGGTGGCTGTGGCCGACAATCCGCAAGGGCCTTACACCGACGCCATCGGCAAACCGCTGGCCGTGGGCTGCTCGTTCATCGACCCATCGGTTTTTATTGACGACGACGGCGCTGCCTACCTGATTTGGGGCAACAAGGGCTGCTGGTATGGCCGATTGAACGACGATATGGTCTCATTTGCAGACGGTTACAAAGAGATTCCTGGCTTTACGGACCCTGCCTGCTTCGGTCCTGAATCGAAAAAAATGAACTGGTGCAAGGGCAAGGAAGAACTTATGACGGGCTACGAGGAAGGCCCGTGGCTTATGAAGCGTGGCGGAACCTACTACCTGTCGTACCCTGCTGGCGGCGTGCCCGAGCATATGGCCTACTCAACGGCCACATCGATTGACGGGCCGTGGACCTACCGCGGGCGCATTATGGACGAGGCCGAGAACAGTTTCACCATTCACGGCGGCAACATCGAGTTCAAGGGGCACAACTATATGTTCTACCACAACGGCGCAACGCCCAACGGCGGCGGTTTCAAGCGCTCAACTTGCGTTGAAGAGTTTGAGTTCGGGACCGACGGGTCGATTCCGTTCATTCCGTTCACCAAAACGGGCGTGAAGGCGGTGGCGACGCTCAATCCGTATGCGGTGACGCAGGCCGAGACAATGTCGGACTCGTGGGGCGTGAAGGTTGACCGACGGGCTGGACGGCGGCATTTTGTGACATCGGTGCACAACGGCGACTGGATAAAGTTGAGCAATGTTGATTTTGGCGACCGTCAGCCGCAACTTGCTACGGTTGAGGTGCTTAACTGTCAGAATCCTGGCGTAATCGAGTTTTATGTCGATAACATTGGCGGACGGCCTGTGGCGCAAGTCAAAGTCGGGCCCGAAAACGCTGTCTTCCACGGAAATATCACAGGCAAGGTGAGCGGCGTCCACGACCTTTATCTGCTCTTCCGCGGCGGCGACAAGGAACTCTTCGATTTCGACTGGTGGAAATTCAATGTCGATGTAAATCAACCGATTATACAGACCAAATACACTGCCGACCCCGCACCGTACGTTCACGGCGACACCATCTATCTTTACACCACTCACGACGAGGACACGGCCAACGGATTCCAAATGTTTGATTGGCTGCTATATACATCGACTGATATGGTAAACTGGACCGACCACGGTGCGGTGGCTTCGCTCGACGATTTCAAGTACTACGACGGCAAGAACGGCGCGTGGGCCGAGTGCGTGGTTGAGCGCAATGGCAAGTGGTTTATGTACTGCCCGATTCACGGTCACGGCATTGGCGTGCTGGTGGCCGATTCGCCTTTCGGGCCCTTCCGCGACCCGCTTGGGCAGCCGCTCGTCTGGCAGAAGGAACACTGGTATGACATTGACCCATCGGTATTTATCGACGACGACGGGCAGGCCTATATGTATTGGGGCAACCCGAATGCTTATTACGTGAAGTTGAACGAGGATATGATTTCGTACTCGGGCGAGGTTGTGCAGTTGGACTACAAAATTCCTGATTATCAAGAAGGTCCGTGGTTCTACAAGCGCAACGGGCACTACTATCTGGCGTTTGCTTCGACGTGCTGCCCCGAGGGCATCGGCTACGCTATGAGCGACAGCCCGACAGGCCCGTGGCAGTACAAGGGGCACATTATGAACCACACGCAGCGCACACGCGGCAACCACCCTGGAATCATTGATTATAAGGGGAAATCGTTTGTTTTCGGTCTGAATTACGACCTTATGCACCTTGAGACGTACAAGCACCACGAGCGCCGCTCGGTGTCGGCGGCCGAAATGCACTACAACGCCGACGGCACAATTGCGGAAGTGCCTTATTTTCACGACGCTACGCTTGAGCCGATTGACGCCTTCAATCCGTTCCGCACCGTTCCCGCCGCCACAATGGCGTGGGGCTACGGCCTGAAAACGCTGGTCAACGGCAAGGGCAACATCTGCCTTTGCAACATCGACAACGGCGAGCACCTGAAGTTGCGCAATGTTGATTTTGGCGCTGGCGCGAAGTCGATAACCGTTAGCGCGGCAGCTGCTGGTGCTGCGCAGATTGAAGTCCGTATCGACTCTGCCGACGGCGAACTGCTTGGCACTGTGAATATTGCAAAGACGAAAGACACCGAAACATTCAAGGCTTTCAAGGCCGCACTGAAACCTGTTTCTGGCTGCCACGACCTTTATTTCGTGTTCAAAGGCGCTGCCGAAAAAGACTTGATGATTTTTGAGAATTGGGAAATGAAGAAGTGAGTTTTGCGGAGAACATAGAGAGAAATAAAATATCATATTTTTGTGTATGAAAATAAGTATCTCAATATTCTCAAAGAATAGAATCTATGGCAGAACCGCACAAATATCCGTACGCAATAAATGAAGATGGTAATCCTATCTACATTGATGATATAACAAAAGAAAACAGAAAGCAGAGTCGTTTCTTTTGCTATGGATGTGGTGCAGAATTGTTTCCTGTTTTAGGCGAAGTAAAAGAACATCATTTCAGGCATGCAAAAGATGCTATATGTGACCCCAATAAATATTTACACGAATATGCAAAAGCCGCTATAAAAAAGCGTTTTGACGAAAAAAACACTTTTATTGTTAAATATAAAGCGACACATATATGTGAAAAATATGGGAATTGCGAGCTTGCGCAACATTATCACTGGGAAGAGTGCAAATATGATGATTTATATTCTATTGATTTAAAGCAATATTATGACACTTGCTTATTAGAAAGGGGATATTATGAAGTTTTACCTGATGGTAAGAAAAAATACATAGCAGACCTTAAACTATCAGATAGTAAAGACGACAATAAAAAGCCTGTCATCATCGAAATATGGGTGACCCACGAATGTACTGATGACAAAAAACAGAACGGTGGGAAAATTATAGAAATTAAAATCAACTGTGAGAAAGATGCATCTCGTCCGATTATTCAAAGTGATGATGAGTCTCTTCCAATTCGCTTTTTCAATTTTAAAAATCCAATACAGATAGAACCTTCTCGAAAGTTAAAACATGTAAAACTAATGCCTTCAATATCCGGGAAAGTAATTGTAACAGATGAAACACCTTGCTCGGAAGGCTTACAATATGACGCTAAAGGAGAAAATGAAGTAATTTATTCAGATATTAACTTAGCACCCGATGTCCTTCATAGATTGTATACAATTGAGTGTTGTGAAAAAGGTTTAAGTAAAACACACGATTTATGCAAAAACCACATCTACGGACAAAATCGCATAACCAACCAAATATCATTGTATTGTTCTAAAGAATGTCCTTGTGGAAAATACATATTCGATTCTAAAAAAGCAGAAGAATTAAAGAATAAGTTTTTACACGATAACAATGTAGTATACTGGAAGCAAAACGACTAAATACTATTGTTGTTCTATAATTTGTTGCATAAGCCTTCAACACATGTACCCTAATCAACTCATTATGAAATATATAAAAGCCACACCATATATGGCCGAAGCGGTGCATAATATCCTGCATAAAACCATAAAAACGGTATATCCTAATTACTATCCAAAGGAGGTCGTGGATTTCTTTTGTGCCCACCACAGCATGGAGCATATTGCTGAAGGCATTGCGTCGGGAAATATGGGCGTGCTGACTGATGGTGAAACAATTGTTGGAACTGGTTGCCATTTTGAAAACCAAATAACAGGCGTGTATGTTTTGCCTGAATATCAAGGTCATGGTTATGGAACTATGATTATGGACCATTTGGAAACTAAAATCTTCGAGAATTATGATACCGTTGCGTTGGACGCTTCTCTGGCCGCTGTTTTCCTATATGAGCATAGGGGCTACAAAACGGTTGGGCACGGCAAATACGAACTCGAAAACGGCGTTAAACTTGTGTATGAGATAATGGAAAAGAAACTGGCCTAAAACTGCCAAATAACATACGCAACAAGAATCGTATATATTTGCTGTTAACGACTAAAAAATGAAACAATGAAAAAGAGCGTATCATTTATTATTGCTGCGTGCTGCGCATTTGTTGCCTGCCAAAGTCCGACCACTGATAAAGATAAAGATTCGAGTCAGTTTGTAACACTCACCGACGCCGTTCCCGATGCCATTCTGGAAATCCGCTATTATGGCACCTACAACTTTGTGGGCACCCGAATCGACGGCTACCTGCAACCAACGGCTTTGCTCACAAAACGTGCCGCCGACAGCCTTCGCGCCGTGAGCGACGATGTGATGCAGCAAGGTTACCGACTGAAAATATACGATGCCTACCGCCCGCAAGTGGCTGTGGACCACTTCGTTCGCTGGGCCGCCGACATTGCCGACACGCTGATGCGCACCTATTTCTACCCCGATGTCGACAAATCGCTTCTTTTTGAGCAGGATTACATTATGGCCAAAAGTGGACATACGCGCGGCTCAACCGTCGATTTGACGCTTTTCGATATGACAACAGAAAAAGAACTCGATATGGGCGGCACGTTCGACTGGTTTGGCACGGAGAGCCATCCCGATTTTTGCGGCAACCCCGACACCGGCACTTTTACCGGCGACAACAGCAAAAGCCCGACGGGCCGCGCCATTACCGAAGAGCAGTTCCAAAACCGTATGATTCTGCGCAAAGCAATGCTGCGCCACGGTTTCCGACCGCTCGACAGCGAATGGTGGCACTTCACTCTGAACAACGAGCCGTTCCCCGACACATATTTTAATTTCCCCGTCAAGCAATTGGAATGAATAAGAACTGTCTAAAAATCAGTTTAATTCATTGTGCTGCTTTCGCGATATGCGCAGCATTGGCGGTGTCGTGCACCAATGGCACAAGCCGTTCCTGCGAGCCGGTTGCGGTTGTTGGCATTGCGCCGCAAACGCCCGATTACGCCGATTCCGCAATGTGGATTACCGCCGATGCCGACCCCGACAACACCGGAGCCGACGTTTTCTATGTGGTCTCAACATGGGAGGAGGACTGGACCGACAGTCTCGGCCGCACCTGCCATTATGCCGACGTGTGGAATCCCGAACACCGCAACCGAATGGCCATTGAAATCAATCGCGCGGCAGCATATATGTCGCCCGGCAACCGTTTCTACGCGCCATTCTACCGCCATGCCACAATAGACGCCTTTCTCACGCAGAACGACGACACCATAACTCGCCGCACGCGCCTTGCTATGGCCGATGTCTGCACGGCTTTTGACCATTTTCAGCAACATCGCGACAAGCAACGACCGCTGATAATTGCGGGATTCAGTCAGGGCGGATTGGCCGTGGTTGAACTGCTCAAGCACATCAGCAACGAGACTTACAGCCAATTAGCTGCCGCCTACGTTCTGGGCTACAAGGTTACGCCGGCCGACACTGCCGCATGCCACCGCATCCGTCCCGCACAAGGCGAGAGCGACTCGGGTGTCACCATCTGCTACAATACGGTGAAGGATGTGAAATATGCCAATCCGGTAATTTCGGCATCCTGCATCGCCATCAACCCCGTCAACTGGCGCACCGATGCCACGCCCGCCACGCTTCACGACACAATCACCGTCACACTTTCACCCGAATATCACGTGCTGGTGGTTGAGGGTTACAGCGGTGCGGAATATCCGGCTTACCGCGATTTTATCAACGTTGGCGACATTCACAGCTGCGAGCCGTGGCTCTACAGCGAATGTCTGCAGCGCAATATCGCCGTCCGCGCACAGCAATGGAGAAACAATCTGAAACAATAGCCTTATGCTACTGAAAATAAGCACATTCATAGCAAAATATATGGCCGCCTTGGTTTTGGCGGCTGCCGTCGTGGCACTGTTTGTCCCGGCTTCGTTCAGCTGGGTGAAAACAAGTTCGATAAACTACCTTTTGGGCGTGGTGATGTTCGGAATGGGGCTGTCGCTCAACCCCACCGACTTCAAAATTGTGTTCAGCCGCCCGAAAGACGTTGGAATCGGCTGTCTGGCGCAATTCGGCATAATGCCGTTGCTTGCCCTTGCCCTTGCGCGGCTTTTCGGTTTGCCCGACGAACTTGCTGTGGGACTGGTGCTTGTGGGCTGCTGTCCGGGCGGCACGGCGTCGAACGTCATAACCTATCTTGCCAAAGGCGATTTGGCCCTGTCGGTTGGAATGACTTGCGTGTCAACCATTCTGGCGCCGTTCCTGACACCGCTGCTCACTTGGCTGCTGGTTGGCGCGAGCGTTGAAGTCGATGTGCTGAGTATGTTCTGGTCGATTGTCAAGGTGATAATTCTGCCGATAAGCATCGGTCTTGTCATAAAGCGTTTCTTTGCCGAATTCACAAAGGCCGTAACCGCCTATCTGCCGGCCGTTTCGTCGATAGTTATTGTTCTGATAGTAGGCTCGGTGGTGGCTGCAAATTCCGCACAACTGATGAGCGTGGGGCTGACAATCATTTTTGCCGTTGCCCTGCATAATGTTTGCGGTTTTGCGCTTGGCTGGCTGCTTGCGCGGACACTCAAGATGACCACTCGGAAAAGTGCGGCAGTGTCGGTTGAGGTCGGAATGCAGAACTCGGGACTGGCTTGCACACTTGCGCAGACACATTTTACAGCAATGCCATTGGCTGCCGTGCCTGGTGCCGTGTTCAGCGTATGGCACAACATTGCCGGAGCGCTGTGGGCGAAAGTGCTGTCGTCGAAGATTGAAAAAGAGTAATTATTCCACACATATATTGTTAGCCGTCTATTTTTTAATGTGCGAAACAAGATATTTTGTACATTCACATTGCTTTTCCCCATTTATTGATTTTTCATATTTTCAAACGAGACGATTTTACGTTTTGCGAAAAACAAACAATAGCGTATTTTTGTAAATAAATATTAAAATTATATGCCTATGGTGAAATAAGCATCTGTTGATGCACGCATTTTAAGACATATTGGGAAAAGCGTTAGCTTACAATCTTGATACTTTGAAAACTCGACACTTTCAAAAAATCACTCAAGGGTTACGTAACTATCGCTCACGCTTTGGCGTGGGCATTTTATACGTTGTTATTTTTGAGTGATTGGTAGTCGAGTACCACAAAGTATCGAAGAAACAGCATCAAGTGCCACGCTTTTTTTATGCGCGCGTTTCTAAATTTTTTCGGCACAAATAAGACTTTGTAAAACGATTAAAATTTAAAAAGATGAAACGTATTTTTTATTCAGTAGCCATTTTGGCTGCAACAATGATTGGATTTACTTCTTGCGATGAAGAAGATGAGAAAGTTGACATAAAAGAACAGGCCGTTGGCGACTACAATGTGACTGTTCAGTATTATATGTACGACAACAGTGGAAAAGAATTGGAAAGTTTTGGTGACGCTAACAAAGGTAGTGGTTCTGTAGCTATCAATGGTGACGCGCTAAAACTGACCTACGACGGCGATGCCTACAATTTGGTTAAAATCGTAGAAGCATCGAACGGATTCACTTTCGATGTTGAAGATTTAACTGCCACTGAAGATGGAACCACATACACTTTGACCGGTTACAATGCATACGAATTGAAATCTAATGATGGTAAATCTACCAAATATAATGGTGGTTTCATTGCTGCAACAAAAACTCTTGAATTCTATATGCAGTTGCCAAGCAACCAATTCTCTGAAATGCTTGAAAACGCACTCGCCGAAGACGAAGATTTAATAAACACCTTTGTTCAACTTGCAATAATTGACGAGAACTTGGCCGAAGATTTAGCCGAAGAAATTGAAGAAATAATTTCGAAAATCAGTTTAATCGTTCAAGTTACTTGCGTTAAGAAATAAGCATTTTTAATTAATGAAAAACGCCCAATCAGTTTCAGTCTGGTTGGGCGTTTTCTTTTTCCCCATATTATTATCTTTCCAAACAAGAGTTTCGGCAATTCAGTATTTTTGTGAAAACGTAATTTTATCAATATGAACATCAGATTAGAGCGTCCCGAAGATTACCGCGAGGTTGAGAACCTTACGCGCGAGGCGTTTTGGAATGTCTATCGCCCAGGCTGCACCGAACATTTTGTGCTTAACCAATACCGCACGAATCCCGATTTCATTCCCGAACTCGATTTTGTAATGGAGGAGGGCGGCCGTATCATTGGCCACGTAATGTTTTCGAAGGCAGAAATCGTGCTTGACAACGGCACCGTTTTTCCATCGTGGACATTCGGCCCAATCAGCATTCACCCCGACTACAAGCGCCAAGGCTACGGCTTGAAACTGCTGAACCACTCGCTTGAGGCGGCACGCAGGTTGGGCGTTGGCTTGTTGTGTATGGAGGGCAACATTGATTTCTACAAACACGCAGGATTCGACCTTGCAAGCAAACTGAAAATCCATTATCACGCCGAGCCGAGGGAGTCGGAAGTGCCGTATTTCCTTGCAGAGGAGCTGATTCCAGGCTATTGGGGCGACCGCGAAGGCTCTTATTGCCCGCCAAAAGGCTACTTTGTGGCTGATAACAATCCTGAGGCTTTCGAGGCGTATGAGGCGACATTTCCTTACAAAGAAAAACTTCGTTTGCCTGGACAATTAGGTTACGAAGAATGACAAACAAAGAGTTATAATTGTAAAATGAAAAAACTAATCGCCTACTGCGGACTCGACTGCGAGAAATGCGACGCTTTCATCGCCACAAAAAACAACGACCAAACGTTGCGCGAGAAAACCGCAAAACTGTGGTCGGAACTGAACAATGCCGACATTCTGCCTGAACATATCAACTGCGAGGGCTGCCGCACCAACGGTGTGAAAACCGTCTACTGCGACAATCTCTGCGGCATCCGCCAATGCGCTATGGGTAAAGGATTTGCCACTTGCGGCGACTGCACTGAAATGGACTCCTGCCCGAAACTCGCTATGGTCACGGCAAACAATAGCCAAGCAGTTAAGAACCTGAAACCGAACTAAATACCAACCGTTTATGCCATTCGATTTCAAAAAAAGAATACAAGGAATACCTGTATTTCATCTTCAAAGGCGACAGCGGAAAGGATTTAATGGTGATTGAGAATTGGGAAATGAGGAAATAGCGCAGAGGGCGCAGAGAGAAACAGAGAACACAGAGTTATTAAATTGGAAAGAGGGGCGCGATTGGTTCCCTTTTTTTTGAAAAAAATGAATTTTTCTCTTGACTCGTCCCTTAGGGCATAATGTAACTTTGCGGACGCTTAAGCAAAAAATCGTTCGATTATGAGTAACAAAACAAAGTTAAAAATCGGAGAGTTCTCAAAATTAATGCAGGTTACGGTCAAGACCTTGCGCCATTATGAGTTGAAAGGGCTGCTGCATCCTGATGAGGTGGACGAGTGGACTGGTTACCGCTACTACAGCATCGACCAAATGCAGAAGTTGCAAACCATCCGCGACTTGCAGCGGCTCGGATTCTCGCTCGACGAAATCAGGGATTTGTTCGAAGGTGATTCGCACACACCTGACGTTCGACAAATGGACGCGAAAATAAAGGAGACGGAGCGGCAACTTAAGCAATTGATTGCACGCCGCAACCAACTGCTCGAATGGAGAGACTCTCGCAAACAAATCAAGACAATGGAAAAATTTAGTATTCAGACATTGCCCGAAATTGTTGTGGCAAGTCATCGCGAGGTAATCCCCAATTATGCGGCATTGGGTCCGCTGTGCGTTAATGTTATTGGGCCCGAAATGCAAAGGCTCGGTTGTAAGTGCCCACCGCCTGGCTACTGCTTCACTGTGGAGCACAACAAGGAGTACACCCCCACCAACGCCGACGTGGAGTATTGCGAGCAAGTTGAGGAAATGGGCACCGACAGTGAAATCATCAAATTCAAGCGTCTGCCTACCGTACCTAAAGCATTATGTGTTAAGCATATCGGCCCATACGAACGGTTCTATGAGTCGTTTGTCGAAGCATTCCGCCACATCAACGAGCAAGGCTACAAGGTTGTGGGGTAACCCCGCACTTGCTACATCGATGGAGCGTGGAATCAGAAAGACCCTGAGAAATGGCTGTCGGTGATTCAGATTCCGATAGAGTAACAACAAATCAGTTAACTGGGCTGCCTGCATTCACAGGCAGCCCATTAATAATCAAAACATTATGCCATTCGATTTCAAAAAAGAATACAAGGAATTCTATCTTCCGCCGACCAAACCGAGCATTGTCACCGTTCCGCCAATGAACTATATTGCTGTTCGCGGAAGCGGCAACCCGAACGACGCCGACGGCGAGTACAAGACCGCGCTCGAACTGCTCTACGGCATTGCTTACACGCTGAAAATGAGCTACAAAGGCAGTCACCGAATCGACGGCTATTTTGAGTATGTGGTGCCGCCGCTCGAAGGATTCTGGTGGCAGGACGGCGTGGCTGGCATTGACTACGCGCATAAGAATGATTTTCAGTGGATTTCGGTCATTCGCCTGCCCGATTTTGTGACCAAAGCCGATTTTGATTGGGCCATTGTCGAAGCCACCGCCAAAAAGAAACGCGATTTCTCGAAGGTGGAATTTCTGACCATTGACGAAGGCTTGTGCGTGCAGATAATGCACATTGGCAGTTACGACAACGAGCCTGAAAGTGTGCGACTTATGGACGAATACGCCGCGTCGCTAGGCTACCGAACCGATATCGACAACGTGCGCCGCCACCACGAAATCTACCTTTCGGACCCACGCAAAACAGCGCCCGAGAAACTGAAAACGGTTATCAGGCACCCAATAAAGTGATAAAAAAGTAGGGAGAAAATCAAATAAGTAGGGAGAAAATACTACTTTTGCGATAAAAAGTAGGGAGGAAATGGTTAAAATGGATAATCTTATTGCTTTGATTGAGCAATACAGGAACTTAGGCATAGACTCGCAGATTGACTACGAGAAGTTCTATCTGTATTCCATAATCACCCACTCAACCGCCATTGAGGGTTCAACAGTTACGGAAATAGAAAATCAACTGCTATTCGATGAAGGCTTATCCGCAAACGGAAAAACAATTGCCGAGCAGATGATGAACCTTGATTTGAAAAAGGCATACGAAGAGAGTATCAGTCTGGCTAAAAGTCATACCGACATTACAATAGACGTTCTCAAAGGCCTTGCCCACCTTGTAATGCTGAATACTGGCTCAACCTACAACACGCCACTTGGAACGTTCTCGTCAGCAAATGGAGATATACGTTTGGTGAATGTTACCGCAGGTTTCGGCGGAAAATCGTATATGAGTTTCCAAAAGGTTCCGACAAAACTGCAGGAATTCTGCGACTGGCTAAACGCCCAAAGGGCAAAGAAAATGTCGCTGGCGGAACGATATATCTTCAGTTTCGAAGCGCATTACCGCCTGGTAACAATCCACCCCTGGGCCGACGGGAACGGACGTATGGCAAGGCTGATTATGAACCATATCCAATTCGAATTCGGATTGATACCAACAAAGGTTCTGAAAGATGACAGAGGCGATTACATAAGCGCTCTAATTGCCACGCAGGAATCTGACGACACAACTCATTTTCTGGAGTTTATGACCGCGGAAATGGTCAAAACCATATCGTTGGATATTGATGCTTTCCTGAAATCGACAGAAGACGGTAGGGAGAAAAAGCAAAAAAGTAGGGAGAAAATCATACAACTTCTGAAAACACACCCCGACTACTCTGCAAGAAAACTGGCCGAATCAATTGGCATAACACCCAAAGCCATTGAAAAACAGTTGGCCAAACTAAAGGCCGATGGCAGCATTAAAAGAGAAGGTCCTGACAAAGGCGGCCGATGGGTTGTTCTTGCCAAATAGAAAACTGAAAACGGTTATCAGGCACCCGATAAAGTAGAATACACCTGAAAATCAATCAAAAACACATTGCACAACATTGTGTCACACAACTCTGTGTTATACAATGTTGTGTGATTTGAAAATCTGGTTCAGAAGAAAATTTTTTAACCCAATCAACTGAATTTCAGCCGTTCTGACACCGCCACGCGGTACGATTCGCCAATTGGAACGACTGCGCCGCCTTCCAACGTAATCTGCGTGCGGCTGCTGGCGGTTATCCGACTCAGATTCACAATATACGACTTGTGGACGCGGGCGAAACGGTCGTCGGGCAGTTGCTCAAGAATGCGTTTCATACTCATTAGAACCAACAGCGGCGTGGCTGCGCCGTGCTGGAAAATCTTCAGGTACTCGCCCATTCCTTCAATGTAAAGAATGTTGTCGGGCTTGACGCGAACTTGCTTGTAATCAGTCTTGAAGACCAACTCACTTTCCGCTTTCCGCGCATTGGCCGCACTGCGGTTCAACTCTTCGATTGTCGCCTGATTCTTCTGATTTTCAGCCTTGAGAGCCCGAATCTGCTTCTCGGCACGAATATTCTTGACATAAGCCATAAGTCCCAAATCCACACCGATAAGCAACAATGCGATAAGTAGTTTCATTGTTTCAGGGCGCATCGGGCGGTGTCCGCGGTCGGGCAAAATCTGCGGCGGCATTCCTTCGGCAGAGCGCATTTCGGCTGGCGCGGGACGGTTCAAAGTGTCAAACGGCGGCGGCGTTGCGTTGGCGAGCGGCACGTTCATTGGCATTGGCGGCGGCACAGAGCCTTCCTGCGCCATTGGCGGCGGGCCTTGGAACATTCCTTGCGGCCCCTGCGGCGGCGCAATCGGATTGCCCACATTGAAGCAATAAAACCCGAATCCGACAAGCAAAACCAGCGTCACTGGTATGTAAAAAATCAGTTTTCGGCGAAAGAAAAGCGGGGCAAGAAGGAAATGGTGCAGCAAGAGCAAAAACAGATAGGGCAAAATCTGTATCGCAAACTGAGTCAGATAGTTAACCAAACTTGTTTGAACCGTTTCCATACGTGCAAAGATACAGGATTTTGAAGCGGACAAAGCCGATTTGTTTAAGAAAAAGCGGCGTTTGTTGAATAAAGTTGGCGCTGGCGCAAGCCCGCCCTACTTTAGCGGCAGGTTTAACAAAAAAATGTGTGCTATGAAAAAAGGATATTTCGCTTTCGCGATGCTGCTGATAGGTTGCGGAAGTTGCTCAACCGACAATTTCGACGACATAACGCCCGTCGGCGAAAGCCAAACCGCCACGGCCGACACCACAACGGTGTCGCCAAAGTTCGACAGTTCAATCTTGGAAGAAGACAACTTTGCGGAAACCAAGTTCGACCGCACAATAAAAATAGTGTTTGCCGACGGCGGCGCGCGGGTTACGGGCGACGAGAACGGCATTGTGGCCGTCAGCGGAAACCACGTGACGGTGAACAACACCACCGACGAGAAGGTGGTTTTCGAACTTTCGGGAACGGCGGCCGACGGCTCGATGAAACTGTACAATCAGAAGAAACAGGCGCTGATTCTCAACAATTTAGACCTGACCAACACGCAGGGCGCAGCCATTAACAATCAGGGCAAAAAACGTTGCTTTGTGGTGGTGAAAGGCGCCAACGCGCTGAAAGACGCTGCCACCTATTCCACCACCGACGGCGAAGACGAGAAAGCCGCCATTTTCAGCGAAGGGAAACTCATTTTCAGCGGCGACGGCACGCTCAGCGTCACCGCGCAAGGCAAATCGGGAATCACAAGCGACGACTACGTGCATTTTATGGGCACGCCCACGGTCACCGTCAGTTCGTCGGCGGGGCACGGCGTACGCGGGAAAGACGCCGTCATTGTGTCGGGCGGAACTATCAATGTCAGTGTGTCGGCCAATATGAAGAAGGGCATTGCTTCCGACTCGCTTGTCTGCATAAACGACGGCACAACGGTGATAAACGTCACTGGTTCAGCGGCATACGATAGCGAAGACGCGGAATACAGCGGCACCGCTGGAATAAAGGCCGACTGCTTGTTCGAAATCAACGGCGGCTCGCTCGACATAACCAACTCGGGCGCGGGCGGCAAAGGCATAAGCGGCGATTTGACGGGCTGCTTCAACGGCGGCAGCGTGACGGTGACCGTCAGCGGCTCAAACTACGGCCAATCGTCGGCCAATCCGTTCGGCCGCGGCGGCAACTCTTCCAATTCAAACAGCGTTTCGGCCAAGGGCATAAAGTTCGACGGCAACATAATCTTTGCGGGCGGCTCGGTTGCAGTCAAATGCGCTGCAAATGAAGGAATTGAGTCGAAAGGCAACATAATCATTACCGACGGCGTGGTTTACAGTTATTCGGCCACCGACGATGCCATAAATTCGGCTGGAACATTCACAATCAGTGGCGGTTACGTGTGCGGACACGCCCCAAGCAACGACGGATTGGACGCCAACGGCAATTTCTACATTAAGGGCGGCACCGTTTACGCCATAGGCAGCACGGCGCCCGAACTGGCAATCGACGCCAACACCGAAGGCGGCTGCAAACTCTATGTGTCGGGCGGCACAATTGTGGCCGTGGGCGGACTGGAATCGGGCGCAAGCCTTACGCAGAGTTGCTATCAGGCGTCGTCGTGGAACAAAAACACCTGGTACTCGATGACCGCGGGCGACACCGAGATAGCCTTCAAGACACCCGCAAGCGGCGGCACACCGCTGGTTGTGTCGGGCGCCGAAAAACCGACACTCGTGAGCGGCGCGTCGGTGACGGGCGGAACGAGCCTATTCGGCGGAATGTTTGTTGTCGGCGGCTCGGCGAGCGAAGGTTCCGAAGTGTCGCTGTCGTCATACTCGGGCGGCAACGGCGGCGGATTCGGCGGCCCTGGCGGCGGCGGACGGCCTGGCGGATGGTAATCGGCATTGCGGGCGGAAAACAATTTTTCATATTTTTGACAAAACAGTTAAGGATGATGAAAAGGATATTTCTCTCGATTTTTGCAGGGCTGACAGCGATGATGGTGGCGGCCCAGAGCGACTTGTTCATTTTGGGCGGCGAGTTGAGCAATTCGGCCGCAACCTGCGTGGCCGACATTGACGATGTGATGCCGCGGATGAAGGCCCTGGGGCTGAACACAGTGCTGGTGCCCGCCTATTGGGAAATGATGGAACCTTCGCCTGGCCAGTTCAACTTCACGCTTATCGACCGCACCGTTGAGCAGGCGCGGCAACTGCAACTCAAAGTGGTGTTTCTGTGGTTCGGGGCCTGGAAAAACTCAATGTCGTGCTACGCCCCGTCGTGGTTCAAGACCGACACCAGGCAGTTTCCGCGGGCGCGGACAGCCAGCGGCAAGCCACTCGAGATAGCAAGTTGCTTTTCGGAAAACGTGTTCAAAGCCGACAACAAGGCCTTTGGCGAGTTGATGAAGCATATCAGCCAGACGGCCGCCGATGTGGTGACGATGGTGCAGGTTGAGAACGAGATTGGTATGCTCGAAGATGCCCGCGACCACTCACCGTTGGCCGACGAAGTTTATAACAAAGGCGTTCCGAAGGAATTGATGGACTACCTGAAAAACAACGCCAGCACACTGCACCCGTGGCTCAAAAATCGGTTCAACGCCAACGGCCACAGTTGGACCGAAGTGTTTGGAAATGACGTATATACCGATGAGATTTTTATGGCCTACAACTACGCCCGATATGTGGGCCGCCTTTGCGAGACAGCAAGGCTGTACACCAACATTCCGCTCTACGTGAACGCCGCAATGAACAGCCGCGGACGCCTGCCTGGGCAATATCCGTCGGCAGGACCGCTGGCTCACCTTATCGATATTTGGCGGGCGGGCGCGCCGCAACTGCTCTGCATAGCCCCCGACATTTACGACACTGGCTTCAAAGGTTGGGCCGACCAGTACGCACTGCCTGGCAATCCGCTGTTTATCCCCGAAAGCCGATGCTGCGAGAACAGCGGCGCAAGGGCGATGTACGCTTTCGGCCAGCACGGCGCCATTGGCTTCTCACCCTTCGCCATTGACCAGGCGCAGCCCGCTGAGACACAAAGCGTTACCGAAGCCTACAAACTACTAAAGCAAATTCGAAATCGGCAAACCAAAATCAAGCCGCTGCAATCTTACGGCCTGCTGTTCGACGCCGACGACAAAGAGCGCGTCATTACCGACAACGATATGGTGATAACCTGCCGCCACTATTTCACCCTGCCTTGGGACCCGCGCGCCACCGACGGCTCTGTCTGGCCCGAAGGCGGCGCCGTACTCTTGAAACTGGCCCCGAACCACTATTTGCTGGCTGGAACAGGCGTTGTGGTGACGTTTGCTTCGGCCTACGAAAAGGCTCACGAGCAGCAACTTGTGCTGGGCGAAGACGGTTTCATAGCCGCAGGCGGCAACGACAAGCCGACGCAAAACGGCAGTCAGTTCAAGGGTTCGCGCAAGGGCATTCTCAGTGTCGATGAAGTGACCATTGACGACCAAGGCGCGATAAACTTTGTGCGCCGCCACAACGGCGACCAAGACCACCAAGGCCGACACGCGCGAATATCCTGCGGCGAGTGGAAAATCCTGCATATATCGCTCTACGATTACGAATAATGAAACGTTTTATGCTCATAATCACAATCATTCTGGTCGCCATTGGCGGCGTTGTCGTATTTTTAAAATGCGGAGAATCAGACATTTATCGGAATTTTAAAGCCGAAATGCAAGAACGTGAAGGCAGGACTGCCGAAGCGGCGGGACTTTGCACAGCCGATGAGATAAACCGATTGCCCGTCTGCCTGAAGGATTTCTGCGAATTTATCGGCCTTGCGGGCACCCCAAAGCACAACATTACGCACTGCCTTTTCCGTCAAGCCGATTTCGTGTTCAACGAGAAGAAGGGCGTGAGCATTCGAATGGACTACGACCTGTGGATTTTTGCCGACCGTCCGCACCGCGAAGCGTTCTGTAAATCAGCCATTATGGGCATTCCGTTCGAGAGCATTGACTATTTCGACACCACAACGCGAAGCGGCGGAATGAAAGGCTACATTGCGAAAATTTTCCAACTTTTCGACCAAAAAGCGCCCAATATGGAACGCACGATGTACCTAACCTTGCTGGCCGAAAACGCAATGCTCAATCCGTCGTTTCTGCTATCCGATTTTATTGAATATGAAGACATTGACAGCGTCAGTTGCCGAGCCGCAATCACATTCAACGGCGTTAGTGGCGAAGGCGTTTTCCGTTTCGACAAAGAAAACGGTGTTCTGAAATTCGAGAGCCAACAGCGGCAGACCGAAGAACTCGAAGACGGCACCGTCAGATATATCGGCTGGCGCTGCGAAGGCGGTAACTTCCACAGTGGCAATGAGTTCAAAGTGCCTTCCTTCTGCAAAGTGACCAAAATCTTCCCCGACCGCGAAGTGGTCTATTTCGACGCAAAAGAGTATGAACTGGAACTGAAGAAGTAAGCGCAAATGGCCGTCGTTTCCACCGAATGAACCTTGCAAACGCCATAACAACCGTCAGAATTTTGTGCAGCGCAGCCATTTTGTTCTGCAATGCGCTCTCGCCAACGTTCTTCGCGCTGTATATCGCCGCTGGCGTTTCCGACATTGCCGACGGCTGGGTGGCAAGGCGCACAAACACCGCAAGCGAGTTTGGCTCGAAGTTCGACACTGCCGCCGATATGGCTTTTGTCGTTGTCTGCCTGATAAAACTTGTTCCCGTCGTCAACATTCCCGTTTGGCTCATTGTCTGGACGGGCGCAATCGCCTGCATTAAGATTTTCAATATTGTATCGGTCTACGCCGAAAAGCGGCAGTTTGCGGCCGTTCATTCTGCAATGAACAAAGTGGCGGGCGCACTGCTGTTCGCTCTGCCGCTGACTTTGGCTATAATCGGCATAAAATATAGTGCGCCAATAGTTTGCACCATTGCCACATTTGCCGCCATCGACGAAAGTCGGCGAATCAGAAAAAAACTTTAAACTTGACGTCACTTTTGCATTATAAAAGATATATTGCCAAACAAATTTGCAGTTGGTTAATTTAATACAAATGAGAAAGTTATTCAATTCGATCTTGATCGCTATTGCGATTTTAAGCACAACATCGTGCACCCGTCATCATGTAACTTCAATAACAGTTGACGACAATGTGGCAACCATTGGTACGCGTGATGGTAAATTGATTTTGAAAGCATTGGACGATAATGCTTTACGTGTGAAATTCCAAAAGCACATGGTGCAGACCTTGCCTGAGTGGATTTATATCGACAATGGCCGGCAACCCAATATTAAGGTGAAGGACTATGCAAATCTTATTGTGGTAACGCTTCCGCGGATGTCGGCGAAAATTGACAAGACAACGGCAAGAATCAGTTTTTATGATGCCGATGGAAATATGATTCTCAGTGAATTGAGCCGCAATATTGAGAATGGCATGGTTCAGGATCGTGCAACTTATAATGTTACGGCAACTTTTGATTCGCCAGCCGATGAACATCTTTACGGACTTGGCCAGTTTCAAGATGGTTACCTTGATGTTCGCCAGTTGCCACGCCGCCTGACGCAGGTTAACACGCAGATTTCCATTCCGTTTGTGCTGTCGAGCAAAGGCTACGGCCTGCTTTGGAACAACTACGGCCTGACCAACTTTAATATTCCTACCGACAGCGTTTCCTTGATAAAGAAAAATATTGAAACTGAAGCAGTTGAAGTTGATGTAACAACAACCGAAGGTACCCGCCGCGAGCGCCGTGAGAACAACTGCTTTGAGGCGACTCTTGAGATTGCCGAAAGCGGTCGCTATGCACTGCTGCTCGATGTTGGGCAGTCGATGGCGCGTCGGCACAATTTACAGATTGACGGACAGACTGTTATGGAAATGCACAATGTTTGGTTGCCGCCAACATCGTCCACAATTGTCGAGCTTGAGAAAGGTACGCACACTCTTACCGCCGAACTCACCGGAAACGACCGCCCGGTGGTTTGGTATCAACTTGTAACTAATTCAACCACATACAATTCACCCGTGGCCGACGGCATTGATTATACCGTTTTTGCCGGCTCACCCGATGAGGTGATTGCCGCCTACCGCGCCGCAACCGGCCCCGCACCGCTGATGCCGCGCTGGGCTCTGGGCTACATCCACTGCCGCGAGCGTTTCCACTCGCAGTCAGAAATCGTTAGCACGGCTCGTGAGTTCCGCCGCCGCCAGATTCCGATGGACGTGATTGTGCAGGACTGGCAGTATTGGGGCCGCTATGGTTGGAACGCGATGCGATTTGATGAAGCCTTCTACCCGAACCCGAAAAAACTTGTTGACGACTTGCACAAAATCGGCGCAAGGCTGATGATTTCGGTGTGGTCGAAGATTGACGAGAATTCGGAAGTGGGCAAAATGGCTACCGAGCAGGGGCACTACATCAAAAACACATCGTGGATTGACTTTTTCGACAACGATGCGGCCACATTCTACTGGGAAAACTTCAGCAACCGTCTGCTAAAGCCTTACGGCATCGACGCTTGGTGGCAGGACGCTACTGAGCCTGAGAACGACGACCTTGTGGGCCGCCGCGTGATGAAGAGCACACTGCCAGGCGAGATGGTACGCAACATCTACCCGAATATGGTGAATAAAACTGTGTATGAGGGACTTATGAACGATGATCCCGACCGTCGTCCGCTCATTCTCACTCGCAGTGGCTTTGCCGGAATCCACCGCTACGGGTCGGCATTGTGGTCGGGCGATGTGGGCAACGATTGGGAAACATTGCGCCGGCAAATTGTTGGCGGACTGGGCCTTATGGCTGCCGGACATCCGTGGTGGACATACGATGCCGGCGGATTCTTCCGTCCGTTCGACCAATACAAAAACGCTGATTACCAAGAGTGTATGCTGCGTTGGATTCAAATCGCCACGTTCCTGCCGATGATGCGCGTGCACGGCTATATGAGCGACACAGAAATATGGCGTTATGGCCGCGAGACCGAGCGCATTGCTACCAACGCTATCCGTTTGCGTTACAGTTTGTTACCTTACATTTACTCGCAGGCTGCAGCCGTCACCGAAGGTGGCACTCTGATGCGTCCGCTGGTGATGGATTTTGCAGCTGACTCAACAGCGCTCTGCCAGCAAACCGAATTTATGTTTGGTCCGGCGTTGCTTGTATGCCCGATTATTGAACCAAAATGCACGCAGACTGATGTTTATCTGCCGCAAAACGAAAGCGGCTGGTACAATTTTGTCACCGGTGAGTATCTTGCAGGCGGACAAACAGTTAGCGTTTCTGTCAACCTTGAAGCAATTCCGGTTTTTGCACGCGCAGGCAGTATTCTGCCGCAATGCAAATCTGCCAAATCGACCAGCAATATCGATTATAAAAAATTGGAAATCACCATCTTCCCGAAGGCTGACGCAACATTCACACTCTACGAAGATGAAGGCTCGAACAATGATTACCTGAAAGGCCAATCGTCTGAAATACAATTCGTTTGGAACGATGCAGAGCGCACTTTGACCATTGGTGAGCGCAAAGGTGAGTATGCTGGAATGCCCGAAAAACGCACTTTCAACGTGAAAATTGCGGGAACTGACATCGCGCAAAGCGTTGAATATGAAGGAAAATCTATAGTTATAGCTTTTGATTAAAACTCAATCTCTTTCAGCAGCTCAACGTACCCTTCAATTCCGTTCTCAATCTCGCTCACGGCGATGAACTCGTTGGCGGTGTGCGAGCGTGCCGAGTCGCCAGGGCCCATTTTCACGGTTGGGAAGGCGCCGCTGATGACAGCTTGGTCCGAAGTGGTGGGCGAGAAGAATGTCTCGATGCCCAGCTTCCGTGCCGCAACCACAATGGGGTGCTGCTCGTCGATGGCCGATGCGTTCTTGTTCAGCGAGCGCGGTGTGGCCACCGATTTGATGTGCTGCTGAATAATGTCCCAAGTCTCGCGGTTGCTGTATTTCTCGGTTGTGCGCACGTCGACCACAAACTTGCACTGCGCGGGAATCACATTGTGTTGCGTGCCAGCCTGAATCTGCGTCACAGTCATTTTCACATTGCCTAGCAGCGGACTTTTTTCGGGGAACTGATAGCTGTGCAGCCACTCAATATCCTTCATGGCAATGCTGATGGCGTTGATGCCGTCGGCGCGTGCGGCGTGACCGGTCTTGCCTTCGGCTTCGCAGTCGAGCACCAGCAGCCCCTTTTCGGCAATGGCCATCTGCATACCCGTTGGCTCGCCCACAATGCCGGCCGTTACCATTGTTTTTAATTGTGGCAGAACAAGATACATTCCGTTCGGTCCCGAAATCTCTTCTTCAGCCGAAGCCACAAACAGGCGGTTATATGGCAGTCCGGTGTTATCGGTGGCGATGAATGCGGCCAAAAGGCTCACCAGGCTTGCGCCGGCATCGTTGCTGCCAAGGCCGATAAGGTTGCCGTCCCGTTCAATTGGTGAGAATGGGTCCGATGCCCAGCCCTGCGTGGGTTTCACGGTGTCAAGGTGCGAGTTGAGCATAAGCGTTGGGCGGCCTTCCACAAAGTCGGTGCAGCGCACAATCAGGTTGTTGCCCACCCGTTCGGGTTGGTAGTAGCGCTCGGCCAGTTCCTTTGCCACAATGTCTGCCACCCGTTTCTCGTCGCCGCTGAGCGATGGCGTGGCAATCATTCGCTTCAGAAGGTCAATGGCAGTGTCGGTTATTGAGTTCATATTTCCCATTTGGTGGTAAAAATACAACTTTGGCGGAAACAAAAAACAGCGAAGTTTTTGCGCTGAAGTTTTTCCATAAAATGGAAATCATAAAATGGAAATCATAAAATGGAAATCCAATTTTCAGTTTTCCGCCCTGCAACTTTACAAAAGTGCCGTTTTTCTTTCTTTATGTCGTTTTTTTCTTTTTTTTTGCGAACGTGGAAAATTGCAACTATCTAATTTGTTAATAATGAGAAAGAAAAGATTATTTAAAACATTGCTCTTGTTTGGCTTGGCGGCCTTGTCGCTGACAGCAACGGCAGGCGACAAAGACAAATCGTATTACCCCACCAAAGGCTATCGCGGCTCGTTTGACGTAGTGTGGGCGGATAATTTCAAGAGAGTGTATAGGGATGAATATGATAAATCACAATCTATGTCTCAAAAATCCTATCTTGTTCTTCAGTTTTCCACAACTCACGGCTACCAAATTGTACCGGAACTTTATGCAGGTGTTGGTGCAATGATTGATGGTGGTGGAATAATGTTTGGTAGTCATCCGGAAGACAATAACACTGATTTTGCTTATGTCACTTTTACACCATTTGTTACTGTTCGTTATGATATTCTTCGGAAACGAATCTCGCCATACTTAGAAGGACGAGTAGGATACAGATGTGCGGCAATACATGAAGAGTGTGACTATGACAAACTATATGCGACCCCAATGATTGGTGTTCGATTTGGAAATTTCAATCTTGCTCTATCATACGAATGTACTACGTTCGGTGGCAAAGTCAAAAAAAGTCAGACGTGGGATGATACTTATTATATGACAAAGCGTTTTTCTGCCATTGGCTTTCATGCCGGTTTTGATTTTGGTGCGCGCAAGAAACAATAACTAAAACACATACGAAAATGAAAAAAACAATATATCTCTTATTGGTGTCGGGTGTTTCAATAATGCTCAATTCTTGTATAGATGAAGTTGACCCAGATCCAGTTCCTACAACACCTATTATGCATATCCGCGATGGATTCATTACTCAAGACACTGCAATTAGTCTTAGTGTTGGTGGAAGCGATGCCAATGACGATGTCGCTATCGGTTATGATTATTATCTCAGTACTGATAATTCTAACTTTGAAAAGATTAGTCCTAATAATGTCAAACTTCAACCGTATACGCAATATTGGTGGTACGCTGTTCCCAATTCTTACTATGGTAAAGAACTTGTTGCCACAGGCGAACGGACTGAGACGCGTACATTTTACTGCATTCCGCCATTCGATATTGAGAGCGACAACGGCGAAGGCGATTGGGCAGCCATTATCCGTTTCAAAAATGTGGGCAATATTATGGGCGGCAAGGTTACAGCCAAGTCCGACTATGGTAGTTTTGAAGTGGAAATTCCAGCAGGGCAGGATAGTTGCTATATAAAATATGAGCGCTATTTTGAGAGTGGTTCGGAACCTGATAATAACGCATACGTACATTGGTGGGACGATGCCCATGGTGTTTATTATGAGCCTATTATATATACATTTAAGGTGGACCTTACACTTAGGGTAGGTGATAAAGATACTACTTACACCAAAAGCATTAAAGAGATAATCCTTGATAAAAATGATGCCGTACGCGACCACGAGTTCAATGTCTATCGTGTGGTGAAGATTGGCAACCGTCAGTGGCTCGTCGATGACTTGCGCACAAAAAGTTTCATTTACAAAGGCGATACAATCAAACTCGATGATGTTAAGATTTTCAATTTCGATGAAGAATCGCCTGTGCCGTATAAAACGGTTAAGTTGACAGAATCGGGTTCTACAGGAATTGTTTACTGCGTTGGCGATTTTGCGTCAAGAGATGTTGATTTTAAGGATGGGAAAGGTGCTACCTGCACTTTGGACATAAAAGATTTAATTTCACTCTTGGCGCCCAAAGGCTGCCATATATCGAATAATGACGATTGGGAAGATTTGGAAAGATTTTATGGGATAGAATCACCAGAAATTACAAAGTTGGAAAGTGGGTATTATCCAAAAGGATATGTTTATGAAAATAATTATGAAAGATTACGAGAATACTATACTAAATATTTTCAGGGAGGTGATATGTATTTACGTCGGCAGCTTTCGTCAATGTACGATTGGGTTTATTATAATAATGAAGAAAACTCAGTTGGTATGCAAATGCCGTTTAACGCTAAACCATTTGCAGGTGAAGGCCACGGGTGCATATATTATACATTGATGGACGAAGAACACAAGTACAGTCTCGGTTTGTTCCGAATACTATCGACTGTTGATAAAGGCATTTTCAATTTTGGATGTTCTAATACATGGCAAGGTCTTTATCACTATGCATCACTTCGCTGCGTGAAAGATTAAAGCAAAAAACAATTCATAGGCAAATAGAAAAGGCGCAGTATGGCGCCTTTTTTTGTGGTGTTAGTTTGAAAGGCGAAACCGCCGTTTCGGAAATAGCGTTTTCGCAAAAAAAATCCCGTCCAAAAAAACTTTTTAGACGGGATAAATCTCTAATTATCAACTTCTAACTCCTAACTTCTAACTTCTAAATCCTAACTTTTAAATCACCAGCCTTGTTCCCCTGCCGTTTTTCAGGCCGTCGGTGTTGGTGATGACCACGCTCGCAACGCCCGCGCGGATGGCGTCGAAGCCGTTGTCGAGTTTCGGAATCATTCCTTCGTTGATGATGCCAGTGGCCTGATACTCTTTGAATTTGTCGTAGGTGAGCGTGCCGATGACCGAGTTGTCGTCGGTGGCGTCCATAAGCACGCCAGGCTTCTCGAAGCAATAAACGAGCGTCACGCCGCACGATTTGGCCAGGGCGCGCGCCAGTTCCGACGCGATGGTGTCGGCATTGGTGTTGAGCAGTTGGCCGCGGCCGTCGTGCGTGATGGGCGACACCACTGGCACCGCGCCTTGCTCGATGAGCGAGAAGAGCACTTCGGTCTGCACGCTGTCAACGTCGCCCACAAAGCCGTAGTCGATGGTTTTCACGGGGCGCTTGTGCGACAGAATGATGTTCAGGTCGGCACCAGTGAAGCCGAGCGCGTTCACGCCGCGCCGCTGCAGTTGCGCCACAATGTTTTTGTTCACCAGACCTGCGTAAACCATTGTCACAACGTCGATTGTCTCTTTGTCGGTGATGCGTCGGCCGTCAACTTTCTTGATTTCGACGCCCAGGCGGTTCAGCAGTTTGTCGGCAGCCCGCCCGCCACCGTGCACAAGCAGTTTGTTTCCCTGCATTGCCGCAAAATCGTCGAGCAGAGTGTTGAGCGTTGTCGGGTCTTCAACAACCGCACCGCCAACTTTTACTATGGTGAGATTATTCATTGTTTACTTTTTTTTGACCTCAGACTTCAGACTACGGACAACAGACTCGGTTTATTGTCTGATGTCTGATGTCTGTCGTCTGAAGTCCTTCATTGTTAATTCCTAAATCCTACCTGTTACAAGCATTTCTTGAATCTCTCAATAAAATCCTGTGCTTCGGCCATTGACAGGCTGAGCGGCGGCAGCAGACGGATGGTGTTTGTGCCAGCAACGCCCGTAAACACGTGCTGTTCCATAAGCAGCCGTTGGTTGCGGATTTCCTTTATCGGCTCTTCGAATTCGATGCCAATCATAAGGCCGCGGCCGCGCACTTCCTTGATGCGGTCGATTTTCTTCAGTTCCGAGAGCAGATAGTTGCCCACTTTTGCGGCGTTGTCAACCAGATTCTCTTCTTTGATGATGTCGAGCACGGCACAAGCACCAGCGCAAGCCAGATGGTTGCCGCCGAAGGTTGTTCCGAGTTGGCCCACAACAGGCGTGAAGAACGGCGCAATGATGACGCCCGCCATTGGCAGTCCGTTGCAGATGCCTTTTGCAACTGTCACAATATCAGCCTTGATGCCAGCATATTGGTGGGCGAAGAATTTGCCGCTACGTCCGTAACCCGACTGAATCTCGTCCAGAATCAGCACCGTGTTGGTGTCGGTGCAAGCCTGACGCAGGTCGCGCATAAATTGGTCGTCGGGCACCTGAATGCCGCCAACGCCTTGAATGCCTTCAATTATCACCGATGAGTAGATGCCTTTCTGCAACTCGGCGCGCATTGTTTCGGTGTCGTTGAAATCGATGAAAGTAACTTCAAGTCCTTCATTTACAGGGGCAATGTACTTTGGAATGTCGGTCACGCGAACGGCAGCCGATGTACGGCCGTGGAACGAGTGGCGGAAGGCCAGCACCTTGTTGCGGTTGTTGTAGAACGATGCCAGTTTCAGCGCGTTCTCGTTGGCTTCGGCGCCTGAGTTTATCAGGAAAAGCGAGTAATCGTCGTAGCCTGAGATGGGGCCAAGTTTTTCGGCCAACTTTTGTTGCAGCTTGTTAATCACCGAGTTAGAGTAGAATCCAAGCGTTGCCACCTGCTCGCTGATGGCCTTCACATACTTCGGGTGCGCGTGCCCGACCGAAATCACAGCGTGACCGCCGTAAAGGTCGAGATATTCTTGCCCGTTGGCGTCCCAAACGTGGCAGCCTTTGCCTTTCACTATTTCAATGGGAAATAGCGAGTAAACTTCAAATAACTTCATCGTTTATAATGTTTAATAGTTTTAAATTGTATCAAGTTGTTGATATATTGCTATTTGCAATATACGAGCGCTTCGCTTGCGCGAATTGCGAAATTACTATTAAAATGAATTGAATGACGCGATGCAGCAAAAAATCACAATTGGCTGTTCGTAACTCGCAACTCTCGTTATTCAATAAACGTCTATATTTGCGGCCGAAACAAAAAGAGCAATGACATTCATTTACAACCTGAGTATCAGGGTTTACACGTTTTTAATCCGCGTGGTTGCGCCGTTCAACGAGAAGGCGCGGCTGTGGATTCGCGGCCGCAAGGGTTTGCTTTCGCAGATGGCTGCAAAAATTGACGGCAGCAAGCCGGTTGTTTGGTTTCACTCGTCGTCGCTTGGCGAGTTTGAGCAGGGAAGGCCTGTCATTGAAGCATTTAAGGCCAAGTACCCCGATTACGCCGTGCTGCTCACGTTCTTCTCGCCGTCGGGTTACGAAGTGCGCAAGAATTACGCGGGTGCCGATTATGTCTTTTATCTGCCGGCCGATACGCGGCGCAACGCAAAGCGTTTTATGCAGATTGTCAAGCCGAAAGCCGCACTCTTCATTAAGTATGATTTTTGGTATAACTACCTGAGCCAGTTGCACAAAGCCAGTGTGCCGACATACGTCTTCTCGTCGATTTTCCGTCCGCAGCAGGCGTTTTTCAAATGGTACGGCGGATGGTATCGCAAAATGCTGAAATTCTTTACTTTGCTGTTTGTTCAAGACGAAAACTCAAAGCAACTTTTGGCCGAAATCGGAATCAACAATGTGCAGATTGGCGGCGACACCCGTTTCGACCGCGTTTACGACCTTGTGCAACAGGCTAAACCACAGCCCATTATCGAGCGTTTTGTGGCCGATGCCGATAAGGTTTTGGTTGCAGGTAGCACTTGGATTGGCGACGAAGAATTGCTCTGCCGTTACGCTAACGAGCACAATATCAAAATGATAATCGCACCGCACGAGACCACCGAAGCCAATGTCAGCCGAGTCGAGAGTTCGTGCACGGGCAAGGTTGTGCGCTACACCGACGCGCAAGCCGATGAATCGAAAGTTGACGGTGCAAACGTGTTGATTATAAACTGCATAGGTCTGCTCTCGTCGCTCTACCGCTACGGACAGTTGGCCTATATTGGCGGCGGATTCGGAAAGGGAATCCACAACACACTTGAAGCCGCAACTTACAGTGTGCCAGTGGTTTTCGGACCAAGATACCACAAATTCCGCGAAGCCTGCCAACTCATTGAGCGTGGCGCCGCAATCAGCATTTCTGATTATGAGCAACTTGCGCGTGCTTTCGACCACTACTTCGCCAATCCCGACGACTGCAAGCGCGCAGGGCAGAAGGCTTCGGCCTACGTTGACGAAATGCGCGGCGGAACACAGTTGATAATGAAAGAGTTGGATAGAATTGTGTGATTCAGAATTTAAAAAAATGAGTAATATGACAGACGAAGAACTGATTACTTATTATGTAACCAAAAGATTGAATGGACATTCAACGATAGAGTTGCTTAAATATATGCAAACGCAACAATTATCTGAATTACAGCGAAAAACCATTGTTGAAAAACTTGAGAAGTTAGACAAAACGCTTGAATTGCAAGAAGAGCAACAGAAGAGAAAAAAACAAATAAAAAAGGGATTTTTGGAAATCATTATTGGTGTTTTGGTTTTTCTTTTTGGATGTTGGCTTTTCTTTCAATCCGCTCAAATATATAAGATATACATATTAAATTTCATTGTTTGGGGGGCAGGTACAGGTTCTATTTTTTGGGGCATCGTTGATATAATTATTGGTACTATTAAATTGAAATCAGCAACTAGTAATTAACACCTTGTAACTTATATGAAATTCGCAGACTTACACTTAAATCCCGAAGTATTTGAAGGTATCGACGCAATGGGCTTCGACGAAGCGACGCCTGTGCAGGAACAGGTGATTCCACAGGCGCTCGACAAGCGCGATATGATTGCCTGCGCCCAAACCGGAACGGGCAAAACGGCGGCTTACATTCTGCCGCTTCTGCACCATTTGACGACCAAGCGCGAGCAGAAAATCAAAGCTCTGATTCTTGCCCCGACACGCGAACTCGTGATGCAGATTGACCAGCAATTCCAGGGATTTGCCTATTTCTGCGGTGTTGAGTCGGTGGGCATTTACGGCGGCAGCGACAGCGGCGTTTGGGACCAGCAGCGCTCGGCTATCGAGAGCGGCGCCAACGTGCTCATTGCTTCGCCTGGCCGTCTGCTTTCGCACTTGAATCTTGGCTATGTAAAACTCGATAGCCTTGAATATCTGATACTTGACGAAGCCGACAAGATGCTCGATATGGGTTTTGTCGACGATATCAAACGCATAATCACCTATCTGCCAAAACAGCGCCAAACGCTGATGTTCTCGGCCACTATGCCGCCCAAAATCAGGCAGTTGGCAAGCGCAATCCTGACAAATCCTGTCGAGATTAACATTGCCATATCGAAACCTGCCGAGGGCGTGCGCCAGACGGCTTACATGGCTTACGACGAGCAGAAGAACAAACTGATTGCAACCATACTGAAAAGCAAGGATTTAGACAGCGTCATTATTTTTGCTTCGACCAAGAGCACCGTGAAAACGCTTGTGCAGGACCTGCGCCGTGCAAAAATCGATGCGCGTGCCATTCACAGCGACCTTGAGCAGTGCGACCGCGAGGCTGTGATGCTCGATTTCCGCAACCGCAAATTCTCGGTTTTGGTGGCCACCGACATTGTCTCGCGCGGTATTGACATTGATAATATCGGCTTGGTTATGAACTACGATGTGCCCCGCGACCCAGAGGATTACGTGCACCGCGTTGGCCGTACAGCTCGCGCCAAATCAACAGGCGAGGCCATCACGCTCATTAACCCGAAGGATGTGCAGCGCTTTGCCAAAATCGAGAAACTGATTGGCTACGAGATTGAAAAACCTGCGTTGCCCGAAGGTTTCGATGCCGCACCCGAGTATAAGCCCGAAACGGCTGAACGCAAGCAGAACCGCCATTTCCACCGAGGTGGACGCAACAACCGCGGCGGCCGCAACAACAACCACGGCGGCCGCAACAACAACCACGGCAACCGCAGACGAGGGGGGAAACCGCAGGGGGGGGAGTAGCAGCAAACTGCAGGGCTGACAGTTTTTATAGAGAGAGCAACCTTCAATCAGTCTCTCATATCAATAATTTCAACGCCAGGGAATTTCTTTGCATCGAAAATGAACTGGGTGTCATCGATTTTCTGATTGGTTTGGAATTTAGTCAGTGTGAGAGTGAACCGCGTGCCGTCTTTTTGGAAACATTTGATTTGGTATAGCTCGTTACTCGGTGTAAACCAATATTTTATCTTGAAATAAGGCTTCTTGATATTCTCGGGCGCAAGTTCAACAATCTGCATTGTTTTGCCGCCAATCTCTTCGGTGTCGCCCATTATGTATTTGAAACCGTTGCGGTAGATGGTGTAGAGTGACATTGGGTCCGACATAAATTTATCTTCGGGCGCATCGTCGTTCGATGCTTCAATGGGCGAAATTGTAACTTCGTTGCTTTCAGTTAGATAAGCCCAACGGTTTTTGCCGTCGCAGAAGGTGACAGTTTTGTCAACATCGATGCGGAAACGGTTGCCTTTAAGCAGCAGAGTGCCGTTGTATGTTTCGCTTTTCTCTTCGGCAAGGTTTTCATACACACAGTCAAAATCGGCGGTAATGCTCTTATAACCAGCGGCTTGCTTTGCGGCTTTGTCGAGCAGTGTTTTTGCTTCGGGGTCTTTTTGGGCGAAGCACGTTGCCGCGCCCAAAGCCAATATTAATAAAGCTATTCTTTTCATTTTCAATTTTTAACGTAATGTTTCCAGCAAGCGGTCAAGGCTCATTTCATCGGGGATAAGCACATCGCGCGCTTTGCTGCCTTGATAAGGGCCAACGATTCCGGCGGCTTCCAACTGGTCCATAATGCGGCCAGCGCGGTTGTATCCGATAGAGAACTTTCTCTGTATCAACGATGTAGAGCCTTGCTGGTTTATCACAATTATTCGGGCGGCTTCTTCAAACATTGAGTCGCGTTTCGATAGGTCAACATCTTCAAGGTTGCCGCCTTCGCTGCCTTCGGGTGTATATTCTGGCAACTCGTAAGCACCAGTGTAACTCTGCTGCTGCTCAATGTGTTGCATTATTTTTTCAAGTTCAGGCGTATCAACAAAGGCGCATTGTACACGTGTCATTTCGCTGCCGCCCATTGCAATCAGCATATCGCCGCGGCCAATCAACTGGTTAGCTCCGGGGGCGTCCAGAATGGTGCGCGAGTCGATCATACTCATCACCTTAAAGGCGATTCGAGCCGGGAAGTTGGCTTTTATCAAGCCTGTGATGACGTTGGTTGTAGGTCTTTGTGTGGCCACAATCAGGTGGATGCCGATGGCGCGCGCCAACTGTGCTAAGCGTGCGATTGGCAGCTCGACTTCTTTTCCAGCGGTCATAATCAGGTCGGCAAACTCATCGATAACCACCACAATATAAGGCATATAATGATGCCCTTTCTCTGGGTTGAGATGCCGATTGATGAATTTCTCGTTGTATTCTTTAATGTTGCGGCAGCTAGCTTCTTTCAGCAAATCGTAGCGTTTGTCCATCTCAATGCAGAGCGACTGCATTGTGTTCACAACCTTCTGTGTATCAGTGATAATTGCATCTTCGGCATCGGGCAGTTTTGCCAGGAAGTATTTTTCGAGCGCCTTATAAAGCGTCAGTTCCACCTTCTTCGGGTCAACCAGCACAAGTTTCAGTTGCGCCGGGTGTTTCTTGTAGAGCAGCGATGTCAGTATCGCGTTCAGTCCCACCGATTTACCTTGACCGGTTGCGCCGGCAACAAGCAAGTGAGGTGCTTTGGTCAGGTCGAAGGTGAACGTCTCGTTGGTGATGGTTTTGCCAATGGCCACTGGCAGGTCGAATTTCGATTCCTGGAATTTCTTCGACGCAAGCACCGTGCGCATTGCCACCGTTTGTTTCTTCTCGTTCGGCACTTCGATACCAATTGTTCCGCGACCCGGAATAGGTGCAATGATGCGGATTCCAAGGGCCGCAAGGCTCAACGCGATGTCGTCGCCCAAACTCTTGATTTTCGAAATTCTGTAACCCTTTGCGGGAACAATTTCGTAGAGCGTGACTGTTGGGCCGACGGTGGCGTTTATCTTGTCAATCTGTACTTTATAATCGTTTAGAGTCTCAACAATCTTGTTTTTGTTGGCAATCAGTTCATCTTCGGTTACCGATGTGTTGTTTTGTTCGTAGTCGTTCAGCAGATCAAGGCCTGGCAGACGGTAGTTCTCGAGGTCGCGGGTCGGGTCGTATGGGCCTTGTTCTTCAACATCGGTTTTAGTTTTATTCAGCGTTTCTTCATCGTTTTTGATAATTTCAATCTCAACTTCGCCGTTAGGCTCATTATCAGGATTTTCGCCCGGCTGAATCTCATCGTTGTTCTGAATGGGGTTGGTAACAGTGAAATCGCTTTGACCGCCAATTAAGTTATCGTTATCGTTTGAGTTACCATCATTGTCAATCAGTTGCGATTTAACTTCGCCCAGATTGTTGCTCAAGTCGTTGCCGTTGTCTGAGTTGTCGAATGTGGCGGTGGTTGTTATCTCGAATTTCAGCAGGTCTTTGTCGTTCTTCTCAAACGGCATATCGCTGTCGCCTTCTTCGCCTTCATCTTGGGTTTCGGTGTCTGTCGAGTCGATGTCGCCAGAATTGTCATCCGATTCATTTTCAGCGGTTTCCGTCGATTCGTCAGTCTGTGTTCCGGCTTCAATTGCAACTGGCAGTTCGGGGTCGGAAACTTTGGGATGGATAAGCTCTTTCACGAAATCGCGGCAGCGGGCAATGAAACTATCGAAAGTGAGCGACAGAATGGCAAACAAACATGTAATAAGCACAATACCTGTGCCGAGTTTGCCAATGACGGCATTCAGCCACTCGCTAACAAAATATCCATGTGCGCCGCCCGGTGTGAAGGCTGCGTTGTGGAAAAGATAGCCCAGCGCCACAGACCCCCAAATGGAATAAACTATTGTCAACTTGATTGTTCTGCCAATCGGCCATGCCTTGATCTTGAACAAGTGCAGCACAACGACGGTCAAAATAACTATCAGTCCGAAAGCTGGCAGCCCGACCCATTTGTAAAGAAATCGTTGTGCTAGCAGAGCACCGATGGTTCCGGCCCAGTTGCTTGCAGTGATGTTTGAGCTCAAAAGTTTGGTAAACTGCACGTCGAGAGTGCTTTGGTCGATGCGCCAAGTGAACAGGTACGATATGAATGCGAACGACAGGTAGAGTGTGATTGCGGCCAGTGCTACGCCTAAAATGGTGCGCCTGCGGTCGCGGTCGCTCATATTGAAATCCGCATCATCGGTAGTGTTGATGTTTTTTTTCTTAGCCATTTTTTAAGCCTTATAGGGAAGTGAACGGCAAAATCGAGTTTTTATTTGCCGATACCATTGAAAATCTCGTCCATTTGTGACCGCTTAACACGCTCATAGCCGTTTGGAATGTCGAATATCGTGCTCGACACTTTTTCGTTAATGAACTCAACAGCCTCAAGGTGCATAGGAATTCCGTTCATCTCGAGTCTGAAATCGAGTAGCATACCCGGAATCATATCAAGCGGCGTGTTTGCCGTGGCGTTTTTGATTTTGATGTCATTGGTGTAGTAAACATCGAACGACAGTGTGTCGATGCTTACTTTTGCATGCTTGCAGTCGAACCCGATAATTTCTTTCGTCTCATCGTCGAAATCAACTTTCAGATTGTCGGGCTTTTTCATGCCATAGAAACCTTCGTTCGGTTCTGATATGTATAAGTATTTCTTGCTGAGTATTTTGAGTAGGGTATAGGCTTCATTCTCGCCGTTCTTGACGAAAGCCGAGCGGAAAATACCCAGCCAGCCTTCCATCTCGAGCAGAACTTTGTCATTGTTGAACCGCATCATTATTGTCGATGGCAGCAATCCGATTATCGGGCTCTCTTTTTCCGATTCAAGATAGGTGATTTTGTACTTCATCGAGCCTTCTTTCACGTTTCCATGACGCCCTTGTTTTGTGCAACCTACCGACAAAAAGCACACGGCTAACATCAATGTTAGCAAGTGTTTACAGCTACTGAACATATTGTTTTGACTATATTTCAATATTGTATTTTTCTGTTGTCGTAAAGGTATTTATTATCGGATAAAAAGCGAGTTTCGATGCATATTTTTTTATAAAAAAATGCCCGTCGGTCGAAAAGACGCGGCGGGCATTGCAATCTATCGGTTTTTATTACCACGCAAACATAGGGCGCGGCATCATCATTTCGTTCACTTCGGCTTTCACTTTAGCGATAACGCTCTCGTTTTCGGGGTCGGCCAGAACGCGGTCAATCATATCAACAATAATGTCCATATCCGATTCCTTCAGGCCGCGGGTGGTGATGGCGGGTGTACCAAGGCGCAGGCCGCTGGTCTGCATTGCCGAGCGGGTGTCGAACGGTACAAGGTTCATATTCACCGTGATGTCGGCGGCAACCAAGGCTTTTTCAGCCACCTTGCCTGTCAGTTCGGCGTATTTCGGACGCAGGTCAACCAACATTGAGTGGTTGTCAGTTCCGCCCGAAACAATGTAGAAGCCTTTGTTCATCATACCTTTGGCCAAGGCTGCGGCGTTCTTCTGAACTTGTTTCTGATACTCTTTGAACTCGGGTGTAAGTGCTTCGCCGAAAGCAACGGCTTTGGCTGCAATCACGTGCTCGAGCGGTCCGCCTTGTTGTCCTGGGAACACGGCCGAGTTAATTAGGCTGCCCATCGAGCGGATTTCGCCTTTTTTGGTTGTCTTTCCGAACGGATTCGGGAAATCCTTGCCAATCAGGATGATACCGCCGCGTGGTCCGCGCAGGGTCTTATGAGTTGTCGATGTCACAATGTCGGCATATTTGACAGGGTTGTCGAGCAGTCCGGCAGCGATGAGTCCGGCAGGGTGAGCCATATCCACCATCAGCAGGGCGCCGCAAGCGTCGGCAATCTGGCGCATACGCTTGTAGTCCCATTCGCGGCTGTAGGCCGAGCCACCGCCGATAATCAATTTCGGCTTCTCGCGCATTGCAATTTCTTCCATCTCGTCGTAGTCAACGCGACCGGTTTCCTTGTTCAGGTGGTAGGCGCAGGGGGTGTAAATCATACCCGATGTGTTCACAGCCGAGCCGTGCGAAAGGTGTCCGCCGTGTGCAAGGTCGAGCCCCATAAACTTGTCGCCGGGTTTCAGCACTGCCAGCAGAACGGCTGCATTGGCCTGTGCGCCTGAGTGGGGCTGCACGTTAGCGTATTCGGCGCCGTAGATTTTCTTCAGGCGCTCAATGGCCAGCGTCTCAACTTCGTCAACCACTTCGCAGCCGCCGTAGTGGCGTTTGCCAGGGTAGCCTTCGGCATATTTGTTGGTTAGGCACGAACCCATAGCCTGCATAACTTGGTCACTCACAAAGTTTTCTGATGCAATCATCTCAATTCCGCGCTTTTGGCGGGCGTACTCCTTGTCTATAAGGTCGAAAACAACATTGTCTTTTGTCATGTCGATGTAAATATTTGAATTATAATTATTTGTTATTCTTTTGATTCGATTGGGAATTGTCGGCGGAAACTCTCTTCGAGCGAGATGATGGTCTCGGTGCGCTCTACAATATCGAGACGTTGCAGCTTGTCCGACAGTATTTTACGCAGATGCTCGTTGTCATGCGCCATAACTTTGATGAACAACGAGTAGTTCCCGGTAACGTAGTGGCATTCAATGATTTCGGGAATTTTGTACAACTCTTCGGCAATGTCTTGATACAAGCAGGCCTTTTTTAGGTTGATGCCCACAAAGGCGCACGTTTTGTAGCCCAAATTCTGCGGGCTTACAATGAACTCTGATCCGGTGATGATGCCGATGTTGGTGAGCCTCTGTACACGCTGGTGAACAGCAGCACCCGACACACCGCACTCGCGCGCCACTTCAAGGAAAGGAGTGCGTGCGTTTTTCGAAATTATCGACAGAATTTTTTTATCGAGTTCGTCGATATTGTGGTTGTCGCTCATAACTAAAAAGATGTGTTAAATTCCACAATTTTAAACTGTTACGGGGCGTTAGTCTCCCCCGACATATTTTATGGCAAATAAAACTAAATCTTTGGTAAAAAGACTTACGATTTGGCAGTTTTTATTACCTAAAAGTTAACAATTGATAGTCGGATGAATTGTTGAATCATCTGGCTGTTGTTTATGAATAGACTTATTTTTCTTATGTCTAAAAATTTATAACTTATTAACTTTCAACTTATAGTTTAATTTACCAATCCTTCTGAGTTCGGCGGCGTTGTGGTTGCGCTTTCTGCTTCTGCACTTTCTCCTGCACGTCTTTCTCGTCGTTTTCCAGAGCCTCCAGAATCCTCATTGCGTCCTCTTTCGACATTTGCTCGTTGTCCTGCTCTTGTTGTTGCTGCCCCTGTTTTGGTTGCTGCTGCTGATTATCCTGGCTTTGCTGGTTCTGCTGGTCCTTTTTCTGTTGGTCCGGATTCTGTTGCTGGTCTTGCTGCTGGTCCTGATTCTGCTGTTGCTGATTCTGGTCCTGGTCTTGCTTGTTCTGGTTTTGGTTCTGCTGATTCTCGTTTTGCTGTTGTTTCATCTTGTCCTGCGCCCAAGCCAGATTGTATTTGGTTTCCAAGTCGTTAGGATTGTTGCGCAGAGCGTTTTTGTAAGCTTCGATAGCGCCTTGCAGATTTTCCGATTGCAGCAGGCAGTTACCCAGATTGTGATAAGCGGCGGCGCGTTTGGTTTTGTCAACGTCGGTTTTCGCGCCAAGCGCCTGATACTGCCGAGCGGCCTCCTCCATACGGCCCTGACTCGCCATTGCGTTGGCAAGGTTGAATGACGCGTCCCAGTTGTTCGGGTCCTCCTCAAGGGCCTTGCGGTAACTGTCCTCAGCGTCGCGCAGCAGCACCGAATCGACACGTGCCGTATCGGCGAAAGCCTTTTCAAACTGGCGGTTGCCCTGACGAATATAACGCCGTTCGACCTGTGCTCCAACCATCTGCGGAAGCACTGTGAACAAAAGCATCGTTACGATAAACAAACCTTTGATTTTCATATCTTTACTATTTAAGCGTCAGTTTTGAATTCTTGAAGAAATTGATAGCGTTCAGGCGGCGGTTGCGGCGGTTGAGAATGAACACCTCAACCAGCAGAATCAGCAGTCCGAAGCCCAGAAAATATTGATATTGTTCTTCGTATTCCGAATAGATTTTCGCTTCCATCTCCACCTTCTCCATATTATTCAGTTCGCTGAAGAGCGCGCTCAGGCCGCTTTTGGTGTTGTTGGCGCGAATGTATTTTCCGCCACCCGCGGCTGCCACCTGCTTCAGTGTCGTCTCCTCGAGTTTAGATATTACTACATTTCCTTGTGCATCAGTGCGATAATCGCGTTGGCCGTTGCGGTTGACGGTGGGGATTGGCGCGCCCTGCGGCAGTCCCATACCCACCATATGAATGGTTACTCCAGCCTCGTTGGCTTTGGTGGCTGCGGCAATCGGGTCACCGTCGTGGTCCTCGCCGTCGGTGATAATGACGATTGCCTTATTCTTGTCGTCGCCTGGCGTGAACGACTTGACTCCCAGATTTATAGCCTTCTCCAAGGCCGTTCCCTGGTTTGTCACCAGCGACGGATTGATTGACGAAAGGAACATTTTGGCGGCGGTGTAGTCGCTCGTCATCGGCAGTTGCACAAAGGCGTCGCCCGCAAAGACAATGAGTGCCAGTTTGTCGTCCTTCAGGCCGTCAATCATCTTGGAAATGGCGCGTTTGGCGTTCTCAAGGCGGTTGGGCGTAATGTCCTCGGCGAGCATACTGTTAGACACGTCGAGTGCCACAACCAACTCAATTCCAGTGCGTTTCACCTCGCGCAACTTTGTGCCGAACTGCGGACCTGCGGCGGCAATAATTATCAGCGCAAGCGCCACCAGCCCCAAAATCAGTTTCACCCAAGGCCTCGAAGCCGAAACGTCGGGCATCAGGCCTTTGACAAGGTCGCTGTCGCCAAAAGCCTGCAACGCGCGGCGGCGCATCATCCGCCCCGCTATGAAAATGAGTAGCAAGGCAGGCACCAGCAGCAGAAACAAAAGATATTGTGGATTAGCAAATTGGAACATTTTTTTGTTTTTTTAAGACTTCAGACATCGGACTTCAGACAACAGACTAAAACTTGCCTTTTGTCTTCTGCCTAATTTGTTAATTATTAATTGTTCATTGTTAAATTTCATTGTCAATTGTCCATCAACTTATTCCGCGCATCACGGTGTTGCGCATCAGCAGTTCGATAGCCAGCAGAGCCAGTCCTGCAAGCAGCAGCGGCAGATATTCCTCGTTTTTCTTGCTGTATTCTTTGGTTTCGATTTTCGATTTTTCGAGTTTGTCAATCTGCTCGTAAACCTCCTGCAGGCGGCGGTTGCTGGTGGCGCGGAAATAGCGGCCGTCGGTTTGGTTGGCAATCTGCGAAAGCACCTCCTCATCAATTTCGACATCGACATTCTGATAGTGCTTGTTGCCGAAGGCGTCAGTGAACGGATATGGCGCTTGGCCTTGCGTGCCAATGCCCACGGTGTAGACGCGGACGCCCATTGCCTGCGCAATGTCGGCAGCGGTGAGCGGCGGGATCTCGCCTCGGTTGTTCACGCCGTCGGTCATCAGAATAACAACCTTGCTTTTGGCCGTAGATTCCTTCAGGCGGCTAACAGCGTTGGCCAGCCCCACGCCAATGGCTGTTCCGTCTTCAATCATTCCGCTTTTCACGTCGTTAATCAGATTGATAAGCACGGCGTGGTCGGTTGTGAGCGGGCACTGTGTGAAACTCTCGCCAGCAAACACCACAAGGCCTATGCGGTCGTTGGGGCGGCCCGATATGAATTTTATTGCGTCGCTTTTTGCGGCTTCAAGGCGGTTGGGCTTGAAATCCTCGGCAAGCATACTGCCCGAAATGTCGAGCGCCACCACAATGTCGATTCCCTCGGTGGTTGTGTTGCTCCAGCGGTCGGTCGACTGCGGACGGGCCAATGCTACCACCAGCACAGCCATTGCAAGCGTGCGCAGGGCGAAAGGCACGTGGCGCAGATACCATTTATAGGTACGCGGCGCACGGGAGAATCCGTCGAGTGTCGACAGGCGCAGCGACGTGTCCATATCACGGTGCTTCCATACGTACCAGCCAATCATCGGTACCAGTAAAAGTAACAGGTACAACAAGTTAGGATTGTTAAAAGTTATGCTGTCCATAGTCTTATTCTTTTTCGTTTTTTTCAGGCGCGGCCTCTTCGTCTTCGTCGCGAAGCTGTTCTATAGGTTTGGTTGTCAGAACAAAATGTTCCACAAAATCGAAGCTCGCTTCGTTCTCGTTGGCTACGGTCTGCGCCTTGGCAAATTTCACAAAATCGGCTCTCTCGAGCAGGTCCTGCAAGTTTTTGCGCAGGTCTTTGTCAATTTCGGGCACGTCCTTTGTCATCTGCATAATCTCTGACGTGGTGCTCTCCATCGCCTGTAGGCCGAACCGTCCGTTAAGGTAGAGCCGCGCAATGTCGGTGAGCGACGAGTAGAACTCCTTAACCAGTCCGCGCTGCCAGAGTTTCTGTTCCTTGAGTTCGTCAAGTTGGCGCAAAGCCACCACGTGGGCGGGCTCTTGCGGTTTCGGCTTCACAAAAATGGGCTCGTTGCGTTTGTGTTTGATAAGCGCGTAAACGATAAAGACAATGGCAAAAGCCGCCAGCAGAACGAGCAGCCCCCACTTTAGATAGTGGACCAGTTCCTTGAAAATGAACGGCGCCTCGGCCATTGGCTTTGGCGGGCAGATAGCGTTGGCGTTGGCAGTATCGAGCGGCATCGTCATTACGCCGTAATAAACTGATTCAGAAAATATTGTGTCGGTATTACCATCTTTGTCGACAATGGCGAATGGCAGTTGCCGGACGGCGTACCAGCCGCTGTCGAAATTGGTCACCAGATATTTTTGGCTAATGCGGACAATGCCGTCGGCCAGCACAGAATCGACCGTTCCGGCTTCAACAATCTCGAGTCCGCGCGACACGGTGTCGGCCATCACGGGTAGCATCACTTTGTAACCATCAGGAAACGAAGCCTCTACACGGAAATTGGTCTGGTCGCCAATGAGCATCATCGAAGTGTCGATTTTGGCCGAAACGCTCACTTGCGCGTGGGCTTCACCCATCGCCAGCATCATCGCCATTACCAATATTGTCAGATATTTAGACATTTTTGAATTGTGATTTTCGATTTTTGATTCTCGCACAGATAACACAGAATACACTGATTAACACTGATTTATATCTCTAACCGATTTTGTCAGATTCAATCCGAACTATGTTCATCTGCCTTCATTTGTTAATTTTTAATTGTTAATTTTTCATTATCAATTACTTGTACCTTACAACTTGTACCTTGTAACTTCTATCACACGCTTCTATGCTTGAACAGTCCGATAAGCGGCTTCACGTAGTCGTCGCCTGTGGCAATGGTTGCGAAATCGACACCGCTGCGCTTGAACGCCGACTCGACGTTGAGCGATAGCGACGTCCACCAATGGCTGTAGGCCTCGCGCACGGCGCGGCTCGACGTATCAACCCATTGCGTGGCGCCCGTTTCGGCATCGGTCATCTGCACAAGTCCAATCGACGGCATTTCGGTCTCGCGCTGGTCGTAAATGCGCAGAGCCACAAGGTCGTGCTTGCGGTTGGCAATGGTGAGCGCGTCGTTGAAACGCTCATCGATAAAGTCGGAAATGACGAACGCAATGCAGCGTTTCTTAATGGCGCTGGTCAGGTACTCCAAAGCCGCTGCCACATTGGTCTGGCGGCTCTGCGGCTCAAAGTTGAGCAGTTCCTGGATAATGCGCAGAATGTGCTTGCGGCCTTTCTGCGGCGGAATGAACTTCTCCACCTTGTCGCTGAACATTATGACGCCAATCTTATCGTTGTTCTTAATGGCCGAAAACGAGAGTACGGCGGCGATTTCGGTCATCAGGTCGAGTTTGTACTGGTTGCGCGTGCCGAAGTTTTTCGAGCCGCTGACATCAATCAGCAGCATCACGGTCAGTTCGCGCTCCTCCTCAAAAACCTTGACAAACGGGTGGTTGAGTCGCGCCGTTACATTCCAGTCGATATCGCGAATGGCATCGCCGTAGTTGTACTCGCGCACCTCGCTGAATGTCATACCTTTACCTTTGAAGGCGCTGTGATACTCGCCCGCAAAAATCTGGTTAGACAGCCCGCGTGTCTTAATCTCAATGTGCCGTACCTTTTTTAATAATTCCGAAGTCTCCATAACTGAAGGACTGACTGATTAATTAATTGAAAGGGGAATGGTTAGAGTTTAGAGTTTAACAAGTTTATCCCGATAGCTATCGGGGGCTTCGCTGTTTAACGGGTTGAAATATTTACGTTTAAGTTTTCAGTTTTCGTTAAACATCAAATCTCTTACCTCTTACCTTTCTCAAGGCACCTCCACCTTGTTCAATATCTCGTTGATAATGTCTTCTGTGGTTAGATTTTCGGCTTCGGCCTGATATGTGAGTCCGATACGGTGGCGCAGCACGTCGTGGCAGACGGCGCGGACATCCTCGGGAACCACATAGCCGCGGCGCTTGATAAAGGCGTAAGCCTTTGCCGCCTTCGAAAGGCTAATACTTGCACGTGGCGAGCCTCCGAAACTAATCATCTCCTTCAGCGAGTCGAGTCCGTACTCTTCTGGGTAACGGGTAGCAAACACAATATCAACAATATAGCGTTCGATTTTCTCGTCCATATAGACGTCTTTCACAACCTCGCGGGCCTTGACAATTTCGTCAGTTGACAGAATCTTGTTGGCTTTCGGGAAAGTGCGCTGAATGTTCTGACGTACAATAAGTTGCTCTTCTTCCTTCTTCGGATAGCCGATAATCACCTTGAGCATAAAACGGTCCATCTGCGCCTCGGGCAGCGGATAGGTTCCTTCTTGCTCAATCGGGTTTTGTGTGGCCATCACCAGGAACGGTTTCTCGAGTTGGAATGTGGTGTCGCCAATGGTGACCTGCTTCTCCTGCATTGCCTCGAGCAGTGCGCTTTGCACCTTTGCGGGGGCGCGGTTAATTTCGTCGGCCAGCACAAAGTTGGTGAAAATGGGGCCCTTCTTGACGCTGAATTCTTCGGTTTTGGGGCTGTAAATCATTGTTCCAATAACGTCGGCAGGCAGCAAATCGGGTGTGAACTGAATACGGCTGAACCCAGCGTTGATGGTCTGTGCCAAAGTGTTTATGGCCAATGTTTTAGCCAAGCCAGGCAGACCTTCCAGAAGAATGTGCCCGTCGGACAGAAGGCCGATTAACAGACACTCTGTCAGGTGTTTTTGGCCTACAATCACTTTGTTCATCTCCATAGTGATTAGGTCGACAAACGAACTCTCGCGCTGTATGCGGTCGTTAAGTTCTTTGATATCAACAATTTCGCTCATAATTATTGTTTTATATGTTTTCGGTTTCTTATTATTTTTTCAACTCAACGGCGCAAATTTGATAAAACATTTGATAGGGCTGACACCTATTAACAAAAATTAACGGGGTTTAACGTTTTGTTAACGTTTTTGGTTGAACAAATTGATGTGTTGTTTTTGTTGCACAAAAGATCTTCCGCCAAAATAATCCCCATGAAACATTGGACAAATTGCCATAATCAATAAATTTGCCATTTGAAAAAAAGCAAAAAGAATGAAGAATTTTGCCTTGATTGGTGCGGCGGGGTATATCGCCGTGCGGCATTTGAAAGCAATAAAAGATACTGGTAACCAAATGGTTGCGGCTCTCGACAAGTTCGACAGCGTGGGCATTATGGACAGCTATTTCCCTGAGGCCGACTTCTTTACAGAGTTTGAGCGTTTCGACCGCCACATCTACAAACTCAAACGCCAAGGTACGCCAATCGATTACGTAAGTGTTTGTACACCAAACTATTTACACGATTCGCATATCCGATTTGCTTTGCGTCAAGGGGCTGATGCCATTTGCGAGAAGCCGCTTGTGCTCAATCCGTGGAATGTTGAGGCGCTGAAGGATTACGAGAAGGAAACTGGCAAAAAAGTGTATAACATATTGCAGTTGAGGCTTCACCAGTCGATTGTCGATTTGAAAAAGAAAGTTGATGCTGGCGACCCTAATAAAGTGTATAATATTGATTTACGGTATTTTACAAGTCGCGGCAAATGGTATCATTACTCGTGGAAAGGCGATGAGAGCAAGTCGGGCGGTGTGGCCACCAATATTGGCATTCACTTCTTCGATATGCTGACGTGGATTTTCGGTCCCGTTCAGGAAAATATCGTGCACGAACGCGACGCCTATCACGCGGCAGGATTTTTGAGACTGAAAAATGCTCGTGTGCGTTGGTTCTTGAGTATAGATTACAATGACATTCCCGACAGTGTGAAGGCCGAAGGCAAACGCACCTTCCGTACCATCTTGATTGATGGTGAGGAGTTTGAGTTCAGCACAGGTTTCACCGAACTGCACACCGAAACATACCGTAACATTCTGGCAGGCAAAGGCTTCGGTCTCGATGATGCACTGCCGTCGATTGAGATTGCCCACCAAATCCGCAATGCAACACCAGTTGGTTTGGTTGGCGATTTCCATCCAGATTTGCTGAAAAGAAAGAAATAACGTTGAGCCAAGACTCAGAACTTAAAACTTCAAAAACTTAAAACTTATATAATATGAAAGGCATAATTCTCGCGGGCGGTAGCGGAACTCGCTTATTTCCAATCACTAAAGGAGTATCAAAGCAGTTGCTGCCAATCTATGATAAACCAATGATTTACTATCCGTTAACGGTGCTTATGATGGCTGGAATCAAAGATATTCTGGTGATTTCGACACCGCACGATTTGCCTGGATTCAAGCGTTTGTTGGGTAGTGGCAAAGAGTGGGGAATAAACCTTGAGTATGCCGAGCAGCCTTCGCCCGACGGACTGGCGCAAGCGTTTATCATTGGTGAGAAATTCATTGGAAACGACTCTGTTTGCCTTGTTTTAGGCGACAATATTTTCTACGGTCACGGCTTGCCGAACCACTTGGCTGACGCTCGCAAAAACGTTGAGCAGCAAGGTAAGGCAACGGTTTTCGGTTATTATGTGAACGACCCTGAACGTTATGGTGTGGCCGAATTCGATAGCACAGGCAAAGTGATTTCGATTGAGGAAAAACCGAAAGAACCGAAGTCGAATTATGCTGTTGTGGGGCTCTATTTCTACCCGAACAGCGTGGTTGAGATTGCCAAACACATTAAGCCGTCGGCGCGTGGTGAGTTGGAGATAACTACTGTAAATCAGGAATATCTGACCAAAGGCGACCTGCAGGTTGAGATTATGGGCCGCGGTTTCGCCTGGCTTGACACCGGCACCTACAGTAGCTTGATTGAGGCCAGTAACTTTGTGGAGACGCTGCAAAAGCGCACAGGTTTGATGGTAAGTTGCCCTGAGGAAATCGCTTTCAAACGCGGATTCATTACCCGCGAGCAACTGGCCGAACTTGCCAAGCCGCTGATGAAAAACGACTATGGCCAGTATCTTATGAAGTTGGTTAACAATAAGATATAATGCAATGAACTTTATAAAAACTGATATCGACGGAGTTATGATAATGGAACCGCAGATTTTCGGCGACCGCCGAGGTTATTTCTGCGAGACATTTCGCGAGAATCAATTTATTGAAAATGTGTGCAATACACGGTTCGTTCAAGATAACGAATCGTCTTCGACAGGCGGGGTATTGCGTGGCCTGCACTATCAAATGCACCCTTACTCGCAGTCGAAACTTGTGCGCGTGATTGAGGGCGAAGTGTTCGATGTGGCTGTGGATATACGTCGCGGCTCGCCAACGTTTGGCAAGTATGTAGGAGTTGTGCTGAGCGCAGAGAACAAGCGCCAGTTCTTCATTCCGCGTGGATTCGCGCACGGATTCTTGGTTTTGAGCGAGCACGCCACATTTGTCTATAAATGTGATAATTACTACAACAAAGCCAGCGAACGCGGTATCCGCTTCGACGACCCCGACTTAAATATTCAATGGCCGAAAGTGAATTTTGAATTAAATTTGTCGGACAAGGATTTGGCGGCAGTCAATTTGAAAGACGCTGATTTATTTAACTTTACGGATAAATTATATTAAAAAATATGAGCGTATCGATTTTAGTAACAGGTGGAGCCGGATTTATCGGTTCGAACTTTATTCCTTATTTTATTGAGAAACATTCTGATTATCACATTATTAACCTTGACAAACTGACATATGCCGGCAATCTGGCCAATCTGTCGGAGGTTGAAGATAGTGACCAGTACACGTTTGTTCAGGGCGATATCTGCAACCGCGAACTTGTTGAGTATCTGTTCCGTCAGTATGATATTCGCGGTGTGATTCACTTTGCCGCCGAGTCGCACGTCGATAACTCAATCAACGGTCCTGAAATCTTTATCAAGACAAACATAAATGGTACGTTCACGCTGCTCGACGTGGCCCGCAAATATTGGATGGAAGCGCCTTTCAAATACAAAAAAGACTATGAGGGTTGCCGCTTCCACCATATCTCGACTGATGAGGTTTACGGCACGTTGGGTGAGACGGGTTTCTTCACCGAAACAACACCGTATGCGCCAAACAGCCCGTATTCGGCAGCCAAAGCAAGTTCCGACCTGATTGTGCGCGCTTATCACCACACTTATGGAATGAATGTCACAACAAGCAACTGCTCAAACAATTACGGTCCGAAGCAGCATAATGAGAAACTGATTCCGACCATTATCCGCAAGGCTTTGGCAGGAGAGAACATACCAATTTACGGCGACGGCAAGAACATTCGCGACTGGTTGTATGTGATTGACCACTGCGCAGGCATCGACTTGATTTACCATCGCGGAAAGGCGGGTGAGACCTATAACATTGGCGGCCGCAACGAACGCACCAATCTTCAGATTGTCGATACCATCTGCACCATTCTCGACGACCAGCGTCCGCGCGCCAATGGCAAATCGTATAAAGAGTTGATTACCTTCGTAAAAGACCGTGCCGGTCACGACCGTCGTTACGCCATTGACGCCACAAAAATTGAGAAGGAACTTGGCTGGCGTGCCGACGAGAATTTTGAGAGCGGAATTTTGAAAACAGTGGAATGGTATTTGAATCGGAAATAGTCTGACATACAGACCTTTGTAAACAAAAAAAGAACGATATGCACAGCATACCGTTCTTTTTATTTTTGTGACGTGCGATTAATACTCGTCTTCGTTGAAAAAGAAATCTTCCTTGCTTGGATAGTCGGGCCAAATATCTTCAATGCTATCGTAGATATCGCCGTCGTCTTCCATTTCCTGCAGGTTCTCAACCACTTCCATTGGTGCGCCTGACCGAATGGCGTAGTCAATCAATTCTTCTTTTGTTGCTGGCCAAGGTGCGTCTTCCAACTTTGATGCCAGTTCGAGAGTCCAATACATAGCCTTTAGGTTTTAAAATTTCGCGCAAATATGAAAAAAATATCCAAAATGTATCATACCACGCAAATATTTTTATGTATATCGGTTAATATGTTTATAATCAAATTGTTATATGACTACAATTTCGACAAAAACGCAGTTTAGTAGCGCAAGCAGATTGTCTGACGCGACAGTTGGCTGCGGAAAAAGACCACGCCCATAGTGTAAAAATCGAGCGTTAGCGTTACTCGCTCATTTTCAATAATCTTATGCCAAGCACGTTCCATTTCGGCATTTTTATGGATGTCGTCGATGACAAAAACCGTGTCATTACCTGCAAATGGCAGACAATTAGCGAAATAGCTCATTGTGGGCTGGTAACTGTGATTGCCATCGATAAAGAGCAAATCAATGGTGGACATCTCGGATAAAACCTTGGGTAGCGCCGATTCAAAACGCTCGTTAATGGTGGTTATATTATTGGCACCCAATTGTTTGAAAGCGGTGGCGGCCATCTGCGAAAGCGTTGGGCAGCCTTCGATGGTTATTAGTTTTTGGCAGTGTGCCGAATGAGCCAAATAGAGCGCGCCAATGCCCAAATTGGTGCCTAACTCGACAATGTTGCGGCACTGCATTGCGGTGGCCAAATTTGATAGCAGCCGCCCGTCGCGGGCCGATGTCGAACTATGGCGGACGATGTCGCGCACACGGCGGGTGTTGCCTTTGTCGAACTGGCTGCCCGAGCCGTAGTCGGTAACGTTGATGGTGCGGCGGTCGGTCAGTAGCTGTTTGCGGTATTGCTCAACTTTTGTCACCCAATCGGCTTTTATTTTTCGGTGTAGTTGGTTGGTTATCAGTTCGTAAAGAAACGGCGAGTGGACACGGTGCCCTTGCCGGTCGCGGGCTTGTGCCTGCCATCGCAGATAGCTCAGTATGTTGTGAATGGTGACCATCGGCCGCAAAAATACTATCCGCGGCAACAAAATTGATGATATTTTTGCCAAAAATTTGAACAATGAACAAGACAAACGCCGCGCGTATTTTGGATTCAGCAGGCATCGGCTACAGCCTGACAGAATACGAAGTTGATGAGTCAGACTTGAGCGCCACTCACGTTGCCGAGCAGATGGGGCAGGATATAGGTCAGGTTTTCAAGACATTGGTGTTGCGTGGCGACAAGAACGGACTGTTTGTGTGTGTCATCCCCGGTGCCGATGAGGTCGATTTGAAAAAAGCCGCAAAAGCGTCGGGCAATAAAAGCGCAGAAATGATACACGTGAAAGAACTTCAGCCACTCACGGGCTATATCCGTGGCGGTTGCTCGCCCATCGGTATGAAAAAGCATTATCCAACCTATCTTGACGAGCAGTGCATCCTTTACGATGAGATTTACATCAGTGCCGGCATCCGCGGAATGCAGATAAAACTTGCACCCGACGACCTTGTGAGAGTGACTGGTTGTGTGATTTGCGAGTTGACGGTGTAGGCAAAATGCTGATTGTTAGGCTGATTTATGAGATACGCACAGTGCTTCTTATATCATAACTTTCAGCAAAAAAATCCTTTGCAATATTCAACCAACAATGTACTTTTGCGGCCGTAATAATATTCATTATTACTGCATAAAAATTCATAAATATTGAGATAAAAACATCTGTTTAAGAAATGGAGCAGTACAACGACAACATTAAAATTTTAGTGGCCGACAAGGAGCACTACTCTTATGTTGACGAGATTTTGGCAACCATCGCGGCTGCCGCAAAAGTGCGTGGCACGGGCATTGCTAAGCGCAACCCTGGCTATGTGAAACAAAAAATGAGCGAGGGCAAGGCAGTCATCGCGCTCGACGGCGACAAATTCGCTGGTTTCAGTTACATTGAGACGTGGGGCGGCAAGCACTACGTAACCACATCGGGCTTGATTGTGCCCGAAGAGTACCGCGGACACGGCCTTGCACGCCGCATCAAGCACGTAACGTTCACGCTTGCGCGTATGCGCTGGCCGCAGGCAAAAATCTTCAGTCTGACATCGGGCGCCGCAGTTATGAAACTCAACACCGACCACGGATATGTGCCTGTAACTTTCGCGCAACTTACTGACGACGAGACATTTTGGAAGGGCTGCGAGGGTTGCATCAACCAAGATATTCTGAAGCGCACCGACCGCCGCTACTGCGTCTGCACTGGTATGCTCTACGACCCTGAGCGCCCGCGCAGCGTCCGCGACGCTGACGAGGAACTGGCACACGACCCGGGCGTTGAGGACATCATCCACGCACGCTTCCCCGACGGATTTCCCGAAGATTAATTAGGAGTTAGGAATTAGGATTTTAAAATGCGAACTTTACACATTAATCTTTACACCTTACTCAAAACTAAAAACTTATAACTCAAAAACTTATAACTATAAAGATATGGAACAGAAAAAGAAAGTTGTAGTGGCCTTCAGCGGCGGTTTGGACACATCGTACACCGTTATGTATCTGGCCAAGGAAAAGGGCTACGAGGTTCACGCGGCTTGCGCCAACACGGGCGGTTTTAGCGCCGAGCAACTCAAAACAAACGAGGAAAACGCCTACAAACTGGGCGCGACAAAATACGTAACTCTCGACGTGACAAAGGAATACTACGAGAAGAGTCTGAAATATATGGTCTATGGCAACGTGCTGCGCAACAACTGCTACCCGATTTCGGTTTCATCGGAACGCATCTTCCAAGCCATCGCCATTGCGCGCTACGCCAAAGAGATAGGCGCGTCGGCCATTGCCCACGGCTCAACGGGCGCTGGCAACGACCAAATCCGCTTCGATATGACTTTCCTGGTTATGTGCCCTGGCGTTGAGATTATCACGCTGACGCGCGACGGCAACTTGAGCCGTCAGGAAGAGGTTGATTATCTGAATAAAAACGGATTTTTTGCCGATTTCACCAAACTTAAATACTCGTACAATGTTGGCATTTGGGGCACGTCAATCTGCGGCGGCGAAATACTTGATTCAAAGCAAGGTCTGCCCGAATCGGCCTACCTGAAACACCCGACCAAAGAAGGTCCTGAAATTCTGAAACTGGGCTTTGAGAAGGGCGAGTTGTGCAGCGTGAACGGAAAGAAATATACCGATAAAATTGCTGCTATTCAGGCAGTTGAAGAGATTGGCGCCGCTTACGGCATCGGCCGCGACTGCCACGTGGGCGACACCATCATCGGCATCAAGGGCCGCGTTGGTTTCGAGGCCGCAGCACCAATGCTGATTATCGGCGCGCATCGTTTCCTTGAGAAATTCACGCTCTCGAAGTGGCAGCAGTACTGGAAGGACCAAGTGTCGAACTGGTACGGAATGTTCCTGCACGAGAGTCAGTATCTTGAGCCTGTAATGCCCGACATCGAGGCAATGCTGACAAGCAGTCAGCGCAACGTGACGGGCGAAGTTACGCTCGAACTACGTCCATTGTGCTTCCAAACTGTCGGTGTTGATTCGCCTAACGATTTGGTTAAGAATAAATTGGGTGAGTACGGTGAGACTGCCAAAGCCTGGACATCAGACGACGCCAAAGGCTTCATCAAGGTGACATCGACAGCGCTGAGAGCGTACTACTTGGCGCATCCTAATGAAAGACAATAAATTAATAAAAATGGCAGAGGTAAAACGATTGGTAAAGTCACAAAAGAACCGCACCATTTGTGGTGTATGCGGCGGGCTGGCCGAGTATCTCGACCTTGACCCGACGGTAATGCGCATCATTTGGATACTGCTGGCCGTGTTTGGCGGTTGCGGCTTATTGCTCTACTTGATTTTTGCACTTGTAATGCCTAACGAATAGATTATGATAAAGATAGGAATTTTGGGCGCTGCTGGATATACAGGCGGCGAGTTGATTAGACTGCTGATAAACCATCCCGAGGCCGAGATTGTGTTCGCCAACAGCGAGTCGAATGCGGGAAACCTTGTGTGCGACGTGCACGAAGGCCTGCTGGGCGAAACCGACCTGCGGTTCACCGCCGAAATGCCGTTCGATAAGGTTGACGTGGTATTCTTCTGCTTCGGACACGGCAAGAGCGAAGCCTTCTTGAAAGAACACGCCATACCTAACAATGTGAAAATCATTGATATGGCGCAGGATTTCCGCATGGCCGCACCAACTCACGACTATGTTTACGGTTTGCCCGAAATTCACAAAGCGCAAATCAAGGCGTGTCAGCATTTGGCCAATCCTGGCTGCTTTGCCACTTGCATTCAGTTGGGTTTGCTGCCGTTGGCCAAGGCGGGGCTGCTGCGTTACGACGTGGCTGTAAACGCAATCACGGGCTCAACAGGTGCAGGGCAAAAGCCATCGGCAACAACGCATTCCTCGTGGCGCAACAACAATATGAGCATCTACAAAGTGTTTGAGCATCAGCATCTTCACGAGATTTGCCAAAGCCTGAACGAGTTGCGCCCGACCAACGCGCCCGCATTTGCCGACACGCTTGTGGCACAACCCCAAGCGGACGAGATTACCGTCGATTTCATTCCTTATCGCGGCGATTTTGCGCGCGGCATTTTCTGCACTGAAGTTGTCCGCTTCGAAGGCGCCGAAGGCTCTGCCACCAACCCGACTGCGGAACAGTTATCGGCTTTATACAAAGAGTTTTACAAAGACGCTGCCTTCACTCACTACTGCGACACTGACATCGACCTGAAGCAAGTTGTGAATACCAACAAGGCGCTCGTCCACATCAGCAAGTTCGGCAACAAGGCCGTCATCATATCAATGATTGACAACCTGCTGAAAGGCGCTGTGGGACAAGCAGTTCAGAATATGAACATTATGTTCGGCATTGACGAGAAGGCGGGACTGAGACTAAAGTCGACAGCGTTTTAAGGAACAATTCATGCAAAGGCACTCGGGCGCTAATCTTTTGCAATATATTTGCCTCACAAATGAAACAGCGTAGAAACATATCGGCCCTACTGCTTCTGACAGTTTTTCTGGCACGCATTGCTGTGCTGTCGCTTCATACACACGAGCCTGTATATCACGCTGATTATGAGTGCGAACAATGTTCCCATCATGCTTGTCATTCCGGGCACTTGATTGAGTTGCAGTTGGCCGATAGCAATTGCCTTATTTGCCAACTGTGCCAGTTGCCTTTTGCAATAGCACTATCTATTACCATTGCATCACTCTTATTATTAACAAGATACATCCAAACCGCAGAGTGCAGCCTCATTCCTTGCAACAGATACGGGCACATTCGCGGACGCGCCCCTCCTACGATTTAAACAAACATCCCGCTATTTTTTTGTTAGCCCGAATTGCAGGCTCTCGTTTGCCGCATATTTATCGGGCTGATAATCAGTTTGTTTAAATCAAATAACCGATTTATGACACATTTTCTTGCTGCTACGGCATTGCTATGCGCAATGACCGACACAGTGATTGATATTGAGGAAGTTACCATTACAGACCACGCCGTGCGTCCCGTGCAGACTCACACCACGCTATCATCGATTCAGGTGAGCCGCGACTATCTTCAGCAGAATTTCTCGGGCAGCCTGATGCAGACGCTGCAAGGCATTCCGGGCGTGAAGGCAATGAGTATCGGGTCGGGGCAATCGAAACCGACAATCCGCGGCTTGGGCTTTAATCGTATGGCTGTGGCCGAAGACGGAATCAAGCACGAAGGTCAGCAGTGGGGCGATGACCACGGTCTGGAAATTGACCAGTTTGCCATCGACCGCGTTGAGGTGATTAAAGGCCCTGCAGCTTTACTCTACGGCAGTGATGCTATTGGTGGCGTTATATGCTTATATACCAACCATATACCTACCGACAGTTTGAGCGGAGCGGTGCAGTTGTTTGGGCGTAGCAACAACGGCCAGTTGGGTGCTTCGGCAAAATTGGGACTGCGTGCAGGAAAACTTTTCTGCCGCGCCAACGTCACCGTTATCAACTATGGCGACTACCGCGTGCCCACCGACAGCATTCAATACTACTCGTACTATATCAAGCTGAAAGACCAGCGGTTACGCAACACGGCCGGGCTTGAGCGCGACGGCAGTCTGATGCTCGGTTATGCCGGATACAAATTCCACACCGACCTGCGCGTGTCGGACTCGTACGCAAAAAGCGGTTTTTTTGCCAACGCTCACGGACTTGAAGTGCGATTGTCCGACATTGATTACGACCGTTCGCAGCGTGACATTGACTTGCCGTATCAATGGGTGAATCACCTTAAAGTGTTGAGTCACAGCAGTTGGCGCAACAGCGTTTTGTCGGTTGATGTGTCGCTTGCCTATCAGAACAACAGGCGCGAGGAGTGCTCGGAACCGGTGTCGCACGGATATATGCCGAAACCCGACGGCCCAATGGAGCGTCATTTCGACAAAAGCACCTACACGGCCAACATCGGGCTGAAAATGGCGCTGGCGGAGCACAATTTAAATGCTGGCATCAACACTGAATATCAGCATAATAGAAGAACGGGCTGGGGATTCATTATCCCAGATTTCGAAACCGGGAGCTACGGAGCCTATCTTCTTGATAAGTGGCAACCGACTGACAAACTGAAACTTAATGCCGGTATGCGCTACGATTTCGCGCAGACGCACATTCATAGTTACAACGATTGGTATAAAACGCCCGTTGGCGCCGATTCGGTTTTTAAACAGCGCTCTGCTGATATTGACCTGACTTTCAATAATCTGACGTGGTCGGTTGGGGCAAGTTACGAGGCTGCCGATTGGGTGCTGAAAGCCAATGTGGGCAAGAGCTTCCGCATACCGATTCCGAAAGAGTTGGGCGCCGACGGCATCAACTATCACATTTTCCGTTATGAGCGCGGCAACACGCAACTCGACCCCGAAGTGTCTTACCAACTCGACGTGAGCGCCTATTGGGCTAACAAGGTGGCCAGCATTCAGGTTGAGCCATACGTGAACTATTTCCCGAACTATATCTATCTGAACCCCACGTCGTTATACGAGGAAGGACTACAACTGTATCATTACACGCAGGCCGAAGTCTTGCGCTATGGTGTTGAGTGTCAGACCACTTGCAAAATCACGCGGCACATTGATGCCGAACTGAAAGGCGAGTATCTGTATGCCGAGCAGCTGTCGGGCGCGAAAAAGGGCTACACGCTGCCGTTCTCAACGCCGTGGTCGGCCGATGCGGGGCTCAAGTACAGCCACAAGCGGCACGGCGAGGGTTCTATCGGGCTGAATGTGCATATAGTTGGAAAACAGGACAATATAGTGCCGCCCGAAAAGCCAACCGATGGCTATTGGACGCTGAATCTGTCGGCGAGCCACCGTTTTCGCTTTGCAGGAAGCAGCATTAGTCTGTCGCTTCACGCTGATAATCTGCTGAATAAGCGTTATTATGACCACACCAGTTATTACCGGCTTATTGATGTGCCGGAGGCTGGCCGGAATTTTTCGATTATGGCGGGATGGGAGTTTTGAAACTTAAACGCAAACTGAAAACACTAACTGAAAACAAAAAACAAAACAATTTAAATGTTTAATAAATAAAGATTTACAATAATGAAAAAGATATTTAATATGAGCCTTATCGTGGCTCTCACAGCTATGACATTTGTATTTGCATCGTGCAACAAAGACGACGAAACACCTGAAAAACCGACAATTACGCTCACCGAAGTGGGGCACGACAACAGCCGCCACGCCCATCCGGGTCACGACCTGCACCTTGAAGCCGATGTTGTGGCCGAAGGATTAATCAGCCGAATCGACATCGAAATGCATCAGGAGGAAGGCAGCGGTTTCGAAATCGAGAAATCGTTTACCGATGGTAAATACATAGGTGTCAAGAATATAGAGTTCCACGAGCACATCGATATTCCGACTGATGCGCCGCTTGGTGAGTATCATTTTCACTTTACAGTTACCGACAAGGAAGGCCAGCAAACAACGGCCGAATGCCACATCGAAATTGTTGAGGATGACGATGATGACGACGATGATGACGACGATGAACACGAACATTCACATAACGATTAAAGTATGAAAAAAAGCATTTTTTCATCGCTTCTGCTGTGCGCACTCTGTGCGTGCAGCAGTTCCGATAAAACGGAGGATATGGCGTTGCCCGAAATCACTGCCGATGGCGAGCAGACTTGCCCCGTTGATTGTCAGCAGTTTAAGTGCGGTAGCGTGATTGCTTTCCACTATCAGTTTTCCGACAATGTTGAGTTGGGAAGCTATAACATTGAGGTTCACAACAACTTCGACCACCACACTCACAGCACTTCGGCGGCCGAATGCGACATTGAGGCCGAGAAAAAGCCCGTGAATCCGTGGGTGTTCAACAGCGATTTCGACATCCCGGAAGGGCAACAGACATACACGGCAACCATCAACATTGACATTCCTGCCGACATCGACCCGGGCGACTACCACTTTATGGTGCGCCTAACCGACCAGGCCGGCTGGCAGCAGCTGAAATCGATGGCGGTGAAGATTACTGAATGATTAACAGAATGCGCGGATTTTGGATAAAAGCGACAATGGCCGTCATCACGACGGCCATTGTCAAATGAAAACCTTTTTAACATTTCTTTTTGCCATTCAAATGTAGCAATTATTTCATTCTATCATCTTTTTGTGCGTAATTTTACGCATAACTGTGCATTCCGCCAAGCAGGAAATTCACGCCGAAATAGGTTATCAGCACCGATAAAAAGGCTACAATCAGGAAGATATGAGCGGCCATTGGCTTTTGCAGACGCGGAAAAATCGACGGGTGCAGCGGCATTGCGTAGATGAGCATCGTTATCAGTGCCCAGACCTCCTTCGGATCCCAGCCCCAGTATCGGCCCCACGATTGGTTGGCCCAGATGGCGCCAATGAAGATGCCTGTTATGAGCAGGAACAGTGCTGGATAGAGCATCAGTTTGCTCACAACATACAGCATTTCAGTTTGTTCTGCATTGCCGCGACGGCCAACCGCAACAGCCGCAATTCCGTTGAGCATTGTGAATGCAAGCAACGTATAGGCCAGCATCAGAACGCAGACGTGGATACTCAACAGCGGCGAGGCCAGAACCGGCATCAGATGTGTTATCTGCGGATTCGACTCGCTAAAACCGGCAACCATCAGCGTCAGGCCGGAAACAATGTAGCCGAAAGGCACCATCAGCGCAAAGCGGCGCTGAAAGACCAGCGTGAGGGCCATTGCGCAAGCCGACATAAACTGCATTGTCTCAAAGCCGTTCGATAGTGGCAGATGACCGCTCACATAGCCGCGTAACACAATGGTTGTCAGGTTGTAAGCAAGCAACAAACCCAACACAACATTGAGCACAATAGTAACCGGCCGGCCAACCGGCTTGCGGCGCATCAGTTTGAAAATGAAGAAGATAAAGATAATGATGCCGGCGGTGGTGAGAGCCATCGAGAGCATCTTTGTAATATTCAATGAGTTGTAAAGCCGCTCGGCGCGCATTTTGCCATTCGAGGGCAAAACAGAGGCGGCAGTTTTCTCCTGATAGCGCTTGATTTTGCCGATTGTGAGATTGAGGCTGTCGTAGCTGCGAGTGAACGCCAGCTCTCCAATGTAATCCATTGTTTTCTTGATAAATAGCCATTCGTCGTTGGGCATATCGAGTGGCAGATTGTCGGCTGGATTGTACCAAACAATCTGATTATCATCGGCATACGGGAATATTTTCAACAATTGGCCGTTGAGCAGCATCATCACAATGTTCATCTTCTCGTCGGCCTCGCGGAACGATTTCGCGCCGGGCACGTCCTTGCCGCTGAAAATGTCGGTCATCACCTCATCGAGGCGGCGGTTGTTGGCGATGAAATCGTTGTACGACACATACTTACTGCCGCCACCAATGACATTCCGGGCTTCGCCTTTCAGTTTTATCATCGGCTCGCCGGCCCATCCCGAAGGATTGAGCAGCCAACCCATAAACACCTGTTCGGCGCTCATTCCCTTATAGTTAGCTTTGCCGTAGAGCTTGATTGTGAAATTGCGCGCCACAGTCTGCATTGGTCCGATACGGCCGTTGCTGTAAGCGTAGAGCTGCCCGAACTCCTCCGCCACATTGCGTGGCAAGGCTTTCGAGTTGTTTTGCGCCGAAAGTGTTTGAGCCTGCAACCCAACGCACAAAAGCAAAACCGCAGCGGCCAACTTACTGCTAACCAGTTTTTTGAGCGTTGTGCGGAATCCGCAGTTTGGCATAATAAGAAGCAGAATCATTGCAATAAGCAACAGCGCGTAACCTGTGTAGGTGACGCCAATGCCGACAGGGTCGTGAGACACCGACAGATAAGTGCCGCCGCCATCGGGGTCGTAGCCCGACTGATAGAAGCGGTAATTGCGAAAGCTCGCCACATTGTTCATTGACACATTGGCAGTCTGCGTATCGGCTCCACGCCTGAAAATCAGAGCGCTAACATAGTCCATCGGCGACTGAGTGCCAGGGTAGTTAATAGTTTCGAAACCTTCGAGCTCAACACTGAACGGCATTTTGCAAATCTCGCCGTTGTTGTTGATAATGAACACATTAGTCTGCTCGCCTACGCGAATATGCGTGGTGCCTTGTTCGCCGAAAATGTGCGTAATGAGCGCCCCGACCAAAATCATCGCGAAAGCGGCGTGAAGCAGAAAGCGCGACGGATTGCTGAAAAGATGTTTGCGAAGAATGTAGGCCATTCCACTCACTCCGATAATCGCCCAAATGATTGTAAACCAGACGGAACCATAGATGTTGACTGCGGCGAAACGAGTGCCGTAAAGTTTCTCGATTATTGTGGCTGCAGCCATAATGGCGATTATCGCCACATACGAGGTTATGACCATGATTCTCAACGCTTTCATTCCGTTTAAATATTGATGATTTTGTTTGAAAGTGCGTAAATTGTGAGTCCCGACTGCGTTTTAATGCCGGTTTTCTGCGTGATGTTTTTCCGATGGCTGATAACCGTGTGGACGCTGATATTCAGCTTGTCGGCAATCTCTTTATTCATATTTCCCTGAGCCAGCAGACGCAACACATCTAACTCACGGTCAGACAGTTGCATCGACAAATCGGCGTCATCGGCCGACTCGTCGTTCAGCTTCGACATCACCGCATCCACAATTTCGCTTGGAACATCGGTGATGGCAATCTGCAAATCGAACTGATTCAGATATTTAGGGTCGAAAAACGAGTAAACAAGCGCGCACCATACCACATTGGGATTCTTCTGTTTCAGGTGCGCCAATTCCCGGCCATCCTGTTGCAGAAGTTGGGGATTGATGATTATCAACTGCAATTTGTTGGCGGTTATAAAACGCTGCATATCTGCAACATAATCGATTTTATACAAATCGAATTTGCCGGCTTTAAGCAGAATGTTGCTCAATCCGTTGACAATTATGGCCGAAGGCTCAAGAATGCCAACCCGGAATACTGTTTTATCTGACTGCCTCATAATTATTTAGCCTTGCTTAAAGAACGCTCAACTTTCATAACGAGCGGCATCAGTATCTGTTCCTCAATGACCGAATGGGCGTAGAGATTGCTTTCAACATCGCACAAACTCAACAGCAGACGGCGACGGATTTGTCTGTCCTCGCGCACCGATATATATTTGATTAACAAACTTTTCAGCTCGTCAAGCTTGTAGTTTATGTCGGTGTGGTGCTTGCGGTACTGCTTTGCCGAAAAACTCTTGTCAAACGAATCGCTGTCAACGCCTATGTATTTGTTATACAAAGCATTGATATAAGGAAAAGCAACTCGGTCCTCGTAGTCGAGGTGCTCGTTCACATCAGCATAATACTCTTTGAAAAACTTCTCGACAATGCTGATTTCAGTAGAGCTGTTGACGTTGCGCAACTCGTTGATAATGTTGCGGATTTCGGGGTACTTCTCGTTGAGATAATAAGCGTGAGTATTGTGCAGGAATTTGATTATCAGCGGAATGTTATCGACGCCGAACTCAAGTTTCGATTCAACCACAAAGCCGTTGTAAATGTTTGAAACCGTGGTGAAAAGGTTTGTGTCGATATTGTGTTCGGTACAGAACTCGGCCACGGTTTTGTCCTGCAATATGTAGTCAACTTCAAAATATTCAAGCACATAGAGCAGCGACGGACTGTTGTAAATCACATCAGCAAGTTTGCTATCCGGTTTCAGATATTGACGACTTTCGTTATACATAACATTTTGCTTTTCAACGATTAAACATATTTTTGACAGTTGTGGGGAACGGTCCTCACAGCTGTCAAAAATAATTCATCGTCGGCGAATTTTAAAAGTTTTTCTGACTTTCAAATCGATTCAATAAACTTCACAATCGCGTCGCGGTCGGATTTGGGCAGGGCGCGGAAGTTGTCGATTGTCCAACGGGCATCGCTTTCGCTACTGCCGTGCCACATAATGGCTTCCAAAACGGTGCGTGCGCGGCAGTCGTGCAGACGGTCGTCGGCGCCTGTGACGAGACGCGACAGGCCGCGGCCCCAAAGCGGTGTTGTGCGGCACCATCCCGTGCGTATGTCGTTAGCCATAAACAGACGGTGCTGAACCATATCGGTGTAAGGCCATATTTTCTGGTGCGGATAGCGCGGCATATCGGCATTGCCGAACATTCCGTTGGGGTCAACAATGTTGTCGTCGCCTGTGGTCCACGACGGACGGTGGCAGGCGGCGCAGCCAATCTGGCGGAACAAATCGTGGCCGCGGGCCACATCGGGGTCGTCAAGGTTGCGGGCGGCGGGCACGGCAAGTCCGCGGTGCCAAATCATAAAGTTGCGGTAGTCGTTGTCGCTCATTTCGGGCTTGGCAATGTTCTTCGACTCGCCGTCAACTGTCTCTTTTCCTGTCAGATAGCGATAAATATCGTACTCAACGCCCTTGTCGGTCTTTTCGGCGGGGAAGTAGTTGTAAAATTCGGCCTGAACGTTAGGGTCTTTCGACGCTGTGGCGGCATAGGCGGCCGTCATATAATGGTAGCGGCGGTCGGAACGCGTCACGTTGGTAATGTTCCAAATGGCGTTGGCGCCTGCGGCGTCGAGCAGCGGACCGCGCGACAGGGCGTAGGTGAACCGTTTGGCGTATTTCTCGCCCGTCAGGCCCGAATACTGGCTGGCCCAATCGGTGCCGTTCCAAATGGCTGGGTTCAGGCTTGCGCCGACGGCTGTCTCTTTGATATACTGTGCTTTAAGCGAATCGTCGGGAATGGCGTCGAGCAGTCCCGTGCCATAAACGCCGATTGTCGATTCGAGTCTGATACCAACGTCGCTGATATCGATATTGACAATCTCGCCGCCGCGTTTGGCCTGGATTGGCACGTAGAACGCGCTGGCGGGAATCTTCACTTCGGGATAGATTAGTTCGTATTTCTCGCCGTCGTCGAACTGGTTGCCCCACTCATCTGTGTAGGTCAGCCAATCGATTGTGATTTGGTCTTCGTCAATCGGCGCTTTGAACGGCGCTACGGCCAATGTCTGCGGCATTCCTGTGACCGAAGTCAGATAACCGTCGGTCGTAACGTCGTAGAGCACAAGTAGATAGCCGTTGCCCATATCGGTAGCCTTGTAGCGCGTCTGGCGCTTGCCGTGGCCGTACGACGGGTGGCAGTAAAGGCAGCCGTTGCGCACCATCAGCGGGCCCAAGCCCTTGAAAGCGCTGTTGGTGTCTTGTGTGAAATCGCGCTCAAAAAAGTACTCGCCCAACTTGAACGCTTGCGCGAAATTGCCTGTGTTGCAGGCAGGTGTGGGCTGTTCGTAGGCCGACGCGCCCGCGTTGAAAACCGTTCCCAAACGGCCGCCTGCGTAGTACTCATCGTTATCAACGGGCACGGGTGTCGGCTCGTCTTCGCCATTGTCGCGGCAGCCAATCAAAACTGTCGTTGCTGCCAATGCAAGTGTCAATAAATCAATGTGTTTCATATTCAGATAAATTTAGGTTCCATTATGCGCGACAAGCACCAACGGTTTTCCCGTGGTGCCCATCGCATTCGACTTTAAAATCAATATAAATTCTTGGCTTTACATTTTTAGTGGATTGGTTAATCGGTGAACTGGTGAATCGTTGAACTGAAAATCAATCAATTAGCCGATTCATCGATTATCCGATTCAACATTATTCAATCTTTCCCTTCAGTGCGTCAAGTGCCTCGTCCAAATCCTCGAGCGCCTTAATGGCCTCGCCTGCCGAAGCGTCGGTGTAGTTGAGCACGAACGGGCGTTTCATTTTGTTGACCTTGTCGAGAGCGGTCTCGAGAGCCGACATTGCAGCGTTGGCCTCGCTTGCCGCAACGCTTTGCAGATAAGCCATCAGCGACTTCTCGGCTGGCACTGCGCCCGAAACGCTCAAACCGCCGTAAAGTGCGTGTTTACAACTCATTACGTTGTCGTAGAAGTCCTGAATCGAGTTTTGTGCGTTAGGCGATTCAATGTAGTTCGCATCCTCGCCTGTATGCGGTGCGCCGATTTTCGAGTGAGCCACCTCGTCGATAATGTCCTGGCAACCCTCAATTATTTGAATGGCAGCCAATTCGACGGTTTTCCAACGCGAGCCTGCGTTTCCTGCAGTGCGGAATTCCTCACCGAAGAAATCATCGGGTTCCATTTCGTTGTCTTCCAAAACTTTAGCCTTTGCAGCCGTTACATTTTCAGTTCCTGCCCAAGCAGCCTCAAGACGGCAGGCCGAAAGGAACAAATCGGCGGCCACAGCCTGGCAGTAGTACACCTCGTCGGCGGTCAGGTCGGCAGCGGCGCGCGGTTGACCGTTGCGGAAAATCACATACTCAAGTGCGTGAAAACCTGTCAGATTCTGGCCCGTGGCAACGTTCTGGTCAATCACTGCGGCGTCGTCCTCGCTGGTGGCAGGGTGGTACTTGCTCATCAGGTTGTCGAACACAGTGACATCGAACGGCCAAGTGTCGATATGCGGGTCGATTCCGTAGCCCGAAGCCGCACCGAACAAAAATGCCTCTGACCATTCCCAATACTGACGCGAAGTCTTCCATAAATCGCAGACAGTCTTTAATTTAGCATCGCTCTTGTCGGCAGCGAAAGCATCAATGGCGTCCTGCATTTTTGCACACTCATCGGCCAATCCCTTGTAAGTTGGGATAACCGTCTGGTTTACAAACATTTCGTTCGCCGTTTGCAACTCGCTGTTCAGTTTGTTGTCGTCTTCTTCATCGTCTTTGCAGGCCACAAACACCGTTGCAACCATCGCCAAAGCAATAATACTTCTGAATTTCTGTTTCATCTTTTTTTTGTTTTTAAATTATTGATTATTAAAATGTTTAGTCGCTTCGCTGTTTAGAAGGTTTAGTCGCTTCGCTGTTTAGAAATTCTCAACCTTCTCAACTTTCTCAACCTTTATTTAAACCATCCGCAATACGCCACGCCCACCGAAACCGACGGTTCGTTGTTGTATGGCGATTGGTAGAATCTTTCGGAATATTCGGCTTTCACAACAATCTCGGGCAGCGGGAAGTAGTTCACACCCAACGCGATACGCTGCTTGCCGCACCACTCGTAGGCGGCGGCGTTGGTGCCTTTCAGCATCGAGTCGTACCACTCATATCGTCCGAAAACAATAAGTTTCTGATTTTCATCCGCAAAGCGACCGATATGACCGAAAACATTGTAGCCGATTTCGCCACCCGCTGTGGCGGCATCGCTGGCCACGGGCTGGTGCTTGCTGGGGCTGCCGTCCTGCCCGACGTGTGTTGGGAAGTTCTTGTTGAAGGCCGTAATCTGGTCGGCATCAGACAAATGCGCCCACAAGGCGTTGCCGCGGACGGTCAGATTGGCGGTGCGGTACTGAAAATCGAAAGTGCCAATGGCGAGCGCGCCCTCAACACCGTCGTACTTCGCGCCAATGCTTTTCTGCGTGTTGCGGAAAGTGAGTCCGTAGTAGCCGCTCACCGACAGCCGCAAGCCCGCAACCAACTGATTGTCAACGCGTGCCGCAACTGCGTATTTGTTTGCAATCTTAAATTCGTAGGGGCTGCCCGCGCCGTATTTCACAAAGCAGTCGGCGCCAAAACGCTCGGCATCCAATCCCGACAGAAACTGCGCCTCGTAGCGCCAACCATCGGCTTTGCCCCAAACGCTCACGCCCGTCTGGTGCCACGTGCAGGGAAGCATAGCGCTCTCACCTTCAGGACGATAGACGGTGAAAAACTCAATCGGCATATGGTGCTGATTCACGGCGCCCACAGGCACAACCAACTCACCGACGCGAATGTTCAGCGCCTTGCCGAAACTCTTCTGCAACCAAAACTGCTCAAGCGCAACCTCGCCGCCGCGCTCAATCTCGGCCTCGTACTCACCCGACTCGTCGGCGTCAATCTCAACAGCCGACTCGGTTCCGCCGTGCTCAAACTCAATTTCAGAGCCCATCGTCCAACCGCGGCCGAAGTCGTAGCCAATATTGAGCACTACGTGCGGCAGGTCGAACTGTCCGTGGCTGCCGTCGTCTTTGTGCTGCTCGGGGAAGCGGTAGCGGTTGAAATGGTCGCTGTAGAAGTTGCGCGTCATCACCGCCTCGCCGTATCCGCCAATGGTCAGGCGCGGTGCGTTTTTTGTTGAATCCTGCGCCGTGGCTTGCGAGCCCATCAAAACCAGCGCTGCGGCCACCATTGCCGTTATCTTACAATTATTCATTGTCCGTAATTTTTACGGCGCAAAGTTGCCCACGCGGGGCCTGGCGGTCAATCCCCACTAATTGCCATTTTGGAGTGGCGGCGGTAGTGGATTGTTATTAGCTAAAAGTTGGGATATTGGGGGCCGAAAATCCCCATTTTTAGTGATTGGATTGAGTTTTTTATTACGCTTTCGCGAAATTTTCCACCAAGCTGTTTGCCAGTTCCGTGCATTCGCGGCTCGTCCCTCGCCGCCCTGCCAGTCGAGTATTTTGATAAAAAAAAGCAACCTTTAGGTTGCCTATCAGCGATAAATCTCCAAATCAGCCTCATAAAATGTTTTAATACTGCATTTTCCTTATCATTATATCGGTTCTTCTTGCCGAGAGAGTGACTTCAGATTTCACAAGTTCGGGAATATTGTACGAGTAGAACAGTTCTCGATAATATTCCTGCGGATTACGTTGCGGTAAAAGCATTGGCTTTGAGAATGTTCCGTCGGCATTGACGTGGGCAAAGTAGGGGCGGGTGTGGAGTCCGTCACCGCGGCGCGAACTGAAGACAATCCAGCGTGAATTGCTCGACCATGAGTGGTAACTTTCTGTTCTGGAACTATTTATTTGGTTTGTGCTGATGCTGTCACCGGTTTGCAAATCAATCATTTTCAAGTCGGATTCATGGTGCCAGATTGAGAAGTTGCCGTAGTCCGACAAGGTGTAGAGCAGAAAACGTCCGTCGGGTGAGATGCGTGGGAAAGATGCACTTTTACCCATTGCTGCAGCGTTTACTATGGTATCGACTATTTTGCCAATTTGTTTCGTTTCGGCATCGAACTCAATTTTGCAAATGCTGTAATGGGCGTTTTTGTAATTATATCGCACGGAATCAAAGGCTTGCGAAGAGCAGAAATAGAGCCATTTGCCATCGGGGGAGAAGCAGGGTAATGTTTCAAAGGCGTTGGTGGCGCAAGTCAGCGGTGAGCTGATAATTGCTTTGTTTTCAAGATCGAAGACAATGACATCCGAAACATCGTCGTAAACTTCGATAATGTTGGGGTCGGCGGTGTGGAAATCTTGGAATATCTTGTTGAGCGAGAATGCGATAAACTGCCCCGACGGGTGCCAGTAGGGGTAGGTGGGGCCAGCGTTGAATTTGCTGAAGTCGCCTTCAACCTTGCTTGTTGTGTCGTTGCTGAATACGTAAGTGCCAGCTATATTGACTCTTACGTGCATCATCATTTTGTCGGGACTGTTGGAGCAGAATGAGTGGCAGTTGACGCAATTACCTTTGCCATAGCGGTTTTCGTAGATTGCCTGTTCGTTGTATGTTTCCAAATCGCGCTGATAGATTCCCATACGGTTCCAAATTTCGTAGCCGGGCGGAATTAGTCTGTAAACTAGTGTTTTGTCAATAGAGTCGGCTGATACTTCAACATTGAATGGCTTGTATGCCAGCCATTCCTCATTTGTTTTGCGGCAGATGGTGAATGTAAGCGAGCTGCCGGCTTTGTCGGCTAAAAATGCCCGCCATCGTTTAATTGGTATGTCAACACAACCGTTTGATATTCCAGTGGTTAGCGTATCTCCATTCGCCGAAATCACTAGAGCGTCAGCCTGTAAAGTATCGGCAACAGAGAAGTTGATTGGGGCAATGTTACAAGGAATGGTAACATCTTTATAATCAGGGTATATCGATATGTCTATATTGGTTTGTACAGCATTGTTTACCGATGTTGTGCACGATGCCAACATTATGATTGACAATATGATTATTGTGCATTTTTTCATTTTCGCATCATGGTTTTATTCAGGTAAGCAATGTAATACCAATATGTTTTGTGGAAGTCGTTTATTTTCTGTCCTTTTTTCAGTTTCTCGAAATCGTTTATCACGTTTTCACTGATGCCAAATTTGCGGCATTCATCGGTGCTGAACATTATGGTGCAGGCTTCTTCAACGCGGCGGTGCATTGGTTGGCCATTGTGGTCGTCAAGGTAGGATAGAAGTCTGTTTCTGTCGGCTGAAAGCAGTATGTAGGCAATGTAAAATTGTTGTGCCACAATGTTTTGCTTATTTGCTTCGGTTATTTTGCGGTAGTCGTGTGCAAAACCGTCAATCTCACAAAAGTTGCTGTTTGCAGGCAATCGGGTAATATTGCTGTCGGCAACAGCGGTAGCTGCTTTTTGTTTGTAAAACAGCGTTTTGCTGAGTGCATCAGCATATTTTTGGCTTACGGCATCGGCATCAAACGATTTGTTTATAGTGATAAGTCGCAAAAAATCGTGAGGTTCAATTTCTCCAGGTGTTATCAGTGCGCTGTTGAATGCCGCCTGCCGTGCTTCTGCCATGTTGCCGCTTTTGAAGTAAACAAGGCTTTCCATTCGCAGAATTTCATTACGGACGATTCGCGAGTCGGTTCGCGGTGCGGGCAACTGTTGATTGAATTCAAACATTCGGTCGAGCAGTTGGCCTTGCATTGCAAGCGCAAGGTTTGTGTAACTAATAAAATTGGTTTTCATATTGTTGCGACTGTTAAGTCTTACAATATTATCCCAGCGTCCGTTGTCGGCAAGGTAATTCTCATGCTGCATTTTGTACTTTTTCGCATCGTGCATTTTGTTCAATCCAAAGCTAAAGCCTGCAACTATTACAGCAAGTGCGATATAGTCAAATCGTTGAATGTTAATGAATTTTGCTGCAATGACGACGGCAGGAACCGCCAGCCAGGCGCAGGTTGCAATCAAACCCGATGAGGGCCAGTTGTAGTATTGCATTGGCAGTGAAGCTTCGACTGTCGAGATGAATGTCCCAGTTAGGTAAAATGCAAATCCACAGATAAATACGACGCAGATGCACACAAATCCATTTATCACGTTCCGTTTTTGCAGAATGTCTGTAACCAAAACAATTGTGGCAAAAAGTAGCGCCACCGAGCCAGCCGCAAGGTACAAAAGCAAAGTGCAAAGCGCTGCCGCGGTTAGTCCGAATCGTTCGTGCCGACTAACGAATCGTTGGTATAAAACCGTTACAATCATGCAAATTGCAAATGTCGTGTGCCCGCGGAAACTATAGGACGATTCTTCAATACACATTAGCAAAAAGCCTATCGGAATCAGCAATAGGGGAAAATGTTCGCCCGTTTGTATTGTGTTTGAAATCAATTGCTTAAGGCATAGTAATATTGCTGCGTAGATTATTGTGGCAACAGTCGCTCCGACTATTGGAAACTTGAAAAACTGTGTTGTGAACGATGTGATTATTAAGTTGATACCACCAGGCGCCAGAAGGTTTTGCATAATCCAGTCGGTGTCGTACAAAAACAGATAGTCCGACTCGAAAGTGTAGAGTTTGAAACGTTGCAGTACGAAGGTGATAAGTCCAATAATGCAGACAATTGCAATGGTGATTTTCCCGTTGGTATTTGTAGTTTTGTTTTTCACATTCGTCTGTTGTATTTACATATTAAATAGTATCGATTAGTTTTCTGTTTATTTTATATCAAACACTGCTCCGTCGTTTGCCAAATATGTTTCAGGAAACACGGCGCGTGCCTCGTCGAGTAGCGGTTGCAAGTCTTTATACCTATTAGAATAATGTCCGATTATGAGTTTGCCCGCATGTGCTGCTTGCGCAATCTCTGCAGCTTGTCGTGCTGTCGAGTGGTTGTTGTCGCGTGCTCGTTTCAGATTGTCCTCACCGTAGGTGGCCTCGTGGTAGAGTAGATCAACACCTTCAATCCAGGGAACTGCTTTTGTCAGCTTCACAGTGTCCGACATAAACGCGTATGAACATGAGCGGTCGGGGGCATCGGTGAGCGTACTGTTTGAGTAAACGGTGCCGTCTGGGGCGGTGTAGTCATCGCCTTGCTTGATGCCGAAGCGCTTGCTAATAGGTATTTCCAACTCGTTGGCTAGATTTCCGTTCAAGTGGCGCAGTTTCGGCTTCTCGCGGAACAGGAACCCACACGTCGGCACGCGGTGGCGCAGCGGAAACGAATGGACTGTCAGCTTATCGTCTTCATATAATAAGGTGAGCCCGTTCTCGTATGTCAGGTGGTGATAGATGATGTTGTAGGGCATCGGCATTTCAAATGTACCGATGAACGCGTCTAAAAGTGAATGCAGTTTTTCGTGGCAATAGATGTGCAGGTCGGCCGTGCGCCCCTGCATACTCATACTCGACAGCACTCCTGGCAATCCAAGAAAATGGTCGCTGTGTACGTGGCTGATGAAAATGTGATTGATGCGCAGCATATTCACCCCGAACCGCCGCATATTGATTTGCGCACCTTCGCCGCAGTCAATTAAAAAGAACCGCTCAAGCACGTTGAGCACTTGAGCGGTTGAGTATCGTTGGGGAGTAGGCGTTGCCGAACTACACCCCAGTATTTTCAGCGATAAAGACATTTATGCCTTGTTAATGATTGCTATAGCCTCATCGACAGTCTTTGTAATGTTAAGCACTGTGTCGAGTTGTGATATGGTTATCAAGCGCTCAACTGCTGTTTGCAGCCCGGCCAGAACAAACACGCCGTTGGCGTTCTTGCAAAGGCGGTTGGCAACCAGAATAGCGCTCAAACCCGACGAGTCGCAATATCTGCAGTTACTTAAATCAAGAATAATGTTCTTTTCACCGTTTCCGGCTATCAGTACTAATTCCGATTTCAGCGATGGTGCTATGTGCGTATCGAGTTTGTCTATCAGCACTTCAATCTGCGTGAAGTTGTCAAGTTTTTCGATTTTGAATTCCATATCAGATGTGATTTGTTTTGTACCTCAAATATAGAAAAAACAATTCATCGTGCTATAAAATCATTCAGAAAAAATTATTTTTCTTCTGCAGCGTCGTCTTTTTTAGCCTTTTTGGTAGCCTTCGGTTTCTCGGCCTGAGCCATTTCGTCCTTCAAAGCAGCCAGTTCGGCAATGTCGCCAAGCGTTGTTTTCTCAATGCTGTCAGCGATTTTCTTTGTTGCCTTCTTTGTTGCTTTTGCAGCCGTATCCTTCTTGGCTTTCTCCTCGCCGCGTTTTGCGTCTTCGAAGATGCGTGAGTGGCTAACAATAATCTTGCGGCCTTCTTTATTGAACTCAATAACCTTGAAGTCGAGTTTCTCGTCGAGCTTGGCTTGTGTACCGTCTTCTTTTACAAGATGTTTCGGAGTCGCGAAGCCCTCAACGCCGTAAGGCAGAGCTACAACGGCACCCTTCTCGGTCAGTTCGATGATTGTTCCTTCGTGGATTGAATCAACGGTGAACAATGTCTCGAATACGTCCCAAGGATTCTCCTCCAATTGTTTGTGGCCGAGGCGCAGACGGCGGTTCTCCTTGTCGATTTCGAGAACAACAACGTCGATGTCGGCACCAATGGTGGTGAACTCTGCAGGGTGTTTGATTTTCTTGGTCCATGACAGGTCAGAGATGTGAATCAAGCCGTCAACACCTTCCTCAATCTCAACAAATACACCGAATGTGGTGAAGTTGCGAACTTTGGCAGTGTGTTTTGTACCAACAGCGTATTGGTCGGCAATCTTCTCCCATGGATCTGGTTTCAGTTGTTTCATGCCGAGTGACATCTTGCGCTCCTCGCGGTCGAGTGTCAGGATAACAGCTTCAACTTCGTCACCAACATTCAGGAACTCGTTGGCGCTGCGCAGATGCTGCGACCACGACATTTCCGATACGTGGATAAGACCTTCAACGCCCGGGGCAATCTCAACAAATGCGCCGTAGTCAGCCATCACAACAACTTTGCCCTTAACCTTGTCGCCTACCTTCAGGTTCGGGTCAAGAGCGTCCCACGGATGCGGGGTCAGCTGTTTCAGGCCGAGAGCAATGCGTTTCTTGTCGTCGTCGAAGTCAAGGATAACAACGTTGAGCTTTTGGTCGAGCTGAACGATTTCCTCAGGATGTTGGATGCGGCCCCATGACAGGTCGGTGATGTGGATGAGTCCGTCAACACCGCCAAGGTCGATGAATACACCGTAGGATGTGATATTTTTAACAGTTCCCTCAAGAACCTGACCCTTCTCGAGTTTCGAGATGATGTCTTTCTTCTGTTGCTCGAGTTCAGCCTCGATGAGAGCCTTGTGCGAAACAACAACATTCTTGAATTCGTGGTTGATTTTCACAACTTTGAATTCCATGGTCTTGCCAACGAATACATCGTAGTCGCGGATTGGCTTCACGTCGATTTGTGAGCCTGGCAGGAAGGCCTCGATGCCGAATACATCGACAATCATGCCACCCTTTGTACGGCACTTGATGTAACCCTTGATGATTTCGTCCTGCTCCAATGCCTGGTTTACACGGTCCCATGAACGCAATGCGCGTGCTTTCTTGTGCGACAGTGAAAGTTGACCGTTGCGGTCTTCCTGGCTTTCAACATAAACCTCAACAGTGTCGCCAACCTTCAAATCGGGGTTGTAGCGGAACTCGTTCATGTTGATAACGCCTTCTGACTTGTAACCGATGTTGACCAAAGCCTCGCGTTTGTTCATGGCAACGATTGTGCCGTCAACCACTTCGTTTTCGGTGATTGAAGAAAGTGTCTTGCTGTACATTTCTTCGAGTTGACCACGTTCGGTGCTCGATACAACCGAATCATTTTCGTAGGCATCCCAGTCGAAATCTTCTGGTTTTACCACTTGTTGTTGCTGCGGAGCGGCAAGTTCGAATGCCTCTTCGCTCTCAATTTCTTGAGTTTTCTGATTTTCTTTTTCCATTTAAAATAAATTAAATTAATAAGTTAGACTTTATTTTTAAAAAAGCACGCAAAGTAACGACTTTTCGCTGAATAAAACAAAATATATTTTTTGCTGTCAATCAGTGTTGAAGCAATAGGATACACAATTTGTCTCGCATCTATTGTGATATGGCGAGAAATGAATACAAACTATTTATGCTTGGGTATTTAAATGTGCTTAAATCACCACAAAATCAGCCGTTTTCACCCAGCCTTTGTTACCGTCCGACAGTTTGATTTCGGACCATTCGCCGTTTTGGTTGGTGACCTTGATTTTCAGGCCTTCGTGAATGAGGAACAGCTCGGTGCCGATGGCATCGGGTGAGCTTTTCACCACCACCGACGGCGTTACAACAATGGCTTCGGGCTCGTTGAGTACGTTTTGTTTCTGCTTCGACGAGAAGCTGAACGTGAAGGCGGCTTCAACAACCAACAGAAGGCCAATCCAGAAGGCAAAGCGGCGCAGTAGTGGACGGTCGGTAAGGAAGAAAAGCAGCAGAAGTACAAGTGCCGCCACAAACGAGACTATGCTCAACACCGCCCATTGGTTCGATGTGAGTGCGCGGACAAGCGACTGCCCCCACGATTTGAGGAAAAACTCTGGCAGTATCTCTATTTTGTCAACAACGTGAGTGTTAGCTAGTTGCAAGTTGAACTGAATATCCTCGTCTGTGGCGTTCAGTTTGAGCGCACGCTCGTAGTTGGCAATGGCGTACGGGAATTTGTTCGATTTGTAGTATGCGTTGCCCAGATTGAAATATAGCTCCGATGACACGTAACCTTGTGCCACAATCGATTCGTAAATGGCGATTGCCTGCTCGTATTTGGTTGCATTATAGCAGTTTGCTGCAGAATCGAGTTGCGCCTTGAAATCAGCCGAGAAACTGCACAACGGCATCATCATCGCTGCGGCCACTATTATGTGTTTTGCTATCTGTTTCATTGTCAATATTTTTTTTAGACTTTAGACATCAGACAGCGGACATCAGTCTGCGGACGCATTCAATACGTCTCCACGTTGTCTTTTGTCTGATTATTCAATTCAATTTTAATTACTTAAAACTTTTCAACTTTAAACTTTCCTTACTTCACCTTCTGGTCGAGTTTCGACAGTGTGTTGTCGGCCTTGCGGAAAATCTCCTCCATTCCGCCCGACACGGCTGCTGGTGCGTAGCGCGCGAACTCGCATGAGTTGAGCAAATCCATTAGCTCGTCAACAAGTTGAGAGTCAACGTTATGCGTAGCAAGAATATCGGTAACATTATCCTTCGATAGGTTGGCCACAGGAATCGACAGTTTGTCGCTCAAATAGCCCCAAATACCTTTCAGAAGCTCGTCGTAGAACTGCGCCTCCTGGCCTTGCTTCATGTACTTCGAAGCCTGACGCAGACGCTTGCGCGACACCTTACCAGCCTTGCGGTTCTTGACGGCGGCCTGGTTGGCGTTCTGTTTGATTTGTGCCAAGCGGAACAGGATTATCGCCACAAAAAGCAGCAGCGGAACGGCATAGCAGCCGTAGAACAGCGGCGTTCCAAACACCATCTCTTGACGGCGGTCGAGCTGGTTGACTGGCTTGATATAACGGATATCCTTGCCAATGAATTTAACATCTTCTTTCGTAAGTGCTTGAACTACACCGGAATTGGCTTCGGCGTCTCCTTCGCCTTTCTCAACGTTTATGTTGAACTCTTGCGTTGTTAAAGTCTTGTATGTCTTTGCTTTAGTGTCGAAATAGCTGAACGTTATGGGCGCAATGCGGTAGTTGCCAGCATAGCGCGGAATGAACAAATAATCGAACGTCACCGACCCAGACATTCCGCTGGCATCGGTCTTTATGTTCTGTGTGGTTTTGGGGTCGTAAACATCGATGTCGGGCGGAAAATCAATTTTTATGTTGTTGATAAACTTGAGGTTACCCGAGCCCGACACTTTCACTTTGAGTGTTACAGCTTCGTTGGCCTTCACCGTGTTTTTGTCGACCGAGGCGTTGAGCGTGAAGTTGCCCACACCGCCTGAAAAATCGGCGGGTTTGCCAGCAGGCAGCGCATCGACATTGATTTTCACTGGTTTGCTGGCAAGTTTGTTTTGAACAGTGCGGTAGGAGCCGCCGAAAAAGTCATCGAAGGGATTGTTGCTGCGGACGCGGGTGCGAGTCAGAATGGTAATCTCCATTGGGTCGATTGTGAGCTCGCCCGACCGCTGCGGCATCAGTAGCACTTTCTTGAGCAGACCTGTTGTATATATTTGACCGTTAACATTTTCGCGTTGAAGTGAGACTTGTTGTGGCGCTTCGAGGTCACTACTCCAGAAGCCAGTGAACGGTGGAAACTTAACATCTTCGAATCCCGCCACATCCTTTTTTGTGTAAAGTTTTATGGTGGCAACCAAATATTGCCCTTGAATGAGTTTTTTCTTATCGACGGTGATTGCCACAAAAAGATCATCGCTGCTCAAATCGGGGTTAGTGGTTGTCTTTGTTCCGCCTTGATTACCAGTTTGTTGTTGTCCTCCGTTGCTTGCTGCAGGACGCGAACCTGCCACTACTTCAATAGTTATCGGGTTCGATTGATAGGTTTTGCCGCCTGATTTTACGGTTGCCGCCGGAATGGTGAATTTCCCTTCATGGTCGGCCATCAGAATGAATGTGTATGTGTAGGTTGTGCTTTGCGACATTGATCCGTTAACCCATTGAATACTGCTACTCGATGATGTGTTTGGACCAGAAAGGACTTGAAAATCAGTAATATTGGGCTCTGTAAAGTTGTTCCCCTTTGCGTTCAGTGTGAACTGCAAACGGAACTGCTCGCCAACTTCAACGGCTTGCGGTGCGTTTGCCGTGAACGAAATGTCGTCGGCTTTAAGATTAAAGGTTGAAACCAAAAATACGATTACTGTTATCGCTTTTAAATTCAGTGCTTTGTGTAACAATGTCAGTTTCATTTCTTTATGTTTTGTACTCTTTTGTCTAATGTGCGAAAATAGAGAATAATTATTCAACTATCAGCACCGTAGAATCGGCTTAGTAGAGATTAAATATGTGTTATCTCCACAACGAAAGTCGTACAAAATTACTTTCAATTGGCAATATTCAATCAATTCTAACCAATTTTAACTATTATTTAACACTTTGCATTGCAATCTATACATTTTTAGGAATCAATCGGTCAGCCTGTCGTTCATTCAATTAGTGATTTACTCCCACTCAATGGTTCCTGGCGGTTTGTGCGTCACATCGTACCAGAGCGAGCCAGCACCGTCGGCCTTGAACTGTTGCCAAAGGCCGCCGAGCAGGTTTTGGTCGATTTCGGCAAAGTTGGCCGTCATCGCTTCCGAGCTGTTCACGGGGCGCATCACAATGCACGGCTTGTCTTGAACGCGCAGCGGCGTCAGAACCACGGGCATCTGCCAGATTTTCTCGTAAAGGTCGTTGGCCTGAAGGAACTCGGTGCAGATGTTGTCGAACTTGCGCAGAGTGTCGAAATTGTCTTTTGTGGCGTACTGCGCAACCAGTTTCGGCATCTCGTCCGATACTGTGCCAACCTGCCAGATAACGCGGTTGATGACCTTGAACCGGTTCACAAGCTCGGTGCTGAAACGCTCGCACTCTTTCCAACTTAAGTTTTTTGAAGTCAGCAGGAAAGGCTGTGCGTAGGTGCGGCCGTCGCCTTGAACGCCAACGCTTTTTACAGGCAAAACTCGGCCTTCGATATTATTGTCTTTCAAATATTTGTCCAATCCTTCAACATCGGCGTTCGATGCAAATTCGCCTTTACCGTCGGTGCAGAGCAGACGCACGCCCAAGCCCGGGCCGGGGAAGGGGTGACGCCAAACTAGATTGTGCGGAATGCCGAGTTCTTCGCCGAGCATACGCACTTCGTCTTTGTAAAGGTCGGCAAGTGGTTCAAGCAGAAGACCTTGCGCCATCAGGTCCATCACTTCTTTCACGCGGTTGTGGTGGGTTTTTATCAGGTCGGCGTTCTTTGTGCCGCCGCTCTCGATGGTGTCGGGGTAGATGGTGCCTTGCGCAATCATCCACTCTTTCGGGTCAAGGTTCAACTTGCTCATTTCCTTGTCTTTCACAGTCAAGAACGTTGCGCCAATGCGTTTGCGTTTCTCTTCGGGTGCGGTTATTCCTTCCAGTTGGCCAAGAAAATCGGCGGTGGCGTCAACCACGCGCAGGTTGTGCATCCCTTCGGCCTTCAGGAACTCAATAATCTTCTGCGACTCGTCCATACGCATCATTCCGTTGTCGATGTGCAGACCCATAACGCGCTCTGTGCCAAGTACTTTGTTCAACAGAACGAAAGCCACCGTGCTGTCAACGCCGCCCGACACAAGCAGGAACACTTTGCGAGAGCCAACTTCGGAGCGTATCTTCTCGGAAATCAGCGGCATATAACTCTTCATATTCCACGTGCGCTCGCATTGGCAGATGCCGATGAAGTTGTCCAAAAGTTGCATTCCGAACTTGCTGTGCGTCACTTCGGGGTGGAACTGAATGCCGTAAATCTTGCGTTCATCCATCGCCACAGCGGCAATGGGGCAGTCTTTTGTTGATGCTATAATGCGGTATCCGTCAGGTAGTTGCGAAACCGAATCACCATGGCTCATCCACATTGGCGACGATGCCGGAATGCCTTTGAGCAGCGGATGTTGGCTGTCGCCGATAATCAAATCCGATATGCCGTACTCTTTCACCTTGCCGGGTTTCACGGTTCCGCCCAGTTGCGACGCAATAAGTTGGTGACCGTAGCAGATACCCAGTTTCGGCACCGGAATGTTCAGAATTTCAGGATTGTATTCGGGTGCGTCGGCGGCATAAACGCTTGCCGGTCCGCCGCTGTAGATGATGCCTTTTGCGCCCGCCAGTTCTTCAACCGGCGCTGCAGGCGAGTGAATTTCGGTGAAAACTCCCAACCGACGTACACGGTTGGCAATCAGGTGAGCGTACTGCCCGCCAAAGTCAAGAACAATGATTTTCTCTTGCATATCAGTTTGTACTTTTGTGCCGCAAAGATATTAATCTTGTCGGTTGTATGCAGTCGGATTTTTAGGCACAAATCGCCTTTTTTTGAATATGTTGCTAACAGATTTGACAAAGAAGAATCCCCTCTGTTGGCAATTTATCAGTTCTCATATTCATCCTATCACTATTTAACAGGCGTAATCACAAATTCAAACTCGTATGGCCCGAAAGGCAAGCAGTACTGCGGCAGCGGCCAGGCGCCCCACGAATTCACGCACGCCAGGCCCATCTGTGCGCCGTTGATGCAGACGGCCGTCAGGTGCTCCGCTTTCAGGTCGGTTGAGTGGTATTGGCGCTTCTCCTTTGTGGGGCAAAGGTTCTCCATTGTGTATGGCAGAGCCGATGCCGAGAAAAGTTTCGTCGAAGTGAACTGCAATCCGCGCCCCGCAACATCGGTTATGGCATAGCGGCGCAGGTCGCTTTTGGTGCCAGTCTCCTGCGGACGAATGTACGGATAGTATTGTTCTTCAACGCTTTGCGCGAAATGACCGATGGGTTGCGACAGTTTGCGGTCGGCGTAGTTCTCAACAGGGCCGCGGCCGAAGTAGTCGATGCGGTCGAACGATTCGGGCATCTCCATCCGCATTCCAAAGCGGAACAGATTGGGCTTTGCTTTGGCATCGTTGTTTGGCGTAAATTGCTGATGCACAGCAATCTGCCCTTTATCATTGATTCGATAGGTGAGCGCCAGTTCGCCCAATTGGATTGTGTCCGATGCAATTATCTGATATTCAGCCACTACTGTCATAATTTTGTCCTTGTCCGCGTAATTTTTCTCACAGTTTTTCAGTTTGAAAGAAACATTTTCCCAAGCCGCGAACCGCCGTTCCATATGAGCGCCGTAGTCGTTGTCAGTGGGCGCGCGCCAGAAGTTGGGCCGCAACGTGCTGCCGTCTTTCAAATATTGTCGGCCGTCGATGACAATGCTGAACAAAAACATCGACTCATCGAACTGATATTCAAAGTTTTCACCCTTCATAATAGTCTTTGCCGACGAAAGGTCCACGGCAATCGGCTTTTTGCTTTTCGCGAAGGCGTCTTTCAATTCTGCTTCAGCGATAACCAATTGGTCGTAAGCCACTTGCGAGCCTGCGGGCAGAATGCCGTCGGCCTGTTTCAGTTTGTATTTGATGTTGAAAAAGACATCGCCTTGAGCGGGAATCCGACTGCCATCGAACCCAAGTTGCACTGTGGCAGACGATTGCGGCTCAACTTTGATATCGGACACAATGCCAGCTAGGATGCATTTGCCGTCGGCTTCGATGTTCCACTCGGCATAGTATTTCGAAAGGTCGGTAAAGAAATTCTCGTTCGATATTTTGATTGTACCTTTCTTAATGTCAATAAGTTCCGTCCAGATATTCTGATAGAAATATTTCACTTCGTAGGCGTGCGGATTGAGCACTCGGTCGGGCGATATGAGACCGTTGCAGTTGAAGTTGTTGTCGGTGGCGTCGTAGGTGTTGTAGTCGCCGCCGTAGGTGTACTCAAGCGTGCCGTCGGCGCGGCGGCGGTGCAGCGCTTGGTCGACAAAGTCCCAAATGAAACCGCCCTGCAACTTCGGATATTTGCGAATCAGGTCCCAATACTCCTTGAACCCGCCGCACGAGTTGCCCATCGCGTGCGAGTATTCGCACTGAATGAGCGGGCGGTAGGCCTTCGGGTCGTTGGCGTAGCGCTCCATTGTGCTATAATCGGCATACATCGGGCAAAAAACATCGGTAAACTCCTTAAGACCAGCAGGTTCGTACTGCACTGGGCGGCTCGATTGGCGTTCCTTGAGCCACTTGTAGCACGCTTCGAAATTCTTGCCAGGCCCTGCTTCGTTGCCCATCGAAAGGAAGATTATCGCGGGGTGGTTTTTGTACGTTTCAAAAGCCCGCTGATTGCGCTCAAGGTGCGTCTGCTCGTATTTTTCGTTGTGCGACAGGCAGCGGTTTGTGTAAATCAGTCCGTGCGATTCAAGGTTGGCTTCGCTCACCATATAAAGGCCGTAGCGGTCGCAGAGTTCGTACCAGTACGGGTCGTCGGGATAGTGGCAGGTGCGCACCGCATTCACGTTCATCTGCTTCATAATCAGCACGTCTTGCTCCATCCGCCAGCGCGGAACACAGTAACCGTAGTCGGGGTCAAGTTCGTGGCGGTTGACGCCCTTGATGAGAACGGGCTTGCCGTTCACCCAAATCTGCCCCAAATCGGTTTTCTGCTCAATTTTGCGGAAGCCAATACTTTGTCTAATCGATTGAATAACAGTGTTTTTGTTATCAAGGATAGTGATTTCGAGTGAATAGAGATTCGGCTCTTCAGCCGACCATTTTTTCACTGCGCCGCACTTCTGCGAAAGCGCGAAGGTGTTCTTGCCCTTCGGTTGCAAATTGGCCGAAAATACCTGATTGTCAGCGCCATCGAATAGTGTTGCCTTTACCTTTGCGCTGCCCGAAGTTTTCACAGTAATGTCGAGCGCGCCGTTGGTGTAGTTGTCGGTCAGGTCGGGGACAATCTCAACATCGTCGATGTGGACTTTCGGCCGCGAGTACAGGTAGCACTCGCGTGCGATGCCTGCAAAGCGCCAGAAATCTTGGTCTTCGAAATACGAACCATCGCACCAGCGGAAAATCTGCATAGCAAACAGATTATCACCCTTTTTCAGGTATTTGGTGATGTCGAATTCGGCCGCCACTTTGCTGTCTTCCGAGTATCCGACAAACTTGCCGTTTATCCACAAATAGACGTTCGAAGTAGCTGAACCAATGTGTATTACAACGTTTTGTCCTGCCCAGTTGTCGGGTATCGAAATTGTTCGACGGTACGAGCCCACGTGGTTGTGCAAGGTGCCCACTTCAGGCGCTTGGTCGCCCGAAAATGGCGCCCACGGAAAGCCTACGTTAGTGTAAACAGGGTCGCCGTAGCCATTGAGTTCCCACAAACCAGGAACGGGCATCGTGCCCCACTGCGAGTCGTCGAAGTTGGTTTGGTAGAATGTAGTCGGCCGTTGGTCAGCATTCTCAACCCAGTTGAATTTCCATTGACCTTCAATCGACAAATAGTTGGCTGCCAGCGTCTTGTCGCCGTTTTTGGCATCGTCGGCACTGCTGAAAGCAAAATAGTCGGCGTGCTGTTCCATTCGGTTTATCTGATTCACTTGTGGATTGCGCCACTCTTCTTGTGCGCTGATTGTCAGCGAAATGCTTGTGAGTGCTGTCGCAATGGCGAGTTTTGTTCCGTTCATTTTATATGTGGTATTAAGTTTATTTGACGATAAAAGTAAAAAATACTTTTTAAATGGCGAAGCGAAAAAAGCATCCCCAAAAAATGAACACCTATTATTAATGTCTGCTTGCTATAAACCTCAGTTCTTGTTCAAGCATTTCGGTCTTTCGCATATGGTAGCCAGCAGTCAGAGCAGTCTTTACGGGGTTAGTGTAGATGGCTTCGATTTCCATCGGGCGATGGTTGTCGAAATCGAGCTTCATACTTGGGCTGTAGGGAGTCATACGGTCGGTCATTGCCAGCATTTTGTCAACAAACTCGCGCTCGATGATGGCGTCGCACACGCTTGCCGCGTCAACCACTTCGTTCATTAGGTCGGTGACGAGGGCCCGTGTCGACGGGGTGGACATCAACTTGTCGGTTGAAGTGTTAAGTGCCACTGTGAGTCCGTTGTAGGGAATGTTCCAAACCAGTTTGCGCCAGCGCATCTCGTTCAGGTCACTGGCGATGGTGAATGGTACGCCAGCTCGCTCAAAGTCGTTTTTTATTTGCGTTATAATATTTTGATTGTCACCTTGATATGTGCCGATGTTGAGCGCCCCGTAGTCGGCGTGTCGTATGTGGCCTTGACCAACCCGAGACGAGCAGATAAACGCCGCCGCACCAGCAATAGGTTGGTTGGGCAGAGCTGCAGCCAGTTTGCCTTCGAGCCCCAGACCATTCTGAATGAGCACAACAAGCGTATCTGGTTTGAGCAATGGCGGCAGAATCTGCGGCAAAAGGTGGTTCTGCGTCGATTTCAGTCCAACCAGAACCACGTCGCATTTTGGCATATCGGCCGTTGAGTGATAAGCGTTTATTGGGTTGATGACAAAATCTCCTTTTACTGAATCTACGCGCAAACCGTTTTGATTAACGTGCTCATATTCAGTGTTGAACAGAAAGTGAACATCTTTGTCCGAATTGGCAAGCCGCCCGCCATAGTATCCGCCAATGGCGCCCGTGCCCACAATTGCGTATTTAAGGTTCATTGTGTTGCTGTTTTAGTTATGACCGAAGTTTGTCCCGAGTCCACCCACGTTGTAAAACAAAAAAAGCCTTGAAATTCAAGGCTTTGGTCGGGGTGATCCGACTCGAACGGACGACCACTTGCACCCCATGCAAGTACGCTAGCCAACTGCGCCACACCCCGTGGTTTTGCGGGTGCAAATGTATCAATCGGCAATCATCTTGCAAAACTTTTTCGACATAAAATTATGGTTTGTGTCGTGTATTCCTTGGATTTTTTTCGGCCTAACGTTGAGAAACGTGTACGAAAATGAGCCTCAAATAAAATTTTTCAACAAAAAATCATTTGATAATATGTTGATTTTATAAAATTTTTGGTTAATCTCTAGTTATTATTCTGTTGATTAATAGTTTGTTAGTAAGTGCGATTTTTCTTGCATTTTAATAACCTCTTGGAAATTAGAAAAATATTTTTGCGAATAGTTGCATTTTTAAAACAACCACCCTATATTCGTAGCGTTTTTTCAAACACTACTTTTATTTTTATTTGTCATGCCATACAGAAGGTTACCAAACACGGATAGTGCGCGCTTACGTGCAATGCAAAAGGCTCTTGCCAAATCAGAAAACGCGTATCCGATGGATTTGCCGTACAGCGCGGCCACACTTCAGGAGTTGCGTTATTTCCTGCCAGAGTTCAATCAGGCCATAATGATGCAGCGCGACGTGTTCGAGCGTCAGACATCGAAGAATAAACAGCATCAAGATAGTTTCCGCAAAGCCCGTCTTTATATATCGCATTTTATTCAGGTTTTGAACTTCGCCATCGCTCGTGGTGAGATGAAGGCCGACACTCGCAAGTATTTTGACTTGCCGTCGGACGAGACCAAGCTGCCGCAGCTCAACACCGAGCGCGATGTGATTGAATGGGGTCAGAAACTTATCGATGGTGAGCAAAAGCGTTTGTCAGAGGGCTTGTCGCCGGTTACAAACCCGACAATAGCCCGAGTTAAGGTTCATTACGAGGATTTTGTTCGACTTAACATATCACAGAAGGGGCTGCAAGAGAACAATGCCAAGGCTTTGGCCAAGATTTCGGAGCTTCGCGGCAAGGCTGATAGCATAATTCTCAACCTTTGGAACGAGATTGAGGACCATTTCGGCAATAATCCGCCAAGTGTTAAGCGTGAGAAGGCCGCCGAGTATGGTGTGTCGTATGTCTTCCGAAAGAACGAAAAGGAAGAATCAGAAGCTGACGACATGGAACTGAAGTTGTTTTGACGGCCAATAAGACCGTTTTTACAATATCGTTGGATTAGGAGGCGGGGCAAATGTCCTGCCTTTTTGTTTTTGATGAATTGAACACGCAAATTTTCTATTTTTGCATTATTAAATAGTGTTACAGATGAATTGCAAGACATTGACAATCAGTATAGGCCGTCAGTTCGGCTGCGGTGGCAGGGTTATTGGGCAGCGGTTGGCCGAGGAGTTGGGCTACGACTATTTCGACCAGGAGCTGCTGGCTTTGGCCGCTAAAGAAATTGGTTTTGAGCCTGATGTGTTCAAAGAAGTTGATGAGCAACCGCAAAAAGGTATCTTTCAGTCGTTTGGCGAGTTTGTGTCGATGCTCAGCCCGACTGACAACTATATGTCCGACGACCATCTGTTCAAGGTGCAGAGCGATGTTATCCGCCGCCTGGCCATTGAGCGCAACTGTGTGATTGTGGGCCGCTGTTCCGACTATATTCTGCGCGATTTCCCGAACTGCATCAGCGTTTTCCTGCACGCCGATTTGCCCGACCGCATCAAGCGCGTCTGCGCCCGGATGCCCATTGAGCAGGACAAAGCTCGAGCCCTGATTGAGCGCAATGACAAGCGCCGTGCCACCTATTATAATTACTATTCGAACAAGACCTGGGGCCGTGCCGAGACCTACGATTTGTGTCTTAGCGTGTCGCGGCTCGGCGTTGAGGAGACCGTGGCCGCCATCATCGACTACGTTAACCGTATGAAAGCGAGGCTGTGATTAAAGGGGGAGAGGTAAGAGTTTAGACTTTAGGAATTGTACCCGACACTAAATAATTGTTTAATCGGTGAATCGTTTAATCGGTGAATCGTTTGTTTGACAACGGACTTCGGACAACAGACTTCAGTCTGTGGTCGTAATTCGTAATTAACCAACACCCAACCCCAAACCATTACACTCTACTCTTTACTCACTACGCTTTACTCAAAAAAATTCTACCTTTGCGGCTCAATTGGCAGTTTGATGAAGGAATACCTTAACAATATCATTTTCAAAACTATATCGCAGATTTTGGGCGAGCGTGACCAGCAGGCTTTCGTCATTGGGGGCTTTGTGCGCGACAAGTTGCTCGGCCGTCCGTCGAAAGATATTGATGTGGTGACGCTTGGCAGCGGTATTGAGCTGGCGCAGGAGGTGGCCCGGCGGCTGCTGAAGAATCCGAAGGTGGCGACATACAAGAATTTCGGAACGGCAATGTTCCGCTATCGTGGTGTGGATGTGGAGTTTGTGGGCGCTCGCAAGGAGTCGTACAACCGCAACTCGCGCAAGCCGGTGGTTGAAAATGGCACACTCGAAGATGACCAGCGCCGACGCGATTTCACCATCAACGCCCTGGCCATCGACCTTCATCCCGACCGTTTCGGTCAGCTGGTGGACCCGTTTGGCGGCATCGAGGACCTGAAAAATCAGATTATCCGCACACCGCTCGACCCCGACACCACCTATTCCGACGATCCGCTGCGTATGCTGCGTGCCATCCGGTTTGCAAGTCAGCTCGGCTTCCGCATCACCGATGAGTCGCTCGACTCGATTGTCCGCAACCGCGAGCGCATTCGCATCATTTCAATGGAGCGCGTGTCGGAGGAGTTCAACAAGATTATGCTGTCGCCGCGGCCGTCGGCGGGTATTAAGCTGCTGCAAAAGGTTGGTCTGCTGGCGATTGTGTTCCCGCAACTCGAAGCTTTGAAAGGCATTGAAGTGGTTGACGGATGCCGCCACAAGGACAATTTTTACCATACGATGGAAGTGCTCGACAACATCTGCGAACATACCGATGACCTTTGGCTGCGCTGGGCCGCATTGTTGCACGACATCGGCAAGCCCGTCACTAAACGCTACGTGAAGGGCACCGGCTGGACATTCCACGGTCACGAGTTTGTGGGTGGCAAGATGGTTCCCGGTATCTTCAAGAACCTGAAGTTGCCGATGAACGAAAAGATGAAATACGTTCAGAAGCTGGTGATGCTGCATATGCGGCCCATTGTGCTGGTTGAGGAGATTGTCACCGACAGTGCCGTGCGTCGTCTGCTCTTCGAGGCAGGCGATGATATTGACGACCTGATGCTACTCTGCGATGCTGACATCACATCGAAGAATCCCGACAAGGTGTCGCGCTATCTTGATAATTATCAGCTTGTAAGACGCAAACTGGTTGAGGTGGAGGAGAAGGACCGCGTGCGCAACTGGCAGCCGCCAATCTCTGGTGAGACCATCATCGAGACGTTCGCTCTGCCGCCGTGTCCCGCCATCGGCATCATCAAAAGTGCCATCAAAGACGCCATTCTCGACGGTGTGATTGAAAACACCCCAGAGGCGGCTTATCAGTTTATGCTGCAGAAAGGCGAGGAGTTGGGTTTGAAACCCGTGAAATAGGGTGATTGTGAATTAGTTGCAAAGGAATAAGTGTTAATTCCTAAATCGTAATTCCTAAATCCTAAATTCTAAATCCTAACTATCTCAATATTGGTCTTTCAACAAGATGTAGTTTCGTGCCGATTGCTCAATCATTTCGCTGTTTTTCAGCTCTTTGACTTTAGTGGCCGGAACACCTGCGTAGATGAATCCCGATTCAAGAGTGCGGCCACTCAGAACAAGAGCATTGGCGGCCACAATACAGCCCGACTCGACCACTGCGTTGTCCAGAACCGTAGAGCCCATCCCGATAAGCACGTTGTCTTTTATGATGGCGCCGTGCACAATGGCGTTGTGCCCGATGGTTACATTATTGCCGATGATGGTGGTTGAAACGCCTTCGGAGCTGTGAAGCACCACGCCGTCCTGTACGTTGGTGTTGTTGCCGATGGTGATGGCGCCCGCATCGCCGCGCAGTACGCTGCCGTACCAGATGCTGCAGTTGTCGCCAATCGTAACATCGCCGATTATTGTGGCGTTTTCGGCAATAAAGCAGTTAGCGCCAATGTGTGGCGTTAGCCCGTTAAATGATTTAATAACAGCCATTTGTTGAGTTAAATGGCTATGAAGTCGATGGGGCACTTGATTAGGTCGGTGAATTCCTGCCCCGTTTCAAGCATATCTTCGTCTTCTTTTTTGTATTGCCACTCAATCCGCACGTTCAGTCCGTTCTTGAACAAGGCGTCGATGAGGATTACCATATCGAGAATGTACTTCGCGGAAGAAGAGTTAAAATAGTCGAAACGTAATTTGAAAATCATCGGATTTTTTGCGGTTCTTTCTTTTAACTCGTTGGTAATATTGCTTTTGATGTCGGCCAACCAGTCAATCAATTGCTCGTAAAAGGCAACAACGTCTTCTGGGCGAGAGCAGCCGTTAATCTCAAAAATGTTGTTGTCAAAATCGAAAACAACTGACGGAGAACTATTTGTCTCTTTTATTTTGATGACTTTCATATTACTATTATTTTGAAGTGTCGGTAATGCTTATTGATAAGTCGAAAAATGAACTTTTACTGTCGATGTCAGAAACGGCGTACTTTAACGGTTCTTTCGAACTTCGCAGGATTTTCAAAAGCCCTAATCCTGCGCCACCTTTTTCTGTAATGTGACCTTGATGAATAGTTTTGTTGTATAGTTTTTTCACTTCGGTTTGTGACAGTTGGTTTAGCTCGTCTATGTGGTCGGTGAGTTTTTTCAAATCGTTGTTATCTACACGATTCCCTATTCTTAGTATAAAATTGCCGCCATTTTGTGTTAGCAACACTTTTATTTGTGGGTTATGTTCGGGTGAGTCGAAATTATGCCGATATGCATTTTCGAGTCCTTCAACCATAATCGAGAACAATCTGATTTTACACACAGGATTATCGGTTTCTGGCATTTTTTGTGTGAAAAGTGTCAGAATCTCTTCAATCTTATCGAATGTTATCTCGCCGTCGTAGGCAAGTAATTGTTTGGAAGCATTCATTTTATTGCTACTGCATAAAAGTAAATTGGTGTTGGCGTAAAATTACAGTTTTTGTGTAATAATCAAAAAAAAGTTACATCGAAGCAGACTTTTTCTCTTCAACATCTCGATTATTATGCTATCAGACTTTCGCTTATTTGTGTATTTTTGGAAATCTAAAATTTTAACAAAATGAAAGTAAAATTTATTGCTGTTGCCGCACTTGTAGGGTGCGCGCAGTTTGTTTCGGGACAGGTCACAGATGCAGAATCTGCATTGCGTTCGAATAACGCCGATACCACTCAGGGGTGGAAAGTTGGCGGTGTGGCATCACTCAATGCGACCCAGACATCGCTTTCTAATTGGGTCGCCGGAGGAGAGAATTCAATATCAATTAATGGTGCGTTCAATGCGCACGCCAATTTCAAAAAGGGCAAAAATTCGTGGGACAACACTCTCGACCTTGGTTATGGTCTTATGAAACAGGGCGATAACGAGGATTTCCGCAAGACTGACGACCGCATTGATTTCTCGTCGAAATATGGCTATCAGGCTTATAAATCGTTGTACTACGCAGCTTTGGCAAGTTTCAAGTCGCAGATGACCAATGGTTACAACTATATCGATGACACCACCAAGCAGAAGATTTCTGCATTCTTGGCACCAGCATATGTTATTGGCGCGCTTGGTATCGATTACAAGCCGAACAGCTATTTCAGCGCATTTGTGGCACCGCTCACAATGAAGTACACAATTGTCAACGACCAAGACCTTGCCGATGCCGGTGCTTTTGGAGTTGATGCGGCTGAGTATGCTGTTGAAACTTTGCCTGACGGAACAGTAATCAGTACTTCAACCATCAGCAAACACGGCAAAAAAGCCCGCGGTGAGTTTGGCGGTTATGTGCGTTTGTTGTTCAACAAGAGCGATTTTGAGGCTGAGGCACTTAAAAACTTGTCAATCACATCGAAAGCTGACTTCTTCTCGAACTATCTGCATAAACCGCAGAACATCGATGTAAGCTGGGAAACACAGATTGCAATGAAAGTGAACAAGTACATAACCGTCAGTGTTTCAACTCACTTGATTTACGATGACGACATTGATGTGCCTGTTAAAACCACTCTGCCCGACGGAACTGAAGGCATCAAAATGAGTAAACGCGTACAATTTAAAGAGATTGCCGGCGTTGGTATAATGTATAATTTCTAAATTTTTAGAAGTTTATAGGAGATTGCTCATTGTCAACTGAAAAATATGAAGTCAATTAAGTATTGTTTGCTGGCTTTTTTTGCGGTTTTGGGCTGCAATTTTGCCAATGCCGATGGTGGCTATAACATCAAGGTGCACATAGACGGCCTGGCCGACAGCACTGTCTATCTTGGCTACTATTTTGGCGACAAGCAATATGTTAAGGACACACTAAAACTCGACAAGAAGGCCAACGGCGCGTTTACGGGCGACAAAAAGCTCGAGGGCGGAATCTATTTCGTGCTTGTGCCTGGTAACACCATCTTCGAGCTGATGATTGATAATGAGCAGAATTTCAGCGTCTCAACAAAATTCACCGGCGACCCTGCCGACCTGACCAAATATCTGAAATCGGAAGGCAGCGATGAAGTGAAGATGTATGTTGACTATCAGCAGTTTATGGTTAGGCAAAACGGCAAGGCTACGGAGTTGCGCAAACGCTCACCCAAAGCCAAAGCTGATGAGAAAAAGGTGATTACCGACAGTCTGGCGCTTCTGTATGATGAGGTTAAAGCTCGCTGGGCCGATATTGAGGATAACCATCACAACTCGCTTCTGGCCGCCGTTCTGCGAATCAACAAGGACATCGACATTCCTGATTTTCCGCGCGATGCCGATGGCAATGTGCTCGACTCGGCCTTCCAATACAAATTCTACAAGAAGCATTTCTTCGATAATGTTGATTTTCAGGATGCAAGAATGTTGCGCACGCAATTTTTCCAACCCAAAATCGACCGTTATTTCGAGAAGATGATTCTTCAGGCGCCCGACACCATTATCAAAGAGAGCAAAATGCTGCTCGACAAGGCTGAAGGCTGCGACGAGGTGTTCCGTTTCATGCTGCAAACAATCTTCAACAAGTACAACAACAGCGACATAATGGGAATGGACAAGGTGCTCGTCTTCTTTGGCGATAACTATTACCTGAACGGCCGCGCCACTTGGGCCGATTCGACTTGGCTCGAGAAACTTCGCGAACGTGTTGAGGAACTGCGTTACAATCAAGTTGGGAATCAGGCTGTTGAGTTAAGGCTTTACACTTACGATGACCAACCGGTAACAATTTCGGGAGTTAATGCCGAATACACGGTGCTGTTCTTCTTTGAGCCGTCGTGCGGCCACTGCAAGAAGGCCACGCCCAAAATGAAGGCTCTGGCCGACAAGTTCTGGGAGCGCGGCGTTGAGGTGATGGGCATTTACACCCAAACTGATAAGAAAGAGTGGGGTGATTTTATTGAAAGTCAGGGACTTGATAACTGGATAAACGCTTGGGACCCATACAATCAGTCGGGTTTCCGCCTGTTCTACGATATCCGCAGCACACCATCAATCTACCTTCTCGACCATGGTAAGAAAATTATTGCCAAACGCATTGATGTTGAGACACTTGAAAAGGTGCTTGAAGACGAGTATGCAAGGAAGGATAAAAACAAATAAAAGCTTGATTTTGAATTTAATCTAATAACCGCCGCTATTTTAACGGCGGTTATTTTTATGACTATTTTTAATAATTTTGGGAATCAATTGTCAAGTTAAGTATGAGAACGATTAAACATTGTTTGTTGACGATTCTGGCGGTTTTGGTCTGCGGTTTTGCTAAAGCCGATGGCGGCTACAACATTAAGGTGCATATTGACGGCTTGGCCGATAGCACTATCTATCTTTGCTACTATTTCGGCGACAAACAATACGCAAAAGACACGTTGAAACTTGACAAAAAGGCTAACGGAACCTTTAAAGGCTCAAAATCGCTCGAAGGAGGAATTTACTTCATAATGGTGCCAGGCAACATTCCTTTTGACTTAATGATTGATAAGGAACAGGATTTCAGTGTATCGACAAAATTTACTGGCGTTCAGGCAGATTTATACAAATACCTAAAATCGGAAGGTAGTACTGATGTCAGTCTATATGTTGACTACCAACAATTTATGGCCAAACAATATGAAAAGCGTGCAACGTTACGCAATCGTATGGCTAAGGCCAAAGCCGATGAAATAAAGGAGATAAATAATAGCTTGACGCTTCTTGATGAGGAAGTTAATGCACGTTGGGATGACATTGAAACCAACCATCACAACTCGCTTCTGGCCGCCGTTTTGCGAATCAACAAGGACATTGACATCCCCGACTTTCCGCGCGATGCCGATGGCAATGTGCTCGACTCGGCCTTCCAATACAAATTCTACAAGAAGCATTTCTTCGATAATGTTGATTTTCAGGATGCAAGAATGTTGCGCACGCAATTTTTCCAACCCAAAATCGACCGTTATTTCGAGAAGATGATTCTTCAGGCGCCCGACACCATTATCAAAGAGAGCAAAATGCTGCTCGACAAGGCTGAAGGCTGCGACGAGGTGTTCCGTTTCATGCTGCAAACAATCTTCAACAAGTACAACAACAGCGACATAATGGGAATGGACAAGGTGCTCGTCTTCTTTGGCGATAACTATTACCTGAACGGCCGCGCCACTTGGGCCGATTCGACTTGGCTCGAGAAACTTCGCGAACGTGTTGAGGAACTGCGTTACAATCAAGTTGGGAATCAGGCTGTTGAGTTAAGGCTTTACACTTACGATGACCAACCGGTAACAATTTCGGGAGTTAATGCCGAATACACGGTGCTGTTCTTCTTTGAGCCGTCGTGCGGCCACTGCAAGAAGGCCACGCCCAAAATGAAGGCTCTGGCCGACAAGTTCTGGGAGCGCGGCGTTGAGGTGATGGGCATTTACACCCAAACCGACAAGGAAGAATGGGGCAAGTTTATTGAGAGTCAAGGACTTGAAAACTGGATAAACGCTTGGGACCCATACAACCAATCGGGTTTCCGTCTGTTCTATGACATCCGCAGCACACCGTCAATCTATTTGCTCGACCGAGGCAAGAAAATCATTGCAAAACGCATTGATGTTGAGACTCTTGAGAAAGTGCTCGAAGATGAGTATGCTCGGAAGGACAAGAAAAAATAGATGCATAATAGCTATAGATGAGCGGACTATAATGAATTTTACCCGTTGCAATTTTTGTGACGGGTATTTTATTTGTGGTTAATTTACAAATATATAGAGTGGAAAAGCTATTCTCTGTCTAGATTATTTAAAGTGATTCGGCTGGGATTCGAACCCAGGACCCACAGCTTAGAAGGCTGTTGCTCTATCCAG